>CAYZJB010000022.1:0-51537 GCA_964478735.1 uncultured Bacteroidota bacterium | reverse complement strand
GACATCCGGAATCATGCCGGTGACGGGAATTCCGCTGCCGTTTATCAGTTACGGAGGAACGGCCCTGTGGACGAATCTCACGCTGGTCGGCATCGCCGTCAACATTTCGATGCGCAAAAAAGTTTACGATATTCACTGACATGATCCGCGCCGTCATTTTCGATCTGGACAATACGCTGGTGGACTTTATGACGATGAAGCAGCGCGCCATCGGGAGCGCCGCCGAAGCGATGATCGATGCCGGATTGCGCCTGCCGTACCAGGAAATCATCTCGCGAATTCAGACGATCTACGATGAACGGGGAATGGAATATCAAAAAGTCTTCGACGACCTTCTGGAAAACATGTTCGGAAAAATCGATCATCGCATCCTCGCGGCGGGTATCGTTGCCTACCGGCAGGCACGTGAGGCCGCGCTGGTCACGTACCCCCACGTGACCTCGACGTTGATCGAGATGGCCAAACGCGGATTCAAACTGGCCGTGGTCAGCGATGCCCCCACACGCGAAGCGTGGCTGCGACTGTGTTATCTCAAACTGCACCATACGTTTGACGTTGTGGTGACGTACGAAGATACCTTTCAGCGAAAACCCCATCCGGCGCCGTTTCTGAAGGCCCTCGACGGCCTGGGTGTCCGGGCCGAGGAAACCCTGATGATCGGCGACTGGGCGGAACGAGACGTCGTCGGCGCGAAGCAGCTCGGCATGACGACGGTGTTTGCACGTTACGGCGACGCGTTCAATACAGTGGAGACGGGAGCGGACCATGAAATCGAAGATATTTCGCAACTGCTGGATCTCCTGCCGCTGCGGGTGTAGACTGGCGTGGATGTCCATCCTGGCGTCGTGCATGTCGCCCGGAACATCCTATCTGACCGTACATCAGCCGTGGGACCGGATCTTCCAAAGATCCTCCTTCGGTGGAGCGGCGGATATAATCGGAACGGAACTCAACGCACCAAGCTTCACTCTCTATGCCAACGGTGTCATGGTCGGATACCGATATGCCGATAACAAACGCCAACTGGTTTTCAAACGCCTGAGCCGGGACGAATTTTTGAATCTGTATCATGCCGTTTCCCTCGCCATGTTGTTCAATGAACTCGACTCGGCGACGGTTGCCGAACGCCGGTCCAATCTGTCGCTGAAGGACGCCCCAACGACACGTTTCGTTTTTTATTCGCGAGCGCTTGAAGTCAAAGGTCTGGGTTTGTATCGGCAGAGCCCGGCTGCAGACACTCTGGAGGCATTTAGCCACGAGTTGGACCGGATCATGCTGGACGCGCGTCAGTTGTTTCGAGCCGACTCGGTCCGGCTGTATGTCAAAAAAGCTTCCGTCGGAGATACATCGGCCTGGCCGATATGGCCGCTGGAAAACGTCCGGCTCGACTCGATTTATCGCCGCGACATCAGTTTATACGAACCCAACTCGGACGAAAACAGCAGACTTTTTAGCGGAGACGATGCACGGCGGATACAAAACACGATCGAACAAGCGTCGATTTATCAAAAATTTTCCTACGGCGGAAGCATCTACGCGGTTGGATATCGGCCGCTGGTGAGGTAGCCGCATGGCGTATCGTATGTTGCTGCTCATGCTTACGGCCGCCATGACAATGAACGAACTCCATGCTCAACAAAAGCGATCGACGTCCTTTATCTGGGGCGCTCACGTGACGAACCCGCAAAAAGTATCGGCGACGCTCGGGTTGATTCACGGAAATATTCACTCGGACGGAAATCTGAAAGCCATTGACGGACCGATGATCGAAGTCGAGACCGGTTTCGGGGGAATTCGTGGATATGTAGGATTCGGGACCTATTTTCGCCCGGCCTGGTTGGGATATTCCTTCGGAGTGGCGGTGCTTCGCACATGGCGTGACCCGTGGACGGTCGCTCCCGGCCGCACGTATGTGGGCGCAAATTCCGATTTTTCCTATTTCCTGCCGAATTTGAAACTCGGTTTGTATTACTGCACAGACGGCAACATCCGCAGGCGATTTTTCATTTCCGCAGGCACCGGATTCAAATGGTAAAGGAAAACGAATGAAATCGATTACCCTGCTGACCCTTCTGACGGGGACACTCTCATTCGCACACGGTCAGGATTCTATCGGAACCATGGTCATGTGGGGCGCACACGTCACCTACCCGCAAAATGTAACGATGACTCTGGGCCTGGTTTATGGAAAAATTCACTCCGGCAAGAGCCTCGATCAACGCCGGTCGAACGTACGTCGGAATGGGTTCGGCTCTAAAAATGTTCTTCCTTCCGAATCTCACGCTGGCCTTTTACTACGGCATCGATCCCGATATTCGGCGGCCTTTTCTTATTTCGGCAGGATTGGGGTTCAAGTGGTGAGCACTACGAAGATCGTTTGATCACCAGCAGGGATAAGTCGTCGCGTACCGACGCTTCGCCGGTAAACCGCTGTGCATCCATACGAAAATTGTCTACGATCGCTGCTGCATTTACCTGATGCCATCGCCGGAGGTTTTCCTTGATCCGTTCCGTCCCGTACAGGTGCCCTTTCTCATTCGCCGCTTCGGATAAACCGTCGGTGTAAGCAAAAAAAACGTCGCCGGGCCGCAGTTCTATCGTGTAATTCGAATACACGGCGTCCGGCACGAGTCCCAGCGCCGTCTGTCCTTTGGGCCATTCCCGGACCGAATCCGACGATAAAACCAGCGGCGGCAGGTGCCCTGCGTTGACATAAGAGATACCCGGCCTGCCCGATGTCAGCTCGAGGTACAGCAACGACGCGAAAATATTACGTACGCTGTCGCGATGAAAAATCGCATTGATCCTCGCGCACAGCTGGCCCGGATCGCGATAGTCGGTTGCAATGGCCCGCACCGTGGCCTGCAGTTTGGCTGCCAGGAGGGCCGCTCGCAGGCCTTTACCCGCCACGTCGGCGATGACAAAACCGCACCGGGACCCGTCCAGCGAAAGGCAATCCACAAGGTCTCCACCGACTTCCCGGGCGGGCCGGTAGTAGAACGCAATGTCCCATCCGGCCACTGTCGGGCACGCTTCGGGCATCAGCGCACGCTGAATGATCCGGCCGGACTCCAGTTCTTCGCGTGCGAGCGTTTTATCCTTGAGTTCCAAAATGAGGACGAAAAGAATCAGCGTAAAGCCGATCAGTCCATTGTCCTGAAAAAAGACGTCGCCGATGCGGAACGTCAACCCGGTCAATGCCACGACGACCCCCCCGAGAAGCAACAGGCGCCGTGTCGGTGAGAGCAGGTAGAACATTCCCCGCAGAAGCCACGCACCGATGTACAGGGGGCGGATCAGCAGGCTCTTTTGTTTCAGCCGCTCGCGCTGGGTGTCCGTAATGTAGAATTCGTGGAGGTCCCGGTAATCCCGGCGTACGGTTTGAACGTGTTCGCCTTCGCGAAAATCTTGTTTGAGAGTTTCAAATATATTCTTTTCGCTTTCAGGCGACTTTCCTCTTTTCATGATAATGGTGGGATCAATACAAATGGCAGCCGATTCAGGGCTTGAGAATTGCGCACGGATTCCAATTTGTTAATACGCCTCGTGACCTTCGCTCCAACCGTTACGGCTTTACAGGTCGACGTTGTCGTCGATTTCCTACGGATTTGGGCTGTGCTTGTTCCGTTGAGAAATTCATCGGAGCAGCATGGTGTAGATCACCGCCAGAGATTTTCCGTAGGTGAATTTTTCCCTTGCATCGCGGTTTTGTCGTTTCGCGATCCTTTATCGAACCTTCGTACGATACAGCGTACCGTTGCTTATTATATAAAGGTCTCCGTCTACGACGGTCATCCCGCCGATGTCCGACCAGCCGCCGCCCAGGCTTTTATATTTACCGGCCGTCGTGGTTTCATACAGCGTTCCATCGCTTATGATGTACAGTTTATCTCCGACGGCCGCCATTCCTCCCACGTCATCCCATCCGCCGCCGAGATTCGAATACTTGCCGCTCGTTGTCGTTTCGTACAGCGTGCCCGAGGATACAATGTAGAGTTTTCCGCCGAGCGCAGCCATTCCGCCGATATTCGACCAACCGCCTCCTAGACTTTTATATTTGCCGGCAGCCGACGTTTCGTACAGCGTCCCGTTGCTGATGATGTACAGCAAATTTCCACTGGACGTCATGCCGCCCATTTCGGTCCATCCTCCTCCAAGACTCGAATATTTCCCGTTCGTCGACGTTTCGTACAGTGTGCCCGAACTGACGGCGTACAATTTTTGTCCCATGGCCGTCATACCGCCCATTTCGGACCAACCGCCGCCCAGGCTGGTGTATTTACCTGAAGCGGTTGTCGCATACAACGTGCCGCTACTGATGATGTACATCATGTTGCCGACCGATGCCATCCCGCCGATCTCGCTCCATCCACCACCCAGACTTTCGTATGACCCCGGCTGTGCGCGAATCGCGGTGACGAGACTGCACATCAGCGTAAACCAAATGAAATACTGCTTCATAAATGTCCTCTCCTCTATTTATTAGTGGCGTTCCATTCCGAATTGTTTTGGCAATATATTACCGAAAGCTTGGTAAACGCCAGTTGAATTTGACGGCAAACAGACGAAGGCTCGCAATAAAAACGGCGGATACGACAAAGTTCGTATTTCTTGGCACATCCAGTCGATCCAGTACCAGATAGACGACGGCACCGGTCAGGCAGGGAGTAACATAAACTACTTTCTGAAAAATAACGGGCGTTTCGTTGGCCAGGGTATCGCGAATGACCCCGCCCATGACGGCGCTGAATACTCCCATAATGGCGGCAATTTCAGGACGAACGCCCACGTGCAGGGCTTTTTCCGTTCCGACGAGTGTAAACAACGCGATGCCGAGTGCGTCGAAAACCAGAAGCGTGCGGCTGAAATGCGCGAGCCAATTGCGAAAGACGATCGTAAACACGACACCAGAAACAATCGCGTAGATCACCGCGATATCGCTAACCCAGACAAGAGGATAACTGCCCAGCAAAATGTCTCGAAGACTTCCACCGCCGATCGCGGTGATGAAGGCCATGAACGCGACGCCGATGTAATCCTGATCGCGATGGCGCGCGGCAAGGGCGCCCGTCGCGCTGAAAAAAAAATGTCCCCAGAATTTCCAGCGCATATTGAATGCTCATCGTGCACGATCTTTTGAAATGAGTCGTGCAAAATAGATGGGGCGCGGGGAATTGTCAATGAAAAGACGTTCGTTAGGACGTTTGGTCGCAACGCCCTAACGGAACAGCGTGGCATAACGACGCACCGGTTGTCAATGGCCACTACGTTCGTGTAAAACCCCGGCAAGGAACTCCGCACGATTTCTTTCCGCGTTAGATGAAACATGACCGGCGAGAATCAGTTGGTTGTTTTGTACGGCAATTCGTCTGGGCATATCGAGGTATTGACATTTTATTTTCATTTCCTCTTAACAAAAAATCCCGTCCGGTAATCCGAACGGGATTTGTATAAGAATGTCTCCGAACCGTTGTCGTCCGGAGAACGGATGAACGACTAGTACATGTCGCCCATACCGCCGCCGCCCGGCATCGGAGGCATGGCTTTCTTTTCTTCTTTCTTCTCGTACACGGTCGCTTCCGTCGTGAGCAGCAGCCCGGCAACGGACGAGGCATGTTCCAGCGCGGTCCGCGTGACCTTGGTCGGATCGATGACGCCCTGTTTGATCAGGTTGCCGTACTCTTCCGTCAGCGCATTGAAACCGAAATCGTCTTTGCCGTCTTTGACTTTATTGACGACGACGGACGCTTCGATGCCGCAGTTCTCGACGATCTGGCGCATCGGCTCTTCGAGCGCGCGGCGAACGATCGCCACGCCGAGGCCGGTGTCGCCGTCGAGAATCTTATCGTTGATTCCGCCTTTGCCTTTTTCAAGAGCGGCCTGTGCGCGAATCAGCGCAATGCCGCCGCCGGCAACGATGCCTTCTTCCACCGCGGCGCGTGTCGCGTGGAGCGCGTCTTCGACACGGGCCTTCTTTTCCTTCATTTCAACTTCCGAGGCCGCGCCAATCCGGATCACCGCCACACCGCCGGCCAGCTTGGCCAGACGTTCCTGCAGTTTTTCCTTGTCATAATCGCTGGTTGTCTTTTCGATCTGCGCTTTGATCTGCTCGATCCGGCCTTTGATCATTTCTTTTTTACCGGCGCCTTCCACGATCGTCGTATTGTCTTTATCGATGATCACCTTCTTTGCCGATCCGAGGTAGTCGACTTTTGCGTTTTCGAGTTTGTATCCGGCTTCCTCGCTGATGACGACGCCGCCCGTCAGGACCGCGATGTCTTCGAGCATGGCCTTCCGGCGATCGCCGAAACCCGGCGCCTTGACGGCGGCAACGCGCAGCGTACCGCGCAGTTTGTTGACCACCAGCGTGGCCAGCGCCTCGTTTTCAACGTCCTCGGCAATGATCAGCAGGGGACGGCCCATTTGCACCGTTTTTTCCAGGATCGGAAGCAGGTCCTTCATGACGCCGATTTTTTTGTCGTAAATCAGGATCTTCGGATCTTCAAGAATCGCTTCCTGCGTTTCGGCATCGGTGATGAAATACGGCGAGAGGAAGCCGCGGTCGAACTGCATGCCTTCGACGGTCTCGAGCGTGGTTTCATACCCTTTGGCCTCTTCAACGGTAATCACGCCGTCTTTTCCGACCTTCTCCATCGCCTCGGCAAGCAGTTTGCCGATCTCCATGTCGTTATTGGCCGAGATGGCGGCAACCTGAGCGATCTGCTCTTTGTTGTCGACCTTCTTCGTCATTTTTTTCAATTCGTCGACGACGACTTTGACCGCGGCATCGATACCTTTTTTCAGTTCCATCGGATTGGCGCCGGCCGTCACGTTCTTGAGCCCTTCGCGGTAGATCGCCTGGGCCAGAACCGTGGCCGTGGTTGTACCGTCACCGGCAACGTCGCTGGTTTTGGACGCCACTTCACGGACCATCTGGGCGCCCATGTTTTCGATCGGCTCTTCCAGTTCGATTTCCTTGGCTACGGTCACGCCGTCCTTGGTCACCGTCGGAGCTCCAAATTTTTTGTCGATAAGTACGTTACGCCCCTGCGGACCGAGGGTCACTTTGACCGCATTGGCAAGAATGTCGACGCCCTTTTTGAGTTTCTGACGCGCATCGACATCGAATGTGATTTCTTTTGCTGCCATGATAGCGTTTCTCCTGTTATTTAAATTCGAATTCGACTATGTTGACTACCCTTGAATCGCCAGAATATCCGTTTCGTGCATGATCAGATATTTGTCGTTGTCCACCGTGATTTCCGTGCCGGAATATTTACCAAAAAGAACTTTGTCGCCGGCTTTGACGTGCATTTTCTGGTATTCGCCTTTTTCAAATCGTCCTGGACCGACGGCGACGACTTCGCCGATCTGGGGTTTTTCCTTGGCCGTGTCCGGAATGATGATTCCGCTGGCCGTTTTTTCTTCTGCTTCCATGCTCTTGACGATAACACGATCGCCTAACGGTTTGAGCTTCATATTGAGTCCTCCAGATTGTAATGAATGTGTTTGGATATGAGATTTGTAATGAATGTGTTTGGATATGAGATTAATGTATAAAAATTTCCCTGCGCCGACGCTTAACAAAATTAGTGCCAAGTGACACTAATATTATAAAAACAAACATTTAATGTCAAATACTTTTGGCACTCACTTCAAAAGAGTGCTAAATAGTCATGCATTTTTGCTGTCAACATGACTCAAAGCACTGTCATTTTGCCATGAATCAGTACTTCAGAGGTATCTTTTTGATATGCTTAGCTGCTTTATTTTGGAGCAGCGCGGGCCTGATGATCAAGATCGTCAATTTGCCGGCAATTCAGATCGCCCTTTTCCGTTCCTTGGTAGCGGGACTATTCCTGGGAGGATATATCATATGGCAGCGCCATCACTGGACGCCGGTTATCCTGACCTCTGGCGCCATGCGAACGGCATTTTTTTACATGGGTACGGTCACGCTTTTTGTGCTGGCCAACAAATTGACGACGTCGGCCAACGCCGTTTTTCTACAGTATACGGCGCCCGTCTACGTCATCCTGATTTCGTATTTCTTCTTCCGTGAAAAAGTCAGCGCCGCGGAAATTGCAACCGTAGCTTTTTGTCTGGCAGGTATGGCGCTGTTTTTTGTCGAAGAGGAAAAATCGGCTTCGTTTATCGGTAATATCATCGGTATCCTGTCGGGCGTTGCATTTGCTTTATTGCAGATTTCCGTCAAACGCGCTGAAAAAGCAGAGGTTTCATCCGGTGACTCCAAAGCGTCGGAATTAAAAGGTATGGGTCATCTTGTTTTGGGAAATATTATAACCGTTGTCGTACTGTTGATCGTCATCGGCATTGCTTTTTCGGCGGAATTGCCGCCTTTCTGGCAAACGCTGACCGGTACGACGCTTCACTTGACCCTGCGGGACATCGCCGGACTTCTGTTTCTGGGAATTTTCCAACTCGGTTTTGGCTATCTTTTTTTTGCCAAAGGAGCGAGGCATATTTCCAGCGTCGAAATTGCCATCTACACTTTGCTCGAGCCCGTGTGCAATCCCGTCTGGACGTTTCTCGGCACCGGCGAAATTCCGGGTGCGTGGGCGATCGTGGGTGGATTGATCATCGTACTGGCAATGGTCGTCAACGCCTTGGGGCACCGATGAAACCGATTTTTCTCTGCGGATTCATGGCATCGGGAAAATCGACCGTCGGAAAGTTCCTCGCCGAGAGCCTTGGCATTCCGTTCATCGACACGGATTTCGAACTGGAAAAGCAATTCGGCAAACCGGTGTCGCGGATTTTTGCAGAGGACGGAGAAATTCCATTCCGCCGTGCCGAACGGTGTCTGATACAAGAAATCTGCACATCGTCTGAACTCCAAGTAATTGCACTGGGCGGAGGAAGTTTGATGGATGAAAAGACTTTACAGGATGTCTGTACAGCCGGTCATTTGATTTATCTTGAAACGTCGTTACAGACGGCCGCACAACGAATCACGGACGCATCGACACGGCCATTGCTGCAACATGATCTGGACAAATTAATGAAGGAAAGAATTCGCGGGTACCGCGCCGCCCCTATCAACGTTTTGACGGACAATCGATCGATAGAAGACATCGCGTTGGAAATTCGTCGGCGGTTGGTCTGACAGTCACTCGTTTTTTTGAGGAAGCGACCCGATGGCCCGAGACGCAGTCGGAATGTCCGTTTTTTTGTCAGACGACAGGTTCGTGATACGCACGCCCGCGAACATCGTATCCGATTCCGCTATGTAATGGTCGTACACTTCATAAACGAAGCCGCCGTTGGTGAACGTCAGAGAATTAAGATCCAACCCCTCATTTTCCGCCCCGCCGCCTCTAAAGTAATGTTGTATGTAAACGCCGCCAGACTCTGGTTCGGACCGGACGGAAAATTGCATTGCGATCGCACCCGGCTTTCCCAAGCAATAGACGACATGCCCTGATAGAGCAAGGAGAGGGACGGGAGGGGTTCGGCGCACAAAGTGATCGTCAAAGCATTCAATGGTTTTTCGGATCAGACTCGATCAAGTGGACGAGTTACGCTGACCCACTTTAAATCCGGATGAACCTTTTTTTCATTGTAAGTACTCTGCGTCGAAGAGGTTGTTGCTCAAAAAAATGTCGTAAAGACAAGTAAGGTTTTCATCTCATCTCCCGATACGACTAAAAATACCTGATCGCCCATTCGATCAGGCGGCGAACACGGCGTGTGTACGGAGGATACAACAACTTGATCGTAGTCCAGCCACGGCGTTGTTTTAGAATCGACCGCTGATTGGAGAATGTCTCGAAGCCGGATTTGCCGTGAGCCCGGCCAAATCCCGACCAACCGATGCCACCGAAGGGCAGTTCCGGATGGGAAAACGGCACGGTCGTTTCGTTAATCCCGACCACGCCGGAGACGGTTCGCTCCACGATATAGTCCGCATTTTTCCGGCGTTTCGTAAAGATATACACGCAAAGCGGGTGGGGTTGCGACCGCAGGTGTTCGATCACGTCGTCGATCCTGTCGTAAACCAGTACGGCCATGACGGGGCCGAAGATTTCCTCCGTTGCCGCCGGCGCTGTCCACGGTACGTCGTCCAATATTGTCGGATGAATGAAACATTGCGAGGGGTCGTGTGCCCCACTCAGCAGCACGCGGGCGCCAGTATCCAGAGTACGATCGATCAATGCCGCTACGCGATGAAAATGCCGCCCGTTGATCACGCGGCCAACATCGGGATTGCGGATGGCCTCGCCGTTGCCGTACATTTTTCGGTATGCCGTGAGCACGGCCGCGGTGAACTTTTCGTGCACCGACCGGTGGACGAAAATGTGATTGGGGGAAACGCAGGACTGGCCGTTGTTCATGAAGTCGCCCCAGATCAGCTTTTCCGATGCATCCTTGAGATCCGCTGTTTCGTCCACGATGACGGGATTGCATCCGCCGAGTTCCAGCGTGACGCTTGTCAGATGGTGCGCAGCAGCAACCATGACTTTCCTTCCGATCTCGGTACCGCCCGTAAAAAAAATATGGTCGAAGGGAAGGGCCAGCAATGTCTCGGCAACACTCGCGTCCCCTTCGCAAACGGCAACTTCGTTCTCTGGAAATAACTCGCCGATCATACGATGGATCAATGACGACGTACGAGGGGTAAGTTCCGACGGTTTGACGACGACACAATTGCCGGCGGCAATGGCCGAAACCAGCGGCCCGACGGTCAGAAGGAATGGAAAGTTCCACGGCGCCAGAATCAAAACGACGCCTTTCGGTTCATACCGAATTTCGGACCGGGTGCCAATCAAGAGCAGCGGTTTGGTCACGCGGACCGGCATTTTCCAAAAATGGAGATTTTCTATTGTGTGGTCGATTTCCGATACGACGATCTTCGTTTCCGTAGCGTCGACCTCGGCAGCCGGTTTTCGAAAATCGTCATACAGGGCCTGCCGGATGTCATCCAGATGGATCATCATCCATCGTTTCATTCGCGACAGTTTTTCGATCCGCTCTCGGGTATCGGCGTGACGGACGACGTCGTGGAAGTGTTTTCGTTGGGCGGAAAGCAGCGCATCAAATTTCATCGTATCCATTAGGGTCTGTCGGATCAGAATGTCTCAAACCAACGATCGAGTGCCGGTCATCGAACGAATGATTAGGATTTTTAAGATCATGGACAACGATGAATTTTATGATGGCCACGGCACGGAGCGGCCAAGAAAATAACCCGGAGAAATGGAACTCCGGGTTATTTTTGTTTGGCTGTGATGCCGACCGTCACACCACGCCCGACATCCTCAATACGATAAGCAGGATTGCCGACCCTATAACGATGACCAGGCCGATGAAGCTTTTCGACATGCCTTCATCTTTGCCGTCGCTCTGCGAGCGAAGATTTGTCTGTTTCATAACACCTCCGATGACTGACTGAACGCCGCATCGACGTGCGGACACAACTCAGACGGGAGTGATCGGAGGCGCGCGGGGTATCGAAGAAAAATGGAAGTAAAAAGCGAATGCCCAATCCGTCCTTTGAACAAGAAACGTGGGAGCAGGACACGACCGTAACCACCGCTCACCGGATAAAACTTGGTACGGCTCTAATACAAGTTTCTTGACGGTCGGGGCATGCCGTTTGATCTGATATCGATGTTCCGTCGAGCCGTGATCATCGGCTTTTACGCGAAAGGCAGCGTGATCGTCTGGAGGTAGAGGCGGCGCCAACCAGAGGATGACGATGGCAAATTGAAGCCAGAAATAAGTAAACACGGTCGGTCGGTTAAGACCTGTCATAAACCGAACCATAGTTTACCTAAACGAAATTATCCTCAAATGTCAAGAAATTCAGGTTTGAAAAATTACCCGCTTAAACCGGCAGCTTAGCAATTTTTTCGGGTTTTGAACCAAGATCAGAATTAGACTTTTTCAATAATCTTCTAGAGGCCCAGCAGTCGTTCGACAAACTTCGTATCGATGTCACCGCTGATGAAGTTGGGGTTTTTCATCATCGTTTTATGAAAGGGGATCGTCGTCTTCACGCCTTCGATGATAAATTCGTCCAACGCGCCGTACATTTTTGCGATTGCTTCTTCCCGCGTATCACCGTGAACAATGAGTTTGCCTATCATCGAATCGTAATGAGGTGGGATTTGATACTCCGCGTACGCGTGGCTGTCGACGCGAATGCCGTAGCCGCTTGGAATATGAAACGCATGAATCTTTCCTGCCGACGGACGAAAACCGTGGTCCGGATCTTCGGCATTGATGCGGCATTCGATGGCGTGACCGCGGGGTTTGAACTGGTCCTGCGAAAACGGGAGGCGTTCTCCGGCCGCCACGCGGATCTGCCACTTGACGAGATCCACGCCGTAGACCATTTCCGTGACGCAGTGTTCCACCTGAATCCGTGTATTCATTTCCATAAAGTAGAAATGGCTGTCTTTGTCCATGAGAAATTCGATCGTGCCGGCCCCTTCGTAGTGGACGCTTTTCGCTCCCCGGACGGCGGCATCGCCGATTCTTTGACGCAGGACCGAGTCGACGGCCGGAGAAGGAGATTCTTCGATCAGTTTTTGTTGGCGCCGCTGCATCGAGCAATCCCGCTCGCCGAGGTGGAAGACATTGCCGTGCTGATCGCCGATCAGTTGGATTTCGATATGCCGTGGCTTTTCTATAAACTTCTCGATGTAAACGTCGGGGTTGCCGAACGCCGACTCGGCCTCCGCCCGGGCCGTTTGGAACGCGTTATCGAATTCGCTTTCGTCGCGCACGATGCGCATGCCGCGTCCGCCGCCGCCCGCCGTCGCCTTCACGATGACGGGAAGCCCGGCCATTTTCATGATTTCCCGCGCGTCCTTGATGTCTTTCACGATGCCGTCGCTGCCCGGTACCACCGGAACCCCGGCGCGTTTCATCGTATCTTTCGCGACGGCCTTGTCGCCCATCTTGCGGATCGCATCGGATGAAGGACCGATAAATTTGATTCCGACCGATTCGCAGATTTCCGCAAACTTCACATTTTCCGACAGAAATCCGTAACCGGGGTGGATGGCTTCGGCGCCGCTGATTTCCGCCGCACTCATGATCTGTGGAATGTTCAAATAACTCTTCGCGCTCTGCGGCGGCCCGATGCACAACGCTTCGTCGGCAAAACGAACGTGGAGAGAATTGGCATCCGCCTCGGAATAGACGGCCACGGTCTTGACTCCAAGTTCCCGGCACGCCCGGATCACGCGCAGAGCGATTTCACCCCGATTGGCAATCAGTATCTTTTTAAACATGAGTCCCCTGTGGATTAATTCTTTTTGATGATCCGTTCGAGCCGTTCGATGACCAGTTTGAGTTCTTCGATTTCGGCTTTGAGGCGGCGGTTTTCTTCGATAAGGCCGGTATTGCTCCCCCGAATCACGGTCGGGCGTTTTTCAAGGCTGTCCATGATCGCAATGGCCCGGATCCAGCTTCGCGAGTCGCTGGCGTACCTGCTTGCCGGGTACAGGGTCAAAAAGCGGTTGAATTCCGCTTTCGCCGTGGTGTAGTTGACCACGGGATTTTCGAAATGGGTATACAGATAGCCCAGCATGTACGCGGCCTTCTCGCCTTCCGGCGTTTGGGGAAAGGAATCCCGCAGAACGCGGAACGTCGTGTCGCACCGGACAAATTGTTTCGCCCGAAACCATGCAACGGCGGAGTCATACAACGCTGTTTCAGGATGTACGACGGGAGCGGCCGGTTCGTCAGGAACCGTCTGATGGAAACGAGGATCGGCCTGAAGGCAGGTCATCCACCACAGCGGCAGTGAAATCACGAGCAACCGCATTACGATCTCCGATCGACGCGGCAGTTGCTGCCCGGCATCGTTTTGAGAACTTTTTTCAATTCCGTCGCGATCTGTACGATCTGGCCGACGCTGGTCAGATCCCGGTTCTCGTTGCTCACGACACCGATAGAAAGGGACATCAGGGGAAATCGGTCGAGTTCGTCTTTGCGATTTTTGGTGATGATGTAGCCGCGTGCGCGGTCGTCGTCGGAGTAGAACAACGGATACGCCGCGTTCACTCGATCGAGAATTTCCTGGCAGATGTTTTCGATCGTCGAATAATCGGACAGGACAAAAACGAAATCGTCACCGCCGACGTGCCCGACGAAATCGTGAGGCGTTCCCAATCGTCCGACCGTATCGACGATGACCTCCGCCGTTTTCTGGATGGCCTTGTCGCCCTTTTGGAAGCCGTAGACGTCGTTGAAGGCTTTGAAGTTGTCCATGTCGGCGTAGCAGACGGCGAATGGCGTCTTGCCGTTGCGGCTCTGGTCGATCCGGCGGTTGATCGTATCTTCGATCGCGTGGTTACCGGGCAGCCGCGTCAGCGGGTTGGCGCCGATATTGTCCTTGTACCGGCGGACGAGCGCCTCGAGCCGGGCGACCAGTTCCTGATGATCCACGCTTTTGGTGATGTAATCGTCGGCGCCGCTCCGCAGCGATTCCAGCTTGTCGGACAACTGGTCGCTGCTACTGAACATCACGATCGGGACGTAGCGCGTGGCCGGGCGTTCTTTAAGTTTTTGCCGAATGACGTGGCCGTTGACGTCGGGCATATTGATGTCGAGCAGGACGAGATCGGGGCGCTCCGTCATGATGCGTTTGACGCCCTCTTCGCCCGATTCCGCCGTCGAGACGTCGAAGCCGTTGTGCTGAAGGATGGTGCGGAAGATGAAAATCTTATCCGGTTCGTCGTCGATCAGTAAGATGCGTTCTCCTGCCATGCGAAAGCAAAGTCCGTGTTCGGTTAAGGAATGACAACAAGTGGTAGGCGAAATTATCAAAAGAAGCGTCGAAAGTCAATCGCTGAGCGGGGCTCTGAAAGGATTGAGCCGTTTCACTGATGCCAGTTGACCTTTCGAATTGTTGATGTCATTCCGATTAGACCCACGATCTTCTTCCCTTTAGCAATAAAGTCTTTTTATAAAACTCTTCGCACAAATCTTTTTTCTCCGGAAACAGTTCATCCCTTCTTTAAACACTTCTTCCGCTTCTTCAAACCGACCCAGTTTCATCAGACACTCGCCCTCGAAAAAACGCGGAAAACCCGTCGGGATTGACGTCGAGCGACATTTCAAAGCCGTCGAGCGCCCGTTCATAGTCCCCGAGATCCATGTAAATGAACGCCCGGTTGTCGATCGCCTCGAAAAAAAACGGAAACAGATCGATGGCCCGCGAATAATGCTCGATCGCTTCCTGATGGTTTTTTTGTTCGCCGCACTCGTACGCTTTTTTGTAAGCCGCATTAGCCTCCGCGATAATCTCGTCGACATCCTGATGGGTTATTTCTGCATATTTCTCGAAATCCAGCATCTTCAGGTATTGAGCAAATCCCGATATCTCTTCCACGGTCGGGGATTCGTTGCCGATTCGCTCCCACTCCGATTCGAAACTCGCCGCATCGATAGGAGCGTGATAGACCGCCACCGCCAGCGCTCTGACCGATCCCAAATCGGGTTTTTCTTTCGACGATACGTAGTGAAGACAATGGGCGACCCGGATGCCGTCAGGAAATTGATCGACGTCGAGAATCCGGATGACGCTCCAAGAATGGCCAACGTCTCTCCGAACGATGACGTCGCCTTTCTGAACGATCAATCCTTCAGACACATTTCACCTCCGGTTTTCACGTCACTGCAGGTCGTACATTAAAAAGAAAAACAAGGATGCCCGCATAAGCCAGATATTCCGCCGTCATGGCGATGAAACGCATGTCGTGTTGCATGAATCCGAACGTTTCTACGGCGCACAGGGCGGCCATTGCGGCATAGACACACGCCATCGCCTCCGGCATGTAATGCCACCGGGCCACGTGGCCGGCAATAAACACTGCCGCCGACGTCAGTGTCAATGTCCACTGCATGAACAGGATATCTCCGGGAAAAAGCGGATTGCTGATTCGAGGCAGGGAGGTGTCGTCCAAAACCATTCGACAAATCCGACCGTCGCCCAGATCCCAAGAAACCCGTGGATTGTGAAAAGCAGATAAGTGAATGTTTTAATCACGGACCCTAACCCAGTTGCAGCAACAATTTCGAGTGTTCGTTACGATTCCTGCTCGCCGAGAACGCGTTCGATGCGTCGGTCCGGAATAACCCACATGAGTGCAACCAGCACAAAAATGGCGATGGCAAGCCACGGCGACAAGAAGGACAGAAAGATGGCCGCAATATAGAGAATGGGCGACAGTTTCCCCTTCCAATCGTTTCCGATCGCCTTTTTCAAAAGGGATTCCTCGCCCTGGGAGGAAATGATACGTTGCTGTAAAATCCAGTACGCGATCGCGGCCATCAACAAAACGAACCCGTAGATCGCCGACGGCACGACTGCAAATTGATTTTCACCCATCCATCCGGTGGTAAACGGAACCAGCGACAACCAGAAGAGCAAATGCAGATTTGCCCACAGGATCGAACCCGTGACCTTACGGCACGTGTGCATCATGTGATGGTGATTGTTCCAGTAAATGCCGAGGTAAATAAAACTCAGCACGTAACTCGACAGCACCGGAATCAACGGGATGAGTGTTTCAATCCGGTCTCCGTGGGGAACTTTCATCTCCAGAACCATGATCGTGATGATGATGGCAATGACGCCGTCGAAAAACGTTTCAAGCCGGTTCTTTCCCATCACGACCCCTATAAAAATTTCCAATGGACAAAAAAGGCAACCGCAGCGGGAAGTAGAAAAATCACGAGAAAGATCAGCAACTCTTCTCCCACGCTATACCCGGCCCTCGATACACCCAGCCACATATTGACCGCCGCCACGACGAGCCAGATGGCAATGAAAACTACGGTTGCCGCCTTTGAGGAAAGGCCAAAGGCCCTGACGATCCCCAGACAGACTCCCCATACCACAAATCCACCGAGAATGATGATCAGGGTCCGCATCGGTTCTCCATAGATAACATGATTTTTTACTTTCGGCAATCTACTTAATCTACGTTCTTCGGCGCAATATTTATCTTGCGGTCCGCACCGGTTGCATTCTCCGGAAATTTTGTATTACTTTCGACGGCACGACTGACCGGTAACACAGCCATACCCGATGTCCAAAGATTCCACTCCCCTCATGCGCCAATATTTCGACATCAAGTCGAAATACCCCGACACGGTCCTGCTGTACCGCATGGGCGATTTTTACGAGACGTTCGACGAGGACGCACGTACCGTACACAAAATTCTCGGCATTACGCTGACGAAGCGGGCCAACGGCAAAGCCTCGGAGGTTGCGCTCGCCGGCTTTCCCCATCACAGCCTCGACACCTACCTGCCGCGTCTGATCCGAGCGGGGTTTCGCGTCGCCGTCTGCGAACAGGTCGAAGATCCCAAAACGGCCAAAGGCATCGTCCGGCGCGACGTCATCGAAATCGTGACGCCCGGTACGACGCTGTCGGATAAAATCCTCGATCACAAGTCCAATAATTTTCTGGCCGTCGTCTCTCCGAAAAATGATCGGTTCGGTTTTGCCGTCATCGACGCGTCGACGGGAGAATTTCGTGCGGGCGAATTTTCAGAAAATGAGTTGATCGACCGGATTCATTCGTACCGCCCCGCGGAAATCGTCGTGCCCGTTTCTCACGCGCAATCGCTGCCGCTGCGTCTCGCATCGTCCGCCTGGACGGCGGTCTGGACCCGCCGTGAAGACTGGCTGTTTTCGACCGATTACGGCCGCGACGTCCTGCTCGCCCATTTCAAAACCCACTCGCTCAAAGGCTTCGGGCTCGACGATTGGCCCGGCGCGATCGAAGCCGCGGGTGTGGCCGTGCATTACCTGAAAGAAACGCACCTCAACGACGTTCCGCAGATCAACCGCCTCTCGCGGCTCGATGAAAGCGAGTCGGTCTTTCTCGACGCGGTGACGTTGCGGAACCTCGACATCTTCGGATTGGCGTCCGGAAAGGGACTGATCGACATTCTGGACCACACCCGAACGGCCATGGGCGGTCGTTTGCTGCGGCAGTGGTTGATCCGTCCGTTAAAACGGCCCGACTCCATTCGGACGCGGCTGGCATCCGTGGAGGAATTTACAACTCATCGGCAGACGGCGGAGACCGCCGCGGCGCATCTCGGGGAAATCGCCGATCTGGAAAGACTGATCGCAAAAGCGTGTGCCGGCCGGATCAACCCTCGCGAGTTGAAAGCCCTGCAACGGTCACTGGAAAAAATTCCGGTGTTGAAAACGCTATTGGACCGGAACGAGTGCCCTTCGATCCGTAACCTGTCCGTTCGACTCACTCCATTGACCGAACTGACGGACGAACTGCAACGCGGTCTAGCCGACGAACCGACGGTCCAGATCAAGGACGGCGACGTCATCCGCGACGGATATAACGGCGAACTGGACGAATTGCGGGCGATCGCGCGCAACAGCAAACAGACGATTGCCGACCTGCAGCAGCGCGAACGCCTGCGGACGGGAATTCCGTCCCTCAAGGTTCAATACAACAGCGTTTTCGGCTATTACCTGGAGGTCACGAACGCGCATAAGGATAAAGTTCCGGACGACTACATGCGCAAGCAGACGCTGGTCAATTCGGAACGCTACATCACACCGGAGTTGAAGACGCTGGAGGAGAAAATTCTCACGGCAGAAGAGAAAATTCTGACGCTGGAGCAGAAATTGTTTGACGAGCTTCGTACGGCGGTCGCGCGACAAACGATGGCGATCCAGGATAACGCGGCAATCATTGCCGAACTGGATTGTTTTTATTCGCTAGCGGAAGCCGCCGTCACGCACGGTTACGTCAAACCGGTCGTGACCGACGGATTCGACCTGCATATTACGGCGGGCCGGCATCCGGTCGTCGAAAGCCTGCTCAAAACCGGCGATCCTTTTATTCCAAACGACACGGCGATGTCGGAAGGCAGCCAAATTCACATCATCACCGGCCCCAATATGGCCGGCAAAAGTTGTTATCTCCGGCAGGTCGGTTTGATCGTACTGATGGCGCAGGCCGGGAGTTTCGTTCCCGCGTCCGGTGCGGAGATCGGCATAGTCGACCGGATTTTTACGCGTGTCGGCGCGTCGGACAATCTGACGTCGGGTGAAAGTACGTTTCTGGTCGAGATGAACGAGGCGGCCAATATTTTGAATAACGCGACCGAACGTTCACTGATCCTGCTGGACGAGATTGGCCGCGGGACGAGCACGTTCGACGGGCTTGCCATCGCCTGGGCGATCGTCGAATACCTGCACCATCATCCCCGGATCCGCCCCAAAACCCTGTTTGCGACCCATTATCACGAACTCAACGAGCTCGAGAACCTTTTTTCAAATATCAAAAACTACAACATGCAGGTTCGGCATTATCAGGATAAGATCATTTTTGTAAGGAAGATCGTTCCGGGTGGATGCGACCGGAGTTTCGGCATCGACGTCGCCAAGCTCGCGGGATTGCCGTCATCGGTGATCGCACGTGCGCGCGAAGTGATGGCCAATCTTGAATCGCACGATTTGTCCGCTCATCGAGAAAAAAATATTCCGCTGCCTTCGACCAACGTTCAGTTGACCATGTTCGGCGACCCGATCGTGGAGAAAATCAAACAGGAATTGTCCGACACCGATTTAAACGCCCTCACGCCCATCGAAGCGCTGAACAAGCTCAACGAGCTGAAAAAAATTCTGGACGGAAAATAATTCTTCGATCACCAAGCGGCAGTCGAGATGACCGAAACACTCAAGGGTCACCGAGCGGGAGTCGACGTGACCACCCAACAAACCTGAACCCAGTTTATTTTACCTTGATGAGCACGAATCGAATCGACGTGACATTCTGGTGAGAACGGCAAATCCACAACTGGAGCCACGGAAAGAAAGAAGCTTTGATCGAGGACAATATGGGTAAACTAAAAAATTTGACCGCCTGCAAGAACTATTCTCGTTCCGCCGGCAAACGATGAGGTCGGCCCCGCTTGCCAACCGCAGTTTGTCATCAATCTTCGCCCTCAACGTTTCCCCGTGAACCATCAAAATCACCAATAAAAACAAAACCGGGTGAAGGATAAAGGCGACACACACACGAGTCCATTCACAATATCCTCCAACCCGGCCGTTCGGTACCCGCTATTCGCTGGGCACTTTCAACATAGCACGGCCGGGCTGAAACCTAAATCCCACTTTCGGGTAATGAGGAAAAAATGACCCTTTTTGCTATCTCAAAATTTTTGCACAGATCTCAGTAGTTAGAACGATTGGCACTCACTGCATTTTTTTGCGATGTTTCTTCGATCCCTCCAATGATGTACTGCGCGGACTTGAAGCTCCGCGCCACGTGAATTGGCGTGAAGGGGCGTGTTCTATTATGATTTGGAGATAATGGACTGGCCTCGGCAAGCCGGGATCGTGAGCTAGTTTGTCTTGATCTTAAACGTCTGCACGAATGCGTCAAATGATTCCTTCCAGCGATCGATCGTTGCCTGTGGACCGACGGCTTTGAAAAACCACGGACCGTTCGACGTCTCGACAATGGCGGCCTTCATTGCATAATTCGGCATATCCTCCGTCGGACCGCCCATGTCCATCGGCTGCAGCGGACGCTTGTACGTACCCGTCACGTACACGACCGTAACATCCAGATCGTTCGCCGTCACGCTCGTCTTCTCGACTTTATCCCGGGTTTGCGCACCGTCCGGCTGCGTGAACTGATTGTACCATCGGTTCAGGTTTGCCTCCACCGATCCGCCGGCGCCGGGAAAAAAGAAAACGGCAAGTTCCGCGTCGAAACCGTGTGAACCCGGCAGACGAAACTGCGCTTTGCGGAAAGAATTGGACGGCGGCTCCGCAATCCACTCCGTCGGCGCGGTAAACTCGACGTCTCCCGACGGAAGTTTACCCGATGAAGTGGTCTCGGTTTTCTTTCCGCAACCGACAATCAACAGCAGCGACAGAATGATGAATCGATGCATGGCCTTCTCCTCGTACTTGTTTAAAACGTCAATCCCACCGCCTCGACCGCGTCACGCGATCATTCCAGTCCTTCCTGCGCAAAGATGTAGGAAAAAATCGCCATGGCGATCGCGCCGAGTTCCAGTTCGCGCGGGTTCACTTTATCGATCGTATCAAGATCGGAGTGATGGTAGTCGAAATACCGTTGCGGGTCCGGCTTCAGGCCCAGGCAGGGTACGCCTTTTTTCCGCAATTCGCCAATATCGGCTCCTCCCCATCCCGGAGCGACCCGGTCGGCATCGATCAGGCGCAACACGGAAGCCCAGCGCTGCAGCCGCGGTACCACGGTGGAATCGGCGTCGATGCCAAAACCTCGCGGCGCAAATCCACCGGCATCGGATTCGATCGCCAGAATGTGTTTTTCTCCGGGACGCTCTTTTTCCGCGTAGGCTTTTGCCCCGCGCAGGCCGTTTTCTTCATTCATGAAAAGGACCGTACGAATCGTACGCTTCGGCTTGAGTCCGGCCGCCTTGATCAGCCGCAACGCCTCGATCGATTGCATGCAACCCGCTCCGTCGTCGTGCGCACCCTGGCCTTTGTCCCAGCTGTCGAGGTGTCCGGACACGACGATGACTTCTTCCGGTTTTTCCGTACCGCGAATTTCACCGATGACATTCGCCGATTCGACTTCGCCCTGTGTTTCGCAGTCGAGCGTCAAACGACATTTCATTCCAGCCTGTTCACGGATCAACCGGCTGAGTTTGTCCGCACTGACCGGGCTGATCGCCGCGGCGGGAATTTTCGGCAGGGCATCGTCGTACGGGCGCATCGCTCCCGTGTGGGGAACGTCGTCGTACGCACTGGACATGGATCGTACAATCACGGCCACGGCTCCGACCCGTGCCCCCTCAATGGCGCCCAGACCGCGATATTTCACGCCCGTTCCGTAAGCAAAGCCGGGATGGTACTGAGTCACTTCCCATGGCACATTGAAAAAAACGATTTTCCCTCTGGCCTGATCGCCGAGCGCGGTAAGTTCGTCGAACGACTTGACCTCCACGATCCCGGCCGTCAACGATTTCGCGCCGACGCTGCCCCCGAGCGCGGTGATTCGCAGCGTCGCTTTCTTTAACGACGACGGTTCGACGATCACCAGTTCTTCCGTCTTCCCACGCACCCATTTCGGCACCGTAACCGGTTCCAGCCACACGCGGTCCAGTCCGAGCGATTCCATTTGCTGCTTCGACCACGCCACGGCTTTTTCTGCGCCGGGTGAACCGCTTAAACGGTGCCCGATCGTCGTGCATAACTCGTGCAGCAAGTCGAACGCCTTCGTCCGCGTCAGCCCTTCACGAACGATCGCCTGTGCGGCCGAATCGTAAGCGGAGGGGTCCATCGAAGAAAAAACAATCAGCCATGAGAGCAGTGCAAAAGCAAGCATGTCAGGTCCTTTATGAATATGACGAGGGTAAAAATAATCCGCTAATTTAGCAACCCTGAGAAACCCGTCAAGAGCCAGACTGCCATAAAAAGGAATGGGCCAATTTTTTGCCGGGCAACGTTCTCAAAAACAATGTGTAGGGATGTCAAGAATAACACCCAGGCAATCCCCCGAAAATTTTCACCACCCCCTCCCTTTGCTCCTCTTACGCACGGAATTTTTTCGGTATGATGAAAATCAAAACGCGTTAGATCGCAAAAAAGCAAGGCCTCGCTCTCGTTGAGGGCTCTTAGTGAAATTATTTTGATTGCGCTATCTGGAAGAGTTTAGCAGGGCTCAGTCGAAGAACGTGCAAATAGAGTGCGAACCCCGAAGGGGTGGTAGGCCGTCCTCGGTAAAGCTGTCAGCTTTTCACACAACAAAAGGCGCTTTAGGTATCATCGCCTTTCGTGGACTGACCGCGTTCCCTCTCCTGCAGCACGGCGCTACAGCCCTGACTGCTCTTGAGCAAGATTGCGGGTTCACTTGAGCGGAGCAGGATGTACACCGTATTTTTTGCAGCTCCTTTTGTTCCGTTATGGATTGGTTACAACATCCGTGTACGACAAAAGGAGTTTTTTTGTTCTTCAACTCTCGAAAAAGAATCTTTTTCACCCTCAACAATCGCCGCCTGAGCCCATGAAATCAGGCCTTCGCTCAAAACTACCTGCATTTTTTGGGGACTGCCTCAATAATGATAATGACACCGTCTTGACAAAAGCATACTGATGATTAGATTGACTGTAATTTTCCGGAGAAAACCGCATGCTCGACCTTTCCGTTCGGCCGCCGACGGCGCCCGTCATCGATCACGTGACGCGAATTCACGACGACGTACGGATCGACCCGTATCACTGGATGCGCGACAAAAACGATCCCCGCGTGATCGAACATCTGAAAGCCGAAAACGCGTACACCGAAGCCGTCACGCGTCCGCTTCAATCGTTGACGGAAAAACTTTATCATGAATTCCTGTCGAGAATCAAACAGACGGACCTGAGCGTTCCGTACCGGCTCGGCACGCACTGGTATTACACGCGAACGGAAGAAGGCCTTCAGTACCCGGTCTACTGCCGTAAAAAAGGCGATCTCGATGCTCCCGAACAGATCCTTCTCGACCTCAATGCCATGGCCAAAGGGTACCTTTCGCTTGGAATATTTTCCGTCAGCGACGATGAAAGCCTGCTGGCGTATTCGATCGACACGACGGGATTTCGGGAGTACGAACTGTTCATCAAAGACCTGCGTACCGGAAAGGATTTACCCGAGCCCTTCGGCCGCGTCAACACGGCGGCATGGGCATCCGATAGCCGCACGTTGTTTTTCACGCGCGAGGATGCCGCTAAACGACCCTTTCAATTGTTCCGGCGAGAATTGGGCGGAACGGACGACTTGTTGTATACCGAATCCGACGAGCGGTACCGCATCGGAGTATACCGTACGGGCGACCGGCAATTTATCGTCATGGCCTCGGCCAGTTCGGAGACCACCGAAAACCACGTCATTCCCTCGACGGAACCTCGCGCCCCTCTGCGGCTGCTGTTGCCCCGCGAAGAAGGCCACGAATACTATATCGATCATCACGGCCGATCGTTTTACATCCGTACCAATAAAAACGCGAATAATTTTAAACTGGTGACGGTCGACGACACGGCAAAAAATTTCAACGCGTGGACCGAACGGATACCCCACCGTGAATCGGTCAAACTCGATGCCATCGAATTGTTTCGGGAACATCTTGTCGTGGCGGAAAACGAAGCCGGGCTTACGTCGCTTCGTTTTATGCATCTGACGACCGGCGCCATGCGAACCGTCCATTTCCCGGAACCCGTCTACAGTGTTTTCTCCGATCACAATCCGGAGTTCGACACGGCGACGTACCGCTTCAAGTATCAGTCCTACACGACGCCGGAATCCGTATTTGAAATCGACATGACGACTGGGGAGCAGCGATTGCTCAAAGAAACGGAAGTGCTCGGCGACTATGATCGGTCGTTATATGAATCGAGGCGTCTTTTTGCACCGGCGTCGGACGGTCAAAACATTCCGATTTCGTTGGTCATGAAAAAAGGCACGCCGCTCGACGGCAGCGCACCGTTGCTCCTCTATGGGTACGGTTCATACGGTATCGGGATGACGGCGTCGTTTTCCGTTCGCCGTCTCAGTCTTCTGGAAAGGGGCGTCGTTTTTGCGATTGCCCACATTCGTGGCGGCGACGAAATGGGCGAACGATGGCACGACGACGGAAAGATGATGAACAAGCGCAATACCTTCACCGATTTTATTGCATGCGCGGAATTTTTGCATCGTTCGGGGTATTTGTCACCGAACCGGACCGCGATACAGGGCGGCAGTGCAGGCGGCCTTTTGATCGGCGCCGTCATCAATATGCGCCCCGATATTTGTTGCGCCGCGCATCTGGCGGTACCGTTCGTCGACGTGATCAATACGATGCTCGATGAGACGCTTCCGCTGACGGTTGGGGAATATCTCGAATGGGGCAATCCGAAGATCAAAGCCCAGTACGATTATATCAAAAGCTACTGTCCGTACACCAACATTCGGCGTCAGAATTATCCGTCGGTCCTCGTCACGACATCGCTCAACGACAGCCAGGTGATGGTCTGGGAGCCGGCGAAATACGTTGCGAAACTCCGAACGCACAAAACGGGTACAAACCCCGTTTTGTTCAAAATCAATTTAGATGCAGGCCACAGCGGCGCGTCGGGACGCTACGACGCGTTGAAGGAACAGGCGTTTCAATATGCGTTTTTGCTGGAGCGATTGGGAATAGAGAATTAAGCTACAATTGCCGCAGTATCCTCACCCTTCTTCGCAAATTCCCACCCTAAAATCGCCTTCTTGCGATCCTCGCCCCAGCGGTAATTACCGAACACGCCGAGTGACCGAATGACGCGGTGACACGGAATCAGGTACGCGACCGGATTGCATCCGATCGCCGTGCCGACGGCCCGGTGGGCGCCGGGATGACCGATCGCCTTCGCGATATCGGAATACGTTGCGACCGCTCCTTCCGGAATACGGATCAACGCTTCCCACACCTTGATTTGAAAATTGGTCCCCCGTACATCGAGATGGATCCGTCCGGAACGATCGAAAACCTGTTGAACGAAGGCCGACGTACGCTTCGCATCTTCGACAAATTCCGCGTGGTGCCATCGTGAACGACAATCGTTCAGGACGGCGGAACGTGACGACATCACGAAATGCAACGCGCAAACTCCCCGATCGGTCGCGGCGAGAAAACATTCGCCGAACGGCGAAGGGTGAAAGCCGTACCGAATGGTGAGACCGGTGCCGCCCGCTTTGTAATCGCCAGGCGTCATCGCCTCGAAATTGACAAAAAGATCGTGCAGCCGTCCCGGCCCGGACAATCCGGACTCGAACGATACCGTTAGCAGATCGTGGGACCTGTCGAGCAGCCGCTTTGCATGTTCCTTCGTCAAATATTGGAGAAACCGTTTGGGACTGACGCCGGCCCAGCGGGTAAACACGCGCTGAAAATGATATTCGCTCAACCCCGCACGGCGGCTGATCGCTTTCAAATCGGGACGTTCGAGATAGGCATCGCCGAGATAATGGATGACACGTTCGACAAGCTGATAATCTCTCATCACCATGGCCGTTTTCCCTTTTTTGCCTTCAACATAAGGCGTCAACGGCCGCCCTTCCACCCGATTCTTGCGATTACCAGAACGCATTGGCAAAGTGACGAATGTCTTCACGATCGGCATGAAGCCGCACCGTCACGAGGTCGAACCGGCAATCCGTATCGACGATCTCGTGCTTAAACAAATAATGTTCGGCGGCGCGTTTCAAGAACGCCTGTTTACGCGGTGTCAGCCAGCTTTCGGGTTCGCCAAAATCCATTTTCATCCCGCTCGCGAGATTGGCGGTCTTGACCTCGACGAAGACCAGAAATGCGCCGTCCCGTGCCACGATATCGATTTCGCCGTTACGGTACTTATAACCGCGCTGCAGGATGGTAAACCCCTTTTCGATGAGAAACGACTCCGCGAGGGTCTCTCCGCGATTTCCCGTCTCGCGTGACATCAGAGCGACGCCAGGAGTTGACAGACCCGGTCTTCCAGGCGTTTGACGCTTTCATATTCGTCGATCGGAAATCCGTTGGTGAACATCGCAAACGCGGTCACGTCACCCGACCGGCCCTGGACGTATCCGCTCAGTCCGCTCACGCCGTGAAGGTAGCCGATTTTCAATCGGCTCGTGCCGATCGGGCCGCCGCTTTTGAGGAAGCGTTTTTTTTCCGTTCCGTCCACGCCGCCGATGCTGAGCGAGGCCATAAACTCCGCCGCGTCCGGAAAATGCCGGTACATGTATTCCAGCAGTCGTACGTGCGCCGCCGGCGTCATTTGGTTCCGTCTGTCAAGGCCGGCGCCGTCGACCATCACGATTTCGTTTTCCGCGATCGGGACTTTCGATAAGAACTTTTTCACGGCTGCAATCCCTTTGGCATCGGTGCCCGGCGCCCCGCCGTCTTCTGCGCCCAGAATCATGAGCAATTGTCCGGCCACGTAATTATTGCTCCACTTATTGACACCGGCGACGATCGCCGACAGATCGTACGAAATTATCTCGGCGACGGTCCGGACTTTACGCGGCGTGAGTCCCGTTCGAATCCGTCCCCTGATCTTGATTCCAAATTGTTCAAACGTCTCGGCAATGACCGTTGCCGTAAAAATCTCCGGGGATTCGATACGTTTGTAAATGACCACGCCTTTTTCATCACTACCGATCGTGCCGTAGGCCCCGACCGCGGCCGTTCCGTTTTTACCGTAGCGAATCGCCACGTTGCCGTTGCTGATCGTGTGGCCGCCGCCGGAATCAGTCGTCATGACGCGATTGTCCAGCGTAAACAGTTTGGACGGCGGAATGATATAAACTTTGGCCGTGTCGCCCGGGCGAATGCCAGGTTCGACGTTGATCGCGATCGTATTGAAATTAAACCCGAGTGCTCCTCCGACGGCGGAATACGCGCGGTCGTTCGTTTCCGCATTGGGCGTATCGATCAGGTACGACGCATCGGCGACGAGATCGCCTTTGATTTCTCTTAGGCCCGATGCCTTCAGGTGGTAGACGGCCCGTAAAAGGATTTCCGTCGTCAAATACGGATCGCCGTAGCCTTTGACGTACAGATGCCCGTCAAGTGCGCCGCGCCGGACCGTGTCTTCGGACAGAAGTTCGGTCTTGAATTGCCTGCTCGGGCCCCACCGATCGAGCACCGCCGCGGTCGTCACGAGTTTCATGCACGACGCCGTGCTGAAACGCGTTTGTTCGTTACGTTTGTGAATGTCCTGTCCGGTCGACAGCGACTTGGCGTAAAAACCAAACGAGGCTTTCTGCAGCAGCGGCGTGGAAAAAACACGATGAAGTTCGCTCCGCACAGAATCCAGCCGGGAGGCCTGTCCGTAGGATGTCAAACAAAATGAAATTGTGAAAAAAAGCAGGCGAAAAGGAATCATGATGTTTTTATGACGAGAAATGAGATCGGACAATAATAACGACAATTCAAATTACTTGAACCGTTCCCTTCGATGTACTCAGGAAACGGCCATCGCTTCAAGACCAAAAGAAACTTCTCCGCGATCTCCGTGCGCTCCGCGTTGAAGTAGTGTTTCAATCAAGTTGAAACGGAGATGACGTATCGTCTTCGTGGCGGATTTCATCGACGGGTTCTTTGCGGCCGCGTCCGGCGTAAAGCCGATTGGCAAAATTATAGACGATACCTGGAACGTCACCGATATTGCGATACGCGTGCACGACGCCGGGCGGAATGATCACCGACTGCGGATTATCGATGCCGGCGATCAGTACGAGTTTTTTTTGGTACGTCGGCGAGCCCGACCGATTGTCCCACAGATAGAGTTTGAAGTTCGACGGACCCATGAAGCAAAACAAATCCGTCTGGTCCCGATGTTCATGCGGTCCGCGGGCAATGCCGGGATTCGTTTCCGAAACGTATCCCATGACCGGAACCTGCTCCTCCGCAATTTCGTCATTGCGGAAAAATTCACACAGCCAACCGCGTTTGTCCGAATATCGCTTGAGGGAACGTACGATGACGCCTTCGATCGGTCCTTCGTGAAACATTTTTACTCCTTCGGTTTTTCGGGTGTCACGATTTGAAACACGGTTTCGCCGGGCCGCACCATGCGGTATTTTTCGCGGGCGATTTTTTCGATGTACGCCAGGTCGTTTTTCAACAGCTCCTTCGACCGCACCAGTTCTTCATGTTCTTTTTTCAGTCGTTCGATCTCCCGTTTCAATTCCGTCTTCTGCCGCTCGAGCCGCATGATCTGAAAAAAACCGTAATTCCCGAGGACCAACGTTAATACGACAAACCCGGCGATCGTCCACAGAACCACTCGCTTTCGTTTGCGAGGTTGCGTCGCGGGAGATGTGAAGTCATCGAGTTCGGTCATTCATAACTCCTTCCACCCCGTTTGCCGCGCCAAGATAGCCGACGTGAGGTATATCCTAACGATCCCGGCGGCAGGGTCAGGGAACGTCAAACTCGGAACGACTTTCGTCCGGGATACACGGCCTTGCCTCCGAGCTTTTCTTCGATGCGCAGGAGCTGATTGTACTTCGCGATACGGTCCGTTCGCGACGCCGAACCCGTCTTGATTTGTCCGCAGTTCAAAGCGACGGCAATGTCGGCGATCGTCGTATCCTCCGTTTCGCCCGACCGATGGCTGATCACCGACGTGTATCCCGCCTTATGCGCCATGTGAACCGTCTCGATCGTCTCCGTCAGCGTCCCGATCTGGTTGACCTTGATCAGGATCGAATTGGCAACGCCTTCCCGGATGCCTTTGGATAAAAATTTCGGATTGGTCACGAACAGATCGTCGCCGACGAGCTGGACTTTATCCCCGACGGCTTCCGTCAGCATCTTCCAGCCTTTCCAGTCGTTTTCCGCCATCCCGTCTTCGATACTGATGATCGGATACTGACGGACCCAGTTTTCGAAAAATTTCACCATTTGTTCGGGTGATTTTTTCGATTTATCGGATTTTTTGAACACGTATTTGCCGTCGTCAAAAAACTCGCTCGCGGCGGGATCGAGCGCGATCAGGATTTCTTTACCGATTTTATATCCCGATGTGTCGACGGCTTCGAGGATCACCTCGATCGCTTCGTCGTTGGATTTGAGGTTGGGCGCGAAACCGCCTTCGTCACCGACCGCCGTGTTGTATTTCCGACTCTTCAAAACGGACTTCAGGCAGTGAAAAATTTCCGCTCCCATTCGCAGCCCTTCGGAAAACGACTCGGCCCCGACGGGCATGATCATGAATTCCTGAAAATCGACGTTATTGTCGGCATGGGCGCCGCCGTTCAGGATGTTCATCATTGGAACGGGCAGCGTTCGTGCCTGCACGCCTCCGAGATATTGGTACAGCGGGATGTCCAATTCATTGGCCATGGCCCGCGCCGTGGCCATACTGACGCCTAAAATGGCATTGGCGCCGAGTTTACTTTTCGTCGGCGTACCGTCTAGCTCGATCATCGCCATGTCGACGGCGAACTGGTCTTCCGCGGGCATGTGATCGAGTTTTTTGGCGAGAACGGTGTTGACGTTTTTCACGGCCTGAAGCACGCCTTTGCCGAGAAAACGTTTTTTGTCGCCGTCGCGCAGTTCGACGGCCTCGTGTTCACCCGTGGACGCGCCGCTGGGAACGATGGCCCGGCCCGAGGCGCCGCTTTCCAGTATGACGTCGACTTCGATCGTCGGATTGCCCCTCGAGTCGAGTACTTCGCGGGCGTGAATATGATGAATATGGCTCATGTCCGGCTCCGCTTCGTTAAGTTCGCTACTTTTTCCGTTGGATGTTGAATTCTACGAATTTTTTCATGCCGTCCTTCGACGGACTATCGGCAAATTTATCCAGGGCCGCCAGCGCCTGGTCGGAATAGTCCCGCAGCCGTTGTTTGGCATAGTCCAGGCCGCCGTATCGTTCCGTAAAATCGATAATGTGACGAACGTCGGACGAACTGACGCTGTTTTTGATTTTGCGGAGTACGCTTTTTGTTTCTTCTTTTGGCGCGCGTATCATCGCGTGAATGAGCGGCAACGTGATTTTTTGTTCCTTCAGGTCGCGGCCCTTGGTTTTTCCGATGATGCTCTGGACGCCTTCGAAATCGAACAGATCGTCCTTGATCTGAAACGCCACTCCGATGGCTTCGCCGAAATCCCGCAACGCCCGACGGTCCGCCGTGTCTTCCGTGGTCGTAATGGCGCCAAGTTCGCACGCCGCCGCGATCAATGCGCCGGTTTTGTCCGAAACCATTTTCAGGTACGTCGGCTCGTCGATGTCCAGCCGGCGGCTTTTGTCGATCTGCAGTAACTCGCCCTGGCTGGCGCGCCTTGTCGCATCGGACAACAGCATCATCGCGTCAAAACTCCGGATATCGACGATCGAGATCAACGCATTGGCAAGCAGGTAATCGCCCATCAGAACGGCCATTTTGTTTTTCCAGATCGCGTTGATCGACGGCATGCCGCGCCGCATATCGGCGCCGTCGACGACGTCGTCGTGGACGAGCGTCGCCGTGTGAACGAGTTCGATCGTGATGGCCGCACGGTAACTCCGTTCCGTCACTTCGCCGCCGCACATTTTACTGCACAGCATGACGAGCATCGGACGAAGGTTTTTTCCCCGGGAACGAACGACGTATCGCGCGATGGTGTCGACGATCTTGACCTGCGAGGTCAGCTGGGCTTTGAATTTCGATTTGAATACGTCGACTTCATCGGCAATCGGTGCAAAAATGTCGTCCAGACCCATTCAAAAAGTCCAGTGATTCAGATTATCGTAAGTCAATGTAATGGTGGAAGTTATAACAAGCAAGTATTCTGACCGGTTTTATGAAGCCAGAACAAAAAAGGCCGTCTTGTTTAGACGGCCTGAGTTTTCTACGATTCGAGTTCCATCTCGTCTTCGCCCTTGAAATCTTCGATGAATCTTTCCTGGGCTTCACTCATTTCCGCGCCAAAGCCTCGGATAATCTCATCCGGCGAAATGTTCAGTTCCTGTAAACAGTATCGGACATAGTATTCATATTCCAGATCCGGATCTTCTTCAATCATGTGTTCCGCCTCGGGTTCCGGGCAATTGTTTTCCCGCGAGACCCATTCGACCGCGGTCAGACGCATAATCTCTCCTTACCCTTAATTCTTTTAAAAACAATGAGCAAATGTCAAATTCGGTGCCATGATAAGAAAAAGAGCATGCTTTGTCAAGGTTAAGTTGGGCGAAAAGACAGAACCTGGTCATTTTTCCTCCACCCACGGTATATCCGAAATTTTCCGTACGGAAATCATCGGTTGAACTTCATCGGAAACATGGCCCGTCAGCAGATACTCCTTCATGATAGCCATTGACGTGCAATGATAGGGATAAGTTGAAAACGACCATTTTCCCTCCGACCAACGGTACAATCTCCGGACGTGCCAGCCAATGTCGATTTCACGATAAAAATAACTTCGGCTGAGGATCAATTGGCCGTCCGACTCGGCTATCGCTTCGATCTGAACGAATGAACCGCTCATGGAAGGTAACGAGGAAACAAGGTTCCACTTCCCTCCGGCCCACTGTTGGAAACTGGACGATCCGACCGCAAACAACGTGTCGTTGATTTTGCACAGATACCCTCTTGAAAACGTATGCCCGATCAGGCCCTGGCCTCTGCCTGAACGTGGATCCGGGCCATCGATCATCGTGAATCGACCCCCGTCAAACTGCCAGATAGAACCACCCTGCGCAAATGTAACGACACTCCCATTCTGAACGACCGATTGAACCGGAACGGCCGACTGCGTCGGCATCGGCAAACAGGCCCACTCGCCTCCGTTCGACCGCCACAGAACGGGCCGTTCCACGCTGTCCCGGAGCGACGATAGAATACAGATGTATCCCCAGGGATCGACCGTGATGCCCAGCAGGGCCCTGAGAGAGTCGGGTAATGCAATGGACTCCCATTCTGTGCCATTCCACCGCGACATGGCACGCCGGTAATCATCCGTGTAAAATCCGGCGGCAATCAGGCGTCCCGATGCATCGACCGCCATTTTTTCGACGACGAACGGCACTCCACTGCCCACGGCGGCAAACCGTGGAGGATCGGCGGTCCATCTGGCGACGTTGGACGCGCGCACACCGCCGATCGACTGGAAAATGCCGCCGATGTACACCTCCGATTCGCCCTGGTACATGACGAAGATGGTCGGCGGCTGGTAGAATTGAGACTGCAACCGGTTATGGACTCCGGCGCCGGTAATCAACAAGATGATAAGTGTCTGACCATTCATTTAAGTTTTCCTCACATGGAGTTTTTTCCACGTATCACATATAAAATAATCAGCCCATCAGGTCAAATATCACTCGGATGGCTGGAAATCGGAAGCAAAAAGCCGCCCCGCTGGGGGCAAAAACCTTTTGATAAAGACTGACCCGTCGGCTATATTGCACGGATTGTCAGGATTGACATGAATCTACGCGAGATCGGCGAGTTCGGCCTCATCGAACGTATCGATCGAATGATCGCTCGAGGCCAACGTTCTTTACCAAACGATTTGATCATCGGCATCGGCGACGACGCCGCCGCGTGGAAAAGTGATGCCGGTACGGCCACGATTGCGACCGTGGATACGCTCGTGGAGGGAATTCACTTTACACGCGAATTTTCATCCTGGCAGGACGTCGGCTGGAAGGCCCTGGCGGTCAATTTGAGCGACGTTGCGGCGATGGGTGCGGATCCCCGATGGGCGCTGGTTGCCCTGTCGCTTCCCGATCGCATGCCGTTCGACGACGTTCGACGTCTGTATCAGGGGCTGATCGCCTGTGCGCGCCGGTATCGGACGCACCTCGTCGGAGGCAACATCACAAAAAGCCCGGGTTCGCTCGTCGTTTCCGTGACCGTGACGGGATCGGTCAAACCCCGCCGCCTCTGGCGGCGTGATGGTGCACGGATAGGCGACGTCATTGCCGTGACCGGACACCTCGGTGAGGCAGCGGCCGGACTGGCGGCATTGAAAAAAAACACTTCCGCACCATCCGCCGTTCGGCGATACCGGCGTCCCATCCCCAGACTCGACGCGGCCCGGCGGCTTCAAAAATCCGGCATTACCGTTCACGCGGCGATCGATCTGAGCGACGGACTGGCCGGCGATCTCCGTCACGTCTGTAAGGCGAGCAGGACCGGCGCGCGCGTCGACCTCGACGTTTTGCCCGTGACGCCGTCGACGGTACGGTTGGCCCGTCGTTTCAACGTACCGCTGGATCGATGGTCACTGGGCGGCGGAGAAGATTATGAATTGCTGCTGACAATGACGGAAAAGGATTTTAACAAAGCCCTGAAATTATTTCGCAAAAAATTGACGCCAATCGGTATCGTGACGCCGGGACGCAACATTCGGTTTTACCGCAATGGACGCCCGACCGGGATCCGCGAAGCCGGTTTCCGTCATTTCTAAGAAAGGATACCCATGGCCAATTCACCATACGACAACAGGATTTCCGACATTCAAACATCGCTGCGAACCGCAGGATTCGACGGCTGGCTCTTCTACAGTTTTCACATGAACAATCCCGTCGCCGAAAAGATTCTGGAAGTCCCCAGACATTTTCACCAGAAGCGGCGTTATTATTACTACGTTCCGGCCAACGGTACGCCGCAAAAACTCGTACACAGCATCGAACGCGGCACCCTCGATCATCTGCCGGGCGAACGGAACATTTACGCAAGCTGGCAAGAGCTTGAGAGCGGCATCCGAAAAATCACGGGCGGAGCGAAACGGGTCGCGATGGAATATTCGGCCGAATGTGCGATCCCGTACATTTCCATCGTCGATGCCGGGACCATCGAAACCGTACGCAAAGTGACCGGCGCGGAAATTGTCTCATCTGCCGATCTCGTCCAGATGTTCGACGCCGTCTGGGACGACGATCAGCTCGCGTCCCATGAGACCGCCGGAAAAATCCTGATCACGATTGCAGACGAGGCGTTCGCCCATATCGGCAAAGCGGTCCGGGATGGAAAAAAAATCACCGAATACGACGTCCAGCAGTTCATCAAACGGCAATTTACCTCCAACGGTCTGCATACCGACGACGCGCCGAACTGCTCCGTCAACGCTAATGCCGGCGACCCGCATTACGATCCGATCCCGGCGACGGCAAAACCCATCGGAGAAAACGACCTCGTGCTGATCGACCTGTGGGCCAAACAGACGAGGCCGAGGGCCGTGTACGCCGATTATACTCGAATGGGGTTCGTCGGGAAAAACATACCGGAGAAATATTCGAAGGCTTTTGCGGTGGTCTGTAAAGCACGGGACCGGGCGACCGAATTCCTGAACGAACGCGTCACGGCCGGGAAAGACGTCTACGGATGGGAAGTGGACGACGCCTGCCGCAGCGTGATTCGGGACGCGGGCTACGGCGATCAGTTTATCCACCGTACCGGACACAGCATCGGCGAGAACGTACATGGCAACGGCGCCAACATCGACAATCTGGAAACCCGGGACAACCGGCGGATCATTCCCCGCACGTGTTTTTCGATCGAACCCGGCATTTACGTGTACGGTGAATTCGGCGTCCGAACGGAAGTGAACGTGTACATTTCCGACCGGCGGAGCATTCTCGTGACGGGCATGCCGCTGCAACACGACATTCATGCCATTCTGAAGTAAAGGAGAAAGCCGATACCGTTTTATGAGCAAGGTTTATTTCACCGAAGAAGGGCTCCGGAAACTCAAGGAAGAAATCGAGCATTTGAAAAAAGTCAAGCGGCCCGAGGTGGCCCATCGCGTGCAAATCGCGCGTGAACACGGCGACCTGAGGGAAAACGCCGAATATCATGCCGCGAAAGAAGAACTTCAGTTGCTGCAGAACCGTATCAACGAGATGGAAGTGAAGCTCATGAACGCGGTGATCGTGAAAGAAGAGGACATCCCCGCGGACAAAGTTTACATCCTCGCGACGGTCAGTCTGCAAAACGTGAAGACCAAAGAAAAAATGACGTATACCCTCGTTCCGGATTCCGACGCCGACTGGGAAAGCGGCAAAATCTCCGTCAATTCTCCGATCGGCAAAGGTTTGCTCGGAAAAGCCGTCGGCGACATCGCGTCCATCAAGATACCGGCGGGCGAAATGCAGCTCAAAGTTTTAAAAATCACTCGAGGATAAATGGCTGAAGAACCGCAAGAGCCGCTTCCGGAGACCGGGCCTGCCCGCTCGACGTCGTTCTGGCCGATCGTCGGATGGATCATTATCGGGATCATGGCGGCGATGATCGCGCTCAATCTGCTCGGATGGGTCCCTCCCGACGTCAACCGGTTCATGTTGCCCGGACTGGTCGTCGCGTATCTGATCTATGTGATCTTTCGCCGGAGAAAAACATGAAGATCGGAATCACGTGTTATCCGACCTACGGCGGCAGCGGCGTCCTGGCGACGGAACTCGGCATCGAGCTGGCGAAACGCGGACACGACATTCATTTCATCACGTCGGACGTTCCGTTTCGCCTGCAGGAGTTTACGGAGCGAATTTATTTCCACGCGGTCGAAGTCATGACCTATCCGGTATTCGAATACTCGCCCTACGCGCTGTCCCTCGCCGCACGCATGGCGGAAGTGGCCGAGTTTGAGGACATCGACATCCTGCACGTCCATTATGCGATTCCCCACGCGCCGGCCGCGTACCTCGCCAAACAAATGGTCAAAAAGAACAATCGGCTTAAGGAACTAAAAATCGTCACGACGTTGCACGGTACGGACATCACGCTGCTCGGGATGGACCGTTCATACCTGAACCTCATCAAGTTCAGCATCGACGAAAGCGACGGCACGACGGCGGTATCGAAGTACCTGCGAAACCGGACGTACGCGGAATTTCGACCCAATCGCAAAATCGAAGTAATCCACAACTTCATCGATACCGAAAAATACCGTCCCCGGCAGGAACATGAACGGGGATGCAATCGCTTCGTCCAGAGGATCGCGCCTTCGGGCCAGAAAATTCTGATGCATACGAGCAATTTCCGGCCGCTCAAAAGGGTTCCCGACGTCGTCCGGATTTTTGCAAACGTTCGCAAAGAAATCGATGCCCGCCTCGTTCTGGTCGGCGACGGGCCGGAGCGTCATAAAGTCGAAGAAACGATCCGTGAACTCGGCGTCGAAAAAGACGCCGTCCTGCTCGGAAAACAGGAGGCGATTGCCGATTTGATCTGCTCTTCCGACGCGTTCCTCCTGCCAAGCGAATCGGAAAGTTTCGGTCTTGCCGCGCTTGAGGCCATGAGTTCCGGTGTGCCCGTCGTGACGAGCAACGCGGGCGGACTCCCCGAAGTCAATATCCACGGCGAAACGGGGTTCCTGGAAAACGTGGGCGACGTCGACGCCATGACGACGGACACGTTGAAGATCCTGACCGACGACACATTGCGGAGGGCACTGGCGGCGAATGCACGGCAGCGGGTGCTGGACAATTTTACGACCGACCGCATCGTTCAGCGATATCTCGAACATTACCAGAACGTTCTGGAGGGACGAGAATGATCCGGCAACGTCCTCTGATCATCGCCCACCGCGGCGTCACGCACTCGGGATTTCCTGAAAATTCGCTCCCGGCGTTTCAGGCCGTGGTCGACGAGGGCTACGACGGCGTGGAAATGGACGTGCGACTCTCCCGGGACAAAGAACTGGTCGTCTTTCACGATATCCGGCTCGAACGTCTGACCGTCGGCGGGCGCGGCATGGTGCGGACGAAACGGCTCGTCGATCTCCGTCGTTTGCGCTTGAAAAGCGACCGGGTCGAGACCTGTATCCCGTCCCTTGCCGAGACGCTGGAAATTTTCAGAAAGACAAAAGTCCTGCTCAACATCGAAATCAAAAGCGAAATGCCAATGCGGGGTAAAATCGAAGAACGCGTGATCTCCCTCATCCATCGCAACGGACTGCATCACCAGACGATCATCAGTTCCTTCAACCCGCTGGTCATTGCCAAAATTCACAAGATCGACCCGGACATCCGGACAGGATTCATTTATGAAAAACGCCTCCCCCGGTTCAATCAACAGCTGGCCAAAGGGCTTGTGGTCAACTCCTGGCATCCGCAATTCAAAGGCGTCACGTCACGCTCCGTATCGCGCGCGCGGCAGCTCGGTTGTACGATGTATCCGTGGACGGTGAACAATGAAAAGGACATGCAGCACGTCCTGGGTCTGGGCGTGGACGGCATCATCACGGATTTCCCTCACATGGCACGGCACGTGATTCATCAACCAGCGATTTCCGCGCAGGACGGGTCATAATCATGGCAGCGTTTCCGGCCAAACTGGTTCTCGAAGATGGTCGCGTGTACGACGGCCGTTCATTCGGCGCCGACGGTGAAACGACTGGCGAAATTGTGTTCAATACGAGCATGACGGGGTACCAGGAAATTCTCTCCGATCCGTCGTACGCCGGCCAGATGATCGTCATGACGTACCCGCACATCGGCAATTACGGAATCAATCCGGCGGACTTCGAATCGCAAAAACCCCACATTCGCGCGTTCATCGTTCGCGAACACTGCGACCGCCCATCCAACTGGCGTTCCGAGGAAAGTTTATCCGAACTGTTGAAACGTCACGGCATCATGGGAATCGATGGTATCGATACACGCGCGCTGACGCGTCACATCCGGACCTGCGGAGCGATGCGGGCGATCCTATCCACGACGGACGACTCGGCGGAACGGCTTCTTGAAAAAGTCCGCCGGTCCCCCTCGATGGTCGGGGCCAATCTCGTGGACGGCGTGACGTGCCGCGAAGCCTACACGTGGACCGACCGTAATGCAGAGGAATGGCAGTACCGTGAAAATATCGACAAGGAGCGCACGCTGCGGATTGCGGTATACGACTTCGGCGTCAAAAACAACATCCTCAGAAAATTTGCTGAGCGGGGTTGCGTGCTGCGGGTTTTTCCGTCGCACACCCGCGCGGAGGAAATTCTCAAATGGAACCCCGACGGGATCTTTCTGTCCAATGGACCCGGCGATCCGGAAGCGGTCGATTACGTGATTCCCGAAATCCGGACGTTGGCGGAGAGTAAACCCATGTTCGGTATCTGTCTTGGTCAGCAGTTGCTGGGGATCGCACTGGGCGGCAAGACCTACAAGCTCAAATTCGGTCATCGCGGCGCGAATCATCCCGTGAAAAATCTGGATACGGGTGTCATTGAAATCACGTCGCAGAACCACGGATTCACCGTCGATCCCGATTCGCTCGATCGCAACGAAATCGAGCTCACGCACTGGAACCTTTACGACGGGACTTTGGAAGGCTTTCGCCACAGGACCCGCCCTCTGTTTTCCGTCCAGTATCATCCCGAAGCCTCACCCGGACCGCATGACAGCGATTATTTGTTCAATCAATTTCTCGAAAGTATGCGCTGACGTTCCGACGCCGTGCCCGTCTCATTTTTATGAGCGTCGTGACGACGGCCTTTGTTTATGAAACCGCTTAGCGATCCCATCCACCTTCCGGCGTATTCCAATTCAACCGAACTCGAACGCGCGATCCGCGATACGCGCATCGCCATGACATGGTCGCTGTGGATTGGATTTTTGATGCTCGCCATGAAAGTTTTCGCCGCGGTGATCACGCACTCGGCGGCGATCCTGTCGGACGCGGCGGAATCCGTCGTTCACGTGATTGCCGTCTCGTTTGCCAGTTACAGTCTCTCCTTCAGCCGCCGTCCGGCAGATACGACGCATCCGTACGGGCACGACCGGATCAGCTTTTTTTCCGCCGGCTTTGAAGGCGCGCTTATTGTCATGGCGGCCATTTACATTATTTACGAGGCCGTCGACCGTTGGATCCGCGGGTTGTATATCCAGGAACTCGAGCTGGGAACGGGGTTTACCATTGCGGCAACCGCAATCAATGGACTGCTCGGCTGGTTTTTGATTCATCGCGGCCGGACATACCACTCGATCATTCTGATCGCCAACGGCAAACACGTCCTGACCGACAGTTGGACGAGCCTCGGTGTCGTCGTCGGTCTTATGCTGGTCTACTGGACGGAGTGGCTGCCGTTCGATCCGATCGTGGCCATTCTGGTCGCATTGAACATTCTGTGGTCGGGCGGTAAACTGATTCGCGAGTCGTTCGGCGGGCTGATGGACGAGTCGAACCCGGACGTCGCGTCGCGCATCGAGTCCGTCCTGCGCGAGGAGACGGAAAAACTCGACATCCAGTTCCACGGCGTCCGCCACCGCAATGCCGGTAATACGCTCCACATCGATTTTCACCTGCTGTTCCACCGCGACCTTTCCATTGCCCGTGCGCATGAAATGGCGACGGCGGTCGAAGACGCCGTTCGCCGCACCTTCGACGTCCATACCGAAGTGACCTCCCACCTCGAACCTTTCGAGGAACACAACGAGCAGCATTTGAAGTTTTTGTGATCGATCCCACAAAGAGGGCATTGAGTTCGCTCGCGTAAACCGCTAAGTTACTCCACCGAAAGGATCCTCATGCGGCCGCTGCTGTCCCTGCTGCTTTTTGTTTTAAGTCACGTACCTACCTCCGCCCAAACCATCTACGTCGTTCGCGGTCAGTTCGGCGGCCTCGTCAACGCGTATTCCAAATGGACATTTATTTCGGAAGAGCCGATTCCACCTCCATTTTCCGAACAGAATGTCATTGAAACCCGCTACGGCTCCGGCATCGGTGGGGAATTTGCCATCGGCTACATGCATCGTCCCAACCTTCAGTTTACCCTCGCGTACGCCGGATATGAAGCCGACGACAAAAACCATGGCGGCCGTTTGAAGCATTCGACGGTGACGGTAAACGGGGCCTATTATCTGACGGAGTCGTCCGTGAGGCCCTTCGGGCAAGCCGGGATTGGCATGACGCATCTGCGCATGTCCTATCTGGCCTCCGGTACGGTGAATATGGAAAGCGCGGACCGGTGGATGCCCGTCGTGACGCTCGGCGGCGGCGCCGATGTCTTTCTCACGGAAGAAACGATTTTCAACATTCAATTCTCCGCACACATACCCTTCACCAGTCGCCGATTTCAGTTAGATAACGGTCCCACGAGCTTTCGCTCATCCTGGACCGGACAGACGGAAATTCGGAATTACCGACTTCAGGAAAACCTGATCTTTTTGACTCTATCCGGCGGTGTCGTGTTTCGTATCGGCTTCTAAACCGCAAGCAACAACGTCCTTCCTTACACTTTAACAGGTTGTTGTAAAAGTCACCCTGATTTGTTTCAGGGTCTGTGGTATAATTGTAAGTTCAGCCCCCGAGAATGCCGCTCTGCCGTGAAATCTTCGGTGCCATTCGAGACCAGACCTGTCGAGGTATATCGAACGATTGTTTCAGATCGGCGCTGTCAAGCAATCCGACGGCTTCGCGCACGACGACGTACGACCACAGCGCATCGGCCGCCGTGTCGATGGCCTCGGGAAATGCCGGATCGCGTGGAGATAAATCGCGCAGACTGTGCAGCGCGTTCTCAAGTCGTCTTCCGCTACGGCCCAACGTCGCGGCGATTTCCGATGCGATCTCTCCGTCGATCCAGTCGAGGGATTTGGACATGGTACAATGTAAGCGTTATTGACGTGATATTTCAAATCGTGTTTTTCCGGAAAATCTTTATACATTCCACCGATTCAAAAGGAGTAGCGTTTTTCATGCCGGATAACAAAATCATTTTTTCCATGGTCGGCGTCGGGAAAATTCACAAGCCGAACAAACAGGTCCTGAAAGACATCTATCTCTCGTTTTTCTACGGCGCCAAGATCGGCGTTCTCGGTCTCAATGGCGCAGGAAAAAGTACCCTGCTTCGTATCATCGCGGGAGTCGACCAGGACTACCTCGGCAATATCACCGCCGATAAGGGAATCACGTTTGGATACCTGCCGCAGGAACCGGAACTCGATCCGGACAAGACCGTCAAACAGATCGTCGAAGAAGCCGTCCAGGACACTGTGAATTTACTCCGCGAATTCGAAAAAATTTCTGAACAAATGGCCGATCCGAATGCGGACTTCGATACGCTGCTGGAAAAACAGGGTAAACTGCAGGAAGAAATCGAACACAAAAACGCGTGGGACCTCGACAGCCGCCTGGAAATGGCCATGGACGCCCTTCGTTGTCCGAACGGCGACACTCCCGTCAAGGTCCTGTCCGGCGGTGAACGGCGGCGCGTCGCCCTGTGCCGCCTTCTCTTGCAGGAGCCGGACGTGCTGCTGCTCGACGAGCCGACCAACCATCTGGACGCGGAATCCGTCGGCTGGCTCGAACAACATCTCGCGCAATACAAAGGCACAGTCATCGCCGTAACCCACGACCGGTATTTTCTGGACAACGTTGCGGGATGGATCCTTGAACTCGACCGCGGCGAGGGCATTCCGTTCGAAGGAAACTACACGTCGTGGCTCGAGCAGAAGAAAAAACGCCTCGAGGTCGAAGAAAAACAGGAGTCCAAACGGCAGAAAGCGCTGGCCGAGGAACTCGAGTGGGTACGGATGAACCCGAAAGGCCGCCACGCCAAGAGCAAGGCCCGCATCGCGGCGTACGAAAAAATGGTGGCGGAACAGGGCGATAAACGAAATGAGGAAATGGAAATTTACATCCCGCCCGGACCGCGCCTCGGAAACCTTGTCATCGAAGCCGTCGGCGTTTCCAAAGGCTACGACGATCGTTTGCTCTACGACAACATGAATTTTAACCTTCCTCCCGGCGGCATCATCGGTGTCATCGGCCCTAACGGCGCGGGAAAAACGACGTTGTTCCGCATGATCATCGGCCAGGAAAATCCGGATGCCGGTTCGATCAAGATCGGAGATACGGTCAAACTCGGCTACATCGATCAAAACCGGCCGCTGGATCCGGCGAAATCCATCTGGGAAGAAATTTCCGGCGGCGAAGAAACGCTGACGCTCGGAACGCGCGAGATCAATTCGAGAGCCTACGTCGCGCGATTCAACTTCAGCGGTACCGACCAGCAGAAAAAAGTTACACAATTGTCCGGCGGCGAACGCAATCGCGTTCACCTGGCCAAAATGCTGAAAGAACAGGCCAACGTCCTGCTGCTCGACGAACCGACCAACGATCTGGACGTCAACACGCTGCGGGCGCTGGAAGAAGCGCTTCAGGCTTTTGCCGGTTGTGCAGTCGTGATCTCCCATGATCGCTGGTTTCTCGACCGCGTGGCCACGCATATTCTCGCGTTCGAGGGCAACAGCCAGGTGGTCTGGTTCGACGGCAATTACACACAATACATCGAAAATTACCGGCAGCGAATGGGTATCGAAGCCGAACGACCGCACCGGATCAAATACCGGAAATTAATCCGTGAATAAGTTCCTGTTTCTGGGTCTTCTCACGTTGTTATGCGCCTCAGTCTCGGCACAACGATTGTCGCGGGACGAACAGCTGACAATCGCCCAAGGAGTTTATTCTCCTGTCGATACCCGGCCGATGGAGGAAATTGACGTATCGGTTTTTTACGACAGTCTGGATGGAAACTGGAAAATACGGACTCGTTCCCACATTGCGGATTCGTTCGTCGATGCGGTGTATACCTGGAGGGACAGCCTGCAAGCGTTCTGTTTCGGCGGCAACTCTCGCGGCGTTACTTTCTCGTCACGCCAGATCGATTGTTCCAAGGTTCTGCTTTTCGATCGGATAAAGGCCGGGCGTCGCATGCGGTTCATATTCAACGGTCAGACGATAGCGTATTACTCCGCTTATGGACAATGACATCATCATCGGGCACCGAGGTTCCGGCGCTGGCCGGCACCCCGTCGGAGGACGTGAGAACACGCTGTCGTCGATCCGGCACGCCGTCGCGTGCGGTGCGCACGAGATCGAAACCGATCTCGCGATCACGAGCGACGGAGTTCTTGTCCTGCATCACGATCCCGTCCTCCCGATTTCCCGACGCTCGGTCGAGCACGTGGACTGGACTGCTCTGCAGGCCGAAATCCCGGACGTTTTACGCGTCGATACGGTGTTCGAAATGGCTTCACCGATCCGTTTTGTGCTTGAACTCAAATCGTACACCCCCTTTCGGAAAATCGTCGACCGGTTGTATGCGTGCCACCGGTCCGCGATCACGGAGCGGGTCCGGTTTATTTCGTTTTATCAGCCCGCTCTCGAGTACGTCCGGCGACTCGACGCGGCGGTCCCGTGTAATTTTATCGCGACGTGCCGCGACGACCGGTTCGATCCCGTTGTTCGCCGGCGCCATATCGACTGGTGTCGCGATTTTGCCGTCCAGGAAATCAGCGGCCACTGGTGGACGTTTTCGACGGGCATGATCGAACGCGCACAGCAACATCTGACCGTGGGACTCGGCATGATCGACACGCCCCGGCGACTTCAAAAATGCCGGCGTTGCGGCGTCCAACGGATGTACACCAACCGTGTCGCCGAATTGCGGTCCTGGCTGCAGGAAAATCCGTCATGAGAAGCGACCCGTTTGCGCCGTACAACGTACTTCGACGTGATGAGACGGAACTTTGTCTCGAGGTTTCGAAAGGTTATCGGCTCCTTTACGCCGTCACGTATTCCGTTCTGCCCTTCGTTCTGTCGGGTACGGCGGCCGCGTGGATCGTACTGATTCAGCAGGAAACCGAGTTGCAACTTCTATGGCTCGGCGTGGCACTGGCCATCGTCCTTGCATTGATTTTGATTTTCCAGAAAGCCCCGATTCGGCTGACCATTAGGGCATTCGGGATCGAGATCGTGCGCTATCATTTTCTCCACCGGACGTCGGCGATATCCATCCCTCACGCCGATCTCGTCGAGATTCGTTACCACATCGAATACGGCAAAAGCCGCCGCGGCCTAGTGGTCGCCCGCCTGCAGGACGGCCGTCGCCAGGTTTTAGTGATCATCCCGCCGCTGGAACTCAATGAAGAAAACCTGGAGCGGGCGGCCGCCGAGATCGGACGGAGGTTGGGAATGACGGCGCAAAAAGGATAGTCCCGTGAACCCCACACTTATCCCCATCTGGACGGAAATTGAAAATCAAAGGCGAGCCGCGGTCGAATGGATCTCGTCATTGACTGCCGACCAGCGGTTGCTTCGCCGCTCGAGTCACGCCTGGTCGATCGCCCAGATTGTGGAACACATAACGCGTTCCGAAGCGGCGCTCATCGCACAGTCAAAACAAAAACAACGCACGCGGGCCCGGCCGCTGCGTTTCCAAACGCGGCTTCGATACACGCTCATGCGCATTCATTTCGCCGTCCCCGTCGTCAAAGTCAAAACTCCGACGCCGGCGATCGTACCGTCGGAAAATCCTTCGATCGAAGACGTTTGCCGTGATTGGGAACGTATCCGTAAAGACTGGTTTGAATATCTGGCGGGCCTTCAGCGCGATGAGCATCGGCTGGGAATATTTTTTCACCCGCTCGTCGGACCGCTGACGCCGAGGATGACCCTGAGGTTTCTCCACATGCACGCCCGGCACCATGAGCGGCAGATCCGTCAAACATTGAAAGTCAATGGCCGGATTCGTCCGGTTTGAAGAGCTCCGGATACAACCTGTGTTGACAGTCCAGACACAAACCGTGCGTGAATTGCGCAGCCGAATGGGTACTGATGTACGTTTCGATCTGATGCCAGTATCCGTGATCATCTTTGATTTTTTTGCATGACGCACATATCGGCAACATTCCGGACAGAACCCTAATCTCCGACAGGTTTTTTTTGAGTTCCTCGATCAACTTTTCCTTTTCTTTTTCCAGGGCCAGTTTTTCCGTCACATCCTGAGCATATCCGATCACGTAGGTCGTCTCGCCCACGTCTCGAAGCACTCTATTGGTATACGACCACACGACGGGTTCTCCATGCTTCGTCGAAAATTTGATATAACCGGACGCCATATCGTTGGCTTTCAATTCCCCAAGATACGCCGCGACCGCGTTCCGGCGGTCGGGCCAGACAAATCGCTCGATCGGCTGTCCGATCATCTCGTCCGCGGCATAGCCCAGGCGGGCGCAGGCCGAGGGATTGACGGATAAAAATATTCCATCGAGGTCGTGGGCGCAGATATATCCGGCGCTGTAGACGACCAGGTCATGCAATTTTTTTTCACTGACACGCAAGGCGGTTTCGGCCGCTTTGCGTTCGGAAATGTCGGTGACGACGCCCACCGATCCTACGACGGTCCCGTCCGCTCCGTACATCGGAGCGCCCCCCAGCAGGGCCCATAACCACTCGCCGCTCTTTCTCCGCAACATCATTTCATAACGATCGCGAACGCCGCTTTTTCGACTCTGATTTTTCTCTTCTAACAATTTCCGGTCGTTGTCCGAGGTCAGTAAAATGTCCTTCGCAATCTGGCCGATCAGTTCCCCGGCACTGTATCCGAGCATGTCGCAGATGCGGGAATTCACGTGCAGGATCCGGTCGTCGTTGTCCACGACCAGCAACCCCTCGCTCATGCTTTCGGTCAGCATGGCATACCGCAATTCCGATGCGGCCAGAGCGATTTCTGCCTGCTTTTGTTCCGTAATATTTCGGGTGACACCTTCCAGATACAGCGCCGCACCGTCGGGTCCGGTAACCATCCGAATGTCTTCGCTGATCCAGATGATCGAGCCGTCCTTCCGGTACACGCGTGATTGAAAATCCTTGACACGCCCGTGCCGGTTCAATTCGTCCAGAAGCTGTCGCCGTCGCTCGGGTTCAACAAACAGCTGTTCGTCCATCCGGTTGACTGCTGCGACCAGTTCTGTCGGCGTGGCGTAGCCGTACAGGTCGGCCATCGAAGCGTTCACGCGGAGAAATCGTCCGTCGACCGTGCTCTGGAATATCCCATCTACGGCATTCTCCACGATCGATCGATAGACATCGGAATGCACCTCGCGCCCGCTGAGAAACAAGTACGGCTGATCTCGAATCGTGCTGGCTGCCCACGCGAAGGGCCGTACCGTCCCGTTCGCTCCGATCACCCGATTTTCGAATTCAATATTCGCCGTGCCGGCGGTAAGAACGGCGATCCTGTCGTGTGTGTGAGAGCGATCATCGGGATGAAGGCATTCGAGGTACGATGGGGGAACGGGCCCCGGCTCGTAGAGGCGCTGCCAGGAGCGGCTTACGCGGACAAATTTTGCACCGGCATCGACGATCGCGAGGAGATCGGTGGCCGCATCGAACCATTCATCAAGTCTTTCCATGGGCCAACTGGACTTAGCTCATCGCCAGCATTTTTTGCAGTGGCGCAAGCGCTCGCAACCGGATCTCCTCATCCATCGTGATTTCCGGGGCCCTGTTTTTCATGCAGAGGTAGAGTTTTTCAAGCGTATTCAGTTTCATGTGCGGACACTCGTTGCAGGCGCAATTGTTGTTCGGCGGCGCCGGAAGAAACGTCTTGTCGGGACACGCTTTTTCCATCTGGTGGAGAATTCCCGATTCCGTCGCCACGATGAATTCACGGTCGTCGACCGTCTGCACGTGACGCAGCAGGGCGCTGGTCGAACCGATGAAGTCGGCCAGCCGCAAAACGGCCTCTTCGCATTCCGGATGGGCAATGACTTTTGCGTCGGGATGGGACGTTTTCATTTGCACGATTTTTTTCTCGGAAAAAATCTCATGCACGATGCACGTTCCCGGCCACAGCGTCATCGGCCGCCCGGTCTTTTTCATCAGATAGGCGCCGAGATTTTTGTCGGGCGAAAACAGGATTGGCGTATTCGGAGGAACCTGTGCGATCAGTTTTTCCGCGCTGCTCGACGTACAAATGAGATCGGACATCGCTTTGACCGCGGCCGAGCAATTGATGTACGTGATTGCAAAATGATCGGGATGGGCCTCCCGGAAAGCCTTGAAACGGTCGGGCGGACAACTGTCGGCGAGCGAACATCCGGCCTTGAGGTCGGGCAGATAGACCGGCTTCGTCGGATTCAGAATTTTTGCCGTTTCCGCCATGAAGTGTACTCCCGCGAACACGATGACGTCCGCGGTCGTCTGCGACGCGCGCCGGGCCAGTTCCAGGCTGTCCCCGACAAAATCCGCCAGGTCCTGAATTTCGGACTCCTGGTAATAATGCGCGAGCAGAACGGCATTCATCTCGTGTTTGAGGCGCTCGATTTCCTCGAAGAGGTCGAGTGTCGGATCGACCGTCGTTTCGACGGGATCCGGCGCAAGGGTGGTGAGGGACATGGATAACCTTTATTCGATCGTGAAACTCATGTTTGTTGACGGAACTTGTAAATCAATTGATACACGGCAATGCCGTATGCAACGGCCGCGTTGAGAGATTGCTTACGCCCGTACATCGGGATCTCACAGGCCAGGTCCGCCGCCGCGACCATCTCGTCGGACAGGCCGTCCACCTCGTTACCGACCGCAAGCGCAACAGGGAACGGGCACTCCATCGTCAGCAGGTCCCGGCTCGCGTCGCAATGCTCGAGCGCCATGATGGGAATGCCCTTCGACTTTAAATATTGCACGGCTTCCGTGCTCGTCGCAAAATGACGCCATGGAACCGATTCCGTGGCGCCGAGCGCGGTTTTTTCAATTTCTTTTCGCGGCGGCTTTGCCGTATATCCGCACAGAACCAGTTCTTCGATGCAGGCGGCATCGCTGGTCCGAAAAGCCGCACCCACGTTATACATCGACCGGATGTTCTCCAGGACGACCGTAATGGGAAAACGTCTCCGGAGCTTGATTTCTTCCGGCCCGATCAGACGGCTTTTGATTTCGTCGTCGCGTAGCTTTCTCACCGCCAAAGGTACACATTTCAGCCCGCAAGTCAAACGGGCTCTCCCAACACCCGAAAATTTGATTCCAGTAGCTCTTCCAGATCCTAAAAGACGTTTTTCAACCGGAAGAATCATTGCCACTCAAGTCATTTGATGCTCTTGCAGGAACCCAACGTGAAAATTTCGGAAGTTGCGTGAAAAAGACATGAGGTCGCACCGGCTGAATGGCTAAAAAACCCTTGTGCCCGTAAGGCCGATTTGGTTAACTTCACTTCGCTGAAACGGTAACTTCCTGTTATTTCAAAACAAGCATGTCCAGTCAACGCGGCTTCTCCATACGTACCCGACTCTTTATTCTCTTCAGCCTGATCATTGGCGGAATATCCATTTTCATTTTTGTGTATTTTCCTTCCCGCCTTGAGGAACGCGCCCTCAAATCCGTTCTGGACAAAGCGCAGAGCCTTGGGGAGATGACGGCGTTCGGCCTTGCGCCCGCCCTTGAAAAAACGGACACCACGACCATCAATTCGACCGTCAGCCTGGCGCGGCAAAACGAAGACCTCGTGTACATGATCGTGCTCAACAACACGGGCAAGGCCCTCGGACTTTACAACCGCGACCGCGCCAATCAATTGAATTTCGACAACCCCCTTCGATACAACGTCATCTCGCCTGACGGGCAAATTTACCAGGGCATGACGGTGATCAAAAAGGACGGCCAAAAAATTGGCCGCGTATTCCTTGGCCTCAGCCTCGCGTCGATCCCGGTCGAGGTCGCGGAAGCGCGGACGGCCGTGGCCGTCGTGTCGCTGATCATCTTCGGGGTCGGCATTCTCGTCGTCTTTACGATCAGTACGGCCGTGACCAGTCACCTGAGTCAGATGGTCGAGACCGTCGACAAGGTCGCGCGCGGCGACATGACCGTACGCGCACCGACCTACTACAATGACGAAGTCGCCCAGCTCGCGACCGCGTTCAACGCCATGATCGACAACCTCGAAGCGGCCTACAAAGAACTCGGTGAGATCAATCGCAACCTGGAAAAACGCGTCGACGACCGCACCGAGGCCCTGCGCAAGGAGATCGGCGAACGTAAGGCCGTCGCCGAGGCTCTGCGCAAAAGCGAACACCAGACGCAGGCCCTGCTTGACGCCATCCCCGACCTGATGTACCGCATGCGGCGCGACGGTTATCTCTTCGACTTCCGCGTTCCGAAAGACTTCGGCTCGGTCGTGACCAGCGGGGAAATTTTATCCGCCGTGCACAACCACATGCACTTCGTCGAACGGGCCCTCGAAACCGGCGAGATGCAGATCTTCGAATATCAGATCCTCGTCGACGGCCGGATGCGCGACCACGAAGTGCGCCTCGTCGTCAGCGGCTCCGACGAAGTGCTCGCGATCGTCCGCGACATCACGGACCGTAAACACCTCGATCGCGAATTGATCGCCGCCCGCGAAGCGGCCCTGGAAGCGGCTCGGTTGAAATCGGAATTTCTCGCCAACATGAGCCACGAAATCCGTACGCCGATGAACGGCGTGATCGGCATGACCGGTCTGCTCCTGCAAACGAATCTGTCCCCCGAACAGCAAAGCTACGTCGAGACCATCCGCTCCAGCGGCGAGACGCTGCTGACGATCATCAACGATATTCTCGACTTTTCCAAAATCGAGTCCGGGCGTCTCGAACTCGAGGAGCAGCCCTTCGATATCCGCAACTGTATCGAGGATACGTTCGACCTTTTCGCGTCTACGTTGTCGGAAAAAAACGTCGAGCTGCTGTACCTTCTGGACGCCGGAGTGCCCGACACCATCGTGGGCGACGTCACGCGCGTGCGGCAGGTCCTGGCCAACCTGACCAGCAACGCGTTGAAATTTACCAAACAGGGCGAGGTCTTCCTTCGGGTACGCGTGGCCAAAAAAGACCAGAAAAATTGCGAACTCGAGTTTTCCCTGCACGATACCGGCATCGGCATTCCGACCAATAAGATGGACCGCCTGTTCAAATCATTTTCCCAGGTGGACTCGTCGACCACGCGGCAGTACGGCGGAACCGGTCTCGGTCTGGCCATCAGCAAACGTCTCGTGGAAATGATGGGAGGTCAGATCAAAGTGGAAAGTGAAGTCGGCAAGGGATCGACGTTTACCTTCACGATCAAAGCCGGCGTGGCCCACCGCGAAGGGCCTCGCCACGCGCAGCCCCAGGCGTCGTTGCTCGGCAAGCGCGTCCTCATCGTCGACGATAACGAAACCAATCTCAAGATCCTCAATATGCAGTGCAAACTGTGGGGCATGGAGCCGACGACGGTCGGTTCGCCGCTGGCCGCCCTGCAGCGGGTGAGAGACCGGCAGGAATTCGACATCGCCATTATCGACATGCAAATGCCGGAAATAGACGGCCTGCAGCTGGGCAAAGAGATTCGCTCGTTGGCCTCCAGCGAGGCACTGCCGTTGATTCTGCTGACCTCGCTCGGACGTCAGGAATCCAGCGTCAGAAAAGCGCGGGAAATTTTCCAGGCGTACATCACGAAACCGATCCGCCAGTCCAATCTCTTCGATACGCTGATGAACGTGGCGTCCGGCCAGCAGGAAATGCAGGTCGTGGAAGAACCGACGGAGCGCGTGGAAAAAATGGCCGTGCGGATTCCGCTGCGCATTCTTGTAGCCGAGGACAACGTAGTCAATCAGAAAGTCGCGCTGCGGATTTTGCAGCAGTTGGGTTATCTCGCCGAAGTCGTCAGCAATGGATTGGAAGCCATCGAGGCGCTGCAGCGGCAGACGTACGACATCGTCTTTATGGACATGCAGATGCCGGAAATGGACGGCCTGGAAGCGACGAAATATATCGTCACCCACTGGAACAAGGAAACCCGTCCTCGCATTATTGCCATGACGGCCAACGTCATGCAGGGCGACAAGGAGCGGTGCATCGAAGTCGGCATGGACGATTACGTGAGCAAACCCATTCGCATCGAAGAAGTGCAAAACGCACTGAAGCGGTGGGGTGGACCCGGCGACGGCCATGGCGCGGCCGCAAAACCCGTCGAGATCATCGACTCCCAGACCATCGAAAGCCTCAAGGGCCTTTGCACGCCGGAAGACCCGACGTTTTTTCAGGACGTCATCGGCATGTTCCTCCGCCAGGCTCCTTCTTTGATGAATCAATTGAGGAAGCACAACAAACAACGCGACGCGGAATCCATCCGCCAGACCGCTCATAATTTGAAAGGCGCCTGTGGCAATCTTGGCGCGCGCCTGATGGCCGACGTGTGCGAAAAAATCGAAACGAAGGCCCGCACACGCGACCTTGACGGCATGGAGAATCTGCTGACCGATCTTTCCGTCTGCTATGACGACACGATCACTCATCTCGAAAAACTGGCGTGA
>CAYZJB010000021.1:51077-53767 GCA_964478735.1 uncultured Bacteroidota bacterium | reverse complement strand
TGAGTCTCCAACTTTTGAATCCCTATTTTGTTCGGTTTGATTTTAAGATAAGCAACACTTTTAATCGCACCACAGTGGAATTGAAATGCGAATTTTGCGATTTCTCGCAACGTCGCGTCTTTCTTTTAATCGCACCACAGTGGAATTGAAATGTAGTACGCCCACGCCGACTCAACGCCTTTTGCGATTCTTTTAATCGCACCACAGTGGAATTGAAATAAATTTTATTGTTTATATGAGGGTGACACTATATTACTTTTAATCGCACCACAGTGGAATTGAAATACGCGACGGGTTAGGAGAATGGGTCAAACAGCGAGCTTTTAATCGCACCACAGTGGAATTGAAATTTGTAACTCCATTTAGGGTGTTTTAGTGATTACCATCTTTTAATCGCACCACAGTGGAATTGAAATGAAATCTACATGCCGCAACAAATATGTTGCGTTGACTTTTAATCGCACCACAGTGGAATTGAAATCGGTGCCACCGTACGCCTCAACCTGATGCTCGGCAACCTTGTTGTTGAAACACCAGAAGACAAAGTCTAACCATCGCTCGTCACCCGGTACCAAGGTCAACGTTTCACTGTTGAGATCGGAATTCGGATTGTAGCTTGTGCGAATTCCCTTTGTGCGTTGCGCCCATTGTTCGGCATCCCACGCAAACCCACTGATGTGATGGTATTTCTTCTCGCCTGCATCCCTCCCCACATAGTACGCACCAATGGCAAGCACAACAAGAACGACACCCAAGAGAATGACCCACAGAGGGCTTCGTTGTGGTGAAGCGGATGATGTTGTCATGACATCCTCCATAATGAATGATGGGGTGGATAGTGCGAAAAAACAAGAGTGGGTCAGACAACCTCTTGTCCGACCCATTTTCTGTTACTGCTGGTACTTCGAGAACACGTAGTCGCTTTCCTTTTGCGACGCGTGGCAGTTGAAGCACTCGGTCTTGGGATCCTTCACATTGCCACCGGTCTTCGCGTTGCCCTTGAACACGTCCCATCCCCAACCGCCGGTTTCCTTGTACTTCTTCGAGTCCTTCACCATCAGTCCGATGAATTTCCGGTCGGTGGCAACGTACGCGCCGTTGTCTTCTTTCACGTCGTACAGATCGAACACCAGCACCGAGCCGTCGGGATAGGTGCCGCCGTTCTTCAGCGCTTTCTCTCCTTTGTCATTCACGTACACATGATGCAATCCGCCGAACGGGTCGTAGAGCGGATGATCCTTGCTGTGAATGAGCATGGACTTGACGTGCGTCCAGCTCCGGTAGCCTTCGGGATACTTCAGGCCGCCGGACTGTGCGGTGCTCTCGTGGTGCACAACGACGACAAGCGCCACGACCGCCACCACCGTGAGTGCAGCAATTAGTGCCTTCATGGTTGACTCCTTGATGATTGTGATTGGATGTGTGGATTACGGCGAGTGTTCAATTCTCGCACATACTCGGTAAGAAGCGGGACATCCGAAGGGGTGATCCACTTCGGATCGTATTTGCGCATCGCGTGGACGAGAGAATCTGCGGCTTCGGGACGAACGGGCCGCAGGGCCATCTTCATGTCATGACAGCGAAAACACTTGCGGCGAAAGAGTTGCTCGGCACTCGCATCGCCGGATTCCGAGCGGGACTGCGGCGTCCACGCCAGCCAGGTAGCCAGACAGATCGCTGAGAAAAGTAAAAGGAGTTTCATGCGGTCATTAGTTAGGATTCCTAAATAATATAAGCAAGAGATCGGCCTTTGTCAAGAGGACGAAATCCGGAGAGCGGATGCGATGCCTTGGAGGTAGGGACGCATTGCGACGCGGTGGTTCCGGGGCAATTGGAAGCTTCAGAACATACACGACTTATGACACAAACAGCGATCCCCACGCGGGAAGTCGCCACCATGCTCGGTGTAACCGAAACGACAGTCAAACGCTGGGCCGATGAAGGCATTCTTCCCTGCGTGCGCACACCGGGCGGACACCGGAAGTTTCGCCTGACAGACATCGTGCGCTTCGCGGAGGAGAACGGTCTCACGGTCGCCGGCACAGCGCCGCCCCCCATGAGCGCTGCGCAGATGGAACAACTCCGTGCAGGAGTTGCCTTAAAGGACCATCAGCGGATAGCAGCGGTATTCAAAGAAGAAGCGTTGCAGGCAGACCGCGAAGGTTTGTACGAGCTCCTCCTCTACCTCCTAAAGAACTCCCTCTCGTTTCCGGCCATCGCCGATGAGGTGATTCGCCCGGCCATGGCGGAGATCGGTTTGTTGTGGGAGCAAGGGAAATTAGCGGTTAATCAGGAACACGCGGCTACGCATGCCGTGCTGGAAGCTCTTGCACGCATGGCGCCGGATCTTCATCGCAGGCCCGCGAAAAGCATTGCGGTCGTCTGCTCGGGCCCCGAGGGGGAACTTCACGATGTCGGGTTACGATGCCTCGCATACTTTTAATCGCACCACAGTGGAATTGAAATAGGAGGCGGTTCGCGAACGCCGCGGTGGCGGCGAGCCCCTTTTAATCGCACCACAGTGGAATTGAAATAAGCGTTACGGCAAACCTTGGATTGCTGTAGTTACGCTTTTAATCGCACCACAGTGGAATTGAAATACGCGGCATTCAACCGAGGGATAAATCAAGCTGGAGCTTTTAATCGCACCACAGTGGAATTGAAATAACAAAAAACAGTCAATACCACAG
>CAYZJB010000021.1:42729-50977 GCA_964478735.1 uncultured Bacteroidota bacterium | reverse complement strand
CTTTTAATCGCACCACAGTGGAATTGAAATCCCTATCGTTTGATGCAAACGTATTACTTGCCCCGGCTTTTAATCGCACCATGCCCTGGATGAGACATGACACAAAATTGTCCCTGGAGATTCCTATTCGCATCACGAAATTAGTTTGATAGAATCTGCGGCCATGCCGTGTACATTATACCGGCGTTGACGATTGGAGCCGATCACCACACCTTGAGGTACGTATGAAATCTATCACAATACTTTTCCTCCTGACGATTACGCCGGTCCTGTTTGCCCAGCAACAAGGTAATGTGGCCCTCGGAGGCGTTGCCGGCATCAACTTCAGTTCAGGAAAGGACCGATCCAGTCTTGGCACGTGGTTAAATCCCAAGGTCGCCAGATATTTTCGCGATAATAGCGCCCTGGGACTCGGTTTTGCATATTCTTTTTATCACAGCGACGATGGCGGCTTTGAATCGACGAACCACTCCCTCTTTGTTTATCCTTTTTTTTAGAACAGTCGTCCCTCATGATGACGACAAAGGAGTTTTTATCGAGATCGGTCCGACGATCGGATTGTTGTATTATTTTGGAAGAGATGAGAAGTGATTTGTTGCATATTGAAAAAGTTGCCGTTTCTGACTTTTTTGCCGTTTTCATCGTGACGAATCGGACGTGATGATTACGCTCCCAGGTATTGAATCGACATAATACAATTTTAACGTTAGCGTCACAGCGAGAAAAAATGTAGATTGAATCGTCAATCTTTACGACTGAACAGCTGTGAAGCCAAGAACATTACCCAAGCACAATAAGCGCAACTCAAAAAAGATTCGGAAGACGGGAATCGACGTGTCCTTATTGAAGGTCAGACAGGCGTTGACTCCCACGCAGCGCTTAGAGCGGCATCAAATGGCGATGGAATTGGCGGACGAACTGAAGAGAGCGGGCCAGAAGAAGCATGGTCCACGTTAAAGACCTGCTGATAAAATTATGTTCCCACAAGGCAAAATTCATCATCATCGGTGGGCAAGCCGCGGTTCTGCAAGGATCGGCCTACCTGACGGCCGATCTTGACCTTTGTTACGACAGGGACCCGGTTAATTTGGACCGTCTGGTGAAGGCCTTGATCGGCTTTCATCCTGTCTTGAGGGGAGCTGACAAAAGTCTACCCTTTATTTTTGATACTGAAACCCTGCGCAAAGGCCTGAACTTCACCTTATCCACAGATATTGGTGACGTTGATCTTTTAGGTGAAATCACCGGACTTGGTTTTTATAAGCAGGTTATTCCTCATACTGAGGAAATGGAAGTTTTCGGCATGACCATCCGTGTATTGACTCTGGATGGATTGATCAGATCCAAAATCGCGGCCGGAAGAAAAAAAGACATCCTTCTCCTCGATGAACTGGAAGCAATCAAAAAGCTTAGAAAAACGGGACGAAAGAAATAGCGAAACCGCACTCGGAACAACTGCAAACCCGGGCGTCAACGAGCACGAAATATACTCCTTGCGCCCCGCGTTACCTGTAACGTATACTTCCATCATGGCTAAAACATACTCCACCATGCTTGCGCTCGGTACGCAGGCTCCCGATTTTTCCATCACCGACCTTGTATCCGGTCGTGTGTATACACTCGATACGTTCCACGATCGTAAAGCGCTGCTCGTCATGTTCATCTGCCGGCACTGCCCGTACGTCGTGCACGTGCAGGACGAACTCGCTCGACTGGGCCGCGACTACCTCAATAAAAACATCGCTATCGTCGCGATCAGTTCAAACGATGCCGCGGCGTACCCGGAAGATGCACCGGAAAGGCTCAAAGAAATGGCGATGGAGCTCGGGTTCACTTTTCCGTACGGATACGATGCAACCCAAGAAATGGCCAAACGATACACGGCCGCCTGCACGCCCGATTTTTTTCTCTTCGATTCGTCGCGCCGCCTGGTCTACCGCGGACAGCTCGACGATTCACGCCCGTCCAACGGCAAACCCGTGACGGGAAAAGATCTCCGCACGGCGATCGACGCTGTCCTATCGGACCGCCCCGTTCCCACGGAACAAAAACCCAGCATGGGCTGCAATATCAAATGGAAGCCCGGTAACGCTCCCTCCTACTACACCGGACTCTGATCCATCATCACTGATTGGCTCTTTCCTTCCCAGGAATATCCTCTCAACGCTGTCGTTTATAACTGTGTAGTTATTTAGTAACACGATCAGTCGGAGGATTTCATGAGATCGATCACATTTATCGCCATCTTTTTTGTCGCTGCATCGGTCATGGCGCAGGGATGGAGGGGAAACGGCGGACAGGGCTGGGGGCGAAAAAGCGATTACGTTCGTAATTATGATCCGCGCACTGTCGAAACGCTGAGCGGAACGATTGTCGATGTCACACCGTTTACTCCCGGCAAAGGTATGTCGAACGGATTGCACATGACACTTAAGACGGATAAAGGCGCCGTCGACGTACATCTCGGACCGGCGTGGTTTCTGGACAATCAGGACATCGAACTGAACGCGGGTGACGCCGTATCCGTCGAAGGGTCCCGCATCACGTTTGGAAATTCACCGGCGATCATCGCGGCACGCATCGTCAAAGACGACTATGCGCTTGTTCTTCGCGACAGCACCGGAACACCCGTATGGAGCGCGTGGCGGCGTAAAGGACGTTGAACTTTTCCCGAGCTTGACGACGTGAGCGCTGCCGCCGTCACGCGGTATCGCTCACGTTTTTTATCTCGTATTTCGAATCAAAAAACTTTCGTTGACCGTCACGCTCTGTCCTCCCGACGTCACCGTCATCGTCAGGAGTACGCGTGCGATTAGACCGGTCGAGCCCGACGTCCAGGCGGTTCCGTCCCATTTCGTGTACGTCAATCCGAACGACGTAACGTTTTTGGCAATGACGGTGCCGGAACGCGTAATTTGCTGGGACGCATACGTCAACGATACCGTCTGGTTTTTTGAGTTGACGAACGTGAACGTCGTCGCGTTGGCGGTCGTGATGGAATTTTTGTCGCGAACGGATTGAACGTCCCGGCCGATCAACTGTACCGCGTGATGCGCTTCTTCCAGGTTCAACGAACGTCCCACGACGGAGACATACGTGTCCATCGACGTTTGAAAGAGCATCAACGCTCCTCCCAGCGTCACACCCGCCAGTACGATGTACGTCACGAGTTCGATGGCCGTAAAGCCCCGCTCGTCGCGTCGGACGGCGTTGTTCAATATCGTGCCAGCCATGAACACACCTCGACGGTTCCCGACAGATCGTGCGCCACACGTACGCGTACGAGCGCGTAACGCGTTCCCTGCAGCGACAGGCCCGCCGTGTCGATCGAAACCGTCCGGAGAAAATTTCCCGTCAACGTTTCCGACGGATATCGCCCGACGGTCACGACGTATGAGTATCCTCGCGTCGGGGCCCACTTGTCGGTAAAAATCTCTTCCATTTTCTGTTGTGCCAGAAAGGTCGCCCGGGCCTGCACATCGGTCGTACTCGTGTCGATGATCGCACGGGAATACAGCTGGACCAGTCCCGGCACCGCCACCGCCAGCAGCAGAATCGTGATGACGATTTCCAGAATCGTCGCGCCTTTTTCGTTCAGACGGTTCATGACTATTTCCCCATATGTCCCAACATGTCCCACATCGGCATAAAAATCGCGAGCGCGATAAACAGGATCACGCCGCCGAGCGCAACCGTAATCATCGGTTCGATCAGCGTCGTCAGATTTTTGACCGTGTAATCGATTTCCTCGTCGTAATATTCGGCAATGTTCGTCATCATCGTGTCGAGACTACCGGATTTTTCACCTATGGAGATCATTTGAACCACCACGGGCGGAAAGATGACGCTTTTCTTCAACGGCATGGCCAATCCCTGGCCTTCTTTGACGCCGTTCGACGCCTTGATGACCTCGTCCGACACGATCACGTTGCCGATCGTCTGCGAGATGACGCTCAACGTCTGAAGGATCGGCAGCCCAGACCGGTTCAGCGTTTCGAACGTTTTTGCAAAACGCGACAAATACGTCTTGATCGTCAACGCGCCGAAAATCGGCAGGTGCAGTTTTTTTTCATCCCACCACCTCCTGCCGTAGGGCGTTTTGATAAAATGTCTCACAGCGAAAAACAGAACGACCAGGACCGGAAGCACGATCATCCAGTACTCGGTCAGGCCCGTATTGATCGCGATCAGGATTTTGGTCGGAAGCGGCAGGTCGACTTTCATTTTTTGAAATATGTCCACGAACCGTGGGACGACAAGCATGATCAGGATAACGAACGCTACGACGATGCCGCACAGCACGATGATCGGGTATCGCGTCGCTTTTTTGATGTTCGTACGGATCTCCAGATCGTGAGTCAAAAAGCCCACCAGCCGCGTGAGGATCTCATCCAGTACGCCGCCGAGTTCCCCGACGCGGATCATGTCGACGTACAATTGAGAAAACGCCTGCGGGTGACCGCGGAGCGATTCATGAAGCGTCTTTCCGCCCTGAACGCCCTCCATCACTTTCCGGACGATCTCACGCATCGATTCGCTTGCGGCCTGCTCCTCCAGCGCCTGTAAACATCCGACCAGCGGAACGCCTGCCTTGAACAGCGTGGCGAATTGTTTTGTGAAAATAATGACTTCTTTGGGATCGATCTTTTTCTTTCTCGCGCCAGCTGTTGCGGAACGCTTTTCCGTGATCTGGAGCGGCAGATAATTCATCCGGTCCAGATGTTCGGTTACGAATCCGATGTTCGGTGCGTCGATCGAATCGATGACGACCTGTCCCGCATTATTGATGGCGCGAAAATTATACGTGGCCATGCTTCACCTCAATCCAGCGCCGTGACGCGATAGACTTCTTCCAGCGTCGTCAGGCCCTGGATGGCTTTGACGAGTCCGTCCTGCTGGAGCGTCCGCATACCGTTGTCGATCGCCGCAGCCTTGATCGCGCTGGCGGCGCCCCGGGTGAGCGCGAGACGGCGGATTTCGTCGTTGACAACCATCAATTCGTACAGCGCCAGTCTTCCGCGGTATCCTTTGTTGCCGCAGTGACGGCAACCCACTGCACGATAGACGGTCTGGCCTGGCTTCAATTGCAGCGACTTCTGTTGACCGGCATCGGGCACGTAGGGCTCTCTACACTTCGGGCAGAGTTTTCTTACCAGCCGTTGCGCCAGCACGCCGGCCAGCGCGGACGAAACGAGAAACGGCTCGATGCCCATGTCGATCATTCGGTTGACCGCGCCGGGCGCATCATTGGTATGCAGCGTCGAAAACACGAGATGTCCCGTGAGTGCCGACTCGACGGCGATGTGGGCCGTTTCGCGGTCGCGAATTTCACCGACCATGATCACGTCAGGATCCTGGCGCAGAATGCTGCGCAACCCGGCGGCAAACGTGAGACCGATCTTCGCGTGAATCTGGCATTGCCGAATGAGTTCCAGACGATACTCGATCGGATCTTCGACCGTGATGATATTCTTATCAATGCTGTTGATCGCGTGAAGCGAGGAATACAACGTTGTCGTCTTCCCGCTGCCGGTCGGTCCCGTGACCAGAATCATGCCGTGCGGACGCCGGATCAACTCGTTAAAGAACATAAACGTGTTCTTGTCGAATCCGAGTTCTTCCAGCGACAACATGACGGATCCCTTGTCGAGAATACGCATCACGATATTTTCGCCGTGGATCGTCGGAAACGACGACACGCGGAAGTCGATCGGACGTTGATTCAGTTTGGTTTGAAACCGACCATCTTGCGGCAAGCGTTTTTCCGCGATGTCGAGGCCGGACATGATTTTAAATCTCGATATCAACGCGTTCTGCAGGTGTTTTTCGAGAACGAACGCCTCCTTCATCAATCCGTCGACCCGAAAGCGCACCAGCAGCCGTTTTTCTTCCGGCTCGACGTGAATGTCGCTGGCCCCTTCCTTGACGGCAGCCGACACGATGAGGTTGGACAGGCGAATGATCGGCGTATCTTTGGCCGCTTCTTCGAGTTCTTTCGCGCTCGACTCGACGTCTTCCTGAAACGCCTCGATGTCGAGTTGATAGTCCTTGACGACGTCGTCGATCTCGGTCCGGATCTCGGCGTTCATGCCTTTGAAAATTTGCGCAAACGCCGCCTGCAGTTCCTCCTCCGAACACAACATGGGCGACACGTCGAAGCCCGTTCGCCGCTTGACGTCGTCCAGCGCATCGAGGTCGCGCGGGTCGGCCATGGCGACGGACAATTCCGTCCCGATAAGAAAAACGGGAAGGACCAGCGACTTCCGCATCACCGCTTCGGGTAACAATCGGACCAGTTCCGGATCCGGGGTAAAACTGTTCAATTGAATGGTCGGAACTTCAAGTTGTTCCGATAACACGTCGACGAGATCGGTCGAGGAGACTAATTTTTTATCCGCGGCCAGTTGGCCGATTTTTTTTCCCGTTCGGTCCTGTGCGGTGAGCAACTCCCCCAGCTGCGCGGGCGTGATGAGCCGGCGCGCGACCAGCGTCTCCCCGAACCGTTTATGAGCATTGCTCATAAAGCCACGGCCATCGGCTGCGCGGCAACGAGGGTGACCGCCTTTTGATCGGAAAGACCCAGCAATTTGTCGATACGCTGCATCAGTTCCGCCGGATCGTACGGTTTGAACACATAGTCGTCGGCGCCCATGTCGAGGCCCATCTTCCGGTCGACGTCGCGCGCTCGGGACGTGAGCATGATGACGGGAATATGCCGAAAACGTTCGTCGTATTTAAGCATCCGGCAAACTTTGAACCCGTCCATTTTGGGCAGGAGCACGTCGAGAATGACGAGGTCCGGGTTTTCATGCCGGGCCATCTGCAATCCGGCCATCCCGTCGTAAGCGGCAATGACATCGAATCCCGCGGCGCGGAGCCGAACGGACAGCATATCGACCATGTTCGGATAGTCGTCGACGATGAGGATCTTGTATCGTTTCATGATTTTCGACCTCTTTTCCGTTTTGGAAACTGTAATATGAATTGTGAGCCTTTGTTCGGTTCGCTTTGCACGCTGATCTTACCCCGGTGCAGCCGGACAATTTCCCACACGATGCTCAGACCCAGTCCGCTCCCCCGTCCGCGGTTCCGTACGTGTTCGGGATAACTCAACTGAACGAATCGGTCGAACAGGCGTTTGATGTCGCCGCGCGCGATGCCGTATCCCTGATCGCGGACTTCGATCCGGATGTGTTTCGGCAGCGACGACGCCGCCAGCGTGATGGTCGTGTCGTCCGGAGAATATTTGACGGCATTTTCGAGAAGGTTAATCAACACCTGCCGCAACCGATCGAAATCGCCGTAAAAGTCGCTCAGCGACGTCGCGAGAACGGGTACGATTTTTATGTTTTTCGCCGCCGCGCGGGCCGCGACGTTCTGGATTGAACTGGAAACGAGCCGCGGAACGTCGATGGCTTCGCGCTGAAGCTGGATTTTTCCAGTGTCGAGACGATTGATGTCGCGCAGGTCGTTGACCAGCCGCGACAGGCGCGCCGCCTCGTCGGCCACGACGTTCAGGCAATGTTTTTGTGTCTCATTGATCGAGCCGACGCGCTCCTCGCGAAGCAGGTTTAGACCCTCCACCAGCGGCGCCAGCGGATTCAACAATTCATGCGCGACCATCGAGACAAATTCCGACTGATGATGATTCTCCTTCCATGACGCCGTGATGTCATGAAGAATGACGACGGTTCCGATCGCCATACGGTCCGCAACGATGAGTTTTGCCGTCGCGTCGTAGACTTTTCGATGGGACGGCTCGTGCATGACCTGCGTCAATTGCCGGCGTTTGACAGCATGCAGGCGCTGAACCAGATCCCCGATCGGCAGATGAATCCGTGCGGAGGCCTCGTGAACGTTGAGACGGATGCCCTTCGCTCCGTGCAACATTTTCATTGCCGCCGGCGTGACCGCCGTGACCATGTCGAGCGGGTCGATCAGGAAAACCGCGTCGTCGAGACAATCGATGATGGCCGCAAAATCTTCGCGAAGCAACTCGCGCGAACTCTCCAGCACGGCATGACGGGTCTCGGGAAGACGGAGCGCTTTGGTCATGACGAGCGCCATCAGTGCACCTGTATCGCGTGAAGATACCAGTAAATGATCTCGGGGCCGAAACCGATGGCCATCACGACGCCTGCGGCCAGAAAGGGCGCCAAGGGGATTTCCTCGTAGCGCCTTCCACGTCCAATGAGTAAACGCGTCCAGCCGATCACGGTCAGCAGTAAAAATCCGAGCAGTACGCTGA
>CAYZJB010000021.1:0-42629 GCA_964478735.1 uncultured Bacteroidota bacterium | reverse complement strand
CGGATAACGCCATGAGATACGCTCACGGCAGTGGCCGCAACGTCCGCGCAGGATGATAAATCCCCATATCGGAACATTGGCAAACCATGGAATCGATCGTTCGCATGTCGGACAACGTGAACCCGGACGCCAGAGAGACAACCGGCGCGGCAGTCGATAAATGACGACGTTGAGAAAACTTCCGATGATCGTACCGGCAATGAAGCCGGCCGTGACGGTAATGTCCATGTTTTACACCTCGTTGAGCGAACCGTAGATCCGTTTCACGCCGAGGCCGCCTTCCAGCAGCGCGCCGTCCAGCCGTTTTTCGTTCGTGCCCAGAACGGTCAGGATCAAGATCCGGTCGTCGACGGCCAGTTTTTGCGACGCCGCTTTGACGAAAAGATCGAAATGTGCGGCCGCTTCCGTCGGTTGGTGGCTGATGAAAACTTCCAGGTGGCGATAAAACGAACGGATAAAATCGGAATGGTCGACGCCGGCGGTCTGATCGAGGTCGGACACGGCGGCAATCGGCGCACCGTCGGAGGACGTGAGGATGGCGCCGAAAAGACTGTACCGTTTGACCAGTTCATGCAAAAACGTGTCGAGATCGCTGTCCCGATCATGATTGCGGAGCGTACGGCGGTCGAAGACCGTGGCGATCGCTTTGATATGTTCCAACAGTTTCCGGCTCGCACAGTTGGGATTACTGAAAACGCAATAATTGGCACGGCAGGCGGAGAGCGGTTCGCCGCACATTTGCCGGCGATGATAGTTGGACGTCGGCTCCATGCGCGCGGTGATGTACTCGCGGGTGAGTTTTTGTTCCAGCGCATTGCCGGCGTGGTCCATGGCTTCTTTCCAGAGAAAAACTTCCAGCTCGATCAGTTGTTCCGCCGACAGGGTCCGCACGATCGACTCAACGGATTTCCAGTCGAAAATGTTTTTGCGGATTTTCTGTTTCAATTCGCGGCTGATTAGGCCCACTTCGTTTTCACGACGGTAGGTCTGATCGGGCGCGTCCTGCAGGATTTCTGCCCGCAATCCGGGATGGCTGAGAAAAATATTGTCGTCGAACATGGGTGCTTCTCCAAATCGAAGAGGGAGGCCGAATCCAGTTCGGCCTCCTCTTAGGATGAACGTCTAGTTATGCCCGCTGACGGAACAGCTGACCAGGCCCGTCGTCGATGAATAGGTAAAACTTCCACCCGACGGACAGCTCGGAGCGGATCCGGATGCAAACAATGTATCCATCGCCGAAATGCTGGCGGGAAACGTGGCCGTGCCGGTCGTGAGGGCCGACTTGGCGTAGAATACGCTCGCGGCCGCTTCGATCGCGCCCTGATTGGATTTGCAGGCGCCGGCTTCCGCTTGATCCGTCAGATCAAAATACTTGGGAATGGCAACCGCGGCCAGAATGCCGAGGATAACGATCACGGTGACCAGTTCCATCAGTGTGAAGCCGCTTTGACTGTTGGATTTCATTTTGAACTCTCCTTTGTTTTTGAGCTCAGGGCTCTTGTTTAGTTCACGCCTCCTATCACAAGCGCCGTGCCAGCGTGGATGCACCTTGATTCCTAAGGGGTTAAACCGCGCTTAGTACAATCGTGTCATGATGCACTTGGTGGTTTTTTTCCAGAGGCTGGGGAAAAGTTTCCGTCCGAGGCATTGGGGTAATTTCACCGCTTGCAATCAGCCAAATTCCATATCCGCACTCTGCGCCCGTCCCTGCGAAGTCGTACATAATCAGCGCGTTACCGATTGGCCCAATTTTGGTTTAGGGTTGCACAGGTTTCTGAAAGGACCCTTGTAGAATTGCAATTGTTAAACCTATCGAAGAGAAATACCATGCGGCGTTTATCCAATATCCCGATTCATTACCAGGTTGCTGTCGCGTTCGGTCTTCCTACTGTGCTTGTCCTCTGCGTCGGATGGGCCGTGTATTCCGCCTTCTCCAATGTGGAAGAGACCGCATACCACCTTATCGATGAAGTCCTTCCGATGGTCACGACCACGCAGGAGATTCAACTCAATATTGATCAGTGCGAAAATGAGGTACGGCGGCACCTCGAATCCTCCGACGCCGCGGAAAAGGCTGAAATCGAGGAGCGTATCCGGCAAATCATTGCCGGTACCGATTCGTTGTTTTATCGCCTCCGGCTCGTGGTTTCGTCGCATCAGGAATACCAGATCGAAGAGTTGTTCAGTCAACTGCAGAGCTTACGCGACTCGCGAAATTATTTACTCGCCGAAAGCCGGTCCAACCGTCACGGTTCACGGATGATGACGGCCTACTCGCAGTATATCTACGACAGTCGGGTCTTCGATCAGGCCATCGAAGATTTCGGACGATGGATCCAGAGTGCGGCGCATGACAGCGCCTTGCACGCCCATGCGACCCTCGAAAACGGTCAGAGAGGCGTACAAGCGCTCATTACCGTTACCGGAATCGTGCTGAGCATCGCCGGTTTTTTGGTACTTCGAATTTTTCTGAAACTTCGCCGCGAGCGTTCCGCCCTCCAGCATGAAATCGACCATCGCGTCAAGTCGGAAAAAGCCCTGGAGATCCAGCGACGCCTCGCCGAAACGTTGTTCATGAAAGCCCCGGAAGCCATGGTGCTCGTCGACCGCGACGACGTCATTCTGCGCGCCAATGCGGAATTCACGCGCCTTTTCGGATACACCCTCGATGAGGCGGTCGGACGTACGGTGGGCAAATTAATCGTTCCACCCGACGAACGGGCGGAGTCCATCGAATGGACGCACGAAGCGTCGGATGGACAACGCGTGTCCAACCACGCCGTTCGACTTCGCAAAGATGGATCGCCGCTGGAAGTTTCTATTCTCGCCGATACGATCGATATGACGGACGCGTCGTCCGTCGTTCTCGCCATCTATCGCGACATCTCGATACAGAAGCAGTACGAAACCGCGCTGTTGAAGGCCAAAGAAAACGCCGAAGAAGCCGCCCGGATGAAGTCAACCTTCCTCGCGACGATGAGCCACGAAATCCGGACGCCGATGAACGGCGTCATCGGTATGACGGAACTTCTGCTCGATACACCCCTGACGTCCGATCAGAAACATTTCGTCGAAACCATTCGCGTCAGTGGCGATACCTTGCTGACGATCATCAACGACATTCTCGACTACTCCAAGATCGAAGCCGGGCATCTTGAACTGGAAACCGTCGCATTCGATCTGCATACCGTGGTCGAGGAAATATTCGACGTTGTTGCTCCCCGTGTACGCGGCCGGGACCTCGAATTGCTCTACTCCATCGATCCGGACGTGCCGCCCCGGGTCGCCGGCGACGTGACACGACTGCGTCAGATATTGACCAACCTGGTCGGCAATGCGTTGAAATTTACGGAGACCGGCGAGGTCGTCGTCTCCATTACTCGCGACACCGTCGATCCGGCGTTGATGCAATTTGCCGTGCGCGATACCGGTATCGGCATTCCCCGTAACAAGCAGGAAAAGCTGTTCAAACTTTTTTGTCAGGTGGATTCCAGTACGACGCGAAAGTACGGCGGTACCGGACTCGGCCTGGCCATTTCCGCACGCCTTGTGGAAGCGATGGGAGGCCGGATCTGGGTCGAAAGCGACGAAGGCTCGGGCGCTACGTTTTTCTTCACGGTTCAGCTTGTCAGCACTCACGACGTACCCGATCGACAGGAGGCAAGCCATACGGAATCCTCGATGGAAGGCCGGCAGATCCTTATCGTCGATGATAACAAAACCAATCTGACCATTCTCTCTCGGCTTTGTGAAAAATGGAAGTGTACCGCCCTGACGTTCGACCGTCCGCAATCCGCGGTTACGTTTGTCAAAGACGGCGGTACGTTTGATCTCGCCATTCTCGACATGCACATGCCGGAGGTCGACGGCGTCGACGTCGGTCTTCAAATACGCCAGCACACGTCGGCGCCGCTGCTGATGTTGAGCTCCGTCGGCCGCTCGGAGCCAAAACTCAAGGCCCACCGCGATCTGTTTTTCGCGTGCCTCCGTAAACCGGTGAAGCAATCCGTGCTTCGTGAAACGATTATCACTTCACTCGCCGGAACGTTGACGCAGCAGAATTCAGCCGCGTCCGTTTCGCCCATCCGCCAGATCGAAACGTCCAATGAGTGGCTGCCGATGCGAATTCTCCTGGCGGAAGACAACGCGATTAATCAAAAGCTCGCGTGTCACATGCTCGAAAAGATGCACTACACATGCGACGTCGTGCTCAACGGGCTCGAAGCAGTGAAGGCCGCTTTGGACCGACCGTATGACATCGTCCTCATGGACGTTCAGATGCCCGAGATGGACGGGCTCGAAGCGACACGGCAGATCCTCCGGCAGTGCAGTCCAACACGGCGGCCTATCATCATCGCCATGACGGCCAACGCCATGGAGGGCGACCGCGAAATGTGCCTGGAAGCCGGAATGGACGACTACATATCGAAACCCATCAAATTGAAGGAGTTGAAACCCATGTTGAACAAATGGAGTGAGGTCAAATACCTCCAGAATCTCGACGGCCTGGTGGCCGACGTTCCGGTCGTGGACACGGCCGCTCTTCACGAAATGGACCTGGACGATGAAGTCCTGCGCGACCTGATGGTCATGTACATCGAACAGGCCCCTGAGCAGATTTCCAGAATCCGGTCGCTGGCCACGCTCGGCGACTTCGGCCAGATGCGTAAAACGGCCCACACGCTCAAGGGCACCAGCGCCAATCTCGGCGCGAGTCGGATGGCGGAAATCGCACGCCACATCGAACACGTCGATGAAAAATCGGGACCGGCGGAGATCCGCCACCTCGTGACGTGTCTGGAAAAACAATTTCAGGAAACCCAGTTCGCCCTCCAGCGCATGATCTCGTTTTACGACGGACCAATGCCGGGAACGGTGGCGGTTGCATAAGGAGACGTCATGCTCATCCAGGTCATCGATGACAGCTCGATCAATCTGAAATTGCTGTCTTCCCTGTTGGAACGAAGTCTCGGTGCGACGGTACAAACGTTTGAAGCCGCCCCGCGCGCCCTTGAGTGGTCGCTGATTCACGATGTCGACCTGATCTTCGTCGATTACGTGATGCCGGAAATGGACGGTCTCGAATTCATCGAGCATTTCCGTGCTCACGCCGGTAAACACGACGTCCCGGTCGTCATGGTCACCTCGGCCGAAGACCGTCACATCCTCCGACGGGCACTCGAACTCGGCGCCAATGATTTTCTCAACAAACCGTTCGATAAGTTCGAATTATTGGCCCGCACCCGAAACATGCTCACGATCCGAAAAAGCCATAAAGAGCTGGCCGCCAGGGCCGAGACGCTGGCCGAAGAAGTTCGCAAAGCAACGCGGGAAATTGTCGAACAGGAACGCGAAGTGATCTTCCGGTTGTCCCGTGCGGCAGAATACCGCAGCCCGGAAACGGGGCTTCACGTCTTGCGAGTGGCCCATTACAGCCGCGCGCTGGCCCGCGTCGCCGGACTGCACGAGACGGAACAGGAGATCATGTTTGCCGCATCGTCGATGCACGACATCGGTAAAGTTGGTACGCCCGACGATATCCTGTATAAGACCGACCGTCTCGACGAGTATGAGTTTGCCATGATCAAACTGCATACGCTCACCGGTTACGAGATTATGCAAAACAGCCGGTCCGCCGTGCTCCAGATGGCGGCCGACATCGCTCTGTGCCATCATGAAAAATTTGACGGCACCGGGTATCCTCGTGGAATCAAGGGCCATGCCATTCCGCTCTCTGCGCGCATCTGTGCCATCGCCGACGTGTGGGACGCGTTGACGTCGGAGCGGCCGTACAAAAAAGCGTGGGCGCCGGAAGAAGCGATTGCGGAATTGAAACGGCTGAGCGGATCTCACTTCGATCCCGATCTCATCGACAAATTCACATCGATCCTGCCGGAGTGTGAAAACATTCGCCAACGGTACTCCGAAGTCTTGATCCGGGCGGCCTCATGAACACCGGACAACTTTCCATAGGCGGTGGAATTTTACCCCACGACACACCCGCTGAGTCGATACAAATCGACAAAAATCAATGCGGAAAAATCGGCACGGGATATGCGATACGAAGCGGCATGAAAACGACGACCCAATTCTTTTTAACTCATAACCTTGAAGGTGCTCACATGAAACAAACCATCCTCCTCGCGCTGTCGCTAATGCTAGTTGCAGTCGGCTGCACGAAGAATCCGGTTTCCGAAAACACCGTTACGGAAAGCGGATCGATCCTGTTCAAAGCCGGCAGCGTTCCCTCGAACGTCGCCCGCATTGAACTCACCCTGACCAACACCAACACCGGTGACGTCTACTACTACGACGTGTACGACGGCATGACGGTCGAATTGCCCGTCGGCCAGTACGACCTGCTCGCTGAAGCGTTTGACGACGCCGACTTCGTCATCTACCGCGGCATCGGATCGGTCACCGTCAATGAAGGAGTCGTAACATCGGCGACGATTTATATGGATCAGTTGTCCGGTGAAATTTCGTTCACATTCGTTTGGGGATCTAACCCGGCTTAATTCCCTGGACTCCTCCTCAATGCAAAAGGAACCTCGCTTCACGGCGGGGTTCCTTTTTTGTATAAAACCTTACACCACAGAGGCCACAGAGAATTTAAGGCGCAAGGTGATTTGATAGTATTTTGTGTTAGCAAAACATTTTTTTACTCTGTGTGCTCCTGCTCTCTGTGGTGAATTGTACTACCAGTCCTGTTTTGTTCCGTAGACGTCCATGAGCTGTAACCGTGTCGCCTGCAGACGCTGGCTCATGACGTGACTGAATCGTTTGAGCAGTTGAAACCCGATCTCGTGGTCTTCTTCGCATTTTTGACGCAGGCATTCGCCGTCCAATTCGATCGCACGAACCGTTTGGGTTGCACGGGCATTGAAATGCCAGTGATATGGAGGAACGAGCCAGGACCATCCGAGCACTTCATTCGCCTTGACGGCATCGACCGGTACGTGACCGCGTCCCGGAATATACATTTCGATGGAAACGCTGCCGTCCCGGATCAGATAAACTTTTTTCGCCTCCTCCCCCTCATGAAAAAGAAATTCATCTTTGGAAAAGAGCGCGTTCGACGCACACCCGGTAATGACCGGAAACAAGGTCTCCGGTGCGTCCTTGAAAAATGGGTGCTCACGTAAAAGCTTTTCGAGGTTTTCCATATATGGCCCTTTGTTTAGTGCCGCGCGAGTACCGGTTATTTTTGGTGCGTTTGACTCGCGTACGGATCGCCGTGAGCGGTTGCACTATGGCCGGCGATTCACTTCAAGATAATATCAAAAAGGATACCGGATAATGACCGATGTCAGTTGGAAATGACGCTTGGTCGACCGTTCAGGTAAGGTCCGTATCGCTTGAACAACGGGACATTTCAATGTTTTCCACGTCGTACATCATTTCAAGCTTCTGAAGTCATTATTTGTAGACTAAAAGGGAAAAGGTTGATAACATACCGACATTGAAATGGGATAATGACCAAAGAGAGTTAGATGACATGCGGTCGATCGTACTGGCAAGCGCCAACGGAAAAAAAATTGCGGAGTTGAAGGAATTACTCCGTCGCACCGAAATCGATCTGATCGGGTTGGACTCCTATCCGGGTATCGGCGACATCGTTGAAGACGGCCATTCGTTTGAAGAAAATGCGCTTATCAAGGCACGGGCCGTGTGGCGTCATACGAGCAAGCTTGTATTGGCGGACGATTCGGGGTTGGAAGTGGACGCGCTCGGTGGGGCACCTGGAATTTTTTCTGCCCGTTATGCCGGACCGAAAAAAGACGACGTCGACAATTATCGGAAACTGCTGCACGAACTCCGAGACGTACCCCAATCGAAACGGACGGCTCGATTTCATTGCATCCTGGCCCTCGTGGGCCCCGATTCAAACGGACAATACTTCGAAAAAACGTTCGATGGAAAATGCGAGGGACGCATCGCCTTCGAACCGAGGGGCCGTCACGGGTTCGGCTACGACCCCGTCTTTTTCCTGCCGGAATACGGCTGCACGTCGGCGGAACTGGACCCGGAAATAAAAAATCGCATCAGCCACCGGGCCGATGCGATGCAGAAATTTCTGCAGTGGATGGGGCAACTCCCAGCATCCTCAATGTAAATCCAGATTCTGGATTGCCCTATTAGGCGAGCGTAAGTCTTTTTATACACAGAAGTATGGAGTTTCCCGATTGGGTATCTTTGGTTCGTACTCGCGAGAGGAGAGCAAACAAGCGGAAGCGATATTGACATCCTAGTCGAATTTGAAAGGCCCATCGGGCTTGGCTTCGTCGATTTGGCCGAGGATATGGAAACACTGCTCGGGACCCAAGTAGATTTGGTGTCCAAGAAGGCCATGAAGCCGCGAATGCTGGGCTGCATTGAGCGGGACTTGGTTTATGTATAGACGGGAGCCCGCGCTATTGTTGGAAGATATACTCGAGTCATAGGAAACAAAGCGACAACGATGGCGGCCTACTCCTCCTTCTCCCAGTTGATCTGGCCCAGCATCTTGCCCATCATATCTTTATAGGCGACGCCGGTTTCGAGCGCGTCCTTGCTGAGGGACGAATTCTGATGCAGACCTTCGATGACGAATTCCATCGCCGTGGCCACTTCCTGTTTTGACGCCGTATTGGGTTTGAGATACTTGACCGTAATGTCACGCAGCGTCGGCACTTGATCGAGAGCTTTGTAGTACTCGTCAAACGGCATTTCCGTCGAGAGGTCGAGTTGCCGTCCGCCGCTGAACCACGCGAGGATCGGCTGATAAACCGTCAGATCTTTTTTAGCCAGTGGATCGGGAAAATATTTTCGAAACACCGCCTTGACGGCGCGTCCGATCAGAACACGGGCCACACTGGCCACGCCCTGCTGCTCGCCCTCGTAGACCAGTTCGACCTTTCCCGTAATCGACGGTACGAGATAATACAGGTCGCACACGCGTGGAAATGGTTTCGATTCGTTTTGTAAGATCCCGCGCTGCTCGGCGGCACTGATGAAATTTTCCATGCAGGAAATCGTCAACCGTGCGCTGACGCCCGATTTCTGGTCAATGAATTCACTCGCGCGCGCCTGAAACGCGATGCTCTCGACGACCTCTTTGAGATACAGCGGAACCGCCATCGATTGTCCCCGGTCGGTCCACGCTTCCTGTTCCGTGATTCGCATGCCGTCTTCCAGCGTCATTGGATAATGCGTCAGGATCTGCGAATCGATCCGGTCTTTCAGCGGCGTAATAATGCTTCCGCGGTTGGTGTAGTCTTCGGGATTGGCGGAAAATACGATCATCATGTCGAGTGGAATGCGGACGTTGAACCCGCGGATTTGAAAATCTTTTTCCTCCAGGATGTTGAACAGGCTGACCTGGATACGGGGCTGAAGGTCGGGAAGTTCGTTGATCGCAAAAATACCGCGGTTGCAGCGTGGAACGATGCCGAAGTGCATGACGCGTTCGTCCGCGTAATGCAGCTTGTGCGTCGCCGCCTTGATCGGATCGATGTCGCCGATGAGGTCGGCCACCGTCACGTCGGGCGTCGCGAGTTTTTCGCCGTACCGTTCTTCCCGCGACAACCACTGGATCGGCGTGGCGTCACCCATGGTGGCCACCATGTCGATCGCTGCACGGGAGACCGGCGCAAACGGATTGTCGTTGAGCGGGGAATCGGCGACGATCGGGATCTCTTCATCGAGCAGCGATACAAGGCTGCGCAGCAGGCGCGTTTTGGCCTGGCCGCGAAGTCCGAGCAAAATGATGTCGTGCTTCGATAAAACGGCATGAATAAGTTCCGGGATCACCGTCCGGTCATAGCCGATGATTCCGGGAAATAGCGTTTCGTTTTCCCGCAACTTCCGGATCAGATTGCGGCGCAGTTCCTCCTTGACCGGTACGACTTCATAACCCGACTTCCGCAATTCACCGAGTGTCAAAGCTTTTCCCATTTTACTCTTTCTGATCGATTAAAAGTCATCGAGATACATTTCGAGATATCTCCGTGGGCTCCGTGACTCTGTGGTGACAATTACGCCTATTTCGTCGTATCCGTCCCCGTATGGTATGGCACCGGAACGCTGACGGGCACGCGCGCGTTGAGCTCCGCCGCAATCACGTCGGTCAGGTCCTCCGCCGGATCGCCGTACACGATCATGCCCTGGATCGGCATGCCGAAAATCATCGTGTACCCGTTGTCTTTGCCGTACTTGGTGACGAACGTATTAATATCCTGAAGGATCGGCTCCATCAACTGCGCCTGTTTTTCGCCGACCTGGGCCTGTACGTTTTGCTGGAGCTGGAGAAACTCGTTCTGTTTACTCTGCAGCCGCTGAATCTGCGGGGCCAACGCCTGTATCGTAAGTACTTCGGATTTTTTCTTGATCTCGGCGTCCATCGCTTCCAGTTCCTTATACCGTTTTTCAAGGTCCTGTTGAACGTCCACGGTTTCTTCCTGAAGTTTTTTCTGGATCGCGATAACGGGTTTGTACTGGGCCAGCAGCGCTTCGCTGCGAATGTATCCGATCCGGACGGGGGTCGCCGTGTGAAGCCGTACGACGGCATACGCGCCCCCGACGAGCGACAGGAGTGCGACGACGCCCACGATCATGATCCATTTGCGGTTCGGTTGTCCTGACGTTTCCGACATAATCATCCTCTGGTTAGTAGTGTTAGGATAGAACCATTTCCTGATTTTTCCGGTTTTGTTCGGCCAGCACGCGGGCAAGATTGATCAGGGCCGTATAGGAATCGACGTCGAGATGCATCGACTGCATCGACGCCGCTTTGACGGCAAGCACCCGCCGCTCCTGAAACACGACCAGCTTGAAGCGAAAGTTGACGAAGAGCGCGAACAGCTGGATCTGAATGAACGAGTGATCGAACAGTCGGTCGATGTGCGTTTTGTCGTAATCGGCGAAAATAATACCGTGCTGGTAGTAATAATATTTTTTAGACGACAAAATCCGGGGCGAATACATCTCGACGTCGAGCGTATTTTCAATTTCGAACTGCGGATTCACGACGCTCAAATCGAGATCGTACCCGGTATCGACGCGGATCATGAAAAGGTCGTGTTCGTCGGACAGCGATTTTGACGATTCCGATTTTTTACCGACGTGCATCAGGGCCATTTCGACGTCGTGGCCGTGATCGATATAGTTCAATACGTAACCGTTTTCCACCGCCGTCCCCTTGACGACGGGCGTTTCGCGGCGTATGTGCCGGATACGGGCGTCCCGGCTGATCGCAAATTCTTTAAAAATATCGAGCGCGTCCCGTTCATCTAAAATCACGCTCCAGAATTTCCGGATGCCGAAGACGAAAAGGACGATCATCACGGTAAAGGAAACGAGCAGGCCGATCGCGTCGCGTTCACCGGTCACTGCCCGCCGGCCCATGTCGATCGTCAGATAGATTCCCCCCGCGATACAGATCACGGCCAGCGGCCACGACAGCCATTTCCACCACTTCTTCACCGGTTACGCGGACTGGGGGTTCCGTTTTCCAAACTTGGATTCTTCGCCCCGGAGAAGGCGGGCAATATTGGCACGGTGCGTGTAGACGATAAGAAGCGTGACAAAAAAGCTAAACCCGATGAGATAAGGCGAGACGGTTTCCTTCAAAACGATTTTCTGAAACAGCACGATCATGGGCAGTACGATGGCTCCGACGATGGATCCCAGCGACACGTAACGCGTCAGGAGAAAAACAACCAGAAAAATCAGAAAACAGATGCCGACGTGCAGCGGAGCGACGCCGATAACGGCCCCCGCCAGCGTCAATACACCCTTGCCTCCGCGAAACCGGTAGAAGATCGTCCAGATATGTCCCGCGACAGCAGCCAGGCCGGCCAGAATTCGAAGCAGGATCGGATCGATCACGAGGTCGCCGAGTAACGGAGAAAGCCATACCGTCAGTCCCAGTGACGCGAGAACACCTTTGCCGAGATCGAATAGCGCCACGACGGTACCCCATTTCGGACCGAGGAAACGGATGGCGTTGGTCATGCCGGCGTTGCCACTGCCGTACGTCCGGATGTCCTGGCCCTTGACCAGGGTCGACAAAAGGATGCTCGGCGAGATCGAGCCGATCAGGTACGCGGCCAATAGGATAATAAATAGACCGATCATAAGTGGATCATTATATCAAAACCGTTCAGTAATATCAACGTGGAAATCCGGTTTTGAGAAAAGAAAAGGAGCCGTTCCAAGATGTCTGGCCGCCGCCAAATCAGTACGACGTTCCTTTTGTACTTCTTATCATCCGGATACGTTCGACCGAATTTTTTTCAATTGTCATCAATTACCATACGGGATAGATCGGAACAATACCCTGCTAACAAAAAAGGGCCGCTGCACCCGGCAACAGCCCTTTTCGAAATGAAAATCGTAAGGGTTATTTCATGGAGTGCAGGCCGATCTTGTTCCCTTCGGTGTCTAAGAAGATCGCCATGTATCCGTATTCCTTCGTGATCATCGTTTTCGGTACCATGACGCGTCCGCCGGCACCTTCCACTCGGGAAAGAATCTTGGAAAGATCATTTCCTCCGTTAAGATATACGAGCGTACCTTTGTCCGTGGGTACGCAATTGTCGCCCTGGACGATGGCTCCACCGACGCCGCCGTTTTTACCCTGGATCATCCCCATTTTGGTTCCACCGAATTCCATGACGTCGAGTTTAGTCCCGAGGATGGTGCTGTAAAACGATGCAGCCCGGTTGTAATCCATGACCGGAATTTCAAACCAGTTGATCGCATTGACCGGCTTTGCGGCGGGGGCTTTCGCCTTCTTAACTGTCTTTTTCTTTGCAGCTTTTTTCACTGCTTTCTTAGCCGTTTTTTTCTTTTTCATGGTTTGCCTCGTGTGTTACAGGTTTAGGGATACCCGAAAGACTGCGGAATTTAGTCGGGTGATTAACATAAGTCAATGGTCATTCTGGGTAACAAAACCCGTGACGCTCGACGACTCTGTTATTGAAAATCAAACCGACTCTGGTATATTACTGATATACCAAAACGGAGGCAGTATGCACGAATGGTCCGGAGTGTTCCCTGCGGTCACAACGAAGTTCCAATCCGATTACTCCCTCGATCGTCCGGCGATGGAAAAACATTTTGGCTGGATGGTCGAGAGCGGTGTCGACGGCCTCGTCGTGCTGGGCTCGTTAGGGGAAAACATGACTTTATTAGATAATGAAAAACAAGAGGTTATAAACATAGCTCTGTCTGTCACCCGTGGCAAAATTCCCGTCATCGCCTGTGTGGCAGAAACCTCGACGGCGAGGGCATGTGACTTCGTACGGTCCGCACAGAAAAACGATATTGAAGGGTTCATGGTATTGCCGGCCATTCCCTACCCTTCCGACCGCCGGGAGACGATTGCGCATTATCGTGCCGTTGCTGCGGCATCGGAAAAGCCGATCATGATTTACAATAATCCCGTTGCGTACCGGGTCGATATTACGCCGGACATGTTTGCGGAAATGGCAGACGAGCCGAAGTTCGTCGCCATCAAAGAATCGTCCGATAACATCCGCCGCATCACCGATATCATTAATCTCGTCGGAAATCGTTACGCCCTTTTTTGCGGCGTGGACGACCTGGCGCTCGAAGCGATGATGCTGGGTGCGTCGGGTTGGCTGGCCGGTCTCGTGTGCGCCTTCCCAAAGGAAACGGTCGCGCTCTACCGTTTGGTGAAAGCGGGAAAACTCAACGACGCGGTGGAACTCTACCGATGGTTTATGCCGCTCCTGCATCTCGACGTTTCGACAAAATTCGTACAAAACATCAAACTAACCGAGGCCCTCGTCGGCGTCGGAACGGAAACGGTCCGACCGCCGCGATTGCCGCTCGTCGGCAACGAACGCGCCGCGGTCGAAAAAGTCGTCGCCCATGCGCTGCGACATCGGCCGATGATCAGAATTTAATTTTCACCACTGAGCCACCGAACTCACGGAGATATTTTTAGAAAAATACTTCATCTGACACAGGTCATCGTCCTTAAGTCGGATCGCAAAACAATTCCTCTCCGTGTGTTCTGTGCCCTCTGTGGTGATAAAAGGAGCTTGAATGGACAACTTTCGGCACTTCATCGGCGGCGAGTGGATCGACGCCGCGGAAAAAACGCAAAGCCTGAATCCGTCGGACATTAGCGACATTGTCGGGCTTTACGCCGAAGGCAATCCGACGCTGGTGAACGATGCTGTAAGCACGGCACAGGCGGCCTTTTCAACGTGGGCCTCAAGCACGCCGCACCAGCGATTTCAAGTTCTCGATTTTATCGGCAACGAGATCTTATCCTACAAAGACGAACTCGGCCGGCTCCTTTCGCGCGAAGAAGGAAAAACGTTGCCCGAAGGAATCGGTGAAGTCGAAAGGGCGGGATATCTGTTCAAATTTTTTGCCGGGGAGGCCCTGCGTCCCGGAGGGGAACTGATCCCGTCCGTTCGTCCGGGCGTCGACGTCCATATCACGCGTGAACCGGTCGGTGTCGTCGGGCTGATCACGCCGTGGAATTTCCCCATCGCGATCCCCGCGTGGAAAATCGCGCCTGCACTCGCCTTCGGCAATGCCGTCGTGTTCAAACCCGCGGAACTTGTTCCGGCCCTTGCCTTCCGTCTGGCGGAAATTATTTCCCGCTCGCCCCTGCCGAAAGGGGTATTCAATATGGTCTACGGCGCGGGTGAAACCGTCGGGGCGGCGCTGGTCGAACACCGCGACGTACGCGGCATCAGCTTCACGGGCAGCGTCGAAGTCGCGCGCCTCATCATGCAAAAATGTGCGGCGCGCGGCGCGCGTGTCCAGTGCGAAATGGGCGGAAAAAATCCGCTGGTCGTACTGGATGACGCCGACCTTGACGTTGCCGTTCATGCCGCCGTACAGGGCGCCTATTACTCGACCGGTCAACGATGCACCGCGTCCAGCCGGCTCATTGTAACGCAAGGGATCCATGACCGATTTGTCGCCGCTCTGACTGAAAAACTTCGTCGTCTTAAAATCGGCGACGCCACGTCGGCGGGAACGGACATCGGTCCGGTGGTCGACGACTTGCAATTGAACAAGGATTTGGACTACATTTCGGTCGGCCGTCAGGAGGGCGCACATCTCGCATTCGGCGGCCAACGGTTGTCACTCGATAAGAACGGGTACTATCTCGCTCCCGCTCTTTTTACACAAACGACCAATACGATGCGAATCAATCGGGAAGAGATCTTTGGACCGGTGGCATCGGTCATCGTGGTCCGGGATTACGACGAGGCCCTTGCCGTGGCCAACGATACGCCGTACGGATTGACCGCGGGCATTTGTACGACGTCGTTGAAACACGCGACGCATTTCCGCCGTCATGCGGAGGCCGGAATGGTCATGGTCAATTTACCGACCGCGGGCGTCGATTATCACGTCCCCTTTGGCGGACGCAAACATTCCAACTACGGCCCGCGCGAACAGGGCCAGTACGCCGCCGAATTCTACACCATCGTCAAAACGGCGTACGTCGCGTCCTGATATATGGCCGGACCCGATAACACCAGTCTTTCCGACAAAGCGTACGACCTGCTCGAGGAAATGCTCGTATCGCTCGAGCTTGCGCCGGGCTCGGTCTTATCCGAAGTGGCCCTGAGCAAACGACTGAAGATCGGGCGAACTCCTTTGCGCGAAGCACTCAAGCGCCTAACGGCACAAAAATTCGTCTATTCGCTCCCCCGCCGGGGGTTGATCGTCACCGACATTAATATTATCGAATACTTGGCGCTTCTCGAAACCCGGCGCGTGATCGACCGGTTGATTGCAGGCCGCGCGGCGAGGCGTGCAACGGCACCGCAACGACTCGAATTCCGCCGTCTGGCCGCGGAAATGATCGACGCAGCGGAAAAACACGATCTTCGCCGCTTCATCCATGTCGACCACGAATGCGACCGGCTCCTGGCCCAGGCCAGCCGGAACTTGTTCGCGGGCGAAATCAATTCAACCCTGTTGTCCCACTGCCGGCGATTCTGGTATCGCTACCAGCACGACGACGACGTGAACCGCTCGGCGCAACTTCACGCCCGGTTGTTGAACGCCGTGTCCGACGGCCGGGAAGACGACGCGGTGCAGGCGTCGGATGCCCTGATGGATTACATGGAATCGTTTGCACGGAAATCGATGGACCATTACTGATGGCGGTTCACACGTTCGAATGTATCGACGCGCACACGTGCGGCAACCCGGTCCGTGTCGTCACGAAAGGCGGACCGGACCTCCACGGCTCGACCATGAGCGAACGCCGTCAGGACTTCCTATCGTCGCATGACTGGATCCGACGCGCACTGATGTTCGAACCGCGCGGACACGACATGATGTCCGGCAGCATCCTCTATCCGCCCACACGTCCCGATACCGACGTCGCGATCCTATTTATCGAAACGAGCGGCTGTCTCCCGATGTGCGGACACGGTACCATCGGTACGGTGACCGTGATGATCGAGCACCAACTGGTTCATCCGCGCGAACACGGCGTGGTTCGGCTCGACACGCCGGCAGGCCTTGTGACGGCACACTATCGGATGAACAACGGACACGTCGAAGCCGTTCGTCTGGTCAATATCCCGTCATTCCTCGCGGCGGAAAACTTATCCGTCACGGTCGAGGGAATTGGAGAGCTGTCGGTAGACGTCGCGTATGGCGGAAATTTCTACGCGATTATCGATGCACAAAAAAACTTCCGGGACATGGCCGATTACCGCGTCGATCAGCTTTTGTCGTGGAGTCCAGCGATCCGGCGACAGATGAATGAACGGTACACCTTCGCCCATCCCGACAATCCAACGATCCGGGGACTCAGTCACGTGATGTGGACAGGCGCCCCGACCCGGCCGGAGGCACATGCCCGTAACGCGGTATTTTACGGCGACCGCGCGATCGACCGCTCCCCGTGTGGAACGGGAACGTCGGCCCGGATGGCGCAGTGGTTTGCCAAAGAAAAACTCCACGCAGGCGATTCGTTCGTTCACGAAAGCATCATCGGCAGTTTGTTTCACGGAAAAGTAGAATCGGAAGTGACGATCGGAAACACGAAAGGGATCGTTCCCAGCATCGAAGGCTGGGCCATCGTGACCGGTTATAATAAAATCTTAGTTGATGAAAGGGATCCGTTTGCACATGGATTTCAGGTAACATGAGCGACTTCAGAGACGACGTGATCATTCTGGGCGGCGGCGCGATCGGAGCCTGTACGGCCTATTATTTACGGAAAATGGGAATCAGCGTGACCCTCATCGAACGCGACCGGATCGGCGAAGCCTGTTCGTCGGGTAACGCGGGTTTGATTTCACCGAGCCATTACATACCGCTCGCGGCGCCCGGTGTGATTCGAAAGGGTCTTCGGTGGATGATGGATCCGGAAAGCCCGTTTTATATCCGGCCGAGATGGAGCTGGGACCTCTTCCGCTGGCTGCTGCGGTTTCGCGCGGCCTGTACTGAAACGCGTGTCCGTCAGTCGGCGTCCGCCCTGCACGGAATACTCCAGTTAAGCCGTTCGCTTTTCGCCGAATACGCCCGAGAACATCCCAATGATTTCGGCTACGCCGAACGCGGGCTCCTGACCGTCTGTCGGACACAGGAAGGACTTGAGGAAGAAAAGCACGCCGCAGCGGTCGGACGCGAACTCGGTGTGGATGTACGCCTACTCGACGCGGACGGCATCCGGCAGATCGAACCCGATGTGCGAGTGAATGCGATCGGTGGATTGTTTTATCCCGAGGACGCGCACCTGGAACCCGCCTCCTTCATGCGCAATCTCAAGGAACGGCTCGTCGCGTTGGGAGTCAACATCATGGAAGACACGGAAGCGTTTTATTTTAAAACGTCGACGGACCGCGGGGTCGATCTGATGACGTCGCAGGGTGTGTGCTCCGCACGGACCATCGTACTCGCGCTCGGCAGCTGGTCGCCGGCGCTGATGGGTTCGCTCAATGTGTCTCTGCCCGTACAGGCCGGCAAAGGGTACAGCATCACGCTCGATCATCTTCCCCTTAAAATGAACACGCCGTTCATCCTTGCCGAAGCCCGCGTCGTACTGACTCCGATGGCCGGCAAACTCCGCCTGGCCGGCACGATGGAATTGTCCGGAGTGAATCTGACGATACGCCCCCGCCGTGTGCAGGCGATGATCAACAGTGCCGCCCGTTATTTTCCCGATTTCAATCCCGAGTCCGTACGGGCACTTCCGGCGTGGACGGGTATGCGGCCGCTGTCACCGGACGGTCTGCCGATCATTGGACGTTTTTCAAAACATCCCAACATCATCGCGGCCACGGGCCACTCGATGCTTGGCATCACGCTCGCTCCCGCAACCGGAAAACTGATTTCAGAAATGCTTGCCGACCGTCCGACCAGTGTCCCGCTGATGCCGTTTTCTCCCGCGAGGCTTGGTTAGTCCTGCAGTAAACTGAACGCAATTTTCTACTGTTTCTGCTAATTTAGAATAGCTTCTGGAAAAAGGAACAGCCCGCGGGGACTGCGGGCCGTTGCTTCGATACACACAACACACAAGGGGAAATTTAGCGGGAACCTATCGTTTATACAGACAACTGGTGTACCACATTGTAAGTGTATTATTTATAATAATTTTATTATATCGTGTTCACTAAAGTGTAAAGTTTACTTTACACATGTAATATTTAATTTACACATAAAAAAGGGCTGCCATGTTCATGACAGCCCTTCACCCTGTCCGATCCACCTATCAGGTGGAAAGACGCTTTTCGCGAGCGGTTATTTCTTCAGCTTCGTGTGTTTCCGGAGAAACGCCGGAATGTTACCGTCCTCGATATTGTCCGTTCCCGTCATTTTCAGCATGACCGACTCGTCCTGGGGCGGTTCGTCGGCGGCATTTTCGACACGCTGGATTGCCGGTTTTTCCATGGACTTGTTCTGCCGCATGCCTTGCAGATGTTCATAATATTCGTACGAATTTTTGAACGTTCGCTTGGTCAGTGACAACGTCTGGGTCGTATTATCGGACGGTGCACGACCGGATTCAGAGACGACCGCAACTTTGGTTTTCGAGGAGCGCTGCCGGTTAAGTCCCGCAGCAATGACGGTCACGTGCAGTTCGTCCTTGAGATTGGGATCGATCGCGTACCCCCAGATGACGTCGGCATCGTCGCCGGCCACCTTCGTGATTTCTTTCGACACGCGTTCGATTTCCTCCATTGTGAAATCTTCCGGACACGTCATGTTGAACAAAACGCCCGTCGCGCCTTCGATGGTCGTCTCTTCGAGCAACGGGCTGTTGATCGCCTGCTGAACGGCCTGCTCGCAGCGGTGCTCGCCGCTGCCGATGCCCATACCCATGATCGCTTCACCCGCCCCGGCCATGATCTTCTTGACGTCGGCAAAATCGACGTTGACGTAGCCGGTGCTGGAGATCAGATCGGAAATGCCCTTTGTGGCGCGGTACAGCACGTCGTCCGCCATTTTGAACGCCTGCAGAAACGGGGTATTTTTCGGCATAATCGTCATCAGCTTTTCGTTTGGAATGACGATCAGGGTATCGACATTGTTCCGCAGGTCTTCGATGCCCTTCATCGCCTGCTTCATCCGTTTGGCCTGTTCGAACGAAAACGGTTTCGTGACGATGCCGATGGTCAGTGCGCCCAGACTCCGTGACAGTTCCGCGATCTTCGGCGCCGCGCCGGTTCCCGTTCCGCCGCCCATCCCGCCGGTGATGAACACCAGGTCCGATCCTTCGAGAGCGCTTTTGACAACGTCGATGTCTTCTTCTGCGGCCCGCCGTCCGATCTCCGGATTGGCGCCCGCCCCGAGGCCACGCGTCAACGCCTTGCCGATCTGAATTTTGTAGGTCGCCCGATTGGTTTCCAGAGCCTGAACATCCGTGTTGATCGCGACAAAGTCGACGCCCGTCAACGTGGCCTCGATCATTCCGTTCACGGCGTTGCAGCCTCCTCCGCCGATACCGACGACGCGGATTTTCGCGCCGTATTCCCGTGAATCTTCGTACGTAATCATAGGTCCTCCCGATGGGGTTTAAAAAAACTCATCCGTCCACTTTTTCATTTGTTTGATGATCCGCGCATACAATTGTTTGTCTTCCTTCGTGTGCAGCGTTTGATCTTCGTCGGACTCATGCGGTGGCGCTTCTCCCGGCGTTTCCTCGGATTCCTCGCCGCCTTCGAGGGACAGCGCGTGCTCCTTCTGAATCCCGTAATGGATCAGCCCGACGCCCGTTGCAAAAATGGGACTGCTCGCGTGATCCATCATGCCGCCGAAACCTTTCGGATTTCCGATTCGCACGGGCATTTTGAAAATCTCCGACGCGAGTTCGACCGATCCGGGCAGCAGCGACCCGCCCCCCGTCAGGACGACACCGGCGTTCATCAAATGCTGCATTTTGTTTTTCTTCAGACGGAAGTTGACGAGGTTGAATATTTCGTCCATCCGCGCTTCGATGATCTTCGCCAGCGCGCGCCGTTCGATCTCGCGGGGTTCACGGCCGCCGACGGAAGGGATTTCGACGCTCTCGTTTTCTTCAATCATGCTCGCCATCGCACAGCCGTGCGTCTTTTTGAGCTCCTCCGCTTTGTCGTACGGCATTTTCAAAATGATCGACACGTCGTTGGTCACGGTCTGACCGGCAAACGTGACCATGTCCGTATCGCGGATGCTGCCGTCGAAAAAGACGGCCACGTCCGTTGTCCCGCCGCCGATGTCGACGATCACGACCCCGAGTTCCTGCTCGTCGCGGTCGAGCACGGCAAAACTCGAGGCGAGCGGTTCCAGAACGAGGTCGCGTACTTCGAATCCGGCCCGCGTCACGCATCGAAAGATATTCTGTGCCGACGCGACCGCCCCGGTCACGACGTGGGCATCCACTTCCAACCGCGTGCCGGTCAACCCGATCGGATTGCGGATTCCTCCCTGCGAGTCGACGACGAATTCCTGCGGGATGACGTGAATGATCTCCCGGTCCATCGGCATCGTGATGGCCTTCGCAGCGTCGATGACGCGCCGTACGTCGTCATCGGTGATCTCATGATCGTTGCGCCCGACGGCGACGACGGCGTTGCTGTTGATCGACCGGATGTGATCGCCGGCGATCCCGACGTACACGTCCTTCGCCTTGACACCCGCCATGCGCTCCGCCTGCGCCATCGCTTTTTTGATGGACTCGACGGTGTGTTCGATGTTGACCACCATGCCGCGTTTCAATCCCACCGAGGGATAATTGCCCACGCCGAGCAGCTTGATGTCTTTGGCTCCGACCTCCGCAATCAGGGCGGCTATTTTAGTGGTCCCGATATCGAGACCGACGACGATGGTTCCCGCCATACAATCACCTATGTTTTATCTTTTTCGATCACGACGACATGACCGTCGAACCGGCAGTCAATTTCCCGGATGCCCCGCAGGTCTTTCTGGCGGAAAGCGCGAAACGCCGCCGTAAGATAGGCCGCGCCGCGCAGCAGTTGCTGATCGTCCACGCGAAAGAGTACGGGCAAACTGTTGACCTGCACGAGATAACTGTCTTTACGCATCATGATTTCGGAAATCTCGTTATACATTGCCGGATCCAGCGATTGGACCACGGCCAGAAAATTCAAGACGGACTTCACGTCGTCCTGCGCCAAGCGCTTGCCGGGATGGATCGATCGGCCGGTACCGCTGATGACCGGCAGGTTGTACACCTGCGCGGGTCGCAGCCGCGGTAACACCACGGCATGCCGGTCGATCGCATACAGTTGGTCGGCCGTTACAAAAGCGACCGGCTTGCGTTCGTACACCGTAATGACGATCGTCGATGGATAACTCCGGCTGACCACGACGTTTTCGAACATTGGATTTTTCATCACCCGGTTGGCCGCCGTCGCGACGTCCACGTCCGCCAGCCGACCGCCGGTTTCCAGTTCCGATAATTTTAAAATCTCGTCCCGCGCCGTCAACCATTGACCGCGAACCTCGATGGCTTTGACCGTAAAGAGCGGCGATTCCATCACCCACGATTGCCAGTTGATCAACAGTAGGATGAAGCATAGCTGAATCACAAGGGTTGCAATCTTGATTCCGCGGCTGAATCGCACGGCGGCCAGCATCGTCGTAGTGGTTCCCGGCGTCGCGATTTCTTCTTCGGTTTCGGGCCGGAATCCGTCGGCAAAGTCACGATTGATGATTCGCCGCTCGGGATCGTTTTTGAGCAGTTCGTTGGTTTCCGGTTCATCGTCCCCGCCGGTTTCCACCGGTTCGTCTTCCGCATGCAAACGGGACGCTCCGCTCTCCGGCGTTTCATCTTTTACCGGATCCGGTGTCTTCTGCAACACGATCTCTTCGGGTAACTCGGTCCGCAAAAACGACGGTTCGCGGTCGAGAATCGCGTCGGCTTTGAAGATATCGAATTGGCTGTCGCTGCGCTGTTTTCGAATCATGCGAGTCCTACCGATTTCAATTCTTCCTCGCTGAAGCCAAAAAGCTCGACTTCAAGTTCCAGACGTATGCCAAACCGACGATGCACTTCGACGCGTGCATGGCGCATGAGCTCAAGAACGTCGATCGCCGTGGCCCCGCCGAGATTGACGAAAAAATTGGCGTGTTTGTCCGAGATCATCGCGTTCCCGACGCGATAACCCTTCAGCCCGCAGGCGTCGATCAAACGTGCCGCGTGATCACCCGGCGGGTTCTTAAAGACGCTGCCTGAGCTTGGCAGATTGATCGGCTGGGTTTGTTGACGTTTTTTCATGAACGCCTTGCGTGACTCGGCCAGCCGCCCGGGATCGTCGCGCTGCAACTGCAGCGTCGCCGAAAGCACGACGTCGCGATCGTCGCGAAACGCGTCCACGTGACGGTACCCGTGCGGAATCATTTCTTTCGACGTCTTGACGATGTCGCCGTCGTGCAGCCAGGTGACATGCGTCATCACGTCGTAAAATTCTTTGCCGTGACAGCCGGCGTTCATACGAACCGCGCCGCCGACGGTACCGGGAATCCCGGCAAACATTTCGATTCCACCGAGACCCGCCCGCTCGCATTCCAGAACGAGTTTGGGCACCTGTACGCCTGCTCCCGCTTCGACACGATCGCCTTCGATGCGGACGTCGCTGGCGCACTTCTCCAGATCCACCACCACGCCGCGCAGGCCGTTATCGGAAATCAATACGTTGCTCCCTTTTCCCAACACCCACATTTTTTGGTTTTGTATTTTGCACCACTCGTTGAGTTTTTTCAAATCGTCGATCGTCGACGGCATGCAATACACGTCGCACGGTCCGCCGATGTGATACCACGTATGTCCGTCGAGCCGTTCGTCCAATCGAATGTCGCCGCGGATTGTTGACGGCAATGTTTCATGGGCCGTCATGGCGATTTCAGCGTTTCGATCATTGTTCGGCCGACCTGCGTGATATCGCCCGCTCCGAGCGTGATCACCAGATCGCCGTCCCGCATCTCGGCCAGAAGTGCCGTGTCAAGATGGGTTTTGTCCTCGATGTAACGCACCGGGACACCTCGGCCGGCCATCGTTTCATACAGTTTTTCTCCCGTGACGCCCGGAATCGGTTTTTCCCGCGCGGGATAAATATCGGTCAACAATACGCGATCGGCGTCCTGAAAGGCAGCGGCGAATTCGTTCATATAATCGCGTGTCCGGCTGTACAGATGCGGCTGGAAAACCGCGATGAGGCGCCGGTTTTTATAACTTTTTTTTGCGCCCGCCAGCGTCACCCGTATCTCCGTCGGGTGATGCGCGTAATCGTCGACAAACATCACGCCTTTGGCGGTGCCGAGAATTTCGAAACGCCGGCCCGTTCCCCGAAACGTCGCCAGTCCGTCGCGAAGGGTATCGATGGACAACCCCATTTCCCACGACACGGCAATGGCCGCGGTGGCATTGGCGACATTATGTTCTCCGTGGCATGCGATGCCAAAATCGTCATACCGTTTTCCGTCGATGACCACGTCGAAGTGGGCGCCGCCTTCTTCGAACCGGACATGAAGCGCGTGAACGTCGGCGTGTTCGCCGATTCCGAAACTTCGGACACGGCGCCGCAGTCTCGGCAAAATGGCCTGAACACCTGCATCGTCGGCGTTGGCGAATACTTTCCCGAACATCGACACCTGGTTGGCAAATTTGATGAACGCCGAGTAAATGTCCTGCACGTCGCTGTAACAATCGAGATGATCGCTCTCGATGTTGTTCAGGATCGCGTAATGCGGATACAGCTCGTGGAACGACCGGTCGTACTCGTCCGCTTCGACGACGCACCATTCACCGCCCCCCCAGCGTGCATTCGTCTGCATCGTCTGTACGACGCCGCCGACGAACACCGCGGGATCGAGTTGTGCGGCGTCCAGGATCGTGGCGATCATGGCCGTGGTCGTCGTTTTCCCGTGCGTACCGGAAATCGCGATGGTTTTTTTTCCGCGAATCATGTCGCCCAACAGTTTGGCCCGTTTGACCGACGGAATTTTCTTTTCCTCCGCCGCCCGTAATTCCGGGTTACGCGGATCGACCGCCGGCGTGTACACCAGCAGATCGCAATCGACATGCGACGCATCGTGGCCGATCCACACCTTCACGCCGAGTTGGGTCAAATGCGCCGTCTGATCGTTGGCCAGCGCATCCGAGCCGCTGACGACGAATCCCTGACGATGCAGGACTTCGGCAAGACCGCTCATGCCGATTCCTCCGATACCGACAAAGTGAATTTTCCGTAACGTATGTCGTTCATTCATGATTCAGTTTAGTCGTTTCATTAATGCGTCAATGATGCGCTTCGCCGCGTCCGGCCGACGTAACGCGGCGCTCCGGCTTCCCATGCGTTCGCGTCGCGCATCGTCACCCATGAGTTCTTCGATCCGGTGCTTCAATTGTCCGTCGATATCCGAGTCCCGAACCAGAATCGCGGCCCCGCGTGTAACAAGGGACTGTGCGTTATACTCCTGGTGATTGTCCGCCGCGTACGGATACGGCACGAGGATCGCCGGCATTCCCATCACGGTCAACTCCGCCAGCGTCATCGCGCCGGCGCGGCATACCACGAGGTCCGCCGCCGAATAAGCTGAGACCATATCGTCCAAAAAAGCGTACACATGAATGCCCGGTCGCCCCGAAAAACTTTCGGACAGTCTCTCATACTCGGCCGTACCGGTTTGCCAGACGATCTGCATGTTTTCCGTAAGAAATTCCGCATTCGACGCCATCGCCCGATTGATCGATTTCGCTCCGAGGCTTCCTCCGATGACGAGCAGCGTTTTGCGCTCCGGATCGAGCCCCAGCCGCGTCGCGGCCTGACGCCGGTCGATCGGCTGCATCGACTGTCGTACGGGATTGCCGCTCACGACAAGTTTGCCTTTCGGACTGAAAAACCGTTCCGATTCTTCATACGTGATGTGTACTTCGTCCACAAGGTGCGACAACCATACCGTCGTTCGGCCCGGCCGGCTGTTCTGTTCCTGCACGAGCGTGGGAACGTGCTGCATCGCGGCCGCCACCAGGACCGGTCCCGTGACGTAGCCGCCGCAGCCGATGACCGCATCCGGTTGAAATTCGCGTACGATCGACCAGGCTTTACCCATGACGCTCACCAGTTGGAAAGGAAGCAGGATATTTTTGACTATGTCCATCGGACTCCATCCGCGAATGAGACCGCGCATATGCAGAATACGAAGCGGATACCCGTTGCCGACAAAAATTTTTTCTTCGAGGCCGCGCGGGGTACCGACAAACAGGACCTCCGAATCGGCGCGGCGACTGCGAATTTCCTCCGCCAGCGCCAGCGCCGGAAAAATGTGACCGCCGGTCCCGCCGGCCGCAATGATCACTCTGAGCGTTTTCACGACAAGTCCACACCGACAATACTTGGCCTTTTTGGGTTTTTACCGGTTTTGGGCGACGGACCCGCATTCATCGGAACTTCCACGTCAAAATTTTCAGCGAACATATCCGGCGTATCCTGCGGCGCGCCCGGCTTCAGAGCGTCCTCTTTGGGAACCGTTTGCGTCGATATATTCAACAGCACGCCGACGGCAAAACACGTGAACAGCAGGGACGTTCCGCCGTAACTGATGAACGGCATCGGCAGCCCCGTCGTCGGCAATAGACCCGTCGCCACGCCCGCATTGACCAGCGCGTACAGGACGATGCTTGCAATGATGCCGACCGCCAGATAAAACCCGTACAGATCCGGAGCAGTGCGGGCAATCTTGATTGCACGCATCAGGAAAATCACAAAAAGGGCGATGACGAAAACGGCGCCGATAAACCCGAGTTCCTCGCCGACGATACTGTAAATGAAATCGGTGAACGGTTCCGGCAAAAACAGGAGTTTCTGTTTCCCCTGACCGACGCCGACGCCGAACAGGCCGCCGTTGCCAAAGCTGATCAGCGATTGGCGGATTTGGTATCCGCTGCCCTGTACGTCCGCGGTCGGATCGAGAAACGTTTTCAAACGTTCCATGCGATACGGACTGGTCAGCACGACCACGGCTGCTATCGGCACGACCGACGCGGCGAGACCGAACAGGTGTTTCAATTTCATCCCGCCGACGAACATCATGATCAAAACGATCGACATGACCGCCGACGCCGTACTGAAATTGGGCTGCAGAACGATCATCGCACAGAACACGCCGGCAATAATCAGCGGGGGCAGTACGCCGTTTTGAAAATCCCGAATCCGTTCGCCTTTTTTGTCGAGATACGCCGCCATATAAAAGATCAACGCCAGTTTTGCGATTTCCGACGGCTGGATTCCAAAACCGCCGACGCCGAGCCATCGGGTCGTTCCTTTGATTCCGCCCACCCCGAGCACGACGACCAGCAGAACGAACGCCGCCAGCATCATCAACATCGTTTTGCCGCGATAACGGTGGTAGTCGAACTTGGCCGCAAACACGAGAATGACGAACCCCAGGACGACCCGGAGCAGTTGCTGCATGAGAAAGTGCGTACTGCTGCCGAATTTTTGTTCCGCAATGACGCTGCTGGCGCTGTACACCATCACGATGCCGAACGTCATCAGGGCGAGTACGACCAGAAGTAAAACTTTATCGATCGAATGTTTTGTCGTTTCCATCAGGATAACTCGTTGACCATTTGTTTGAACTGACGGCCGCGGTCTTCGTAGTCTTTGAACATGTCGAAACTGGCGCACGCCGGAGACAGCAGGACGACGTCTCCCGGATTCGCCGCTTTGAACGCATCGGTCACGGCGAGTTTCAATGAACCGCATGAACGCGTCGGAGCTTTCGCTCCCAGGTCGTGTTCGATCAACCCGGCCGCTTCTCCGATCAAAAACATCTGTTTGACACGGTCTTCGACCAGTCGTTCCAATGACGTATACGGCGCGCCTTTGTGCTTGCCGCCGGCGATCCAGAGAATCCGTTTGCCGTCGAACGCTTCGAGCGCATAACGGGTGGAATCGACGTTGGTGGCCTTGGAATCGTTATAAAAACTGACGCCGCGCAAATCGCGGACAAATTCCAGCCGATGTTCTACACCGCGGAAATGGTGCAGCGTCTCCGCAATCACCGACGGGGCGATCTCGAAACACGAGGCCGCCGCTGCGGCCGCGGCCACACTGGCGGCATTTTGACGGCCGCGGTTTCCAATGCGGTCGATGCCGATGACCTCGTGCACCCCTCGCGGTTGGGAAACCGTCAACACGTCGTTTTTCACGTATACGCCGACGGGCAGTTCCGTCGTTAGGCTGAACGGCATCGGCTGACCGGATAATCCGTCGATCAACGACTGAACGCGCGGATCGTCATGATTATAGACCATCCAGTCTGACGATTCCTGGTTCTCCAACATTTTGCGTTTCGCACGATAATACGACGCTTCGTCCGGATAACGGTCCATGTGGTCGGGCGACAAATTCAGCAACACGCCGACCTGAGGGCGAAACAGGTTCATTCCCTCCGCCTGGAAACTGCTGACTTCCACGACGAACGCGTCCGCGGGTTCCTGTGCACGTTCGGACAAGGCCGTACCGATATTGCCGGCAACCACCGTCTGGCGCCCGCTGTGTTTCATGATCTCCCCGATCAGCGTCGTCGTCGTCGTTTTGCCGTTGGTCCCGGTCACGGCGACGATGGGTGCACGGATCACCCATGAAGCGACTTCCAGTTCGCTGAAGACCGGAATGTTTTTCGCGGCGAGCTTTTGAAACAGTTCGCCCTGACGCGGAATGCCCGGACTCACGATCACGATATCGGCGTCGAGGACGCGATCGCTGTGTCCGCCGAATTCATATTCGATATTGGCCGCCTTCAGAATTTCCATCTCGTCCGTTTTCTTTTCCTCCGGAGCCGAATCGCTGACGAATACCGACGCCCCGTTTTCTTTGACCATTCGAGCCGCCGCCACGCCGCTCCGGCCCGCTCCGATGATGCTGATTTTTTGATTGAACATCATCGCACCTTAAACGTCGTCAGCGTCAGCAGCGCACACAGGATGGCCATGATCCAGAACCGCGTCACGACTTTCGATTCATGCCATCCCTTGAGCTCGAAATGATGATGCAACGGCGCCATTTTGAAGATTCGACGCCCTTCGCCGTATTTTTTCTTCGTGTATTTGAAATATTGCACCTGAATGATGACGGACAACGTTTCCGCCACGAATACACCGCCGATGATCGGCAATAGCAATTCCTTTTTGATCAGGATCGCGATCGTACCGAGCGCGCTTCCCAGCGCCAGCGCACCCGTATCGCCCATGAAAACCTGCGCCGGATAGGCATTATACCACAAAAACCCGAGACCGGCGCCCATCATGGCCGTACAGAAAATCGTCAGCTCCGCGCCCTGCGGTATGAAAATAATATTCAAATAATCGCTATAGATCGCGTTGCCCGTCATGTAACAGATCACTGCAAACGCGGCAAAAGCAATCGACACGATGCCGATGGCCAGTCCGTCGAGACCGTCCGTCAGGTTGACGGCATTCGATGCGGCCGTAATGACGACCACCACCATGGGAATATAAAAAATTCCGAAGTCCAGGTTCATGTTCTTGACGAACGGAATCGTCGTGATCGTCGCGATCGGTTCAAATGCCGGAGAAAAATAAATGACCGAACCGATCACGAGCCCCAATCCAATCTGTCCGATGGTCTTGTAACGCGCGATCAGTCCCGCCTTCATTTTTTTTATGGCCTTGAGATAATCGTCGATGAACCCGACGGCTCCCATCCAGACCGTTGCCAGCACAACCAGCAGGACGTACATATTTTTCAAATCTGCCCACATAACGGTCGGGAGCAGGACGGACGCCAGAATGATCAGTCCGCCCATCGTCGGCGTGCCTTTTTTTGCGGCATGGGTCTGCGGGCCGTCGTCGCGAATTTCTTCCCCGATCTGCTTCTGGCGCAGCTTATTAATAATGTACGGTCCGACGAACAAACTGATCGCCAGTGCCGTCACGGCCGCCATCGCCGCACGGAAAGTGATGAAGCGAAAAAGGTTCTGACCCGATAAATCGTACTTCACAAACAATTCGTATACGAGGTAAAACATCAGCCGATCGCCTCGATGATTTTTTCCATATGCATTCCGCGAGATCCTTTGACGAGCACCGCATCGCCCGGCCGAAGATACCGCTTGAGCTCTGCCGCCAGGACGTCCTGATCGCTGAAGTGGCGGGTCTCTATGCCCGACCCGGCATGCTGCGCCGTGTGACGAGTCCATTCACCGTACAAAAACATCGCTGTCACGCCTTTATCGGCTGCCGTTTTTGCGATCTGCACGTGCGCGGGTTCGCTTTCCGGACCCAGTTCCAGCATGTCGCCCAATACGGCGATGCGCCGTTCCGCCTCCACGCGCTGCAGCGTGTCCAGCGCCGCCGTCATCGACTCCGGACTTGCATTGTACGTATCGTTGATCACGACGTATCCGTTTTTTTCGGTCATCGACAGCCGGTCCGACAGGGTCGTAAATTCGCCGAGCGCTTTTTCGACCCGGGCCGCTTCGACGCCGAGCGATATGGCAACGGCGGCCGCCATCGTCGCGTTCATGGCCTGATGAGCGCCCGGGACGTGCAATTGCATTTCCAATTTTGCCGTTTCCGGCGTGTCGATGCGCAGATGAACGCAGGCCCGGCGATCGGTCGCAAGAATCGTCCCGCGATAATCGGCGGCGTTTTGGAGGCTGACGGTGACGCAACCTTTCGCCGTTTTTGCGTGCGGCGCCAGCCAGGGATCGTCGATATTGACAAACCGGACGCCGTCGGCCAGCAGATAATCGAACAGTTCTTTTTTTGTCGCCGCGACGGCTTCCCGGCTTCCGAATTTTTCGATATGCGCAATTCCGATGTTGGTCACGACGCCGCTGTCGGGTTCCGCGATGTCACATAACGTTTTGATGTCCCCCGGCCGGTCGGCGCCCATCTCGATGATCGCCACCTGCGTGGAATTGGAAATCCGAAACAACGTAAGCGGAACGCCGATTTCGTTATTCCAATTCCCCGGGTTCGCAATGCATTCAAATGTTGGTGACAGAGCCGAGCGAACCATTTCTTTGCACGTCGTTTTTCCGTTGGATCCGGTGACGGCGATGACGGGAATTTCGAATTTTCGCCGGTAGTTGCGGGCGAGCGTTTGAAGCGCAGCCGTCGGTTCGTCCACGGCTACAACGGGAAAGGACACGTCGTGATTTTGTTTCCACGACGACGCCACGACGCACACGGCTCCCCGTGCGGCCGCTTCCGCGGCAAATGCATGACCGTCGGTCTGAGCGCCTTTGAGACAAAAAAACACGTCCCCGCGCCTGGCCTGTCGGCTGTCGATCACAACGCCCGTCCCGACCCAATTGTCCGCGAGGCCTTCCGGCTTTCCGATTTTTTCAAGGTCTCGAATGGAAATCGGCTCCACCCATCAACTCCAGAATGACGCCGAATTATCATCCGGCTTACGTTTTTTTTCTTCTTCCGAACGGATCAATTCCTCCATCGCGAGATCGCTCGTCTGGAGGGGTTCGTCCACCGGCTCGATCGGCACGGGGGGAAGGTAGTGCACGAAACCGGTCTCGCGGTTTTTTTTCGGATTCACGGAATTCCCCTTTCCATGTTCATAATGACGTCCGGCATTGAATGACGCAAACGGCGCCGTGCGGGAGCCGCGCTCCCGGTGCCGGAAATTGATTGACCACAAATCCGCTGCCCTTCACTTTGACGTCGATGCCTTCCGAATGCAGTTTGTTGATCGCCGTACGGATGCTGAGCCCGCGGACGTCGGGGACCATCCGCAACGACTGATCGCGGGACAGATTGGGCTCTCCGATTTCTTCGGCCATGATCTGCGTCGACGTGATCAGCCGCACGACACGTTTTCCCGCATCGCCGCTCCATTCCTGCGATGCGACCCAGTCACCCGCGCCGACGACGTCGTAGGTCATGTTGAGTTTGTCCAGCACCGTGCGCGCCGCATCGACGGTCATATAGACCAGGTTCGGGACGTCGTTCGCCGGAGGGTGCTCGTTTTCGCTTTCCGCAAGCACCCGGTGAATACGCCGCGCTACGTCGTCGTTGGAGTTGATGATTTTCTCGACGATCGCACGGGCCGTCGTGGCGGCGGATGCTTCGCCCCAGATGCTCTTCCGCGGATTGTTGACGATGACGAGGAAAACCAACTGGGGCTGGTCGGCCGGAAAAAACCCGACGAAACTGGCCGTGAATTTGTCCGAACTGTATTTTCCTTTTTCGATCTTCTGTGCGGTGCCGGTTTTTCCGGCCATTTTCACGCCACGAATCGCCGCGCGCTTCCCCGTTCCGCTTTCGACCACGTCGTACAGCATGCGTGCGATTTTGCCCATCGTTTCGCGCGAGGCAACGGTCCGTATCGCCCGGGGCTCCGTGTGACGCAACAGCGTCCCGTCCGGCGATAAAACGGATTGGATCACGTACGGCCGCATCAGGGTTCCGCCGTTGGCGATCGCGCAGTACGCGTTGGCCAGTTGGAGGGCCGTGACGCCGATTTCTTGTCCGATGGAGATCATCGGGAGCGACAGACCCGACCAGTCCGTCGGAAACGCAAGCTTGCCCGGCGCCTCCCCGTCGAGATCGACGCCGGTTTCCGTACCGAAACCAAACGCGCGCACGTACTGAAACAACCGGTCCGGCCCGAGCCGCTGTGCGATCTTGATCGTCCCGATGTTGCTCGACTGCTCGACGACCTGAGTGAAGGTCAGTCGTCCGTGTTTTTTCGTATCGTGAATTTTATGACCGTATATTTTGATCACGCCGTTTTCACAGTTGATCAACTCTTGCGGCGTGACCAGTCCTTCTTCCATGGCGGCAACCGCGGTAAACGCTTTGAACGTCGAACCCGGTTCGTACATGTCCGTGATCGCACGATTACGAAAAAGCGAAGGCGCCGCTTTTTCCGGAGCCGTGGGATCGAAACCGGGAGCGTGGGCCATGGCGAGAACTTCCCCGCTGTGCGGCGACATGATGATGACCATGCCGTCGTCGGCGCCGTAATCGTCGATCGTACGGGAAATCTCGTTGTACGCGAGCGATTGGTAATGTGCGTCGATCGTCAATACGACGTGATTGCCCTGAACGGGATCTTCATGCGGATAGTCGGGGCTCGGCGACAACCGGCCCAGCGCATCCGCCTGCAGGATCGCCCATCCGTGCCGTCCGGCTAGCTCCGCATCGACGTCGCGCTCGAGCCCGGAAAGACCCTTCTGGTCGACGTCGGTAAATCCGATCAATTGCGCCGCAGCGGGTCCGTACGGGTACTGGCGACGCAGGGATTGCAGTTTGATCAAGCCTTTGATCGAGTCGTTGATTCGATCCGCGACCGACGGACTGACTTTTCTTTCGAGCCAGACAAATGCCGATTTCTTATCCAACAGTTTTTGGTAATCGGTTTTGGTTCGATCGAAAAACGAAGCAAATTGTACGGCAACGGTTTTTTTATCGTCGGACGACATCAGACTCGGATCGGCCGCAAAGGAGGTGTTCATCAGATTGACGGCCAGTTTATTCATGTTGCGGTCGTACAGGGTGCCCCGCTCCGCTTCGATCGTGACGCGCCGTTCATACTGACGTTTTGCCATCTGCTCGTACGACGCGTGGTCGATGAGCTGTACCGTAAACAGGCGCACGACGATCCCAACGATCCACAGCAGCAAAACGATCGTGAAAAACCGGAGTCGCAGAATTTTCCGGCGAAGTTCCGGAGCCATTGGAATCTTACTCATTATTTTTTTCCGCCTCCAGCGCCGACGCGAGGTCCGGGTCGAGCACGACGAGTCCCGGCTTCTCTTTCGAGGGGTGCATGCCAAGTTTATCGCTCGCGATTTTTTCGATGCGTTCGTACGACGACAGTCTGGAAATTTCCATCTGGATGGCTTCGTTGCGCTTCAGCATTTCCGTCCGTTCGTCTTTCAATCGTTCGATCTCGATCATGTGCGTACGAACCACCGTGGTTTCCCAGACCCAGACGGTCATCAGGGCGGCCAACGCGCCGAAGATCAATAACATTCGCCGCGGCGTCCATCGGGCTGTCCAGCCGGACGGAGCCGGCGGAGATTCTTTTTTTTCTTTTTCCCGCGCCGGTTGTACGGCCGGCCTTTTGGAGTAGCGCGCATATCGTTCCGCCGCCACACGGTCCTCGTCCGACGGACGCAGCGTCGTTCCCGTAAAATCGACGCCCGTAAGGGAACGCATCGTCATGCGGTCTCCGTTTTCTTTTCAGCGACGCGCAATTTTGCGCTCCGTGCTCTTGGGTTCATCCTCATTTCCTCGTCGGACGGTGTTCTGGGTTTTTTGGTCAATAGATTCAGCGTCGCTTCCGGTCCACGACCGTGAGTACGGAAAAACTCCTTGACGATCCGGTCTTCGAGCGAGTGATAACTGATGACCACGGCACGGCCACCCGGTCTCAGCAACTCCGTTCCATCTTTCAAAACGGTCTTCAAACTTTCCAGCTCTTCGTTAACCTCGATTCGAATCGCCTGAAACACGCGCGACAGGGTTTTATTGGCGTGACGCGCCGGAATTGCGGAACGGATCACACTGGCCAACGCTGCCGTCGTGTCGATCGATTTTTTTTCACGGCGCTGGACGATGGCCCGGGCGATACGCCGTGACAAATGCTCTTCACCGTATTCATAAATGATTCTCGCCAGTTCACGTTCCGAAGTGCGGTGAACGACGTCCCATGCCGTTTTCGTCTGGCGTTCGTCCAGTCGCATCGACAGCGGTGCGTCGTAACGGTAACTAAAACCTTTCTCCGGAACGTCGAGTTGTCGCGACGACACGCCGAGATCGAGAAGAAGTCCGTCGATCCCCGCGATGCCGAACTGATATAAACGGACTTTCACGTCGCGAAAATTGGCATGGACGAACGTCACCGACCCGGTATCGCCCAAGGTTTGCTTGCCGTGCGCGATCGCGTCGGCATCCGCATCAAATGCGACGATGCGGCACGACGGCTCCGTGTCCAGCATGGCCCGCGTGTGACCGCCGCCCCCAAAGGTTCCGTCCACGACGACACCGTTTGGCCGGAGATGCAACGCTTCGATACACTCTTTTAAAAGAACAGGGACGTGATACGTCTCCATCAGGAAAAAACCCGCATCTGACTTGCGGTCTTTTCCAGGTCGAAGTTGTCGTGAATTTCCTGATACGTCTTCGGATTCCATACTTCGATCCAGTTAAGCATGCCGATGATCAGGATGTCGCGTTCAATACCCGCAAAGGTGAGCAGGGGCTCGGGAACCACGATCCGGCCCTGTTTGTCGAGTTGATCTTCCTCCGCATTCCCCGTGATGAGCCGTATAAATTTTCTCGTGTCGGCATCAAGGATCGAAAGGTTTCGCATGCGCTCTTCGAGCTGACGCCACTCCGACATCGGGTAAATATAAATGCACCGCTCGAATCCGCGCGTCATCACGACCGTATCGTGATCGTTGTCGGCAAACGACGAGCGCATCTTCGCAGGAATGTTCAGCCGGTTTTTCGGATCAAGCGTGTAGTAGTACCGGCCTTTGAAAGAAGCCATCTATAATTTAACCCACTTTAACCCACTTCTAAGGCTAAATTCAATATTAATCCCCACATTGTCAAGCGAAATTATTCTTAATCTATTGTATTTTTTGACTTAGCGAAGATTTGACGAAACACTTAATAAATCCCTTCCTGGGAAGATAACCCACCTGTAAATTGTCGCAAAAAAGCTCAACGGCTGCTTGCCTTATACCGACAGAGTAAATTTCTCTTCGTGATCGAATTCGTCAAAACACAAGTAGCTGTTGACATTGCATGCATGTCTCCGTGCATCAATTCGTATTCCCGCCTATTTTTATATTGATCGAATCCCCAAACATATTCATTTTCTCGCATGAGACGACAACCGACCGTAGTCCGTAATGCCTGAACGACGCGCGCTGATCGTCATCCCAACGTACAACGAAAAAGAAAATATTCCGATCATCGTCGATCGTGTGATGAAAGTCGACGTCTCTGAATTCGTTCACGACCTCCACGTCCTTGTCGTCGACGACAATTCCCCTGACGGGACAGCTGCCGTGGTGGAGTCCATGGCCGCCGCCAATGCTCACGTCTCGTTGCTCCGGCGTGAAGGCAAGCAGGGCCTGGGAAAAGCGTATGTGGCCGGCTTCCAATGGGCTCTGGAACGCGGTTACGATTTTGTGTTCGAAATGGATGCCGATCTCTCTCATCAACCGGAATACTTGCCGGAATTTTTCAGGAGCCTGCAAAACTGCGATATGGTCGTCGGTTCCCGCTACGTCCGTGGCGTCAACGTGATCAACTGGCCGCTCAAACGTCTGCTGATCAGTTACTTTGGTAATCTCTACGCGCGAATCGTGACTGGAATGAAAGTGAAGGACGTGACGGCGGGGTATGTCGGCTACCGCGCCGACGTTCTGCGCGCGATCGATCTCCCGCGGGTCAGTGCGTCCGGGTATTCGTTTCAGATCGAAATGAAGTACCGCACGTGGAAACTCGGTTTCCGTCTTTGCGAGACGCCGATTATTTTTTACGACCGCACGATCGGCGCCTCCAAGATGTCGACCAATATTATCCGCGAAGGTTTGCTCCTCGTTTGGAAATTGAAAATCAAAAGTTTTTTCGGTAAGCTGTAGCAAGATATTCAAGCGCTTGACCCCGATTGGCGAGAGTGTGGAGACGTTGCATGCAACGTCTCCACCTATCCATATCTTAATAAGTGCAGAGGAATGCCATGCCCATCGTCTTAGATTTTGAAAAACCGATCGCGGAACTGGAAAGCAAAATTCGAGATATCCAGTCCATGACGGGATCCGTCGACATGTCGTCGGAAGTCGCCGCGCTGGAACAAAAACTGGAGCAAATGAGAAAAGACATTTACTCCCATCTGACTCCCTGGCAGCGCGTCCAGCTCGCGCGGCACCCGGAACGCCCTCGCTCGCTCGACTATATCGAACGCTGGTGCCCGGATTTTATGGAACTGCACGGCGATCGGCTGTACGGGGACGACCACGCGATTGTCGCCGGGATCGGTACGATCGATTCCAAAACGTTTTTCATCATTGCCCAGCAAAAAGGAAAAGACACCAAAACCCATCTCTACCGCAATTTTGGTATGCCCAATCCCGAAGGCTACCGGAAGGCCATGCGTATCATGCGGCTCGCGGCCAAGTTCAGCCGCCCGATTCTGACGCTGATCGATACGCCCGGCGCCTATCCCGGCGTTGAGGCAGAAGAACGCGGACAGGCCGAGGCGATCGCACGTAACCTGTTTGAAATGTCACGATTACCGGTACCCATCATCTGCGTCGTCATCGGCGAAGGCGCGTCCGGCGGCGCGCTCGGTATCGGCGTCGGCGACCGGCTCCTGATGATGGAAAACACGTGGTACTCCGTGATAGCACCGGAATCGTGTTCCAGCATCCTCTGGCGGAGCTGGGAGTACAAAGAGAAAGCCGCCGAAGCATTGAAGCTGACCGCAGAAGATCTCGTCAAACTCAACGTGATGGACGGCATTATACACGAGCCCATGGGAGGCGCCAATCGCGATTACGATGCCGCCGCAGAGACGGTCAAAACCGCCGTGATGAAAGAACTCACCGCTCTCGAACACCTCCCGATTGAACAGCTTCTCGCCGAACGGGTGGAAAAATATTCCCGCATGGGATTCTGGGGTGAGATGAATTGACCGCGTGTATCAGCACCTTCCGCGTACGCTATGCCGAGACCGACAACATGGGAGTGGCGTACCATGCCAATTATTTAATCTGGTTCGAGGTCGGGCGGACCGATCTCATCCGTCAATTGGGCTTTCCTTACAAAGACATGGAGCGGCGGGGTGTCTATCTTCCCGTCATTGACGTACACTGCCGTTATCTCAAACCCGTCCATTACGACGACGTGTTGGAACTTCACACATCGCTGGAGGAACGAACGGGATTGCGGTTACCAATCAGCTATCGTCTGTATCGGGAACGCATACTGATGGCGACCGGACAAACCATCCATGCTTTTACAGACATCAATGGCAAACCCCACCGTCCGCCTGAAGATATTTTGCAGGCAATGACTCGAGAAAGGGAAATGTGATCCGGACCATTGGACTTACGTTAGTCGCCGTGTTATCTGCCAGCGCTCAACCGGATTGGGACGTCAGCCTGTTTCGTACGATCAACAACGCCCACACGCCGACGTCAGACAAGTTTTTCAATTTCATGAGCCACAGCATGCGCCCGGTGGTCATCGCGGCGCCGATCGGGTTCGTTGCCACAGGCATCATCGCAAAGGACCGGCGTGCAGAAGACACGGGATACCTGCTCGCTGTGGCGACCGTCACCAATACACTGCTTACGATTGGCCTGAAAAATGCAGTCGGTCGTAAACGGCCTTATGAAACGTTGTCGAACGTACATGGCGGAGGTGTTGATCAAAGCGCCTCCTTTCCGTCCGGTCACACCAGTTCTGCATTTGCGACGGCGACTCTGGTTTCACTCGAATACAAAAAATGGTATGTTGCCGTTCCGGCTTACACGTGGGCTTCTCTGGTGGGATATTCACGCATTGCCAAAGGTGTACATTATCCGAGCGACGTCCTTGCCGGTGCAGCGCTGGGAGCGGGAAGCGCCTTTTTGATTTGGAAATTAAAAAAACCGATGATCGCCTTCAAAGACCGGATTTTCCATTGAGCCTGTACCACCGTGCCACGCATGCTTCGTAATCTTCCGGCCGATCCAGAGGGACTCCTTCATTCTCCACGTCGAGTTCGACCACCGGCGTCTTGAATTTTTTCAATACCTGTCACCGGACCATAGGCCGCGATAACCGTATTTTTGAGATAGATCAATCCTTCACGCGATGGCGGCCATATCGCGATTGTATTTATTGCGGTATTGGATGGGAGATAAACCGGTAACGCGTTTGAATGTCGACCGGAAAGCCTTATCGTCGGTATAACCGACTTTCATCATGATTTCATTGACATTTTCGCGCGACGCTTCCAGCCTGGCTTTGGCCGCTTCCATTTTGACGCGCTGAATGTATTCCGCCGCGGTATTGGCCGTCGCTTTTTTGAAACGGCGTTCGAAATTTCTCCGGCTGACAAACGACATCTCCGCCAATTGGTCTACCGTGATTTTATCATGGTAATTGGACTCGATAAATTCCTGCGCTTTTTTGATCAATTCATCGTCATGATCTTTTTGTCCCTGGAACATGATAAAAGGCGACTGGCTGCGTCGTTCGACTTCGATCGCAAACACTTTGGCCGCCAACACCGCCAATTGTCGTCCGGCGTATTTTTCGATGAGGTATAAGATCAGATTTTGATACGACAAAGCGCCGCCGCTGGAATAAATACCATATTCGTCAGTTATAATTTTCTCCATCACCAGTTCGACCTCCGGAAACATTTTCCTGAATTCATTGACCGCCAGCCAATGCGTCGCGCATTTTTTTCCGTTCAATAAGCCGGTCGAAGCGAGCAAAAAAGCACCGAGGCAAAGACTCGCCACTTCGGCGCCGTTTTGGTATTGTTTGATGATCCACGGAATGAGATCTTTATTGATTTCGATCGCACGCTTCAGATCTCCATTCAACGCGGGAATGATGACCAGATGGGTCTTTTTGATATCGTTGATCACCGCGTCGGCATGAATCGTATAAAGCCCTCCGCCGATCCGCGTTTGTTTCGTCAACCCCACCAACTGCACATTGAAGATCGGCGGTTTGCCCATGTCTTTCAGAAAAGCATTGACCTGGGTCAGAATTTGCCGCGTGCCTTCCAGACTGCCCAATATCGCTTCTTTGGGAACCAAGATGGATATGTGTTTCATGGACTATCCTTTGTTTCTTCAATGCTGCGTTGGAAGGGTAAAAATTTTGGACTCACGTTATACGAATGGAATGACGCAATCAACCCCTAAATTTGACGTTTTTGAGCCTGCGTTTTTCTCGTTTCATGCCTGATATTGGATCAATCGTTGTGTTCATAAGTTTCACATCATGGAGATGTTATGCAAAAGATCATTCCTCACTTATGGTTTGACCGTAACGCCGAAGAAGCGATGAAGTTTTACGTTTCGCTTTTTAAAGATTCCAAGATCATCCGCATCCATCGTTATCCCGAGGGCATGGATGACCCTCACATGAAAGGGATGGAAGGCAAAGTCATTCACGGCGTATTCGAACTCAACGGCCAGCGATTTATGGCCATCGACGGCGGGCCAATGTTCAAATTCACCGAAGCGGTATCGATGTATGTCGATTGCAAAGATCAGGAAGAAGTGGATTATTTTTGGGAGAAACTGACGGCCGGCGGCGGGCAGGAGAGTATGTGTGGCTGGCTGAAAGACAAATACGGCCTGTCCTGGCAGATCATTCCGAGCGCGCTGGGCGAACTGATGAGCGGTCCCGATCCGGCCAAATCGCAGCGCGTCATGCAGGCGATGCTGCAGATGAAAAAGATCGATATCAAAACCCTAAAAAAAGCTTACGATCAGAAATAACGGACGTAAAAAATCTAAAGACAAAACCATGAACAATAAGCAACATCTACCACCAGTTTGACTTTGGTTAAAAAACATCGAAGAACCGGTGTTAACCAAGTCATTGCTGTTAGGTGAGCCAATTGAACAACCTATATTACTTGGTGTCGTTGAGACTTGGTGATTGCGTGATTTACAAGTCATAAAAAAAGGAAACGAATGCGGAAACTAAAATTGGAAATACAAATCTCGATTGACGGGTTTATCGCCGATGCGAAAGGCCGAACGGACTGGATGGTGTGAAATTGGGGCCGGATTGGAAATGGGATAAGGCGTTGCGAAAATACCATAATGATTTGAACCAGTCGTCGGATTGTATTTTGCTAAGCAGGCCAACGGCCGAAGAAGGATTTAACGCGCTCTGGCAAAAAGCGGCCCGGGACCCCAACGATGCCCGTTACGGTTTTTTTTGCCCGGCATATCACGAACCCGCAAAATTGTTTTTTCGAAAACGTTCGATCGGTCCGTGCCAATTCCCGGCGGATGGGACAATACCAACGTCGCTAAATGGAATTTCATCCGTGTCATCCGCGAGTTAAAACAACAATGCAAAGACATTATTGCTTACGGCGGCGCTACGATTGCCTCGTCGCTTATTGGGGCCGGACTGATGGTCGAATATCATCTAATGGTCAATCCCGGCGCACTGGGCGGTGGACCGCCGTTCTTCAAAAAAAAGACGCCCTTGAAAATCCTTAAAAGACAGGTATCCCCATGCGGTGTTACGGTGTATATGTGCGAATCCTTGAGAAAACTCGGCACGAGGTAAATCATGAAAGCAAAAAATCGCCGTACGTAAGCCATCCGCCGATGAATCAAAAGCCACCGACTGATATTTCTCCAGTTCTTCGACAAACCGTTTGGCCGACACGGCAATCGTGCCGCTAAGGACTAAGTGGGCTCTATGGACATACGGTTTTCAGGACCACCTATGGCCGGCCGGCACTTTGGTCAATCCGGAATGAGTCTGTTTGGGTATGGCCGCCGACCTATCCATACGCACGATACTCATCAAGGCAACCATACGAACGCCGCACGATGAAGGCAGCGGTGTAAACGAATTCAAACGCAGAACTGCATTCATGACAAATGTTCCTCAAAAAGCAATCCTCGATTTTTATTCAAGCCAAGGTGTGATGACGTCGTTTGAAAAGTATGAAAAGGTCATCAAAAAACTACCAAAGACGTACCGGCGCTTGCGGCAATTATTCAAGGACTGGTTATTCATGTCTATGCAGCGGAACCGTTTTATGGCGTGACATTCAATCACGAGCGGTTGACTGAATCGCATATTCGCCCGGTGAAAATGATGCTGGATATGTTAATGAACCGTGAAAATAAATCGCTGACGGAAACACGACAACCGGAAAAACGATTGGTGGGCGTGTGCCATCATTTTGCGAACCTGTTGATCGCCATGCTGCGGTAAAAGGTATTCCAGCGCGAATGCGGTACGGTTTTGGTAATGATTTTACGCCAGGACGTTACGAAGATCATTCGCTGTGTGAATACTGGCATGCCAAAGAAAAACGTTGGGTGCTGGCGGACCCGTAGTTTGATGAAGTTTGGCGGAGCCAATTACATATCCGGCACGACGCGATGGATGTTCCGCGCGGTTGTTTTGTCATGCCGGCGGAGGCGTGGAAACAGTGCCGGGAGGGATGTATCAATCCGAAAGCGTTCGGTATATTTGAATTGCGCGGCCTGTGGTTTATCGCGGGCAATTTAGTCAAAGATGTGGCGTCATTGAACCAAATGGAAATGCTGCAGTGGCATGCCTGGGGTGTTATGCCGCGGCCCAATAATTCCATGCGCGATAAAAAACGGCTTCAATTTTTCGATGCACTGGCCGAACTGGCGTCTGATCCGGATGCGTCTTTCGAGGATTGCAAAAAATGTATCGCAAAAAAGACCAATCGGCTGCTGGTGCCGGCACGCGTATTCAATACCAACCGGCGGCATCTGGAAAAAATTTAAAAAAACGAGGAGTTGCACGGAATGGGACCCGGTTCGATCCCCAAACTCCGAACCGCATTAAAATCAAAAGAATTATCACCATCACGCCCATCCAGGTTGCCGACCTGCTCGCCAAGGGCGAGCGGATGCTCTGCGCGCGTGCTGGTCGATACCGGCATGACGGAACTGCACCCGGCGGTGGCCGATCTGGATCCCCGCCTCAGTCCACTGAGCAAACAAGACTTCGACCGCCAGCATTGACATCGTCGTCAACACTCATCTGCGCTTCGACCACTGTGGCGGCAACCACCTCTTCGCCGGAAGGCCGATCTACGTCCCGCGTCGGGAGCTCGACGACGCGCGCAGCAAGGACGACTACACGATTCGCGAGTGGGTCGATGCACCCGGAGTGCAGTACGTGCCGGTCGACGGTGAGTTCGAACTGCTTCCCGGGCTCCGGCTCGTCCCGGCGCCGGGCCACACAGACGGCATGCAGATAGTTGTCGTCGAGACGGACGGGCGTCCGCTCGTCGTTGGCGGCGACGTGGCGGTTTGTTTCGGCGAGCTCAATGAGCCAAAAACCGATGGCCAGTTGCGGGTGCTTGCGCTCGACCCCGAACTGGTCTGGCTCACGCACGAGCACGAGCCGTGGCGACCTCGTCATGAGGCTTAAT
>CAYZJB010000020.1:0-54028 GCA_964478735.1 uncultured Bacteroidota bacterium | reverse complement strand
AACACGGCAAAGGCTTGCCCTGATCCGTATTTTCGCCTATACTGTTTTTATTGAGTATGTTGATATCGAGGAGGTTCCATGAGACGATTGTATATACTACTGGTCAGTCTAATTGGTGGTAATCTGTTCGCGCAAACCGGTCCTGGCGGTGTGGGAAATTCGACCACAAACCGACTCTGGTTGCGTGCAGATACGGCCGTTATCCACGTGGGCGGAGTCGTATCCCAGTGGAACGACGTCAGCGGCAACGGACTCTCCCTCGCGCAGATCGCGGGATCAGCTCAACCGACGCTTGTGACCGGTCTCATCAATGGTCAACCCGGTATCCGATTTGACGGCGTTTCCGATTATCTGGAAACCTCGTACAACGCATCCCTTAACGCTTCTGCGCACACCGTCCTGCTGGTTACCCGCGTGACGGGTGGGGCCTCTTCTTCGCGTGTGGCGCTCTATTCCGCAGATTCCGCTGCCGGATTGGGGTACACACTGCAGGCCACGTCCGGTAACATATGGCAATACCGTACGGGGTCGTTCGGTGGATTCGACACGTACAACGGCGGATCGGCCGTTGCCAATCAATGGGAAATTTTCGCCGGATATCCTCTCGATTTTTATCAGAACGGAACTTACATCTCCAGCGGATCCAACTGGGGCCAAAATACGACAAAGCCTTTTTTCCTTGGTCGAAAAGAGAACCTGCCCAATTTCTTTAACGGCGATATTGCGGAAGTCATCGTTTATAACACGTCATTAAGTGCGACGCAGCGCGTACTGGTTGAAAACTATTTATCGTCAAAATACAACCTCCCGATCGCCGTCGACCGATACGATTACGAATCCACACACGGCAATGATGTGGCCGGGATCGCGAATCTCGGCGGCGGTTCACAGATTCAGGCGTTTTCCAACGCCTTTGCCTGTTCAACGTTTGGAGTGGCGACCAACGGCAGCGCGCTGTACGGCCACAATGGCGCAAACTTCCAATCCGTAGACAAGGCTAACGTTCCGGCGACCATCGCGAGGCGCCTGACGCGTGTGTGGCGTATGGACACGACGAATGTCGGCGTGCTTCAGACCTCTTTTTTATTTCGAACGGCCGGCCTTGCCATTGGCGACAGCTCTAAACTGAGGCTTCTGTCGGATCACGACGGCGATTTTTCGGATGCGCGAGTCATCTCCGGCTCCTATTTCGGAGGCCAGTTCCAAACGGGGCTTATCACGTTGGATGGAACCACCGGTACCTACTTTACCCTTGCTTCCACCGATGAAAGCAATTTCTCGCCCATCGTCGTATCGAATACCAACGCTTCGGGAATCGGCTCATTGTCCGCCGCAATCGCACTGGCCAATTCCGTAGCGGGTCCTGATACCATCGTCTTCACGATTGCCGCGGGTTCGACGATCAACACGTCCGTGTCCTTCAACCTGACGGATGCAGGCACAACCATCAACGGAGATTTAAATTCCGACGGCATCCCGGACATCACCGTCAATGGGACAGGCATCACCGGTGGCTCGACGTTCAACGTCACGTCGGCGGGCAACACGATTCGCGGTCTTGTTCTTCAGGGCAATCCGGCATTTCCCGCCGTCACGATCTCCGGGAGCGCGGCGCGGAATAACCTGGTGCTCGGTAACTACATCGGGTTGACCGCAGCCGGAACGGCAAGATTTTCCAATTACACGGGGGTCCGGATTACGTCCGGCGCCCGACAAAACCGCATCGGCGATGGAACGGCTCTCGGTCGAAACGTCATTTCCGGAAATGCGCTGTACGGAATCGAAATCAGCGGATCGGATTCCAACCGGGCGCTGGGCAATTACGTTGGTTTGAACGCAGCCGGCGACGACTCCATCGGCAATGGCGGCGTCGGGATCATGGTTTCACAAAATTCGAGTCATAATTGGATCGGCGATGGCACGGTCGGAGGACGCAATGTGGTCTCCGGCAATTACGACGACGGAGTACGCGTCCGCGATTTCGGTTCGGATTCCAATTCCGTCCTTGGCAATTATCTCGGAACGGACGCGACCGGCACATTTGGTCTTGGAAATCAGAACGGCGAGGGCTGCGTCTTCAGCGATACGGCCAATTACAATCGCCTCGGTGATGGAACCGCAGGCGGGCGAAACATCCTTTCCGGCAACAGCCAACGCGGTTTCGTGTTGAATCGGGTGTCGTATTGCACGGTCAAAGGCAATTACGTCGGTTTGAATGCAGCCGGGACGGACACGATCCCCAATGGACTCGGTGCGCTCATCGACAAAGCTTCCAACAATACCGTGGGCGGAACTCTTACTAACGACGTGAATTTTGTAACAGGAAACCAGTTGGGCGGCCTCGCATTGACGGCAACGAGCGGTGGCGGAAATAATGTCATTCTCGGAAACCGATTTGGCATGAATCCCAGCGGCCTTCGATTTGGAAACGGTAGTGGTTCGGGAGTCATTATTGTATCAAGTTCTTCCCGCGACAGTCTCCGTGACAATGTTATCGCGTATCACAAATCGTTCGGCATCGCGATCGACGGTGCATCGACGGACAGCAATGTCATTTTCCGCAATTCGATTTTCAGCAACGATAGCGGCGGCGTCCAGATCACGAATGGCGCGCAGATGGGCGTTCGCCGTCCGACGATTACGTCGGTGTCCCTGGATTCGATCGTGTCCGGCACCGCGTCGCCGTTCGGCCTGGTCCAGGTGTACAACGATTCGTCCAACCAGGGCCGTTACTACATCGACACCGTTCGTGCCAATGTTTCCGGAATCTGGTCCAAAAAGATGAACCTGATTCCCGGATTGAACGTTACGGCTCTGCAGGATAGCGCACTGAGCACGTCGGTGTTCTCACTCGCCATTGCCGGAGTTCCGTTGCCGGGCTTGCTGTCGGCAAGCAGCGCCGACATTGTTTTCCCGCCGACGCGGGTCGGCGATACGCTGGCGAGTCCGCTTGAGATTTACGCCACGGGCGGTCCCGTTTTTATCAGTCAGATCTTACAAAACCCGGGTACCACGCAGGGCTTTGAGATTCTTGGAGTCCCGTCACTTCCCCGTACGATCAATCCGGCGGCGAATGATACGGTGCGGCTGACCGTTCGATGGCATCCGACGACAGTGGGCGCCAATCGCGACACGATTCGCCTTGTCAGCAATGCGATCAATGGGGCGTCTTTCCGCATCGCTCTCGGCGGACTCGCGCTGGAAAATGTTCCGCCGGTCCTGACGTCCGGTATTCTGCGCAGTACCGTTCTGACGCAGTACCTCGACGTTTATCTGCTCAGCGACGAACCGCTTCTGTCCGTGACGGGAACGGCAACGGCGGATTCCGTCGACACGCTCGACGTACAGCCCGTGCTCGGTACCCAACGCAAACTGTTTTCCGCGCCCTACAAGCTTCAGTCAATCGACACGGTGACATTTCACTTTGAAGCCTCCGACAGCGCCGGAAATGTTTCCGTGCTCGATCGGACGTACGACGTGATTTCCCTGCCCAAAGGCCCGGCCAGTTGGAAAAACGATTTGATCACATTGGCCCGCGCTCGTTCAGGATCGGAAGGGTTTGTGCTTGTCGGGACCAAATCGATTTCAGCGAAAGACCACCCCGCACAATGGAAGCCGGTAGGACCGGCCGTCGAGTTAGTGGCGACGGTCGGATTTGAAAACGAACCCGAGTGGTCGATCGAACTGCCCGTCGATGCCGGCGGCTTGAACGTATCCAAGATCGGTCTGTATCAGCGAACCGATGACGGCTGGACGTTGATTGGCCGTATCACGGGAAATACGGCGAGCGGTCGGTTGATCAAATGGGGCGATGTCGCGGCGTTTTACAATCCCGATCTGGTCGAGATTCCGAAATCGCTCCAGCTCGCCCAGAATTATCCCAACCCGTTCAATCCCTCGACAACGATTCGGTTTGGCCTTCCGCAAGATGGCCGCGTGAAGCTGACGGTGTACAATATCCTCGGTCAGCGCATCGTCGACCTGGTCGATGATGATCGTATGGCGGGTTATCATGCGGTCACCTGGAACGGGCGCAACGCGTTCGGTGTGGCGGTTGCGAGCGGAATTTATCTGTACCGGTTGGAAACGTCCTTTGGAATTCAGACGCGCAAAATGATTTTGCTGAAATAAAGCATTGGTCCTCCCACGTTTGCCTGTTTTTACCTGTGAATGGACGTGGTGGAACGACGGAATATTTTGCAAAGTCGGATGAAAAAGAACGGGACTTTTTTGATATTTATTTGCTGTTATCGATCTTGAACCCGTGTCCAAACGAGATCTTCACCTTCTCGTCGTTCGATCATGACATAGCCATTGGCGCGCTTCTGGAAGATCACGTCAACTCGTCCATCGCCCAGCCGGAAAAAAACAGTTTCTGTTTGCGCCAGTAGTTCCTGCGGCTTTTGGGTTCCTTTCCGTACAAACAGTTTGCCGTTTTCGACATAGACGGTACACGTCCTCTCCGCACTCAAGCCGTAGGTTCCGTCGTAACGATTCAACACTGTGGAGTCCAGCATAATCGCCGGCGGGTTCTTCGGAATCTCGAACAGCTGCATGCTCACCATTTTCCACACCCCGTCAAAGTTCATCCACGTATCGGTTTGACGGTACTGCGTGTGAATCTTTTGATTGAAGAGTTCCAGATATTCATCATCAATAAAACTCAAAACCGCCGTGGCACCGTGTATCCTGACAATGGGCTCGATAATTTGAATGTGTCCTATGTATCCCTGGGGCAACGGATTAAGCTCCTCCAGAAATCGTTGCTTTGTCATCGTGCGTCCATCTTCAATCGTTATCACGCAGTGGTCATGAAGGTGCTTGCCCCATAGGTCTCGGTTCCCGACCGCGATGGCATTCATCAGTTCCTGCTCGTTTTTCAAAAGGAGCATTTGAATTTCGTCCGCCGTCGTTTGAGCGACACCGTGTGTCGAAACCGTGAGGATGAGAACAAAAAACCGTTTCATGACTTTCCTTCCATTTGAGAACGCCGCTGCCGCGATATGACCAAAGACTCAACACAAGGTGAAATTAGACGCACCGGGCCGGATTCGCAATGACCTGATTGGATGAACTGACAGTGTCAGCACATAAGAAAGGAATCATTACGCAGCTGGCGTATGTACGGGGGCAGTTGCATTTTGAAGGCAATCGTTTATTTTGTTCTGGATCGGCCGACAGACAGCACTTGTTTGAAGCAAAGGAATGCCCTTGTTTTTCCTGATCTGGTCACTGATTACTGCACTCGCGTTTTTTTATGCGGGCCGGCGTGTGGCAGAATCGGGCTACCGGCGAACCGCGTGGTGGACGTCGGGGGCCTTATTCGCGCTGGTGATGTCCTCCCTGATGCTGCGCATCAACGGTGTCGAAGGACGCTGGTTGGACGCGGCCATGTCAATCGGTTACATCGCGCTCGGTTTTCTGACTTCCGTGATCATCCTGTATCTTTGCCGTGATCTACTGAAGTTATTTCGCCGGGCGATCCCGAAACGGGCTCCGACCTTCGATCCCGAGCGGAGGCGTTTTCTTATTCAATCGACGCATGTCGGCATCTTGGTCGCCGCATCGGCCGCCAGCGGGTACGGATTTATCGAATCCCACGGCCGACCACGCGTGGAATATGTCGATATTCCGCTCCCGCATCTCCCGACGGCATTCGACGGATTCCGCATCGTACAGTTCACCGACCTTCACGTCGGGCCGACGATCAAACGAGGTTTTGTCGAATCCGTGGCTCAAATCATACAATCGCTGTCCGGCGACATGATCGTCTTTACCGGAGATCTGGTCGACGGTTCTGTCGGCTGGCTGCGAGACGACGTCGCACCGATCCGGGACCTGTCCGCTCCGTTTGGGAAATATTTTATTACGGGTAATCATGAGTACTATTCCGGCGTGATGCCGTGGGTTCGTGAAGCGGAACGCCTCGGCTACGATCCCCTGATCAATGCGCATTGCGTCATCGAAAAAAATCACTCCCGGATTCTCCTCGCCGGTGTCACCGACGTGGTGGGCGGCGGGTTCGATCCTTCGCATGCCTCTGATCCCGACCGGGCCTTCGACGGCGCTCCGTCGGACCTCGTCAATGTCCTTCTCGCGCACCAACCGAGAAGCATTTTTGACGCCGACCATTTGCCGATCGACCTTCAGATTTCCGGCCACACTCATGGCGGGCAGTTTTTTCCGTTCAATCTCGTAGCCGCGATGAATCAGCCGTATATCAAAGGCCTCCACCGTCATGGACGGACATGGGTTTACGTGAGCCGTGGCACAGGATACTGGGGACCGCCCCTGCGACTCGGCATACCGCCGGAGATTACCGTCCTGCGTCTGGTTCGCACAGCGTCGGCCTGATTCTTTATTGGCATCTCATTTTCCTAACCGTTAGATTTTCTTCAGCACACAACCTCTTCCATCCATGAGCCTTCAACGCTGGAACACGGAACGTGACGGTGAAATAAGCGAGGCGGCGATGCGGCGAAAATTGGCTGCGATGGGTTATTCCGTCCATACCTACACGTATCCTCCCGGAACGTCGTTTTCGCCGCATACGCACGACGTAGACAAAATCGACGGTGTGATTTCGGGTCGTTTTGAAATTACGATAGACCAAACTGTTTTTTTGCTTGGCCCCGGCGATTGTCTGCCGGTACCACGCGGGGTACGGCATTCCGCGCGGGTGATCGGCAGCGAACCCGTGGTCAGTGTAGACGCTGTCAAATCGAAAGGACATTAAAATGAACGACGACATTATCCAGGCCTTGATCAGGTCCTACCAGATGGAAATCGAGACCATCCAGAATTACATTGCCGCCTCGGTCAATCTCGACGGCGTACGCTCCGACGTGATCAAAAAGGCCCTCGCTGCAGACGTGCCGACGGAACTCACGCACGCGCAGATGCTTGCCGCACGGATCAAGACGATCGGCGGTTCGGTTCCCGGATCGCAAGCGCTCAAAGCCGAACAGTCGTTTATGCAACCCCTGAAAGATACGACCGACGTCGTGTCCATTATCAAGGGTGTGATCGAAGCGGAAAACGGTGCGATCACACAGTACAACAAGATCATCAAACTCTGCGAAGGCAAAGACTACGTGACGCAGGATCTGGCGATCGAACTGCTGGCGGACGAAGAAGAACATCGACGTGAATTCATTGGTTTTCTAAAAGAATACGAAAAACCATAACCAACCTCCGGAGGTCTCATGAATGCCCGAGCGATTATCACGATTGTCGTCATTTTCATCGTCTGGGTCGGACTGGATTTTCTGATCCACGGCGTGGTCCTGCAAGACAGTTACGCGTCGACCCCCAGTCTGTGGCGCCCGATGGAAGAGGCGAAAATGGGATTGAACATGGGCGTGGTCTTCATCTCCGCCTCGATCTTCGTGATCCTGTATGCGAAATTCGTTGCGAGTAAGTCGTTGACGACGGGAATCTGGTTCGGGACGATTTTCGGAATCGGTCATGGTATCAGCTTTGGTTACGGCAGCTACTCGTTCATGCCGATTCCCTATATGATGGCCCTGGTGTGGTTTCTGGGCACCGTGGTTCAGGCGGTGATCGCCGGCGCGATTGCCGGAGCAATGATCAAGGAATAAACCGTGAAAAAATCATTGCTGTGGATTGCGTTGTTTGCGGCCGGGATCGGATCGGCGGCGACGGCGTATTCGCTGATCGGCCGCCGTGCTCGAACGGTCGACGTCGTCACGTTGTTTGCGACGGGAACGGCGTTCGGCTCAACCCTGATGTTGAGCGTGCAGCGTTTTCGTCGGTCGGAAGGGTCGTCGACATGAAACGATTGAAAAACTCCGAGTGGTCATGGAGCCGTTTTCTTTTTGAAATCTTCACGATCCTGATCGGCGTCCTTCTTCGCTCTGGGATTGAACGAATGGCGTCAGAGCCGCGCGCAGGAAGAGCAACTGTCGACGGCCCTGCAGTTGATCAGAAATGAAGTTGAAATGAATCATCGCATGCTGTCCGACAGAATCGTGTACTGGGAAGCCATGCGCGATACCCTCGACCGGATGACTGAACGGCAGGGAGATGTCGATATTTCCGCGGCACCCATTCCCGGCTGGAAAGGTACGCGCAATCCGGCCCTGAGCGAAAGCGCTTTCGAGGCGGCGACCGGCTCGCAGGCGTTGTCGACCGCGGAGGTGACGCTGGTCAAACGCATCATCACCGTCTATACGTTTCAGAAAAAATACTCGCAGTTTTCCGACCTGTATTTTCAGGCAGGTCTGAACGGTCACCTCCAGCAGTCCCGGCAGCTGTACAACATGTTGTCCGACCATTCTATTTCCGGACGGGAACTGTTGAAAGCGTACGACCAGTTGCTGACGTATCTGCCGCATGAACGTTCCGCAACGTCCGACTCGGTTGAATGAATTCCGAGTCTCGCGCGGTTAAAATCGATACCGGTAAGGAATCCGTTTCCGGGATTTTCAAAGTGCCGCCCGAACCGGCGTACATTTACGTTTTTGCCCACGGCGCCGGTGCCGGCATGACGCATCCATTCATGGAGCGAATGTCGGCCGCGCTGATTGAGCACAACATCGGAACGCTGCGTTATCAATTTCCGTACATGGAAAAACGCTCGAAACGTCCCGATGCAAGACCGGTGCTCATCCGAACCGTCGAAGCCGCGTGCCGCTTCGCATCGGCGCGGATGCCGCAGGTTCCGCTGTTTGCCGGGGGAAAATCCATGGGCGGCCGGATGACGTCGCACGCGTCGGCCGACGGACGTATCGATTTTGTCAACGGATTGGTTTTTTTGGGATTTCCACTGCATCCCCCGGGCAAACCGTCGATCGAACGGGCCGATCATCTTGCAAAGACCTCACATCCGATGCTGTTTCTACAGGGAACGAGAGATAAACTGGCGGACCTGTCGCTCCTAACGCCGATTTGTAGGGAATTGGGCTCGAGAGTCACTCTGCACGTTATGGATGGAGCGGACCACAGTTTCGGCTACTTGAAAGATCGGCGCCCCGAAGACGTCTATCGCCTTCTCGCTACGGTCATCGCCGAATGGAGCCGTCGGTTCATTTGATCATCAGCACTTTTCCCCCGCGGACTTTGCGCTGTTTTAGTTCGAGCAACGCAACATTCACTTCGGTAAGATCGAACGCCTGAACTTCCGGGCGAATGCCGTAATGGGCGGCGAGCGGAAGAAATTCTTCCAGGTCGCGACGCGTGACATTGGCCACGGTTTTGATTTCTTTTTCCATCCATAAATCACGCGCATAGTCGACCTGCAACCATTCGCGAAGGTCGTCCGCTTCTTTCCGGATCGCATTGATCACGAGTCGTCCACCCGGGCGTAACATCGAAAGAGATTTGACGACCGGCATCCACGCCGGCGTGGTATCGATCACGGCATCGAGCGGCTCGGGCGGGATCGATTCGTACGGCCCGGCCCACGTGGCTCCGAGTTGTCGGGCGAAATCGATTTCCGCGGACGACCGCACAAAGACGGCCGTTCGAACGGCAGGGTACATGGATCGGACCAGTTGCAGCACCAAGTGCGCGGAGGCTCCGAATCCCGCCAACCCCAGCGTTTGGCCGTCTTGCAAACCGGTCAAACGAAGTGAACGATAGCCGATGGCGCCGGCACACAACAGCGGCGCTGCTTCCACGTCGGTAAACGCAGCAGGGATCGGTACGGCAAATCGTTCGTCGGCGGCCATGTATTCCGCATATCCACCGTGGACGTCTTTTCCGGTCGCGATGAAACGCTCGCATAAGTTCTCGTCTCCACGCAAGCAATAAACACATTGTCCGCAGGCGGAACAAATCCATCCGACGCCGACGCGATCGCCGATGTGGAATCGCCGCGCCTGCGTTCCTCGTTCCACCACCGTACCGACAACCTGATGCCCCGGAACGATGGGAAAAAACGCCGGCATGGCCCGGCCTTCGATCTCATCCAGTTCGGTGTGACATACTCCGCAGGCGTGAATGTCGATGACGATTTGGTTGGCAGCAGCCGATGGGCGGTTCACATCGGACAAAACAAGAGGCGGGGATGAAAAATCGCTGACCCGGTGAAGTACCATCGCCTTCATCACGGTCCTCAGGTCATCAGGAGGATTCTTTTTTTGCGACGTCGAGAGAACGGTGCAGATTGTCGAGCAGGGAACTTGCCTTGGCGCCTTCGCCCTCCCCCGCGAGTTTCTGATACTGCGTCAACGTCTCGATCGCGGACTGAAATTCATTACGCATCGCGAGTACCAGTCCGAGGTTGAAGTAAACATTGGGGAAGTCGGGATCGAGCGTGATGGATAGTTCGTAATGGTGTTTGGCCAGCTCGAGATTGCCCAGGTCGAAGTACAGGTTGCCCAGGTTATAATGCGATTCCGAGTGCCGTGGATCGAGTTTGAGAGCGTTCGTAAAAAGATCGAACGCGTCCTTCGTATCGCCTCGTTTGGACGAGAGGACACCGAGATTACAATAGGCGTTGGCCGCGGCGTCTTCTTTTTCGATGGCTTCCCGATACAGCGCTTCCGCATCCGCTTCGCCGCGTTCATCGTGCAGCAGCGCTTCCTCGAACGGGGTGAGGCGTGAGGGGAGGGCCATGATCCTGGCGCTCGGTGCGTGGAACAGGCTGATCTGGTCTGTCTTGCCGGTCACGCGGGACTCGCGCTGCGCGCGTTGGAAGCCGAACTTGGACGCCGGCGCGTTGAATTTGATGATCTTCGCCATCGATCAGGCCGACTTTCGTTTTTTGGCTTTGATCGGTTTGGCTTCCGATGCGGCCTGGCGTGAACCGGTCGCTTTTTCCATCGGTTTTTTCTGCGACTTGGCCTGCTCGATGCTCTGTTTGAGCGCCGTCATGATATCGACGACTTCTTTCGGCGCCTCTTCGACCGTCACGACGTCCTTGCCGGCGATCTTCGCCTCGATCATTTCACGCAGCGCGTCCATGTACTGGTCGGACAGGTCGACCTTGTCCAAGGTCGTGGTCATCGATTCCACGAGATTCAGCGCGAGTTTGAGTTCGTCTTTATTGGGCTTGGTTTCCTCGAGTTGCGGAACGTTTTCGATTTTCCGGACTTCCTTGGGATGACGCAGTTTATACAACACAAGGCCCGGTCCGTGCGGGGCGATGAGCACTCCGTCTTCGCGGTCCCGCAGGACGACTTTGCCTACGCCGACCTTGCCGGAAGAACGCAGGGTTTCGGCGAGAAGGGCGTATGTCTTCGACGCCACCATCCCGTCCGGTCCCGCGTAATACGGCGATTCGTACAGCGTCGGGTGCACTTCACTGGCATCGATGAACCCGGCAATTTCGATGATCCGGGTGCTCTTCAGCCGGATTTTTTCAATGTCCTCCGGTGCGACGATAACGTACTGATCCGGCTCGTACTGATAACCTTTGACAATGTCTTCCGACTTGACGACTTGCTGGCATTTTTTGCATTTTTTATCGTATCCGATCGGACCGTTGTCTTCTTTGTGGAGCTGATTGAACCGGATCGTCTGATCGCCGTCCACGGCGTTGTAGATCCGAATGGGAATGGTCACCAGGGAAAATCGGATGTGGCCTTTCCATATCGCGCGCATAAATCACCTCTCAGTTGTGCTTGATCACGCGAATAAATATACGGTCGCAGATCGCGGTTGTCCAGTGATTTCAAAGGCCGCGCGACTTGCGCGTCGAATTGCGCATGACGACTGCGAGCGACAGCAGGATTCCCTTACGCCGCCTGCCGTAAGTAAAAGAAGGTTGAAATCCATCATAGATTGCCCTTGCATACGCGCACGTACTAAACCGGGTTGCGTTAAAATTTAAAGCCGATATTGAAGTACGTAAGGAAACGGTGTTCGCTCCCGGTCATACCCGTGATCTCGATTGGCCCGACGAATGTCTCGGCACCCAGCGTCAAAGCGTACCCGTAAATACTGTTACTGAACGTCGGCCACGTCGACCATCGATCGTACACATTTCCCATGTTCCACCTGACCACGGCGTATTTGTGCGGCCACAGTTCACACTGCAGCCCCAGTTGCAACGCCTTGACGTGAGGGCCAATGCGTTCGCGAAATTTCAATCCGACAAAATTGTCCACTCCACCGAGCGTAGGACGCAGTCCGATCGGAATGTCGGCACCTTGGATGCCTCCCGCGAAGACGCGGATATGTCCGGTCCACCGCCGGTGAATAGGGAGCAGCCTCGACACGTCCGCTTCAAACCGCCGAAATTCGGCGCCGTGGTTGAATTTCGGGTCCGCCCAGTCGACGCGGAAATAAAAGAGATGACCTCTCGTCGGAAAATACGTCTTATTGTTGCGGTCGACGAGGAGCAGACCGTACCACTGCCCGAAGTCCAGTTTATCCGGCACCGGGGGCACTGTCCCGAGCGCGTCGCCGTAATCGAACAGGTTGTAGCGAAAGCCGAGGCCGAACAGCAGAACATCGCTGTGAATCGATCCGATGATCGCATCGGCGGCCGAGGCCGTCAATCGCTGTTCTCCGATCCGCCGTCCGTCCTGGTACACGGCATACCGAAGCGACGCGCGCTCCGCCAGCAGTTCCATGCCTATTTGACGTGGAAACTGCGTTAGTGTGGTGAATCGCGTCGCGACGTGATAATCCATACCGAGACGAACATCCGTACGCCAGCTTGAGCCTTTGCGAAGCACGTGCCGGAAGGTGGAGTTCAGGATGATCGATGCTTTGCCGTACGTATCGTAACGGAAACCGAGTTGAAGGCGATGCGGCAGCCGTTCGACCACATGCAGAACCAATTCCGTTCCGGCTTCGGAAGGAACCAGTTGATACGTCACGCGTTCAAACGATTGGGACGCGTAGACGTGGCGAACCCGGTCGTCGAGCGTACGGGTCTCGACCCACATCGGCGGTTGAATCCCGAGGTTCAGCCGTGCCTGACGTTTGGAGGTATTGACCGCGCCTCGAATGCGGACTTTTGTGATGTACAGCGAATCGACGCGATGGCGTACCAGCGGACGTTCCGGCAGCGGCGTTCGAATGGAATCGGCAATCGCACGCAGCCGCGGCAACGCAGAACGAGCCGCTTCTTCTCCGAGCCGGATCATGGCGGCGGCCCGGTCGAAATCCGAGCCCGCGAGATCGCCAAACTTCGGCTGGATCAAAATGTCACACAGGCGGTGCTGTTCATGCGTCGCTGCTACCGTTTGAAAACTCACCGACTGATCCAGCACGTCGAGAAAAGAACGGATATCCTGAGCCTCGCGCAGCGTCGCGCCGACGTCGACGCCGATGACGGTCGTGGCGCCGAGTTCACGAACCTCCTGTGCCGGAAGGTTACGCGACAGAAATCCGTCGACGTACAGGCGATTGCCGATGACGACGGGCGTAAAAACCGTCGGAATGGCCATGCTGGCACGCAAGGCTTCGGCAAGATTTCCATGATCCAACGTGACCGGCAGGCCGTTTTCCAGATCCGTAGCCACGCAGGCGAACGGGATGGGAAGGTTATGGAAATCGTTCACATGATGGACCGGCAGTGTGCGATAAGCAAGCCATGTGGAAATTTTTTGTCCGGCCACGACGCCGGCCGGCAAACGGATGGATGTTCCTTCCAGCGATAATGAGATCATGTACCGGTCGTGCCATCGCTTTTCTTCGACGGGAACGTAAAGGCGCCCGACGTCATCGTCGAAAAAATCGTCCCAGTCCATCTCCGTCACGATCGATTCCATTTCCGCCGCGGAATAGCCGATCGAGTACAGGGCGCCGATGACGGCGCCCATGCTGGTTCCCGTCACATAGTCGACATGAACGCCGGCTTCTTCCAGGATTTTAATGACGCCGATGTGAGCAAATCCTTTGGCGCCGCCGCCGGAAAGAGCAAGCCCGATTTTGGGACGAACCGTATCGGCAGCGGATGAATCGGCATAGGCTCGAAATGATGAAAGCGCGAGTGTGAGAATCAGTAGGAGTAGGTGCCGGCACATGGAGTAATCCGAAAATCGTTATGACATCGACATCCTGTCGGTTGGCTGGCGACACTGGATAAGTGTAACGAATCCCGAATTCTGCTGCGATACTTTTCTGAGCCATAAAAGCGGGCACGTTGACCGATCTCATTTTTCCTCTGGACAAATGAGGTAAAAATCGCTTAAGTTTTACCCCAGCATGGTTTTCTAACCTATTCACCTAGCGAGAGGACTACGACCTTGGCCAAGAAAAAGACTTCCCCCAAAAAGAAAAAGGCTGCGAAAAAAAGCAAACCGAAGAAAAAAGTAGCGAAGAAACCGGCGAAAAAACGACCCGTTAAAAAGGCGGTAAAAAAAGCGGCGAAGAAGAAGCCGGCGAAAGCGAAAGCGGCCCGAAAACCCAATGCCGCTTTCATGGCCAAACTGACGCCCAGTAGCACGCTGGCCGCCGTGATCGGGGGCGAGCCGCGCCCGAGAACGGACATGATCAAAAAAATCTGGGATTACATTCGGGCAAACAACCTGCAGGATCAGCAGAACAAGCGCATGATCAATGCGGACGACAAACTCCGTGCGTTGTTCGGCGGTAAGGATCAGGTGTCAATGTTTGACCTTGCCAAGATCATTTCCCAGCACGTCAGCTAATTCGAATCTGATTCTATAGAGGGGCTGTCCGTAAGCGCTTTTTGCAGGCACAGGCCTAACCGAACCATAAGCAAACAATCTCGTTAGTTGTTGAAAATAATGAGATTATGCAGTTGTTTGCTTTATGGATTATCTGTAACGAACTTTTTGGACAGCCCCTTTTTCTTGTGAAGGGGGCCGCACTACGGTTTATTGACAAAGCGTGTCGACGGCCAATGGGGTATAGAAAACAGGTTATTGTCGACCGGGACATTGACATGAATGTCTCGATAGTATTCTTTTCCTTTCATTTTCCCGTCTACCAGAAATAGAACCTCCGTCTCAATCCAGCCGCCATCGACTTCGATGTACTTGTTAAACTGAGTTTCTATCGTCACGTTTGGGTTTTGCCGGGTTCCAGTAAGCGGACAAAAACAAGGCGCTCCGCATCGACCCAGAACTGTTTTGAGACCGTGTCACCGGCTTCGGCCCCGACGACATACACGTATCTGTCATGCCAGTGATCTTTTCGGCAAATGGAGAGATCAAAGCCCAGTTGTTTGAGTTTCGACACCGTCGAGTCGAAGGGCATCGTATAGACGTCAAGCCCCAGCAGCATCAGCGGCCGTTAGAATGAGAAAAAAGCGGTCATCCTTTTGTCTCGTTTTTTCAATATTTGAATGAACCCGGAGTGCATCGATGCCAAACTACGAGAACGCCTGTAAGAATGTTGCGATGAAAGGCACGTCCGTTATTTTCGATACCGTTGTTTCGCTCGACCGGTTGTTTCCAAAATAAAATTTGTTTTGGCTCGAGTGTAGGCGACCCGATCATTGCCAGGCATGCGTTGAAGATTCAGCTTGAGGTCGGCGTATTCTGCCGCGACGTTGGGAAATAATCCCTGAAAATAAACGATCCCAGTGCTCAAAAACCGGTTGGACCATGTGTATGTATGTGATGCGTGCGCTTTCCTGCTGAATTTCGACGTATAAACCAATGATAAAACGGTTCTCCATCGTCGCCGTGCGTTGGACGTCAAACTTAGTTGCAGCCTTGCCCTTTGAGTAAGGGAACAATTCTGTCGGCCGCTTTTTCAAGACTGAATACTTCAACCAACATGTCGATGATAGGTTGGGCCGGCATATTCGGAACGGCGGTCGATTCAAAATCCGATTCATGCATTGTCCGTGATGTCCGGACGAAGCCGCAAAAACACCGGTTCTCTCAGCATTCCGTCTTTGGTAATGCTGGCATACTGCACTTCACACGCGAGTCGGGGTTCGATCCAGATTGTTTGTGCGTCGTCGAGCGGTTTTTGCTCGATGGGGCGTTGGATTTGCGGTACGCCGTCCAGTTCCTTTCGGATCGACGCCAGCAGTTTATCGTCGAATCCCGTACCCACCTTCCCCAGATACCTTAGAGAACCATTGTCCGAGGCGGCAAGATGCAGAGCGCCGAAGGTCGCTTCCCGCTCGCCTTTGCCCCGGGTCCATCCGATAATCCAGCAATCAATCGTTTGCCGTGTTTTGATTTTTAACCAGCTTTCGCTGCGGCGGCCGACGGCATAGCCGCTGTCCCGGCGTTTGGCGATGATGCCTTCGAGACCGAATTGTTCGGCCGCATTGAACAATTCCTGCCCCTCCGTCACGATCGAACTGACGCGATACGCGGTGTCGCGTTTGACGATGTCTTCGAGCCATTGCCGCCGCCTCCACAACGGTTCCTGCATCACCGGGCGCCCGTCGAGATAGAGCAGGTCGAATAAATAACAAACGGCCGGCCGTTTGACGCGGTCACGTTCGATGGCTCCGTCGGTTTTTTGCTGCATGCGATGGATAACGTCCCTGAAAACGGGTTTGCCTGCGTCGTCGAGACAGACGATTTCGCCGTCGAAGACGGCGCCGGAAACGCGGAAAGACTTATCGACCGCAAGCAATTCCGGAAACGATTTCGTAATGTCCATGTGATTGCGGCTCAGAATGCGAATCTGTCCTTCGTCGACCTGAATGATGGCCCGTATGCCGTCCCATTTGACTTCGTAAACGTAATGGTCGCCCAACGGCACTTCACGGCCCAGTTCCGCGAGCATGGGATCGACGTCGATCGACAACCAGTCGACCTGCGGGGTGTCCACGCGTTCCAGCAGCCATTGATTTTCTTTCATGAGGTGAATGCGATATTCACCGTTGAGTTCACGGCTGCCGAGACGGAAATAAAATCCGTTTTTCTTTTCCTTCGTAATCTGATATTTGCCCTGTGCGTAAATCCACATTTGGCCGCCGCCGTATTCTCCTTTGGGGATCTCTCCCTGAAAATTGATGTACTCGAGCGGGTGGTCCTCCGTCTGAACGGCGAGGCGTTTGACGCCGGGACGAGGGGGCAGGCCTTTGGGAACGGCAAACGATTTCAACACGCCGTCTTTTTCCAACCGCAGGTCGTAATGCAGGCGCGACGCGTGGTGACGATGGATGACGAACGCGTTACCCTCGCCAAGGACGGCTTCACCCGCGGGCTCCGGTGTCTTTTCGAATTTTCGTTTTTTGGCATACGCATCCAGTTGATCCGGAGTTTTATGGTGGGCCGATTTTTTCAGTGTCTTCTTGACCGGAACGACTTTCGGCCTTTCCGTGTGCAGGGCGACCGCAAACGCCGTCATCGTTTCCCAGGGATCGCCGGTCTGGAGCACTTTTTTCGGTACGGTCGTGATCGTCCAGTTGCGCGACAGTTTCGTCTCGGCGAGTTCGTCCCAGGTCAACGGCGTGGAAACCGTTGCACCCGGCAGCCCGCGGACGCTGTACGCGGCGACCGTCGTCTGGCCGGGGCGAATACGATATACGTCGATCAGGATCCGGCCTTTACGATATTCTTTCGTGAGGTGAAGCGTCGCGCGATTCGAGTTTTTATCGACGAACGGTTGCGCCATGGCCTTGGCCGCCTCGAAGACTTGATCGAACGTCCACTTCGGTTCCAGAGGCATCACGAGGTGGAGCCCTTTGCGACCCGTTGTTTTGACGAAAACGGTATACCCGTACGATTCGATGTGTGGCTTCAGATCCATGGCCAGATCGACGACGGTCGGAAATGGCGTTTCGTCGGGCGGATCGAGGTCGATGATCATGTAATCCGGCTTATCGAAATGCGGGGCGCGCGCATGCATCTGATGCAGTTCGATACACGCCAGATTCGCCAGCCACACGAGCGTGGCCTCTTCCATGGGAATGACGTAGTCTTTTTTTTCTTCGCTCGAGCCCAGAGCGACAGATTCGATCCAGTCGGGCGCCCAGTCGGGTTTATTCTTCTGAAAAAAGGATTCTCCGTCGATGCCTTCGGGAAATCGCACCATCGAAAGCGGCCGGCCTTTGGCATGGGCCAGAATCGTCGGCGCCAGTTTGAGATAGTACTCGATTAGTTCCGCCTTGATAATTCCATCGGCAGGATACAGGACTTTCTTCAGATTGGACAGTTCGAACTTCCGTTTGCCGACCTGGACATAGTGAGACGTGCGGGCCATGCGAAAACTTATGTCGGTGTACACGTAAGATCAAGGCGGATTCGGTCTTAGAAGATGAATCTATGAGGGATCCATTTAAATGACCGGATATCATCGTACGCAACCTCTCTTCGATCCACGCGTAAGACTAACCGTTTTCACCGGAAAGGATAAGCATGACCGTCATTGCTCTGACCAACGCCGTCATTCGCCGCAGCGCGATTTTCGGTATTTTCACCATCACGGTTCGCCTGCTGCTCGCCTTTGCGTTTATTCCCTCCGGGCTCGTTAAACTGCTGGGTCACCGGTTTACGGCCCTCGGTCCGGAATCGCCGGTTGGATATTTTTTCGATGCGCTGTATCAGACGGGCTTCTACTACCGTTTTATCGGCGGCGCACAGTTGCTGGTGGCTATGCTGTTGCTGGTACCGGCCACCGCCACTCTCGGAGCTCTGGCTTATGTTGCCATCGTGTTGAACATCTTCATCATTACGGTTTCGCTTCCGTTCAGCGGTACACCGGTCGTGACGTGCCTGATGCTGCTGGGCGGTCTTTGGTTGATAGGGTGGGATTATGAAAAATGGCGAATGCTTATTCCCAGTTTTCAACTCCCCGGTCGATTATCGATTCGTGAAGTGCTGACCGGAACGGCGTGGGGAGCGCTCACGGCAACGGTGTTGTTTGTCCTTCTTGCGGTATTGAAAATTTCGGAATTTGCTGCACTCGGTTGGACGGGACTGCTGACGTTCTTCGCCGGTGGTGGGGTCCTTGGACTCATCGGTGCGTTCCATTTTGGTTACACTTCTTCGGGCGGCCGCTCGTAAGCATTGGTAATATCCTTCTTCCGATTTATATTTTGCCGCCATTTTACGGAGACCTCCAATGTCCAGGCCCTTACGATTGTCCGATCTACGGAACGAAGTACGGCAACTGACCGATCCGGAACGCGGCCGATTTCTCCAGCGATTTTTCAAAACGGGTCCGGGCGAATATGCCGAAGGCGACGTTTTTGCGGGCTTGTCCGTACCGCAAACGCGGCAACTAGCACGACGATACTCGGGTCTGCCGTTCGACCAAACGCTGCAGTTGTTAAAATCAAAGATCCATGAAGAACGCCTCCTGGCGCTGCTCATCTGGGTTCGGCAATTCCGCACGGGCGATCCGCTGACGCGCCGACGCATCCATCAGGTTTATCTCAAACATTCGAAGTTCGTCAACAACTGGGATCTCGTCGATCTATCGGCGGAAATCATCGTCGGTGAATATCTCCGGGATCGTTCGCGCAGCGTTTTGAAAACGCTCGCTCGGTCGACATGGCTGTGGAACCGCCGTATCGCCGTTCTGGCGACGTTTGCCTTTATCAAAACCGGTGAATTCAACGAAACATTGGCTCTGGCGAAAATGTTATTGAATGACGAACACGACCTGATCCATAAGGCGATCGGCTGGATGTTGCGCGAAGTCGGAAAGCGCGACGTAAAAGTACTTGAAAAGTTTCTGAAACCGGTCTATCGAAAAATGCCGCGAACGATGCTGCGATACGCGATCGAAAAATTTCCGGAATCCCGGCGCAAGAGGTATTTGCTGGGAACAATATAGCTCGGTGGTTGTTTTCATTGAATTACTGCAGGTTACAATTGACTACATCGATACAGGATGGGTTACGATGACTTGCCTCCGTGAACCCGTCAACCTTCACGGAGAATTCCCATGTCTCTTGCCATTGCGGGACCCGTTTCCGGTCCTCCGGTCACCGACATGAACCGTCTGAGCAGTCAGCAAATCGCGGACAATTATCATCGCGGCTACGACCTCGCCCTTCAACTTATTCGCTCCAGACAACGCGCCCTCGGATTCAGCGGTCTCGATCTGCCCGACGACGTGGCGGAACTGGCGCAATCCGTTTTCGGCTGCGAATCGCTCGTGCAGCTGATCCAGACGACGCCGTTCGATGCCGACGCGTATACAGCCGTCATTCAAACGGAAATTGACGAGCTGGCCCGATCGCTGTTTCCCGACGTCGGCAAGCGGCATTTCGTTTCACTCGACAAACTTCATGACGAGTATGACGTCCAACTGGAAACGCTGTCGCAAGAAGACGCATGGACCCCGGAACCCGGCATATCCGAGTCCGCCGTCCTCGATTATCTTCGAGGCAAGATCAGTGACGACAATTACCGGTATCTCGTTCGACTCATGACCGCGTCGGAAGAAACGAGAGATTTCTCGTGGAACGATAAAATTTACTACCTGATCGATCAATCGCTCGAATTTCTGGAAAGCCGGATATCGAACATGCGAAAGTTGTATCCTGACGGACTGCCCGCGGAAATCCAGGAAATCCGATCGAGCAATGACCTGTCCGACGACGACATCGTCGAGTGTTATAAGTACGTTTTTCTCGGACTCCGGCGCCGATTTCCGGTCCATTTCCTGAATCACGATACGTTACATCGCTGCGCGGTACTGGCGCGGTACGCCGTCGAGCATATTTTCGAAGAGGACCCATTGACCGTGCTCCGGCAGCGTTCGGCAGATGAACTGGCTGCCGTCGGTTTGCGCGGGGTCGTACGGCATTTTAATTACTCGATCAACCGCCTGATCCGAAACGCGTATCCGGGACTGTTGCTGCCGTGGGAAGAATCGCACGTCGAGGACGGGTTCTGGGACGACGGGGACAATCGACGGATGGCCGTACGGTGGCTTGTCGAGGAAAAAATCGGCATCCCGCGTAACGAGATTCCCGCCGCTCTTCGCGAAGACCGGATCCGCAAGTCGACTTTTTTACAGCACGGCCTGTCGTACATGTTCGCTCAGTACTACAAATCCGTGTCACGGGCGATCGGCGACGCGTATCCGCATTTGATGCCGTGGGAACTCGGCAGCGTACCCAACAGTTTCTGGCAGGGCGAAGAAGGACGACAGAACATCGTTCGCGCCATCCAATGGATGATCCGGCGAATGGAAATCCCGTTGTCCGCGATCCCGGCAAAAATAAAAGACAGGACGCTTTCGCGTGAAACGTTCAAACACCACGGCCTGTCCACGGTTTTCGAGCGGATATTCAAAAAGAACATGTATCAGGCGATCAATACGGCGTTTCCCGGCGTATTCGAAATCTGGGAGATCGGGAAAGTGCCGCCGGATTACTGGGAAAACATGATACAGGCGTACAAGGCCGCGTTATGGGTCAGTCACCGTGAACGGATCCCGCCCGAGGGAATTGCCAAAGCCATTCGAACCCGACGATTGCGTAAGGAAACGTTTATCAAGTACGGCCTCGGGGGAATGCTGAAGTCCGTTTTCGACAACGACGTGTGGAAGGCCTATTTGCCGCATATCTTGCCCAAGCGGGAATATGTCGATGTCCTTATGCGGGACGTCATTCTCCTAGCCGTGCTTCACAAACAGATGCGGAAGATCGAATCGACGAATTCCATCGTCCGTGCGCTGCGGTCGATGTTTTTCCGGCCGCTTTTATCGGAAATCGAGCGTCAGCAACTGCGCCTTTACAAACGCATCAAAAAACGCATCCGTCACCGAATGGGAGAAATGACGACGCTGGTGATGGATGAGAATTGACTTTCGTTCCCTGAGAATTCATCGAAGGGAAACGAAAGTCAGCTTAGTCGCTTCGACGCGCTCAGCGACCTGCCGTGGCTTCGACGGTGGTACTGCGGTGAGTTTAAATTCAATCCCCGCCGCACCCGCCCCCGCAGGAACTGCAACTGCTGCACGATGAACCGCTGTCTCCACTGTCGCCGCCGGCATCGGAATCGAACGACGTGTCTTCAAAGGCATTTCGCGTGTCGTCGAGGGAGGTGTCCTGAAAATCGGATACCGATTCCTCCAGGGGAACCTCGGGATTCAACACATCGCTTTGACCGGCATCGAAACCCTGATCGCCGACCGACATCACCTCCGCTCCCGTTTCATCGACGATATCGGAATTATGGATGTGGATATTGTGATCATGGCACAACGCCGACCACATCCAGGCATACAGCATCACGTCGCCGAAACCCGGATAACCGTAAAACACGGGCTCTGCTGAATTCCGGGCACGGGCTTTTGAGGGACCTCCGGATGAGGCCGGCGCTTTCGGGCGAACGATTTTGCTGGCGCTCCGGACGCGAATGTCGTCGACTTTGATGGATTTGCGCAACGCCATTTCCAGATTGCCGACGAACCGGTCGAAATCGAGTCGGGCGCCTTTGACAAAGGTTTCGTAGGCATCGTTGGAAGCAAAGACGGATGACAGTTGTTTTTTGACGGTGTCTTCGGAACCGGCGTCAAACTGTTTGAGCACGCCGTTTATCTTCACTTCGATCGGGTATTCGCGAACCCGGTGAATGCGGCGGACACTGATTTCGATAAGGTATTTGAATTGTTGATCTTCATGTTCTAACACGAGTTCCAGCGTCTTGAACGCTTCCGATTCGATCAGGTCCGTTTCGAATTCGAATTTATCCATCGTCTCTTTCAGATCATCCTTGCGCCCTTCCTCATCGTAATAAAAATCCACGTCGTCTTTGGACAGACGGACGATGTTGTCGATGCCGATGGAGCGGCACGCCCGGTTGATCTGCTGCAGGGTGGAAATGGCGGTGATCGTTTCGACTTCTTCTTTTTCCGAAATGGATCCCGACGAGAGGTGGAACAGCAGTTTTTTGAAAACCTTCGTCGGCGGGACGGCCTGGATGCGCGTGATCTGCGACGGATCCACGGTGAGGGAAGCAGAAAAAAACATAAATCGCTCCTTTATCAGGGTTTGACGACGGGCAACCCGGCGCGGCTCCATGCGATGATGCCGTCGGTCAAATTGTACAATTCGGTAAATCCCATTTCTTCCATCTTCTTCATTGCCGTGTGACTGCGGTTACCGGAACGGCAATAGATCAGGATCGGTTTCGTCCGCTCCAATTCCCGGACTTTCGTCGAAAACTGCGCGTCATGAAAATCGATCGTCACCGCGCCTTCGATTTTTCCGGCGGCAACCTCTCCGTGCGTGCGAACGTCGAGCAGGATCACCGGTTTTTCGCCGTGCAATATCGTGTTAAACTCCTCAACGTTGACGTTCTTCGCAATCATCGTCGCCATCAGGGTCTCCTCCGATTCGATTTTTTTTCCGCAGGATATGAAACCGACGGCGGCGATCAGCAGAATCTTCACAGGTCGGCTCCGCTTTCGCAGGATCCACAGGCGTCGGCGTCCTGTACCCCTTCGCCCCAGAACGCGGGATCGGGCGGACCGAAATACTGACGGTAGAGCTCGATCGTGCGTCGAAACTGCTTTCGATTGACCGTCTCGTCTCCTCCGGGATGATGGTGAATGAACCGGCCGAACTGGGCCTGGCAATAGTCGGCATAGAGCCGTGTGCACAGGATAAATTCATGCCACGCATCGTCGACGATGCGGCTTGGCGTCAACCGTTCCCCGGACAACGATATCAAATGCAGAAAACGAAGGACCTCTTGAAAAACGACGGGTATCCGATCGCCCGGCAGGTCCGTCGCTTTAGCTATTGTGGCGTTCAGTACGACGTGCTCGCTTAACATGTCGCGTGATTGTACGGCGAGCATCGATTCTAATTCATGACCGATCAAAACGGATCCATGCCTTCAGATAATTTTCAGATGAAAATTCAAACAACAATTTTCCTCCGAAGGTTTCAAAGCTCACTTCCGGTTTCGGGGAAACCGTTGCCGCATCGGTGCGTCCCACGACGACGACATCAAACGCATCGCGAAGGGCGCTGAGTCCGATGGACAACGTTCCCTGCGTTTCGGAACGAATATACGTGATGATCGTACGGAGATTCTGGATCAACGCTTCGGGCTCGCGTGTGGCGATACGACAATCGAGATCGAGGCAGAGCTCGGCATCGCGATCGCGATCATCGTTGATCAGGATCAGCAGCTGCTTGAGGTCGATGACCGAATTGTGATCAGTGAGAATCGTCATGACAGTAGATGAAATTTGAACAGCTGTAATCTCGGATGAATTTTAGGACTTGCAACATTATGAATCGCCTATCACCGCCTCGATCGCGTCGCGCAGATGGCGTACCCCGATCGCGTTGCGGCCGGCGTCCTTGAGATTACTTTTTGGAACAATGACGCGCGTGAAACCTAGTTTGGCGGCTTCTCGAACACGCCGGTCTCCGTGGCTCACGGCGCGGATTTCCCCGCCGAGTCCGAGTTCGCCCACGACGACCGTATCCGCACCGATCGGTATTTCCCGAAATCCCGAGGCGATGGCCAGCGCAATACCGAGATCCATGGCGGGTTCGTCGACTTTGAGTCCGCCGGCAATGTTGACAAAAACGTCGAATGATCCGAGCGGAATGCAGGCGCGTTTTTCCAGAACAGCAATGAGCAGTTGAAGGCGGCGCATGTCGAAGCCGGAAGCCGTTCGCTGCGGCATGCCGTACGTCGTCGGCGTGACGAGCGCCTGGACTTCAACAAGCAGGACGCGCGATCCTTCGACAATGGGCACGACGACGGAGCCGGACAGTTCCGGACTTCGTTCGGCTAAAAATAATTCTGATGGGTTGGCCACTTCGGTCAAACCGTTGTCCCGCATTTCGAAAATGCCGATCTCATTGGTCGAGCCGAAACGGTTTTTCGTCGCCCGCAGGATACGAAACAAGTGGTGTTGATCGCCTTCGAATTGCAAGACGGTGTCGACGATGTGTTCGAGTACTTTCGGTCCGGCGATCAGGCCGTCTTTCGTCACGTGGCCGATAAGGAAAAACGACACGCCGGTCGCTTTTGCCGCATGCATCAACAGCGCCGCCGATTCCCGTACCTGTGCGACGCTGCCGGGAGCGCTTTCGATGTCGTCGCGGTACAACGTCTGGATCGAGTCGATGACGACGACGTCCGGCCGTTGTTGCATGACATGGGCTAATATTTTCTGGACCTGGGTTTCCGCCAGGACGTGCACGTGACGATGACGCCGGCCGAGGCGCTCCGCACGCGACTTGATCTGCTGCAGCGATTCTTCGCCGGAGACGTACAGCACGTTTTGTTCAATCCGCATGGCCATCTGCAACAGCAGCGTCGACTTGCCGATGCCGGGTTCGCCTGCGGCCAGTACGAGCGATCCTTTGACGATACCGCCGCCGAGTACGCGGTCGAGTTCGACCATGGTCGTCGGCAGACGGTGGTCGGGCTGGACGGCGACGGATTCCAGGCTCGACGGCTCGCTCAGGTCGACGAACGTCGACGCATCGACGTTGGCCAGCGCCGACAGGACATGTGACGGTGCACGCGTCCGTTTTTCTTCGCCGATCACTTCTTCGACAAACGTGTTCCACTGCTCACACTCCGGGCAGCGTCCCATCGATTTGGAGGAGCGGTAACCGCAGGATTGACAGACGAAATAGGTTCTGGTTTTAGCCATGACGGGCAACAGAGTAGCGTTTCGTATGCGAATTTTCAAGACGTTTATGGAATAGAATTTTGTTTTGAAGGACATAAAAAAGCCCGTCATCCGGATGGTTGACGGGCACAGAGAGGAGGGGAAATATGCGCTTATCCGGTCACATAATTATAATTCATGATATCCGACGCTTTGAACGTCGTGAATCCGGTGACGCCGTTGATCACGTCGTAGATCATCGCGTTCGCCCCGTACGCCAGCGATCGCGCGTCGTAACCCAGCAAGCGTAGGTAGGCGACGACGAACGCGCTTGTCGTTCCCGTATAGCAATACACGACGATCGGTTGGTCGGTCGGTAACGTTGTTAATGCAGTACTCAGTTTGAGATCCTGCTTCGGTACATAATTGATCGCACCGGGAATATGCCCGGGATCGAGATAGTGCGCCGTCGGCCAATAGTTGACGATATAATAATTGCTCGGTGTCGCAAAGACCGTGGCTTCCGTAATAAGCGCCGGCGAGAAACCCGCGGCCAACAATTCATCGACACGGGCAGCCAGGATGTCTTCGGCGTGCTTAAACCCGGTGTTGATCACCGGAAGGTCGCCCGCCGCGGCTTTGGGATGATCCGCCGTTTCAAATTCCGACGCGCGGACGTTGCTGGTCTTGGCGCTCCAGTAATTGGCCGCAAAATCGACGTGCCATGCGCTCATGCCGAACTTCATCGAAAACGTGTTGTCGTATCCCAGCAGCCGCATCAATGACGTGGCATACGCGGCCGTCTGGCCGGAGTAGCACGTGATGATGATTTTTTCATACGATGCTGCGTTGATCGACTCCATGTGAGTACGCAGATCGGCCATCGCGACATTATGGGCTCCATCGATGTGGCCCGCCGTAAAGTCGGTCGCGCTGCGCATGTCGATGATGTAAAAATTGGCACTCGACGCCAGTCCGACTTGCACATCGGAGGCGGTGATGAGCGAAGGCACACCCGTATTGAGATAATCGCCGTTGCCTTCAAGGTATTCGACAAGAACTTGCGACTCATTGACGTCGTCCTTGTCGTCGCTGCATCCCACAGGGAAAATCAGGAGCCCCGCGATCAGCAGCCAGAGCCGTTTGGTAGGTTTCATATCCACTTCTCCTTTATTAAATGAATTTACGGGGTTCCCCATGATGCCGGCAGTCGGCCATCCACGACGATGCCCGTGTCGGCGGTGAGTTCCCATGCCGTAAGGTCTGAGTTGAACAGGTACAGATCACGATTTCGATAAACGCCGTCTTCATTGACGATATGGCAATTATTGGAGCACGATTTGCCGGCGTCAACCTGCGTACGCGACGTCCATTTTTGAATATTATGCGGCGACGTGTATTTGTATGTCGGCGCGGCGGCGAAATTGCCGAGGTTGGCCACGCCGTACATGTCCCAGGAATCCGGCGCGCTCAGGCTTCGCCGCAGGAGCGAATATTTGTATTGCGATTTGATCGTTGCGATCGGGTTCATACCAATCTTGTAATCCACGTACGCCGCCACGCGTGCGCCTTCCGCGCCGATGTGACAACTTGCACAGTTGTTGTAATCCTGCGAGTGGCAGACGTAACAACTGAAGTCGTCATTGTGCATCGTGTGATAGACGTTGGACGTCGCAACACTCGTGTGGCAATCGGTACATTCGGCGAGATCGGCGACCTGATAGCGCGTGTCGTATTGGGTCCCGTCGCCGTGCATCTCTGTAGCCGTGTGGCAGCTCGTGCAGGTAAACCCGGCCTTGGTCAGGTGGACGTCCGGAACGGTCCCGGCCGCGACACCGAGAAAGGCATGTCCTCCGCGGCTCGTGTGGCAATTGACGCATTGCAGACGCATGTCGGGTTTCGAGTTGAATGCATGCCCGTTGAGCAGTCCGCCGCCGCCTGCTTTCGGCCGATTGACGTGGCAATCGCCGCAGGAGGCATGGCATTTGGCGCAGTTCGTTTCATAACCCTGTTTCAGTATGTCTGGCATTTGATCGAAGCTTGAATAACCCGCGCGCATATACACCATGCGCTTTTGGCCCCAGCCCTGTGCGTGAAGACTGTTCTGCATCTTCGTCACCGTCTCCGCGTGGCAGGAGCCGCATTTTTCATCGGCGGCGAGAGAGGGATGACGCAGGAAATTTCCGGAGTGGGCAAGCGCCTTGTCGTTGGTACTGTCGACGCCGTTGTGGCAGGTCGTACACGCCATCTGTCCATGGGCCGACGATGCAAACACGGCAAACCCCGTTTCGCTGAGATAGACACGATCGTACGGTTCGATGTGCGGCGCTTCGCCACCGCATCCACCGCCGCCGGTCGCTGTGTCCGGTGAGGCAATAGCTTTTAGGACTTCATAATTCGTATGGCAACCGACACAGGATGCCGTCGTGCCGGTATCGTTTTTCGAACTTTTGCCCTCGTCGCAGGCCGCAACAAGACAGAGGGAGAGTAAGAAAAAGACGATGGGATGTCTCATGATTGCCGTCCTTCCGTTTACGTTTTTTCCAGCCACTTCTTGACGGATTCGAGAAATACTTCCATGCCGCCGATGAGGTCCTCATGCGGAATCTCCATTGCCATCAGGATTTCCTTGTGCGCTTCTTTGTTGTCCTCGTTGAGCGAGTGCAGCAGGTCGGCGCCTTTGGGGGTCAGATGAACTTCAACGGTGCGCCGGTCTCCGGCTCTTGCGGAGCGAACGACGAACTCTTTGCGTGCGAGTCCGTCGAGAATGCGCGTCAGGCGACCGGGACTGAGCGCCATCTGTTCGGCCAACTGTTTGTTGGTCGGGCGGTCGAGCATGTTGAGATAGCGCAGGCAGCGAAATTCCGACGAGGTGAGCCCATGTCGGGCGGCCATGCGCGCTTCTTTTTCGTGACAGCTGGCCAGGAGCGCGAAAACTAGATCGGCTAGTCGTCGCGCGTGTTTATCGAGATTTCCTGTATCCAACTTGTTCTCCGTCAATGATTGCTGGGTGACAAGTATATTTGTCATAATCAATAATTGCGTCTACCAACAATTAAGGAGATCACCTCACTCTGGGCAATGATCCTTGTTAGCTTTTTCACAAAGACTGAAAGACACACGCCCGGGTGAGGCGTTTTTTTGATGCGATGGAGAATGGTTTTAGTTAGATGCGGTCAAACGGCTGGTGTTTGTCCAGAACGCGCCTCGGATTAAAGCCGGAGGGTTGCGAATCGATCGATGATCAGTTCACTTCCAGCAACTGCTGAATCTTCTTTCCCAGTTCTTCCGGATCGTACGGTTTTGGGATCAACGGCACCCCGTGCCGCTGGGTAAAATTCCGGATGCTGTCGTCCGATGTGTATCCGCTGGTCATCAGGAATTTCACTCCGCGTGCTTCCTCGGCGAGCGTTTCGTACACTTCTCGTCCGCCTTTTTTCGGCATGACCATGTCGAGCATCATGAGGCGCACACGATCTTTATTCTGGCGATAGAGATCGATCGCCTCCACGCCGTCGCTGGCCGTCAGGACGTCGTACCCCATGTCGGCCAGAATCGTTTTCAACATTTTTTTGAGAAGTTCCGTGTCTTCGGCGATCAGGATCGTCTCACCGCGATGAACCGACCCCGGCGTTTCCGCGAGAGTCGACGGAACACAATCGATCCGGACGGGGAGAAAAATATGGAACGTGGATCCGTGGCCGGGCGTGCTGTCCGCATCGATCCAGCCGTCGTGCTGACGGACGATACCGTAGGCAATGGCAAGACCCAGACCGTGTCCCTGGCCGGCCGTTTTGGTGGTAAAAAACGGATCGAAAATTCGTGTGGCGATTTCCGGATCGATTCCGATGCCGGTGTCGCCGATGGAAATTTGCAACCACTGGTCGACGGGGATCGGAAAGGGAACCTGCGGCGGAGCCTCGTTAAGCACGACCGCCTCGATCGAAATTTTTCCTCCCCCGGGCATGGCTTCCGATGCGTTGATCACGATATGGGTCAGAGCCTGTTCGATTTCGCCGCTGTCGAGACACGGCCGAAGGTCAACATCGCTGTTGCGCAGTTCGACGGAATATCGTTCACCGAGCAGAGGCCGGATAAAACTTGCGAAGTCGTTCAGTAGGTCGTTGACCGGCGTGGGTTTGACGTCGAAGATCTGGTGATCGCTGAAGGCAAGGATTTGTTTGGTCAGATGGGCGGCTTTGCGGGCCGCCTTGTCGATTTCCATCAGGCTTTCGAGGGCCGGCGACGTCTGTCCGATCTGCCGCTGCGCGAATTTGGAATATCCGATAATGACCGTGAGCAGACTGTTGAATTCGTGCGCCATGCCTCCCGCGAAACGGCCGATGCTCTCCATGCGCTGAACTTGTTTGAGCTGTTCGTCTTTTTCCGCGAGTTTCAGTTCCATTTTGCGCCGGTACAGGGCGATTTCCAGCGCCGCTTTGAGCGCAACGGGTGTGATGGGTTTCATCAGGTAACCGTAGGGGTCCGTTGTTTTGGCCTCGGCTATGGTGTGGTCGTCGGTTGCGGCCGTGACGTAGATGAACGGGATCCTGCTTTTTTTCAAAATTTTTGCGGCTTCGATTCCCGATGTGCCACCGTTCAGGTGGATGTCGATGAGTACGACGTCGGCATTTTTCTCAATCGCCTCGCGCACGCGACCGCCGTGTGATGCGCTTCCGACAACTTCGTAACCCGCCTTTTGAAGCATCGAGATCAGCAGATGCCGGATGGTCTCATCGTCTTCGAGTATGAATATTTTTCCAAGACTCATATTAATCCTTCCAATCTGTGTGCTGAAATAGCAAAACTAAGACCGTTCTCTAAAAATTATATAAAACATTTAAATTACTGCACTTCGATAGTGTGTCCCTGTGTTAGCGATTGAACGGTATATGGATAATTTCCATAAATGGAAAATTTTCGTCCCATCCACCCGGGTAGTGTAAAGGGCGCTTTACAAAAATAGACTTGTGGACGCGCAATTAATGGCCTAAATTTTCCATGACTCTGCCTTGAAATTGCGGTTAGTCTTCACGAGCGCATACGTCCTCTCTGTTGAGGTCAAGTACGCTTTTTCATCCAGAGTTGCTTCGCCTACACCTAATTCCGGGGGGAATAGACAGCACAATTCCTGACAAAGGGACCCGTGTGATGACGCCCTCTAAAACCGATCCCACGCTGCCGCACGAAATTGCCGAGAAGGCCGTCGAACAGTTGGATGCCATGCTTCGCCACGTTTCCGAACATCACAGCGACGGGTTGTTACACACGCTGGACGGTGTCATCGTGTTCGCCAATTTGGCGATGGCAAAGATTCTCGGCGCCGATTCGGGAGACGCGCTTATTGGTAAGAATTTAAACGGTTTCGTCGATCTGAAAGCGTTTGAAGCCCTGGAAGCCGGAACGTCGAATGATCTCGCCTGGCGACGTACTTCGGGCGAGACGGTCCGATATGAAACGATCGTCAAACGTGTCGGCGAAAGCGCCAATCACGCGCTCCAAATCATAGTACATCCCGATATTCGAAGCGGACGTTCGCGTGTTGCGCGCAGCGAGGACGAACTCCGCCGCAGCGAAGCACGGTTGTCCGGCATCATCGAATCCGCAATGGACGGCATCATTACGGTCGACGAAAGACTGCGGATGGTGTTGATTAATCCGGCGGCCGAAAAAATGTTCAATATCGACAAATCGGAATACCTCGGCAAACCCGCGAGGCTGTTGATTCCTGAACGATTTCGCAAACAGCATGACGAACACATCCGGCGTTTCGGCCAGATGGGTGAAACGTCCCGCCGCATGGGTCATCTCGGGACGATCTTCGGCCTTCGTTCCGACGGATCGGAATTTCCGCTCGAGGCCTCGATTTCGCAGGTTGAAAGCGATTCTGGAAAGCTTTACACGGTGGTATTGAGGGACGTCTCTGAGCGTCTCCACGCAGAGACCTCTCTGCGGGAATCTGAACAAAAATATCGAAACCTGTTCAACCGGGCGCCGATCGGCATTTACCGCAGTCAAAAAGACAGTACCATCGTGGATGTAAACGAACATCTGGTCGCCATGCTGGGATACGATACGCCCTCCGATCTCATCGGAAAGCGCATGGGCGACGCGGCGTTCCTCTCGATGGAAGAACGCGACCGGATTATGCAAAAAGCGCTGGTCACGGGCCGCATCGATACGGAAGTTCAATGGAAAAAAAAGGACGGTTCGCTCATCTGGGTGAGCCTGAGCCTGCAGCTTTTGAAGGACAATCCCGACGGAGCCTACGTCGAAGGTTTCGTACGCGACATTACCCAGCGCCGCCGCGCGGAAACGCGATTCGAAAAACTGTTTCGCTCGGCGCCGGTCGCCATCGGCGTCGGCATGCTCGACGGTACGATCCTCGACGTCAACGAGCGCTGTCTGCACATGTTCGGCTATACCCGGGAAGAATTCGTCGGCCACCGGGCGACGGAAATCGGCATCTGGGTCGAACCGGAGAAACGCCTTGAACTGATCCGGCAGCTTCAGCGGGATGGAACCGTCGAATCGTCCACGATGCGCTTTCGCCGAAAAAACAGAAAAGAGGGCGTCGCCCTTGTATCGATGGAACTGCTGCCGGGCGAGGTGGATCAATACGTGATCATGATGGTCGACATCACAAGCTCCGAAGCGGCCCGCCGCAAGATCGTCCAGCAGGCGACACTGCTCGATGCCGCCCACGACGCCATCAGTGTTCGCGGCCTGGACCATCGCGTGCAGTACTGGAACCGCGGTGCCTTCGAGATGTACGGATGGACGCCCGAAGAAGCGCTTGATCGGGATATCCGAGAGTTTCTGTGCGTGGACACGGAGGATTACGGTCACGCGCTGCAAGCCTGTCTGACGGATGGCGCATGGTCGGGGGAGCAGCGGAAACAGCACCGTGATGGGCGCACGCTCATCATCGACAGCCGCTGGACGCTCGTCAACGACGAATCGGGCCAGCCGCAATCCATTCTCGTCATCGATTCGAATATCACCGAAAAGAAAAACCTGCAGGAGCAGCTGCTTCGGGCTCAGCGACTGGAGAGCGTCGGGACATTGGCCAGCGGGTTGGCGCACGATTTGAACAATCTGCTGAACGCCATTTCGCTCGCAACCCATGTCTTGAAGAAACGACTCCCGCCGGGCGATGAGATTCTCCAAACGATCGAGTCGAGCGTACAGCGCGGGGCCGATGTCATCCGGCAGGTGTTGCTCTTCACGCGCGGCAGTAAAGGCGAACACCAACTGCTGCGCTTCCAGGACCTGTTGAAGGACGTCCAGCGCATCGTCACCGAGACGTTTCCGAAGTCCATCGAATTCGATCTCCGGATGCCGGCCGATCTGGCGCTGGTGCGGGGCGATGTGACACAATTGCACCAGGTGCTATTGAATCTCTGCGTCAACGCGCGCGATGCCATGCCTTCGGGTGGACGGCTTTCCATCGTGGCGGAAAATATCGAATTGGACGAGAGTTACGCGACCATGGTACCCGGAGCAAAACCGGGATGGTACGTGCACGTGAAAGTATCCGATACCGGAACAGGGATGGCGGCGGAAGTGTTGGATCGTATTTTCGATCCGTTTTATACTACGAAGGAACCTGGAAAAGGCAGCGGACTCGGACTTTCGTCCTCTCTCGGTATTGTCAAGTCGCATGACGGATTCATGCGCGTCGATTCCGAGCCGGGACGAGGGGCGTCATTTTCGATTTATCTTCCGGCCGTGAGCGGGCAGTTAGAAACGCCCGCTGAATTGTCGTCGGTGCCCGAAGGGAACGGTGAACTGGTTCTGGTCGTAGATGATGAGCGGGACGTCCGCATGATGCTGAAAAAAACGCTGGAGTCGCACGGGTATCAAACGCTGATCGCCTCCGACGGAATCGAGGGCATTGCGCTGTTTGCCGAAAACCGCACCCGAGTCCGGGCGATCATCATGGACCTCATGATGCCGAACATGGACGGCGTCACGACGGCCAAGGCCATTGCCAAGATCGATCCCAATGCGCGGATCATTGCCGTGTCGGGCTTCCAAAAAAGCGGCTTCCCGGAATTTCCTGAAAAACTTCTCGTGGCCGCCCTGCACAAACCGTATACGGCCGAAAAAATTCTGATGGCCGTTCACCAGGCTGTCAAATCCGTCACGTAGCGCCGCGACGCTGCCGGCATCATTTTCACTCATCGCCGTCGTACAACCCCTCCCTTCCCTTACACTCGAGAATCAAAGAAATTTTTTACGCTGCAAAAATGTGTAAGGGGAGAGCGGGGTGGGGTTCGCACACTTAACCAGTGTAGTTTAGTTGGCGGTTTTGTGCGGCACGGGCTTGGAAGCCCGCGCTGCAGAGCTTGGCCTTCAATTTCTCCTGTACCTTTAGTATGGCGTTTTCCCACAGGTTGTGGCTTTTTTCCTTCTTCTAAAATCTCCGTTACCTAAAAAACAATCGTTTACACGGGCATCTCATTTGCTTGATCAATTGGCAAATGGGAGACTATGTGAAAACCGCCCTCCGCGAAGCCGAGCGACCGGTCAACAGTCGAAACGACAAGCCTGCACGGACGGGACAGAACCAGCGGCCAGCCAGCGAGGCGGGTCCAAGCTGTCCCCAGAGCCGTACCGCGCAAAGGGACGCGGAGTCCGGCCGATGATGATCTTTGCCTTTCTCCTAGGTTTCGCCTTTCTGATGATTGGCGCGGGTCTCTGGCTTGTTCTGAAACGCTATCGCCATACACGCGAGGATCTCGAGTCCTCCTCCGCGAAGTACGAAATGCTTTTCGACTGTGCAAGCGAGGCGATCTTCCATGCCGACGCGCGCGGAGTGTATATTCATGCCAACCGTCGTGCGTGCGAGATATTCGGTTATTCGACCCGAGAATTTCTTGGCATGACCATGACCGATCTTATCGATCCGAAAGACCTCACAGGACGGCCCATTCAAATGGCACGCCTCATGGCGGGAGAGATCGTAACGTCGGAGCGTCTTCTGGTGCATAAAGACGGCAGTCGAATTCAATGCGAGATTAGCGGCCGGCGCATGCCGGATGGGACCTTTCTGGGTATCGTCAGGGACGTTACGAACCGAAAAAAAGAAGACGAGCTCCTGAGAAAAAACGAAGAACGATATCGCCTTCTGCTGGAGCGCGGAATGGACCTGATCACGGTCGTCGATGCCGACGGTACGGTGACGTATCAGAGTCCGTCCATCCAAGCGGTCATGGGATATCGCCAGGAAGAATTTCTGGGGCGTGAACTGCGAGAATTTTTGCCTGAGCATCACCGCAATGCGTTCGACGCATTATTGCAATCGGTGGTTGCCAATCCGGGCAAGGTCCATCACTCGGCGGCGAAAGCAATTCGCAAAGACGGAAAAGAAATTGTCCTAGAAGGATCGATGATCAATCTGCTCGACGTGCCGGCCATTCGGGGCATCGTGCTGAATGGACGCGACATCACGGAGCGTGTTCATGCGGAAAAACAACTCCAGCGTGCCGCCGATGACATGACGTCTATCTTCAACGTGATTCCTTCCGCCGTCTGCATGACGGATCTGGAAGGTCGGATCCTGAGTTTGAATATCGTGGCTCGCCGGTACCTGAGCGGGACCGGGATTTCGGAATCGCTCGAAGGAAAACAGTATTGCGACGTGATGGAACAAAACCGGCTTTTATCGCCGGAGGAAGTGGCCGCTTTCCGTGATGGATTTATGGCTCTGGTGCAGCGCCGGGAAAACTTATTCAGCACCGTGGTTGCACACGAAACGCTTCTCGGAAAAATCTGGTGGCATGTGCAGGCGACGCGCGTCGAGATGTCGACACCGGCCGTGCTGATCGTTCACCACGATATTACGGAAAGAAAACGCATCGAAGAACGACTGGCCGCCCAGGAACGGATGTTGCGGAACGTCATCGATTCCGAACCCGAGTGCGTCAAGATACTCGCTCGTGACGGGACCATTCTCGACATGAACCGTGCCGGATTGGGGATACTCGACGGTGACCGAACCGATATCGTCGGTAAAAATATGCTCGACTTTGTTCCTTCGCACCATCATGAACGCCTGATCGACGCACTGGCGGATGCTTTTGCCGGAAAGACCGTCAAAGTCAAATTCGATATGATGGATCTTACGGGGATTCGCCGCATGATGGAGTCGAACTGCGTTCCGCTGCGCAACGAAATCGGTGAAGTCGACACGGTTCTCTCGGTATCGCGCGACGTGACCGAATATCATCACGCGCTGGCCGCCCTGCAGATGTCGGAAGAGCGCTTCCGCCGCGTTTTTGAAACCGCGACCGATGTCATTTATACCTGCACTCTCGACGGTCGAATCGACTCGCTAAATCCGGCCTTCGAAGACGTTCTCGGACAGGCGAGAGAAGAATGGATCGGTCGGGAGTTCCGGGACCTTGTTCATCCGGACGATGTCGAAACCGCACAACGCGCTTTCGAGCAATGTCTCCATGGAACGTTGCCCGGTCAGTTCGAACTCCGTGTTCGGCACGTCAACGGATCGTATCGGATCGGTGAATTCCGAAGCGCCCCGATGTTCATCGGCGGCAAAGTGTCGGGTATCGTCGGCATCAGCCGTGACGTAACGGAACGCAAAGAAAAAGACCGACGGCTCCGGGAAAGCGAAGAGCGTTATCGCAATTTGTTTGAAGAAGAACTGACCGCTAAATTTATCTCCTTACCGTCCGGGAGGATTCTGGCCTGCAATGCGGCGTTTGCCCGGATGTTCGGGTATTCGAGCAATGACGCCGTTCTGTCGAGTGATGCAACCGGGCTGTATGAAACGCCTGCGGAGCGGGAACGTTTCCTGAATCTCATCCGTGAGCGCGCGGCGTTGTATTATCATGAATCGGATTTACGGCGGATCGACGGCCGGCTGATCCATGTGATCGAAAACGTCATCGGCAAATTTGACGATAACGGCGAACTGATCGAGATCCACGGCTCTCTGATCGATGTGACCGATCAACGTATCGCTCAGCGGCGTATCCTCGATCAATCGCAGTATCTCGATCAGGCCCAGGACGGGATCGTTGTGACCAATATGGACCGTCAGATCATATACTGGAACAAAAGCGCCGAACGCCTTTTCGGCTGGTCGGCAGCGGAGGCCCTTGGATCGGACATACAACATCTGTTGTTCCTCAATCGTGACAGCAAGATCGACCGCGTGTATCAGGACGTTCTCACGCGGGATGACGTACAGGACGAATGGGAAATTGCGGCCAAGGACGGCACGAAGGCGATTTTTCAGAGCCGATGGTCGGTCGTGCGCGACGACCGGGGCGTCGCCAAATCGGTCATTTCCATCCATTTGGATATCACGGAAAAAAAACGGATCGAATCGCAGTTTCTCCGCGCGCAGCGGCTCGAAAGCGTCGGGGTACTCGCCAGCGGTATCGCGCATGACCTGAATAATATCCTCAGCGCCATCGGCCTCGCGACGCATCTTTTGAAAAAGAAATATGCCAATGAACAGGCCGCCGAACTGCTGGCGACCGTCGAATCGAGCGTTCAGCGAGGGGCCGATATCGTCAAACAGGTGCTGCTCTTCACCCGGGGTACCGACGGCGAGCGAAAACCTCTCGATGCCAACGAATTGATCGGCGAAATGACACGCATCGTAAAAGAGACGTTTCCCAAGTCGATCGAGTTGTGCACGACCGTCGATCCGGAACTATGGACCGTCCACGGCGACCGTACCCAGCTTCATCAGGTTTTGATGAACCTGTGCGTCAATGCCCGCGATGCAATGCCCGGAGGAGGAACGCTCGTCCTTTCCGCTCACAATCATCACGTCGACGAGGCGTATGCGCGGATGCACGTCGATGCCCACCCGGGACGTTACGTGACGATCGACGTGAGGGATACCGGAACCGGCATCCCGCCCGACGTCATCGACCGGATTTTCGATCCGTTTTTTACAACCAAAGAACTCGGCAAAGGGACCGGCCTCGGTCTATCGACGGTTCTTGGGATCGTCAAGTCGCACGGAGGATTCATCCGCGTGTACAGCGAGCCGGGACGGGGTACGAAATTTTCGATCCATTTGCCGATCAACGACGAACCACGAGAGGTCGTGCCGACGCCTTCGTTTACGGATTTGCGCGGACAGGGGGAGACGATCCTGCTTGTCGATGACGAAAAACCGGTTCGCCAGATCGCCCATACGGCGCTGGAGGAAAACGGGTATCGTGTGTTGAGCGCGGAGAACGGGGCCGATGCGATCGCCATTCTCGCCGACCATAAATCCGACATTCGCGCTGTCGTTCTGGACATGATGATGCCCGTGATGGACGGCTGGATGACGGCGCAGGCCATCGCCAAAATGGCTCCGTCGCTGCCGGTCATTGCAACCAGCGGCTTTCAGGACCGATGGGGGGAACGCCGCCCGGAGAACATCATCGAATTGATCGAAAAACCGTATGCCGCCGAGCGATTACTCACCTCGCTTCGGGCGGTTCTGGATGAACGAGCCGTGATGGTGTGACTTGTTGCCACGACCTCGCATTAGTCACCCCGAACACCGAGTTATGTCGGTGCAGGCTCGTCTCGGGGTTCTCTGAAAGCTGAACTTATAATTTTGTTACAGACCACAAGTTCAGGGTGAGTTTTTCAAAAACCGTTAAAACCGAATGATATCCGTATCCGGTGGAACATGGCCGAGACGGCGGCCCTTCGAAAGAATTTGCCCCTTGTGATGGAACTCGTGCGTGATGACATGCGTGAAGATCGTCAGGGGTGTCGTCGTCAGTGAGATGTCACGACGCGGAATTTTCTGAATCATCGAATTCGTCCAGCGATCTCCAAATTCATGCAAGAAACTTTCAACGATCTCATCGATCGATGTGTACAATTCACGTGCGACGGCCACGGTATCGGTCGTGGAGGGATCGAAATACGGGCGTGATTCCTGACGTACGACGAGGACCAGCCAGTGAAGATAAACATTCGCGACATGGACGTGAAGGTCACGGATGCTTTTTTCCTCCACCGGCGTGACATAAGCCGCATCGCCGATCCGCCGGCAGTAGTCGAACACGGCGGCGCGGGAATCTTTGACGAGCGTGTACTGATTCCTGAAGACATCGATGTTCATAACGGCCTCTATTTAAATCCTGAAAATTTTCCAATACGTCCGTTTTCGCCGACGGCCCACCCCGCGTGAGGCGAGGCGAAACTGACGGCATGAAATCCGGTCGGATCCATGGGATGCCACGTCAATCCGCCGTCGGTCGAAACATCCGAACCGGTGGGACCGACGGCCACAAGGGTACGCGTCGCCGGTAGACGTGCAATGCAGGACCGGAAGCCGCCCGGCATCGAACGGGACGGCTGCCAGGTCTCTCCTCCATCGGAGGTAAAAGCGGCTGTTGCAGTCCCCAGATTTTCCCGACGATAATCGCCGCCGCCGACCACGACGCGGCGTTCGTCGATCGGACAAATGCTGAAGATCCCCGACGAGCCGGTTGAATCGTAAATCGGTACGGAGGTCACGGACCACGTGGCGCCGTGATCGCCGGAATGGTAAACACGTGCGCAGTTGACGCCGCTGCCGATCCAAACGTGAGAAGCGAACGCGGCGATGCACGTTCCGCTCGCGGCAAACGCGCCTTCTCCATCGAGCGCTTCCGGCAGGACGACCGGTGACCACGTGTGACCGCCGTCCGACGTACGAATCACCGTCAGCCGACCGTCCACGGCATCGCCCATCGCTAGTCCCGCGGAGGGACTCCAAAACGCCATGGCATCGTAAAACGCCCGCGGATCGCGATTGATAAATGACAGACGCCACGTTCGTCCGCCGTCCGTCGTCGAATAAATGCGCGACGATTCACCGGGGCCGATACTCATCACGTAAGCGTCGTCCGCACTGAATGCATCGATGTCGCGAAAATCGAGCGAATCCGCGCCGGGTACCGTCAACCGGATCCACGTTTTCCCGCCGTTGGTTGTACGTAAAACCGTCCCGTGATTTCCGCTTGCCCACGCCACGCTGTCATTGACGGCCGACACGCCGCGCAGACGTTCCGTTGTCCCGCTCGTCTGCAATATCCACATGGATGGGGTCTGCCAAATGATTTTCGCAATGATCAGCCAGATCAGACTCACGATCGTTGCGCTGAAGTTGGTTCAGCGTCTCCAGGGTTTGAATCCGCCGTGTTTGTCTCCGCGGCATTCCGTTTCGCGATGTGAATGATTTTTTCGATATGGGCGTGGACAACGCCGTAACGGTCTTTGAGTTCCACCGTGTACACGCGATCGATCTTGGTTTCCGCCTGCAACAGGCGTCGGATGTCGTCGACTTCCGCGTCGTCGATGGTGAAACGGGCATACAGGGTTTCCCGTCCCGGGCGCTTGAACCGAATCGACGCCGCTTTGTCCCACACGACGTACTGGGGTCCGAGCCGCTGGATCAACATGATCATGTAAAACGGGTCCACCGACGCGTAGAGGCTTCCACCGAAAATCGTACCGACGATATTGCGCGTACGCCAGCTCAGCGGGAGACGCACACGAATTTCCTTCCACTCGTCGTCGACGTAGGTGACCCACGCGCCAGTGCCGCGGTACGCCGGATAAAAATTATACACCCACCGCCGCAGCCGGGTTCGCATCGATTCCGCCATCAGCGTGACGTTTGTTGTAGCGTCTGAACAGAAATCCGGACGATCGATTCGAGAACCGGTGTGTCGATGTCGTCCAGGGTTTTGAAGTACAGGCATCCGCCATTACTGGATTTGTATTTTCCGAGACGCGTCATGTTTTTTTTTGAATTGTTTCACTCCGTTCATGAGGTAGATAGTCAGATTTTGTTTGCGAGGGGAAAATCCGGTGAGACACCAATCGCCTTCGCGTCCACTGTCGTACACGTTGTGATACAATCATTTCGCGTTTGTTCATCGGACAGCGAGGCGATGAAGTCGTCGACGCTCGCGTCCGTGGCTTTCGTTTTTCATTCGGACCATATCAATTTCCACTCATAGGATCAAAAACTTTTATCGATCGCATACATGTCCGTCGAGCGCTTCGCCGATCCGAAAAAATCTCGTTTCCGACGGAGCTTCAACGAGCAGATACTCTTCCAGACGAATGTCCGTATCGATACGGAACTGTCCGGTAGAATCCGTTACGGTTTCAACCCGGATAAAAAAATAAGAACCCCGATCGTCGTGCTGCCAGTGGCCAATCTGGACGGGCACGTTTGCCATCGGTGAGCCGTCCAAAGTCTCCAATCGGCCGCTGAGCCGCAGATGGTTTTTTCCGCCGATGGCGGCGTCGTCCAGGCGAACAACGTAAGGGGAAACAACGCTCGTGTCGCGCAGTTCGAGACAGAGCAGGTCCGCCTGGGACAGGTGTCGTGTTCCGGAACACGCACTCGCCAGGACCAGTAAACTTGCAAATTTGAACATGAATTCTCGTGTCGAATCGAAAGTTGAATCAATAATAGAATATTGCCCGAAAAAGTAAAACAATGATTATTCAGTACGCTATTGATTTAAGTGCGCTTTTGATTCAATCGCGTGTGGGAACGTCGCGGACTTTGAAGTAGCTTTTCCCTTCATCTTTGCGTTATATTTTTACGGTTCCCCATCGAATTGAACTTTACTCAGCGCCATGCACCGAACCCTGCTTTGCCTGATCGTTGGTTTCGTTTCTGCGGCCGCACAAACGCGGCGCGATTCCGTCGTTCTCGCCGACTCGTTATTCAAACAGGGCCATCGCCTTTTTACTGAAAAGGCGTTTGCGCCCGCCGGAGAAGCATGGGACGCGGCTTTTCGGATGTTCGAAACGCTCGGCGAATTCCGTGCGGCGTTGTCGGTATGTGAAAACCTTGCCCTCATGGCCAGAATCCGGCGGGACACGGCCCGGTATGAATACTATCTTGGTTACCAACTCGACCTTGCCCGACGTACCCAAAACGGACGGGCCACGGCCGCCGCACTCGCATCTCTGGCTCGATCACGAGCGGATGCGTATCGCCTGGCCGACGCCGATTCGCTTTTCCGGCTCGCTCTGCATCAGTATGATGTCGACACGACGATGGACCGACGGGAGCAGGCCAATACGCTGTCCAACTATGCGACGCTCTGTCTGCGCGGATCGCGATTTCCCGATGCCGTTATGGCCCTGACGAGAAGTATCGCCATGCGCCGCCGGATCAACGATACCACCGGCCTTGCCTCCGATCTCGGATCCATCGGGCTCGCCTTCCTGAAAACCGGCCGTTACGATACGGCCGCCGTATTCATTGACGAAGCGCTTGCGTTCAACACGCGCGACCCCCGACTGCAGGCGCGATTGCTTCAATACCGCGGTAACCTGCACGACTATCTCGGCGATTATGATCGGGCAATGGATGCATATCAACAGTCGTTCGATTTGTATCAGGCGATCAAGGATGCCGACGGGATGGCTGACGGTTATTTCAATATGGGCGTGGTCGCGCACAACCGGGGTGACCTGCAGAAAGCCCTGGCGTTTTACAAAAAATCGTATGAACACCACGAACGCACACGTGCGCTTTCCCCGCTGGCGCGCGATTGGACGAATCTCGGTCTCGTGTATCGCGCGCTCAACGATCTCGATCAGGCGCTCGCCTGCATTCAGAACGCCATCAAGATCGAACGCCAGACCGGCGATGCGCAGGGACTCGCGTCGGACCTCGTCATCCAGGGCATGATCGCATGGCAGCGGCACGACACCCGGCTTGCGAACGACGTTCTCCACGAAGCTCTCGAGGTTTACCGAGGGCTTGGCGATCTTCGGGGCGAATCCAACGTCCTGATTCAACGGGCCGCCATCGGCCTGATCCAGATGGAGGCCAGTTCCGCGGCCGACCCGGAAATTCCGGCCCTGCTCTCCCGTGCGGCCGACATGAAGCGGCGCATGGCAGACGCGTACGGGGAAATCACGGCGCTGACGTACGAAGGCCAGTATCTCCGATTGACCGGACAACACCCGTCGGCGCTGGACAGGCTGAATCGTGCCCTTACCCTGGCCCGATCCAGAAACGCCGTCACGCTGCAATGGCAAATTTTACACGCCCTCGCGCGCAATTACGATAAAATGAACCGTCTCGCCGAAGCCGTCGAGGCGTATCAAAACGCGATCCTGCTGATCGAGAATCAACGCGTGGGACTGGAAAGCGAGGAACTGCGCATCGGCTATTTCCAGGACAAGTCGTTCGTTTACTCCGACCTCGTCGATTTTCTGATCCGGCAAAAACGTCCCGCCGACGCGCTGTATTACGTCGAAAGCGCCCGCGGCCGTTCGTTCCTCGACATCCTGGGATCTCGCGCACTGGAAAAACAAAATCTTCCACTCCTGAGGCGGCTCGACTCGATCGATGCGCGGATCGGGGCCTTCGAAAAAAGCATTGCCCAGTGGGAACTGATGGCGTCCGCCCTGGAACAGGATTTACAAAAATTACTGGACGAGCGTACCCGGATCGTCGCGGAGCTGGAGAAGACGAATCAAGAACTATCGTCCATCGTATCGGTCGCGCCGATGCGGACGGCGGAGATTCAATCGCTGCTCGAACCCGATCAGGCGCTGCTCGAATATTTTGTCGTACCGCAATTTACATTACTGTTCGTCGTTACACGTGAACGGACGGATTGTCACATCGTTCAGGAAACCACGGCCCGCCTGTTGATCGACGCGCTCGAGTTCCGTGAAAACCTGCTTAAGCCCGGACAGGACCGGTATCGAACGGCGGGACGACGGCTGTACGACCTGCTCATCGCGCCGGTTGAGACATCGATTGCCGGAAAACGTCTCGTCGTCGTGCCGCACGGAAAACTGCACTACATCCCGTTCGGTGCGCTGATCCGTCCGTCGGGAGATTTTCTGATCGACGCGCATACGGTGTCGTACATGCCGAGCGCAAGTTTGTTGAAATTTCTGAATGCAAAACGAAAGACGCCGTCTCCGCTCTCGTCGCAACAATTGCTGGCCGTTGCCAATCCCGTGGTGCCGAACCTGAACGCACTACCCGCCGCGGAAAGCGAAGTGGCGCACATCGGTTCTCTTTTCAGCCGGTCGGACGTACTGGTCCAAACGGCCGCGACGGAATCCGCCGTCCGGGCGCGCGCCGCGGGCGCCGACGTCCTGCATTTTGCCTGTCACGGTCGGTTTGATTTCGACCGGCCGCAATTATCGGCGTTGCACTTTTCGCCCGACGCGCAGCATGACGGATCGTTGACGGTATCGGAAATCTTTGCACTGGATCTCAATCGTGCGCGTCTTGTCGTTTTATCGGCATGTGAAACGGGACTGTCGAAGATCGTCAAGGGCGACGAATTGATCGGTTTCAGCCGCGCGTTTATTTACGCCGGTGCGCCGTCTTTGATCTCCAGCCTCTGGCCCGTGAGCGACGAATCGACATCGGAGATGATGAAAATGTTTTATTCGTCGCTCGACCACGACGCCAAGGACGTGGCGCTGTCGAAGGCGCAAATCGAAGTGCGGAAACGTTTTCCGCATCCATATTTCTGGAGTGCGTTCGTCCTGGTGGGAGACTGGCATCGATGAGAATGGTGTCGTTACTCGCTGTTTTGACGGCGTCCATTCAGGCCCAGCTTCCAACCGGCGCACCGATGACATCGGCCGTTTTCGAGCGGGACCGCATCTGGGTCGGGACCGATGGAAAAAGTTTGATGGAACTCACGGGATGGACGTCGGGGGTTCCCGCCGTGACGCCCGTGCCGGGTCTGCCCGCACGAATTTACGACATGGCGTCGGCTCCTGACTCGTCGTTGTATCTGGCAACGGACGGCGGTCTGATCCAATGGCGGGACGGAACGGTTTTGCAGAAATACGACCAGAGCAGCGGTCTGCCGACCCACACCGTCTACGCCGTTGCCGTAGCGGGAGACGGCACGGTCTGGATCGGAACGGGCCGCGGGCTCGGACGATTGTACGGATCGCAGTACAAATTTTTCAACGAATCGTTCGGTGAAGAAATTCGCCGCATTCTCGTCACGTCCGACGGATCGGTCGTACTGACGCAAAAACAGGCGGCCCGAATTCGCGGCGACCGTTATCAATCGATCGCCGTACGCAATCCACTGGCCATGACCCGCGATGCCGATGGACGAATTCTGATCGGTACCCGAGAATCGCTGCTACAACTCGACGGCGAATCCCTCGTACCCGTTACCGGCGCGCCGGCCGGTACCACGTGGCTGAACGGCGATGCCGCGGGCTACGTTTGGGCCATCGATGGATTTGGAAGTCTGTACTCGCTGCACGTCGACGGCAGTCAATGGAAAATACAAAATCGCGCGTCCGAATCGACGGTTCCTCTGGTTTCCGCCATGGCCCATGCATCGGGTCTGCGTCTGCTATCGACGGGATCGGACCTTCGCGTGCTCAATGCGTCTCCCGCCGATTCCCTCTATCGCGTATTTCTCACGCAGAGTGCTGAAGAACATTTCCTGCTCGGCCGAATGAACAAAGTGGAAGAACATCTCCGGCCCATTCGCGATACGGGGTTACCGCCATCCATGCAATGGCGGCTTGCCGTAGCGAGGGACCGTCTCGGTCAAACCGATTCCGCGGAAACGATGTACGCCGCCCTTTTGTCGTCATCGACCGTCGCTGCGTCCGCGAGACTTCATCTGGCGGAGCTTCGCGAACGAAAAAACAACGCGACCGCCTGGACGCTGTATCGTGAGGTGTTGCGTATGTCCACGCATTCCGATCACGTTCGCCGCGCGTTTGAAGGGCTGGTTCGTACGATCCCGGCGGACTCGGTTCCTTCCGTTATGGATCCATGGACACGATCGTCAGGGCCGCTGCAATGGAAAGCGCAACTTCAAATGGTCGAATGGCAACGTTCGCGAGATTCGCTTCGCGCCCGCGAGCGGCTTCGCGATATCTTTTTGAATTGCCGCGACCTGGAGATTTTGCGGTCTCGGGTCGCCGATTTCAACGCCTTCGCATTTGACGAAACCGTTCGACGGTTCGACCGCGGCCCGGACCCCACCACGATTCGATGGTCGGATACGGTCACGTGCGTCACTATGGTTGGCAGTGAAATCTGGATTGGTACGCATCGGGGAATTTTGCGTGTCGATGGTACCGCCGATTCGCTCCGCCTCTCCCGCCTCACGACGGACAGCGGTCTGGCTCATCCGCGCATTCGTCATATTCTGGCCGAGCCGTCGGGCCGGATCTGGGTCAGTTGCGGTGAACCCGTTTCGGGCGGCAAATACGTCGGCGGTCTGTCGGTGCTGGAAAACGGAAAATGGAAAACGTGGAATGCCTCTCACGGTCTGCGCCATTTGCCCATAGGCTCAGCCGTTGCCGGTAAACAGGTCGTTGTTCTCACCGACGGCGGATGCTACGCGTCCTCTTCGTCAGGATGGTTGAATTTCCGGATTCTGTCGACGGCCAGAGGCCATTGGATCGAATCGGATGACACGGGCCAATTATGGCTCGCGGATTCACAGAAAGTCTCCATCGGCACCGGCGTAAAGTGGGTGGACGTGAACTTCATCGACTCCGCGGGCAGCGTTTTTCAACCGGCTCTCATGTTTTTTGAAATCGACCGTGCAGGAAACAAAAACGCATACACGGATCGCGGCATATTCCGTTATTCCAACGACGGATTTCGCGTTCTGAATTCCCAGCCGTCATTGCATCGGGCGATCGGCCCTGAAGGTGATGTCTGGCTCGCGCAAAACGGCGGTTTGCTCCGTATCGGTCCGTTTGGAGAGATCCGATATACGCGAGCGGACAGTCTGCCCTCGGAACGCGTTCATCGCGTGGTCGTCGCGGGGCCGAACCGCGTGGCCGTGACCGATGAAGGAGTATGGATGACGGCGGAAAGCTCGAGGGACACGGTCAAGTTTCTTGCCGCCACACACGATGAAATGGCGACGTCCGATGAATGGAGCCGCCGGCGTTACGCGATACGACGGTGGCAGCGTGTTCCGAAAACGGCCGACTACGTTACCTGGAAAATGGGACGTCTTCTGATGGACGAAAACCGTCTCACGGACGCTTATGCATACTGGGACGACGTCGGACCAACGGCCTGGGTTTCTCCGCTTCTGACAGAACGCACCATCGATGAACTCGCCATGGAGTTTTTGGATCGGGGCGACGAAGCGCGCGCACTGGCGACATGGGACCGGCTCGTCAGGCGTTTTTCAACGCAGACGTTGTCCGATCCAAAACAACTTTGCGATCTCAGCGTGGAAAAAAATATCGCCATAACGTCTCTGCCGCGGGCCATGGCGCGGGACGCAAAGGCGTCCATTGTGAATGGACAGATCGACCGGGGAATCGCTCTTTTTCAGATGCTGCCGCAGCTTTTTGTTCGACTGCCCGACGACGTCACGTCGGTGATTGCACAAACGGCCGCGCACCTGGACACGCTGGGAAATACCGGATCGGCGTTGCGGTTGTACCGTCTTTTCCTCAAGACGGCATCTACACAGACCGACGAAGAATGGCCGCGCGTGTTGGTTCGTGCGGGGGCGTTGTATGAGCAGAACGCGCAATACAAAGAAGCCGCCGAATGTTACCGGCAACTGGGACAGATCGCGAATTTACGGCGGCTGGGTCCGAACTTTTTGTCGCTTGCCGACCGTCTGAGTAACCTCGCCGCGCTGGGGTTGAAGACAGGAGGACTTGGCGAACTCAATTCGACCAATGCAATGATGTTCGAAGGCAATTACTTATGGCTGGGGACGTCGCAGGGTGTGATCCGATGGAACCTGGCCAGCGGAGCGTACAAAAAAATCGACATCCGTGACGGTTTGATCGTCAATTCGATTTTTGCCATGACGACCGACCGCGACGGCGGGAAATGGTTCGCCGGCTTCGATCCCACGCAGCGCTCCGGCCTTCCGAAAGGCGGCGTGTCGTTCTACGACGGCGATACGATCATCAATTACTCGGCGGACAACGGCCTTCCGGGATCGGTCGTTCGCGCGATCGTGTCCGATGCAGAAGGCGGCATATGGGTCGGTACGCATGCCGGCATCAGTCGTTATTCCAAAGGCAACTGGACGCACATCGATCTCAAGAAAAAATATCGGTTCGATCTCGTACTCGATCTTTTCGTCGATCGGCAAAACCGGCTCTGGATCGCAATGTCGCCGGAACCGCAGTTCATCGAAACCACCGGCGGCGTTTTGCTATGGGACGCCGCGAATCCGTTGTATTATCGGGCCAAGGACGGTCTCCGCTCCAATTCCATCAAGTCGATTACTCAGGACCGGCACGGACGGATGTGGTTTGCCTCCGACGAGGGGATTGCCATTCTGGACTCCGCTCAACGCTGGTCGTACCTGACGGAGAAAGACGGCCTGACGTCCAACATCGTACGAGACGTCGACCTCAGTGTACCGTCCAACGTCTGGATCGCCACCAACCGCGGCGTGACGCGACTTTCCATTCCCGACATTACGCGCTCTACGGCATTGCAGGACAAAACCGCGACGGTATATACCGAACGGCAGGGTCTCGTCACGGACGACGTACGGACGATCGCCCATCATCCGGAGTATGGAACGTGGTTTGGCAGCCGCCGCGGTGTTTTCAGCATCGGACAGGTCAGGGAATCGGACGCCGAAGAGACGGGCGTCACACTCAGCCGGCGGTTATTCGAAGTCAGTGTCGAATCCGAAGCGCTGTTTGAACGGGCGAGCCGGTATCTCGAACAGGGCGATTATGACCGGGCGAGGGAGATATATCTCGACGTGCTTGACCGTGCGGGCGAAGGCGAATGGGCCGACGACGCGGCGTTGCTTCTGGCCAAATCGTACGAACTCGAGGGCAACTACGAAGAAGCGGAAAAACAGTACGCGCAATTTATCGAAAAGCATGCCGACAGTCCGCTGATCGCGGAAGCGCATATCGCCATGGGTAACGTGCTCGAGAAACAGGAGCGTTTTGCCGATGCAGAGGACGCGTATGGACGCGCGATCGAAAAAGCAACGGACCGCACGACCGAGAATCAGGCCAAGCTATTGAAAGAAAAAGCCACCGTCCGCCGGATCGAAGCCGGGCGCGCGGAAACGCAAACGCTGGCCCAGCAGATTTCGGAACTGAACCTTCTGCTTGAAAAAACGACGGACCAGGCCGAGCGGGACAAAATTCTGGCCCAACTCGCCGAACTCGAAGGAAAAGCGAAGCGTTCGGCCAAAGCCGGCGGATACGAATTGCAGCTCTACAAGGTGAAAGAGGGCGATAACCTGTGGGCGCTCAGTCAACGATTTCTCGGCGACGCCAATAAGTGGAAGGATTTTTTCATCGCCAACGAAGGAAAAATCTACGATCCCAATCTAATCCTGACGGGGCAGACCATTGTCGTCCTGACCCTGGAAAAGGGCTACACCGAAAAGTTGGAGAAATTCCTCTACTACGACGTCAACGCCGGCGAGGATCTGGAAACCATCGCGGAAAAGTTGTACGGGCGAAAGAGCATGTGGGAGGCGATTTACGAACTGAACAAAGAAAAACTGCCGCATTCACCAAAAAAATCGTTGCCCGCCGGACGGATCCTGGTGCCGGTCAACGATCAGTGACGTCTCCGAGTTTTTTCAACTGAATCACGTCGAGTTTGTCGATTTCACGCATCGATTTTTCTTTAAGAAAAATCAACCGCTCACGACCGAGGTAGGGCACTTTGGTCTCACCAAGCCGTGCCCACCGAATGTCGTTATGGACGTTTTCATACGTCAGGCCGGACATTCGGACAAATACGTCCAGGGGAAATTTTTCGACGATGCGTATGGCGCCCTCCTCATCGACAAAATCGTCCACCGTCAGTTCCCGGGCGAAACCCGATTCGTACGATGATAAGACTCGGATGAAATTCTGAATATTCGCATCGGTCTTCCTCAAGAGAATGTCCACGGCTTCTGTCGCCCGCGTGAATCCATTGAATGCACAGGCAAATCCGCCCACCGTGACGAATTCAATCTTATTTTCGGCCAGGAGGGCCAACAACTTTTCGTATTCGTTCATCTCGTTTCAGTGGATTCCACAGCCCATGTTTAAGAAAAAACTCGTACAACTCGACAACCTGCTGGGTCGGACGCATTGAACTTTTTCCAACCTGTTTACGAATACGGTGCGAGTCTAATGGGGGGCTCATGCGACATCAATGTAGGATCGTATTCCTTGCCAGTCAACCCGTCACGGCGGACAAAATTCATTAGGACAAAACGTCGTGGTAACCTATCTTCCGCCCCATCGTCATCACAAAGAGAAAGGACGCATGAAAGGTTTTCACGACTATCCGATCGAGTCCACGATCCTCAAGGCGCTGGACGAGATGGGTTTTGTCACGCCGTCGGAAATCCAGGCACAGGCCCTGCCGATTTTGCTTGAAGACAAAGGGGACTTTATTGGCCAGGCGCAAACGGGCACAGGAAAAACGGCTGCGTTCGGTATTCCCCTGATCCAGCAGTTGAACGCCGAGGACCCCCGCGTGCAGGCCATCGTTCTCGCGCCGACACGCGAACTCGCGGTCCAGATCAGCGAGGAATTGACGCGGCTGGCGAAATTCAAAAAGATCCGGATTTTGCCGGTCTACGGCGGTCAGGATATCGGCACGCAATTGCGCGCACTCAAAAAGGGCATTCATATCGTCGTCGGTACGCCCGGACGCGTCATGGACCATCTGCACCGCGGGTCGCTGAATTTACAGAGCATCCGATATTTCGTTCTCGACGAAGCGGATGAGATGCTCGATCGCGGGTTTCGGGAGGAAATCGAGACGATCCTCTCGCACGCCGGAGCCAACCGCCACATCTGGCTCTTTTCGGCCACGCTGAGCAGGGAAATCCGCGCAATCGCGTCCCGCTACATGTCGCAGCCTGAGGAAATCCGCATCCAGCATTCGACCGTCACGACGGAGAACACCGAGGAACACTATTACGTCGTACGGGAGGAACACAAACTCGAGGCCCTCAGCCGCCTCATCGATCTGGACAGCGATATGTACGCGATCATTTTCTGCCAGACGAAAATGCAGACGGCCGATATTGCCGAAAAACTCGTCCTCCGCGGATTTAAGGCGGAAGCCCTGCACGGCGATATGAACCAGGCCCAGCGCGACCGCGTCATGCGGAAATTCAAATCGAAAGGCGTCCGCCTTCTCGTCGCGACGGACGTCGCCGCCCGGGGCATCGACGTGCAAAACCTCACGCACGTGATTAATTACTCCCTGCCCCCGGAATCGGCGAGCTACATCCACCGAATCGGCCGGACCGGGCGCGCGGGCAAAACGGGAATTGCCATCACGCTCGTCACGCCGCAGGAAAGTCACAAACTGCGCCGACTCGAAAGCAATACGCGAAAACGCATGACCGCCTCCAAAGTTCCGAGCCTCCCGGACATCATCAAAGCCCGGATGGAGCGGTTGATCGTGGAATTTCAACAGGTCGCCGCCGATCCGGGCGAGATGCAGGCGTACGTCGATCTGTGGAAACCGGCGCTGAGTGCGTACACCGGCGAACAGATTGCCCAAACGTTCATCGCCCTGCTGGGCAGGGAAATTCTGGAGAAGTACGAAGACGATAAGGAATTAAACGCTCAGGAATCGTCCTCACGAGGCGGCCGCGGCTCGTTCCGGTCGGACAAAGCCATGGTCTCGCTCATTCTTGACGCCGGATCGCGGCACGGCATTCAAACGGGAACGGTCGTCGGCAAAGTGTGCAACCTCTGCGGACTGGACAACCGCGACCTCGGGCGGATTTTCATTCACGACGTCCACACGGAATTCAAAGTCGACAGCGAGCTTGCGGAACGTGTCATCCAGAAAATGAACGGCATCACGCTCAACGGCAAAAAAGTCTCGGTCACGTATGCCGACGAAAAACTGCGCAACCTGCGTGGCGTGATGAAAAAGAAGTTTCACCACCCACGTTCACGCCGTTAACATGCGGTCGGGATGGGAAAAGTTGAGTCGGAACGACAAAGTTGTACGATGAACCGGTCAGGGTCCAACGGCCTTTTCCTATTGAATGGGGAACGTTTTGACCCGAGTCAGCGAACCGCGAAAGTAGCAATTAGCCCGTTTGTGGGATTTAGAAAAACCGATGGATTGCCTAATATATATCCCGGTTGAAGAAAGTGAAGTCATGAAACATCTGATTCTATTGGTCCTGGCGATTTATGGGTTGTCATCAGTTTACGGGCAATCGGCACAGATCACGGGGTTGATCCGCGACTCCGAGACGTTGCAGCCGGTTGCCGGAGCCGTGGTCGTACTGGAAGGGACTATTTACGGGGCGGTGACCAATGAGGCCGGCTATTACTACATGCTGGCTCCCGATTCCGGTTCATTTACGTTGAGCACGTCGATGATCGGGTACGAACGTACGGCCAAAACCATACGGCTTGCCGCCAACGCCAAAGTCGAAGTTCATTTTTACGTTAAGACTCTTGAATTTACCGCACCGACGCTGCCCTACACCGGGACGGCCCGCAAGTCGTCCACGACAATCGCCGAAGGTCCTCCAAAACCCGAAAAATTTATTTTTTAGTTAACCCGTTTCTCCAAACCTTGCACATGAAATTCATTGCCGTCGTGGCCATTTTGTATCTTTTGGCCATCCTCTTCTCTTAAAAAATCGCATTCACATCGCCATTTGAGAGCAACCGTAAAGGAACGCCGCATACAGATGTGTGCAGTGTAAAGGGAGGCGGATAAGTTTAACGCGCGATGCGTTGTTCTCTGGTGTCACACCCGCATTTTTTTGCGGACGCCATGGTAGCGGGTTTCGATGAACGGGCGGTAGGCGGAATATGTCGGATTGAAACGCACTTTGAGCTTATTTCCGACGGCATCGAGCAAGTCGGCGATCATTTCTTTCTGCGGGTGATCAAGGGTGGCAAAACTTTGTTCAGTCCGATCGACGGGGGTCCCGTCTTTTTCCATTTTTTGGATCTGCGCATCCATCAGGCAATCGTAACCCTTTTCCGTAGCGGCGATCCCGATCAGGGAATGGGCCTCGATCGGTGCACTGTTGAGAGGATGATGGATCGTGTCCTTATAACGGTCCATGATTTCGTCGATCGAGTCGCGATTCCGGGGAACTTTTTTCATGGAAATGGTATGGAAGGAGCGGTCGTACGCGGCGGCGGCTTTTTCGACGTCGCCCGTTACAAAAAATAGCGTGCCCAGATGGCTGAACGTCACGGCAAGGCGTTCGAGTTCGTAGTTATAAAACGTCTCGTCCTCCATTTCCGGGATCCGAATCGACATGGCGAGATCATACACCCGCAGAAGGTTCTCCTTTTGCTGTTGAATGAAGCTAAACGTCACCTGTCCGCGGGAATAGCGTTCCGCTTTTAGCAGGGAATCACACCACTCGTGGACGATTGTGATCGCCGTCTGATAGTTCATAAATTTGCCAGACAAATCCTGAGCGGTCAGGATACGTTCCAGATGGTGCAGGCAGTCTTCATATTTCTGGGCACGGATAAGAAAAAACACCATCTGCGGCAGCAGGTAAGCGATCAAATCGATATTGCGCAGACCCCGAATGACGTTTTCGATGATCAGAATCTGATCCTGATCCGGCATCTCCTGGATTCGCTGTACCAGGCGTTCGGTCGTGATGCGCAGCGCTTCTTCGATCTGGCCGCGGATCGCTCCTTTGACTTTGGAATCTTCCGGCAAAAGTTTGAACAACTCAACGGCTTTTTCGCAATAATGGCTGCCGGTGGCGTGGTCCGTAGCGTTCAAAGCGTTGACCGACGATTGACAGAGGTTGTAGATCAGTAGGGTCAAAACGGTGTCCGGGCGAAGTTCCAGTTCACGAAAGTGTACGAGCAGCCGTTCTGCCTCCGTTTGAAATTCCGCCGTGTTCCGGTCGAGCAGCCGTCGGTGGATGATCGCGGTCAAAAGTAAAAGTACCACGCGATGGTCGTCCAGAAGATGAATGACGTATTGGCGAAGAAACTCCCGGACCTTGTTTTGAATTTCCTGAGGGTTATGCGTGACGCTGTCCGTTTTGGACCGATGAAAAAGCCGGTCGGCGTATTCGATGAGTCGGTTGAAGTAATTTTTAAGCGGTGCCGCAAGCGTATGACCGCCATTGTGAGAAGCGCCGGCCGCATAGATCCCGGCAATGACGCGATAATTGGTATCGTACGTTTTCAGGAGTGTATCGGAAACCGAGATGTCCTTGCTTTCGTGTAGGATTTTTTGAGTAAGCTGGTACTCGCTTTCAATGCATTCCCACGCGTCCGTGGCGCCGGACGATTCAAGTTCCGTGATGTAATCGACGGTCGCGCGTAATTCCAAGTCTCTGCGACGCTCTTCCGTGGGCCGCGATGGTAGTTCCACCATGATGCAATTCCTACAAAAGAATCTATGACCGTCCCGAGCGGGACCGTGTGTGATGAGTCGGTGGTGACCAAACAAGGGTACTTATGTATTTTAGCCAAACGTCGGCAGGTTTGCAATACCAAAGTCGGCTGGATCGACATCATGATGACAGTCGATTCCCATGCGTGTAACCGGGTGCAGTGGTTCACTTTGGATCGGACCAAAATTAATGGCGACATGAAGAAAAAACCGGACATTTCTACTTTGGCTTGACACTCCACACCCCTTCACACCCCTTTCACACCCCTT
>CAYZJB010000019.1:0-54954 GCA_964478735.1 uncultured Bacteroidota bacterium | reverse complement strand
TCAATAGGAGAGGGTTAACCGGCGCAGTGTTACGTTGAGCCTGAAGGCCCACTAAACCAGAGGCGTTGAACTCTCTCTCCATTCAATTAATCTAAAATTCAAAAAGAACGGCTCGCCTGCAGATTACGGAAACATCAACCGATGTATGGCAGATCTGATTACGGTTTTTCTCTCCACCGATAGGGTTGATACTTCTCACCGCTTTTGAGCATGCCATAGGTGATTACCGCAATGTAACGCGCCACGGCATGTCGGGCGTTGTGCTCCGCGATTCCTTTTTGGAGCAGGTAATCATAATACTCCCGAATGGGGTTTTGTCCATTGATGGCGGCCATGGTAGCCGTTTTATAGACTTCCGTGAGCAGGCGAGAATACCGAGTGTCTTTTTGACCGTAGTTCTTTCGGCCACTGATGCGGTAATGTTTGACCAGACCGCAGTAACTCAAGTAGTGGCCTTTATGCCGAAAACGTTTGGCGTCAATGACCGTAGCCAGGATTTTCACCGCTGAGACTTTCCGGGAACGTCCAAGAGGCGTTTGAGCGAGCGCTCTTGCTTACACCAACGACTGAACAGTTTCTGATAAGCCAAACGATGCTCCTCATACAACGCCACGTGCCGTTCCATCTGTTCGTCGATAAAACGAAAAGTTTTCGGGAGATTTTCCGATGAGTTGCTTTTGGGCATCCCATGGCTCGGATACAAAGCCGTGCGTTGGTTCTGGACGCGCACGCCCATCTTTATTAAATCCTGATATGCACTCACATATTTGCGCAACTCCCATCGCTTCTTGGTGGTGTGATACACTTCTTTGAGGAACCGCCTCGAAGCAGAAGACACAACTTTCGGGCATCGATCTTATCGGTTTTGGGACCTTCGCTCAAAAGCGTATTGCGAAGCGGATCACAAATGACAATCCGATCCACATACTCTTGTAATTCGGTATAAAGCCAATGGGCGGTGGTGGTCTCTTCCACGGAATATTAACAGCTGTTTGCATACGCGCGTGAAGTAATAACCACATATCAACGCTGGAAGACCTGGTCGAGCGGGTTCGAAAACGGCGTGAATGCTTATACGGAGCGAGAGCGGGCTCTTTTCTGAAGGTGGTATGCTCCCGGAGACAGACCGGCATGACGGGCAAACGATCGGCAAAATGAGGGAAATCTTCGAAGCCGCACTCGAACGCGATCTCTTTGATTCGCCGGTAGGTTTTCTCCAGTAGTTGACGGGCGCGCTCGAGTTTTTTGTGCTTGAGATAACGCGCCGGGCTGTCGTTAAACACGCGTCGAAACTCTCTCTTGAATGACGAGAGACTGAGATTGGCAAGCTGGCCAGTTCTTCGATGGATAAACGGGAGTATACGTGCCTGTCGCCCCGCGTGAGCATCGGTAATTCGGATCGTTCCCAGGATGTTATCGCATGGGATCCACTGTTGCTTTGGAATCGCGTATCGAAACACATGCTTCCGGTGGTTCACTTCGAGAATGTCCTCGTCCAGCAGGCCGGCTTCCGTAGTGCAATACTCTTGTTTCCTTCGACCCGGCAAGACTGGATCAAGGGCGCGAACCACTTGACCACTCCTCCCACGGCGCCGATGACGTCCCACGCCACCTGCGGATCGACATCGATCGTGAGACTGACTTTTTCTTGAGAGGCCTTTTTCATAGAACCTCCGTTATAGTTAAGGTGCCTCAATGTAAATGGCCCTCCGGATTTGCGGTTTTCCATTCGGCTTAAAGATTTGTCGATCCGGTTCAGCGGTGACGGTCATTTGATTTCCGGGTTGAAGGCCCTATCTTTTGAACGTGACGTCATTTCATGTTATCGTGTCGGTTGCAATCACGCTGATTGCCGACGCTTCATGCCGTGTATCCCAAGAGAGGAGTTCATCGATGAACCTACCCACTGCCGAGGAAATTCAAAAATTGCCTCCGGACGGCGGCAATGAATTCAATCGCCTGATATTTGAATCCTCACCTTATTTACTGCAACATGCCCGTAATCCCGTGGACTGGTATCCGTGGGGCGTTGAGGCATTCGATAAAGCCAAACGTGAGGACAAGCCAGTGTTTTTGTCCGTCGGCTACGCGACGTGTCACTGGTGTCACGTGATGGAGCACGAGTCGTTCGAGGATTCCGCCGTCGCCACACTGATGAACGAACACTTTATCTCGATCAAAGTGGACCGCGAAGAACGCCCCGACGTCGATCAGATTTACATGGCCGTCACGCAGGCGCTCACGGGCCACGGCGGCTGGCCAATGACCGTCGTGATGACGTGGGAAAAAAGGCCGTTTTTTGCCGGAACGTACTTTCCGAAAGAAACGCGTCACGGCCGGATGGGTATGCTGGACCTTATTCCGACGATCGCCACGGCGTGGAAAAACCGGCGTGATGAAATTCTGGAATCGGCGGATAAAATCACGGCCATCCTCAACGAATCGGTGGCGACGGAGCCGGCCGAACTGGACGCGGAACGGACGATGGATAACGGAGTCGCTATGCTGTCGCAGCAGTTCGATGCCGTCAACGGCGGATTCGGCCGCTCGCCCAAATTTCCCACGCCGCATAACCTGGTCTTTCTGATGCGGTACGCCCGACGTCATTCCGACGATTCGGCGCTGCGGATGGTCGAGAAAACGCTGTTGTCCATGCGTCGCGGCGGAATCTACGATCACGTCGGATTCGGCTTTCACCGGTATTCGACGGACGAACGGTGGTTTTTGCCTCACTTCGAAAAAATGCTGTACGACCAAGCCTTGCTCGCGATGGCCTATACCGAAGCCTATGCCATGACGAAAAAAGACGAGTACAAAAAAACCGCCGACGAAATTTTTGCTTACGTGCTGCGTGATATGACCGATCCGGACGGGGGATTTTATTCCGCCGAAGACGCCGACTCCGAAGGTGAAGAAGGAAAATTTTATCTCTGGACGGAGACCGAACTGGAAAGCGTTCTCGGCCGGGACGACGCGCGTCTGTGGCAGGAGGTATACAACACTCAGCCCGACGGCAATTATCACGAAGAAGCGACGGGACGGTCGACCGGTGGGAATATTTTTTTTCTGAAAAAAGACGGGGACGTTCTTGCCTCAGAAAGCGGTCTGGGGGAAGACGAATTGCATGAGCGTCTGGAAACGATTCGCCGCAAATTATTTGATGTACGAGAACGGCGCGTTCATCCTCTCAAGGATGACAAAATCCTGACGGACTGGAACGGTCTGATGATTGCCGCGTTGGCCCGTGCGGCCCGGACGATGGAGTCGCCGGCGTACGAGTCGGCCGCGCGAAAAGCGGCGGATTTTGTTCTGACGCATTTACGCGATTCGGACGGACGACTGATGAAACGCTATCGGCAGGGCCAAAGCGGTCTGCCCGCGCATCTGGACGACTACGCGATGGTGACGTGGGGACTGATCGAGCTGTACGAAGCCGGCTTCGATTTAAACGATCTGGAAGCGGCCGTTGGTCTTCAAGAAATCATGATCCGTGAGTTTTGGGACGGTGAGCGCGGTGGATTTTATTTTAGCCGTGCCGGCGACGGCGAATTGATCACGCGCATGAAGGAGATTTACGACGGCGCGGTGCCGTCGGGTAATTCCGTTGCGGCCATGACGCTGTTGCGTCTGGCGCGGATGACCGGCCGCACGGATTGGGAGGAAAAATCTCATCGTATCGGTCAGGCGTTTGCAGAAAACATCCGGCGGGCCCCGATGGCCTATACGCAATTTTTGCAGACACTCGATTTCACGCCGTCGTACGAAATCGTCGTCGGCAACCGGACGGACAAGGACACTCAATCGATGCTCCGTGCGATCGAAAATGTTACCGGCCGGCCGAAAGTGGTACTTTTGAAAACGCGGGACCATGCGGACCGTCTCGCGGAACTGGCGCCGTTTACAAAATCGCAAACGGCCCGCGACGGCCGCGCGACGGTTTACGTCTGCGAAAATTTTTCGTGCAACGCACCGACGACGGATATCGACGAACTGGTCCGCTTATTAAAACGGTGATGACCCAAAAATTCCATTGTCCGCGGCGTCCTGAATGCGTAATTTTTCCGTGAGGTGACCATCCATGCGTGAACTCCCGGACGAGCTCAAAGCCCTGCAGCAGGAAATCGAGGGATATGCCCGTGCCTACGGACTTGATTTTTTTACCCAAATCTTCGAAGTCCTTGACTACGATGAAATCAACATGGTGGCGGCCTACGGCGGATTTCCCACGCGGTATCCGCACTGGCGCTGGGGGATGGAATACGATCAGCTCGCCAAAGGCTACGAGTGGGGCCTGCAGAAAATTTACGAGATGGTGATCAACAACGATCCCTGTTACGCGTATCTGCTCGAGTCCAACGGCATCGTCGATCAGAAAATCGTGATGGCCCACGTCTATGGCCACAACGATTTTTTCAAAAACAATGCGTGGTTTGCGCATACCAACCGCAAAATGATGGACGAGGTGGCCAATCACGCGACCCGCATCCGCCGGTACATCGAACGGTACGGGCTCGAAGAAGTCGAGACGTTCATCGATACGTGCCTGTCACTGGAAACGCTGATCGATCCGCACGCCCCGTACATTCAGCGCTCTCGCGACGAGAAAGAGCCGTCCGACGTTCCGGATGAGGGGCCCCTGACGGTGAAAAAACTCAAAAGCAAGGACTACATGGATGATTTCATCAATCCGAAGGAGTTTCTTGCCGAACAGCTCGAAAAGCTGACTGCGGAACAAAAAAAGAAAAAAAATTTTCCGGAAACCCCCGTTCGCGACGTGCTGCAATTTCTCGTCGATTTCGCCCCGTTGACCAACTGGCAGCGCGACGTCCTTTCCATCATCCGGGAAGAGGCCTATTATTTCGCGCCGCAGGCGATGACCAAAATCATGAACGAAGGCTGGGCCAGTTACTGGCACAGCAAAATCATGACGGAACGCGCCGCGATGGACGACGACATTATCGACTATGCCGACCATTGTGCCGGCGTACTGGCCACAAGCGGCGGCCGACTGAATCCTTATAAACTGGGAATCGAACTTCTGCGGGACATCGAAGATCGTTGGAACAAAGGGAAGTTTGGCAAAGACTACGAAGACTGCGCCGACATGGTCGAACTGCAGCGGTGGGATAAAAAACTCGGCCTTGGCCGGCAAAAAATATTCGAAGTCCGACGGCTGTACAACGACGTCATGTTTCTGGATGAGTTTCTCACTCCCGAATTCTGCCGGCGGATGAAGCTGTTTGCCTTTGAATTCAACTCCAACAACGATCAGTACGAGATCTCGGACCGGGAATTCAAAGTCGTCAAACAGAAGTTATTGTTTCAATTGACCAACCACGGGATGCCCCTGCTGATGGTCACGGACGGCAATTTCGAAAATCGAGCGGAACTGCTTCTCGAACACCGGTACAGCGGAATCGAACTGAAGATCGACGAGGCGCAGGCCACGATGGAAAATCTCTTCAAAATCTGGAAACGTCCCGTCAACGTACTGACCGTCGTCAACAAGGACGAAGTGTTATGGACGTTCAATGGGGAGCAGCATACGGACCGGCGGGTCGATTTCGGAAAGCTGTCGGCGTAACCCGACGCATCGAGTCAGAACAAAAATCCTATCGCACTCTGGACCGGATCTCGAACTGAACGGGCTTCTCCATCACATCGAGCAACTTGTAATGCCACTTTGCCGTCGTACCGGAGGACTCGTGTGCATTGGAGCGGACGATCGTACCCGGCATCGTGATCTCATACTCGATGACGTAATTGGAAAACATGGCCTTGATGAATTGCTCCATTTCTTTGGCGGAGGAGTCCATGGCCGCGGCGCCTTCACCCCCTGACAGGACGTACGATAACGCGATCTCGCCGCCGTCGCGCATGAAAGTGATTTTCGACCCCTCGTCGTTCAGTTTTTCGATGTCGTCCAGTTCGAAAACGGCGATGTAGTGCACCTTGCCCTCCGCATCGGTTTCTTGTGTTTCGGAAATGACACGAACGCCGGGAAGGTTTTTGTTTTTCAGGTCTTCGATCGGGTTGATCGTTTTGACCGATTCGTCTTTGGACTGGCTCTGGCTGATCAGGCCGCTCATGACCTTGTCGAGCGCCAGATCGTATCGAACGCGCGCCGATCCGTCCGCACGCAATTTGATGGACGCGCGGATGTCGAAACATGACGCCAGGACGATGCCCATACCGAGAACGATTATTTTTTTCATCTTAAATGTCTCCGTCTCCGTTTCGGGCCGGGGGGTTAATATACCGCACCATCGGCGGCCGAGAATTTCTGTACTTTGTTTTTGACGGCGGGCAGAGTCCGCAGGTACGCATAGATGGCGCTTAAATCCTCTTCCGTCATTCCGGCGTAACTGATCCACGGCATCAGCGTCTGATAATTCGTCTCATTCAGGGGCGGTTTGACGGGAATCTGTTTCGCAATGTCGAGACTGAACGTTTTGAATTTAGTCACGAATTGCTCACGACTCCAAGTGCCGATGCCGGTTTCGATGTCGGGCGTGATGTTCGCCGAACGGCTGGTGCCCCACGGCATTCGAAACTCGAATCCGCCAGCAAAGTCCATCCCGGGCAAGGGCGTCCCTTTTTCTGCGGGAGTATGGCATTCCGCGCAGGCCGCCAGATGAGTCAGGTACCGTCCATATGCCACCGTGTCGGACTTCGGCGGGCGTGTGACAAATGTCGGCGCCGTCGGCAGCGTATGGACGATCACATTGACTGGAAATTTGAGTTTTGTTTCGGGGATGGTATTTTCGATCGGCGGCAGCGATTTCAGATACGCAACGATGTCGAGGATGTCTTCCCGATCGGACGATCCGTAATGGAGATAGGGCATGAGCGGAAACAACGCTTTTCCATCGGCGGAGACGCCGGCTGTAATGGCATGAAAAATTTGTCCGTCGCTCCAGCCGTTCAGTCCGGACGTCGACGGTGTGATATTTTTGGAATACAGATCGCCGGGGAATCCCGCTTCAGCCGGAAAATGTTCGCCGCCCCCGCCCTCGGTTCCGGGAATGGTCGGTCCGGCAAAGAAACCGAAATCCCGTTTTGAATGGCAGTCGATGCAGACGGCCACGTGATTGGCCAGATACCGCCCCCGCTCGATGCGATCCTGTGTCATGTCGACGGTCAATGCCGGAACGTCACCGGCGTCGGGGAATTTCATAAACAGGTAGCCGAGACCTCCTGTTGCGGCCGCAACGGCGACAATCAGAATAACAATCAGAATCTTCCAGACGCGATTCATACTCTCCTCCTGTATATGCAGTTGTGGAGCCACGGGACGATCAGGCGGATCGACGTTAGTCCCGATTGGACGATGTCGTCAGGCGCTGTAACCAGTCCTGTGTTTGTGATTGTGCATTGAAATAAGCGATTTCGAGGCGGGAAGCGTCTTCCACCCGGATGCCCTTCAGGAGTGACGCTTTGCCCAGAGGTTTTTCAGGAAGGACGACGCCCAGATGCCGTAATCCGGCTCGGGAAGCACGGGGCAACCAGTCCGTCCGAATCCAGTTCTGATCATCCGAGCTCAACACGCTGAGGGCGGTAAAATCCGCCATGGCAGCGGCCACGCGTTTTTCAGGGATGAGCACGAGAATTTTTTCAAAAGCCGGCCGGCATCCCCCGGTCGCGGAAAATTTTTTCCACACGACGACGGGAAATGCGGAGTGGGACGACCAGTATACGGTCATGAAGTCATCCTCGTGATGGACTTCACGGTCGTTCCTACGGTCGTGTGTGTTATCGACGGACTCGATCGCTTCCTCCCGGGTTGCGGGCATTCGGATTGGCAAACGCGAGGGCAAACTAATAAAAAACGTCCGTGCTGTCAATCGGATCGTTTGCCTCACGATCGTTCGGCGGAGGTGTCTGCACAGTCTGTTTCGCCTTGATCTTGCGGGCTTTATTCCTAAATTACGCAGCGTTTTTTTATGCCCCGACGTAACGACATATCGTCCATCCTGATCATCGGCAGCGGGCCCATCGTGATCGGCCAGTCCTGCGAGTTTGACTATTCCGGAACGCAAGCGTGCCGTGCGCTCAAAGAAGAAGGCTATCGCGTCATCCTGATCAACAGCAACCCCGCCACCATCATGACCGATCCGGAAACCGCCGATCGCGTGTACATCGAACCGATCACGCCCGCGATCGTGGAAAAGATCATCGAACGGGAACGCCCGGACGTCCTCCTGCCGACGATGGGGGGACAGACGGCGCTCAACACCGCGGTCGAACTCGTCAAAATGGGCGTTCTCGACCGCTACGGCGTCGAGATGATCGGGGCCAAGTTCGAATCAATACAGACCGCCGAAGACCGGGAACTGTTCAAAGCCGCGATGGAAAACATCGGTCTAACCGTTCCGCGCGGCATGTTCATCAAAGACATGAACGAAGCCATGGAAGCCCAGGAACAACTGGCGTATCCGATCATTTTGCGGCCCTCGTTTACCCTGGGCGGCACCGGCGGCGCCATCGCGTACAACATCGACGAGTATACCGAACTGGTCCAAAAAGCGCTGATGGCCAGTCCGATCAACGAAGTGCTCGTGGAGGAATCGGTCATCGGATGGAAAGAGTACGAACTCGAGGTCATGCGCGACATGCGGGACAACGTCGTGATCATCTGTTCGATCGAAAACGTCGATCCCATGGGCGTTCACACCGGCGACTCCATTACGGTCGCTCCCGCGCAGACATTGACGGACAAGGAGTACCAGCGCATGCGCGACGCCGCGATCAAGATCATCCGTACGATCGGCGTGGAGACCGGCGGATCCAATATTCAGTTTTGTGTCAATCCCAAAGACGGGAAAATGCACGTCATTGAAATGAACCCGCGGGTGTCGCGGAGTTCTGCCCTCGCGTCCAAGGCGACGGGATTTCCCATCGCGAAAATCGCGGCCAAACTGGCCGTCGGATACTCGCTCGACGAAATTCCAAACGACATCACGAAAAAAACGCCGGCGTCGTTCGAACCGACAATCGACTACGTCGTGACGAAAATCCCGCGATGGGATTTCGAAAAATTTCCAGGCGCCGACCCGACGCTCGGGGTCCAGATGAAATCGGTCGGTGAAGCAATGGCGATCGGCCGTAATTTCAAAGAATCGCTGCAAAAAGCCCTGCGCTCGCTGGAAAATGGCCGATTCGGTCTCGGCGCCGACGGCAAAGACGAATCGGAACCCGTCGAGAACCGTGACGCCTTCCGACTAAGCCTGGTGCAACGACTTCGTCGCCCTCAGTCGCATCGGATTTTCGCCGTTCGAGATGCGCTTCGCTTCGGGTTCACCGTAGACGAACTGTACGAGTTGACACGGATCGATCCCTGGTTTTTGAACCAAATTAGAGAAATTGTCGAACTGGAATCCGAACTTCGTGCCCTGGTGTAACCCCAAAATGCCATTGCTCTTACGATGCTTTTTCGGTTACATTAAGTTGTTTCGCGCTTAAGGATTTTGACCCCTACCATGTACCGTTATTTTGTTTTTTTTACCCTACTGCTGCTGTCAGAAACGGTCCTTGCCCAGCAAAATAAATACAAATTCGAGCACGTTTCCGTTGAGCAGGGCCTCTCCCACAGCATCGTGTACTCGATCGTACAGGATAAAAAAGGTTTTCTGTGGTTCGGTACCCAAAAGGGGCTGAACCGCTATAACGGGTACGAATTCGACGTGTTCGAAAACGATCCGCTCGATTCCTCGACCGTATCGTCGGACGACGTGAGCCTCGTCTACGAGGATCACGAAGGTAAATTCTGGCTCGCAACGTGGGGCGGCGGTCTTAATTTATTCGACCCGGCTACGGAATCGTTTACCCACTATCGGCATCGGCCCGAGGACCCCGGCAGCATCAGCGACAATTTTATCCAGGCTATTTTTGAAGATAAAAACGGCACGATGTGGATTGGCACGGCCTTCGGCGGGTTCAACCGTTTTGACCGTGCGACGGGACGTTTTACTGCTTTCCGACATCGGGACGGCGATCCGACGTCGTTGAGCCACAACCGGGTCTGGGCCATCGAGGAAGTCGCAGGTTCCCTGTGGATCGGGACCATGGACGGACTGTGCCGGTTGGATCCGGCAACCGGCCGGTTCCAGACTTTTTACGTTGTTCCGGGCCGGCAGGAGTTTCTTCCTGCCAATCAGATCCGGGTATTATTCCGTGACAGTAAAAACCGCTTCTGGATCGGCACGCAAAAGGGTGTCAGTACCTTCGACCTGCAAACGGGAACCTTTGAAAAGGTCACTGACGACCCGATTTTATCTTCAAGTATCATCAATTGTTTTCACGAGGACGAGTTCGGTGGAATATGGATCGGTACTAACGGCTTCGGCCTGTTTGAACTGGATCCGGTGACCCGAAACCTGAAGCGATTCGTTCACGATCCGTACAATCCGACGAGCATCGGATTCGACGATATCCGTGACATTTACGAGGACCGTGCCGGTACCCTGTGGATCGCGACGCGTGGAGGCGGGGTCAACAAACTCAACCGAAACACGGAAAAGATTACCCATTTTTTCAGCGAGGTGAACAACCCGAATTCCCTCGCGAGCAACAACGTGCGCTCTCTCTTGCGCGATCGCGAAGGGCGTCTCTGGATCGGTACCGACGGCGACGGACTCAACATGTGGGATCCGGTGACTGGAAAATTTCGCCATTATGTTTCGGTTCCCGGCAGCGCTTATACGCTGAGTAATAATTATATCTATTGCCTTGCTCAGAGCGTGGGCGGCGATATCTGGGTGGCGACTCGCGACGGATTGAATATGATCAATCCCCGAACCCAGGGCATCACTCGGTATATTTCGGACTTTGGTCCTGCGGTGGGCGGCAGCCATATCATTACGGCCGTGATGGAAGATTCTCGCGGCATGCTGTGGGTCGGCACGTCGGGAAATGGCGTCTTCGAATGGGACCGAAAGCAACGCAAGTGGACGCAATTCAAAGGTTCGATTCCCGGTACGAGTGTCGTCATGGATGACCAGATCGGCGCTCTTTACGAGGACCGCAGCGGAGCAGTATGGATCGGGTCGTTGACGCAGGGGCTTTACCGGTATGAGCCGGGGCGGAATCGTTTTGCCCACTATCGTCATGATCCACGCATTGTCACGAGCCTGAGTCACGACCGGATTCGCGCGATTTACGAAGACGCCTCCGGCGCCATCTGGGTGGCCACGGAAGGCGGGGGCTTGAACTTCATGGATCGTACAACGGAGGCGTTTACGCGATTTACGGAGAAAGAGGGTCTTGCGCACGATGTCGCCTACGGCATTCTGCCGGACGAAAACGGCCACCTCTGGATCAGTACGAACAACGGCCTGTCGCGCTTCAATCCCATCTCACGGACGTTCGTCAATTATTACGAAGACGACGGCTTTCAGGGAAATGTCTACAACCCGAATGCGTACACGACCGATCACCGCGGTACCCTTTACTTTGGCGGCATCAACGGGCTGAACGAATTTCGCCCGGCCGATATCCGTGGCAATCATCACGTGCCGCCCATCGTGTTGACGGCGTTTCGCCGATTCGACAAGCGGGTGAAGTTCGACAAAGGTCTGTCTTTTTTGACGGAACTGAATCTGACGCATCGCGATAATTTTTTCAGTTTCGAATTTGCCGCTCTCGATTACGTCTTCCCGGGTAAAAACCGTTACGCGTATAAACTGGAAGGATTCGACAACGAATGGATCCAGGCCGGTACGCGACGTTTTGCCAGTTATACCAATCTCGACGGCGGCCACTACGTCTTCCGAGTCAGGGGATCGAACAACGATCTGGCGTGGAACGATGAAGGGCTGACTGTGAACGTATACATCGCACCGCCATTCTGGGCAACGTGGTGGTTCCGACTCGCGGCCGTCGCGGCCTTCGGCATGATCATTTATGCCGGCTTCCGCCGCCGGTTGAGGAACATGGAAGCTCAACGCGCCGTTCTCGAACAGGAAATCCGTTCGCGCACTCGGGAACTACGCGAACAAAAAGAGCAACTGGAAACGGCCGTCCGCTACCTGCGTGAGACTCAGGCCCATCTCATCCACTCGGAAAAAATGGCGTCGCTGGGTCAACTGACCGCCGGCATTGCTCACGAGATCAATAACCCGCTCAGTTTTATCGACGGCAATCTGAATTACTTCGAAGATTATCTGCGCGGTCTCACCGACATGATCGAACGGTCCGAAACCGTGATCGCGCGGCCCGACGACGACTGGAAAAGCAAAATCGAAAACCTGAAAACGATCCGCGCGAACCACGACTACCACTTCGTACGTGACGACGTGGCGAAAATCCTGCAGTCGTGCAAAAACGGGACGGAGCGGATCAAAAAAATCATCCTCGATTTGCGCAATTTTGCCAATCTCGACGATACCGAGTTGCGATTTGCCGATGTACACGAAGGCATCACGACGACGTTATCCCTGCTCGCCAGTCAATACAACGACCGGATCGAAGTCGTACAGGAATTCGGCGATCTCCCGGAAGTGCTCTGTTTTCCGGGCTCACTCAACCAGGTGTTTGTCAACCTTATCCTCAATGCCGTTCAGGCCATTCCCAATAAAGGGACGATCACCATACGCACCCGCCGCATCATGCGCGACGGTCATCCGTGGATTGAAATCTCCTTTACCGACACGGGCGTCGGGATCGATCCCGAAAACGTCGGCAAAATATTCGATCCTTTTTTTACGACTAAAGAAGTCGGCCAGGGCACCGGGCTGGGCCTGACCATTGCGTACGGTATCATCGAAAAGCATTACGGCAATATCGAATGCCGGAGTGAACCCGGACGCGGAACGACGTTTATCATCCAGCTTCCCGTCGAATCACCGCATCTCAAAGGAATGCGGCTTTAGGTCATATCATGCAAGTGCGACGATTCCGAACAGGGTATTACCGGTGGGGGCCGGTAATATGGATCCTTCTTTTTCCCGGGCTCGAACTTTACAGTCAGCACCAGGTTCGGTTCGAACCGTTGACGATCGACGCGGGTCTGTCGCAGTCGTCGATCAACTGCATCGTCCAGGATTCACGGGGCTTCATGTGGTTCGGTACCGAAGACGGATTGAACCGGTTCGACGGCAACGCGTTCGTGACGTTCAAAAAACGGCGGCCGGATTCCCTCACGGTCATGGACAACTGGATCAATGCGTTTTGTACGGACGATGACGGGAACGTGTGGATCGCGACTGAAGAAGGTCACCTCTCACGCTACCGCCCGGAGTATGAAACCTTCAGACATTTTTCCTACGGAAAAATTTTTGGAACGACCTCCGTGACCATCCGCGCGATGGGGGTCGATGCCGCCGGCCGAATCTGGATGGGATCGGAAAACGACGGCGTCATCATTTTTGATCCCCGCGATTCGTCGGTTGACCGATTACGCAAATCCGACGGCATTCAGGATCTCCGCATCCGATCCCTCTTTGTCGATACCCGGCGTCAGACGGTATGGATCGCAAGCGCGGCGGGAATCGACGAATGCGACGCGGCAACGTTGCGAGTCAAGCCGTTTCTGACGGTCGCAGACGGATTGTCGTCCGTTTATCCGGCGCCGGGAAAAATCTGGTGGATCGGTCACGGCCGGTCTCTCTCGCGATTGATCAACGGACGAATGGAAACGGTTTTGTCCGGTCTTCCCGCCGCCGTCGATTGTATCGTCGAAGATGATCGCCGTACGATGTGGCTGGGTACTTCCAAAGGGTTGGTCCAGTGGGAACCGTCGCGCGGACGAATGACGGTGCATCGTCCTCATCACGGCAAAGACGGTACGTTGAGTGACGGTACGATCCTCTCCCTGTATGTCGATCAATCGAGCGTGTTGTGGATCGGGACCCAAACGGGGGGCCTCAATAAAGTCGATCCGAGCCGGTCCCGCTTCGAACATTATTACCACAATCCGGACGAACCGTCGTCGCTTTCGAGCAATAACGTCCGTGCGGTCTTTCAGGATCGCCACGGAATCGTTTGGATCGGAACGAGTGACGGAGGACTCGATCGCTGGGATCGATCGGCGGGTACGTTTGTGAATTACAATCGGTTTTCACCTTCGACGCCGCTGAATCATGAGACGGTCCGGGCCATTCTCGAAGACCGGAACGGCCATCTGTGGATCGGGACCCACGACGGCCTGAACCGGCTTGACCGGTTCCGGCGCCGAATATCTCTCTACCAACACCGTCCAACCAACGATGCGACGTTGTCGAGCAATCAAATCCGATGTCTGCTCGAAGACGAAGACGGAAAAATATGGATCGGAACCGACGGCGGTGGTTTGAATCGCCTCGACCCCATGACGGGCCGTGTCGAACGGTTTGTCCATCGGCCGGACGATTCGACGACTCTTTCCAATGACCGGATTATGGTTCTGTTCAAAGACCACGACGGACTAACGCTGTGGGTCGGTACCAATGGCGGCGGTCTCAACCGATGGGATCCGATTCGCCGCACGGCGGTACGATTCCGCCATGATGCGAATGACCGGCAGTCGATCAGTCACGATCGCATTCGCTCCATTTATCAGGACGACAATCGCGTGCTGTGGATCGGTACCAATGGCGGCGGTCTCAATCGGATGCATCCAGATACCGGACGGTTCCTTCGTATGTCGGAAAGCTCGGGTTTCCCAAACGACGTGGTGTACGGCATTCTACCGGATGCGTCGGGACGGCTATGGCTGAGCACCAACCGCGGCATCTGCCGGTTCGATCCACGTACGTCGGATACGCGCGTGTACGACGTCAACGACGGCCTGCAGAGCAATGAGTTCAACAGCCTCGCGTATTTTCGCAATCCGCACGGCGAAATGTTCTTCGGCGGCATCAACGGCCTCAGCGTATTTCATCCCGACAGCATGCAGGACGATGCCTTCATCCCTCCGGTCGTGATTACACAGTTTCGGAAATTTGACGAAGTCCAGCCACTCGGGACTCTGCGTCAGACCGGCCTCATCGAATTGTCGTACGACGAAGCGTTTATCAGTTTTGAATTTGCCGCCCTGTCGTATGCAAACCCAGGTAAACATCAGTACGCGTATCGCCTGGAGGGCTTCGACAAGGACTGGGTGCAGTGCGGTACTCGCCGATATGCGGCGTATACGAACCTCGACCCCGGGCGGTACGTCTTTCGCGTCAAAGGATCCAACCACGACGGCGTATGGAACGAAAACGGAGAATCGATAACCGTCGTCATTTTGCCGCCGTTCTGGAAAACCTGGTGGTTCCAGTCGGTTGTCGTCGCAATCATCGGTGGGGTCCTATGGGTGTCGATCCGGCAGCGTACCCGACGCCTGCGCATCCAGCGGCAGATGCTGGAAAATGCCGTTCGCTCGCGGACCCACGAATTGCACCGAAAGACGGTCCAACTCGAACGCATGCATCAGATCATCCAGCGAATCAATGGAGAAATCGATCTGAAGGAATTGTACGACGTGATCGTAAAGGAACTGAACATTCTTCCCCGCGTGGAGTCGTCCGCCGTGTTGATGTGGGATACGACCGTCCATGCGTACCGTTTTCTTGCGCTGTACGGTGTCAAAGAAGGGGCGCTGGAATCGATTCACCTGAGCCTGGCGGAAGCCGAAGCGCGTTATACGGATGGCGTTGCGCAACCGTTTCCGGATATTTTCGTTGTTCGTGACGTCGAAGGACGCCGGGGCGAGGAAAAAATCCGTCCGCTCGGCATTCCCAAATCGATGCTCGTGGCGCGCCTCGCGGCGCAGGGCCGCGTCTACGGATACCTCGTGTTCGATAATTTTCGGGATCGTGATGCGTTTCGCGATGAAGACGCCGCGTTGCTGTACGAGCTGAAGGACCACATTCACAGCGCCCTGATCAAAGCGCAACTGGTCGAGGAACTCAAGGTGCTGAACGACAAGAAAAATGAGTTTCTCGGAATTGCCGCCCACGATCTGCGGAACCCGTTATCCACCATCCGATCGTACCTCGATTTCATCAATGCCGATATCAAATCGGGAACATTCAATACTCAGGCCATTTCCAACGATCTCGAGAACATGACGCGGTACTGCGATCACATGACAATGTTGATCGCCGAACTTCTCGACATCTCCGCGATCGAGTCCGGTAAAGTCACGTTAGATATGGAGGTCGTTCACATCGATCACGTGGTACGGGAACGCGAACCTTTCCATCAGCGTGCCGCGCTCAAGAAAAATATCCGAATGCTTTTCGACGCACCGCCGTCGCTGGCGCCCGTTCGGGCCGACCGGTCCCGTATCGGAGAAGTCGTCGACAACCTGATCAGCAACGCGATCAAATACACGCATCACGGCGGTACGGTTCAGGTCGTCTGTGAAAGTACAAACGGAAAAACGATCACGCACGTCAAAGACACGGGACAGGGACTCAGTGAAGAGGACCTGAAATATGTTTTCCATTCTTTCCGTAAACTCAGCGCGCGTCCGACGGCGGGAGAACCGAGCACGGGACTGGGCCTTGCGATCGTCAAAAAAATCGTGGAAATGCACGGAGGTCACGTCTGGGTAGAAAGCGAAAAAGGTAAAGGCTCGACGTTCAGTTTTGCATTACCGGTTGTCGATACGGCATCGTCCAGCGTTTCCTGAGGTAGCTGCGAACCGGATGGTTAAGGAATCTGTCAATTCGATTTGATATTTTCATCCACACTTCATTGCTGACTTTCATGAACGGTTTGATACGCTTCGGCTTTTGCCTGTGGATGTCGACGCCCTTTGTTCAGGCGCAGCGAAACCTCAAATTTGACCGCCTTGGCCTGGAATACGGCCTTTCCCAAAGCCAGGTCTTCAGCATCACGCAGGATGCGGCCGGATACATCTGGTTTGCCACGGCGGACGGGCTCAATCGTTTCAACGGATATCGATTCGATGTTTTTCGAAAAACGGATTCATTGCGATGGATGGAGGACAATTTCATCACGAAAATTTCCTGGCAATCGCCCTCCCGCCTGTGGATAGGATCTGATGCCGGTGGATTGCAGTGCGTCGATTTTTCAACGGAACTGCCCGTGGTTCGATCATGGAGGCACGATCCTGCCCGGCCGTCATCGTTACGGCATGACCGCGTCATTTCGTTTACACCGGACCACGATTCCGTGATGTGGATCGGGACCAATGCAGGACTCGATCGACTGCGTATCCGTACCGGCGAAATCGAACACGTCGTTCTGCCCGTCCGCACCGTGCCGCCCGCCAACGCATTTGTCAACGCCCTACACCTGGATCGTCGCCGCCGGCTATGGGTTGGAACCAATGACGGTCTGATCGTGATTCACCCCGACGGAAGGGCGTCCCGCATTGTAACTGAATCCGCCAATGATTTTTCGTTGAACGAGTCCACGATCCTTTCGTTGGCCGAAGACCGCCGCGGCCGGATCTGGGCCGGTACCTTCAAAGGCGGACTTCATCTCATCGAGGAATCCGGCGACCGATTCCGGTTTCAGCGTGTCCCGATGTCCGATTTGTCCGATCCGTTCGGGGCAACGATCTGGTGCATGACGGAATCGCACGACGGGCGTTTCTGGATCGCCACCGGAGGCAAGGGACTACTTCAAATGTCGGAATCGTCGGGAACGTTTCACTTCTCGGCTTACGTCAACGAGGCCCGCGATCCGTTCAGTCTCAGCGGCAACGACGTGCGTACGATTTTCGAAGACCGTAGCGGAAATTTATGGCTGGGTACCAACGCGCGCGGAATTAGCAAATTCAACGTCCGGCACCTGGGACGGAATCGATTTGAGCATCTGACGCTGCCGGATGAACCCGCCGGCGCCAATCATATATGGTCCATGACGGAGTTTGATTCGCAGAGCATGTTGATCGGTACGTGGGGCGGCGGCCTCTGGGAAATGAAGAATAACCGTACACGGCAAATCGCGTCGTCGCCCATGCACGTGTGGACGTTGTGGTACGAGAAGAAGGCGGATCGATTATGGCTCGGCGGACTGCACCAGCCCCTTCAGGTTGCCGATCATGTTTCCCGTTACCGGGATCTGAGTGCATTACAATTTCGTTCCCTCACTTACGACTCCGACGAAAGCAACCTTCGTCGCTACTCTTCGGTTTCTTCCATCATTCGGGTCCGTGACGGCGATTACTGGATCGGAACGTGGGGCAACGGAATTTTTCATCTGCCTCGGCAGGAATCGACTTTACGTCGGATCGCGTTGACCTCTGAAATGAGTGCGGAACTTATTTACGTCATGATGGAAGATCGGGACGGCCACATCTGGGTTGGAACCGAAGGACAGGGTTTGCTCGTGATCGATCCGGCCACTCTGGAAGTCACGCAACATCGCCACCGTACGGAAGACTCCACGTCGCTTTCGGACAATCGGGTGTATGCGCTTCACCAGGCAAAAGACGGTACCGTATGGATCGGCACGTACGGAGGCGGTTTGAATCGATGGGATCCCCGCAACCGCCGTTTTTACCGAAAAACCAAAGACGACGGTTTGCCCAACAATGCAATCTATACCGTCGTTGAGGATCACAACGGAGATCTCTGGTTGACGACGAATGGCGGCGTCAGCCGTTTCAACCCGGCCACGGGGACATTCCGAAATTTTGACATTCTCGACGGTTTGCAAAGCAATGAATTTTCCTCGGCATCGGTCGTTTGCTCTGACGGTCAGATATGGTTGGGCGGCATCAACGGACTCAACCGGTTCAACCCGTCCCATGAGAACACGGAAAGCCCCGCCCCCCTTGTTGCCATTACCGGTTGGCGCATCGGTCCAACAACGTTTGTAAATCGAATGCTGCCCGATTCGCACGCGACCGTCGTGCTGGAATATCCCAACCAGTCGATCGATCTCGAATTTACATCGTTTGATTATACTCAGCCGGAAAGGAACACGTTTTTATACACGCTGGAAGGATTTGACAACACCTGGATCGAATCGGGCAGCCGTCGTTTTGCATCGTACACCAATTTGGACGGCGGTTCCTATACCTTTCGGGTCCGCACGATGAACGGGGAGGGTCTCATCAGCCGGGTCGACGCTATCCTGCGTATCGACGTACGTCCGGCGTTCTGGAATACCTGGTGGTTTCGATTGCTCGCAGCGCTTATGCTGGCGTCGGCGGGAGCGGCGTGGGGCCGTTATCGTATCGCCAAAATTCATCGCCAGAAAGTCGAACTGGAAAATACCGTTGCCGACCGGACGGCCGAGTTACGGCATCAACACGACGCGTTGACCGACGCCTACCACCAGATCCAACGCCAGAAAGACGATCTCGACCGTACACTGGACGAGTTGCGCCGGACACAGTATCAACTGATCGAATCGGAAAAAATGTCGAGTATCGGGATCATGGTGGCCGGGATCGCACATGAAATCAACAATCCATTGAGTTTTATTTACGGTAATCTTCCGCACCTTGAAGAACATTTGAAAACACTGACGTCCCTGATGAAGGAAATCGAATCGGCCGTGTCGCAGCCCGACGCCTTTGCGACATTCGAGAACATCAAACGTCGTTACGATGTTCCCTTTTTGCTCGAAGACCTGCAGCACGTCATGGCGTCGGTGCGGAATGGAGCGCAACGGATTAAAAAAATCATCGACGACCTTCGCCACTTTTCGGATCAACAGACGACACAAAAAAAACCGGCGTCGATCGTTTCCATTTTAGATCGCGCGGTCCAAACCGTCCTTCCGGTGGCCAGGGGATCGATCACGGTCGAGCGCGAATACCGATTCACCGATTCCATCGCGTGTTTCGAAACACTGTTGGAACAGGCGTTGATCGAACTTCTGCGAAACGCCGTCGATGCCATGCCCGGGCGTGGACAACTGACCTTGAGCGTAAACACCGTACCCGACGGCAGCCAGGCGCGATCCGATTCCGTCTGCATTACCATCGCCGATACCGGAATGGGAATGGACAAGTCGATTCACACAAGGGTCTACGATCCGTTTTTTTCGACCAAGCCGGTCGGTGAGGGCATCGGACTCGGTCTTTCCATGGCGTACGTCATCATACAAAAACACCAGGGCCAAATTCGTTTTGATTCGTTGCCGGGGCAGGGAACTCGATTTTATGTATTCCTGCCGAGGGGCTGAGTTCACCTTCCGTTTTTTCCTTTTCCTTGCGCTTCCACCACTGCAATCGCCGTCATGTTGACGATATCTTTGACTTCGCTCCCTTTTTGAAGCAGATGCACCGGCCGGCGCATGCCCACGAGAATCGGTCCGATGGCTTCCGCACCTCCGAGGCGTTCCATCAGTTTGACGGCCGCATTGGCCGACTGAAGTTCGGGGAAGATCAACACATTTGCACCGCCCTTGAGCGTATTGAACGGATAGATCGTTTCTAATATTTCCGGCGTCACCGCAGTATCGGCCTGCATTTCTCCGTCGATCACAAGTTCCGGAGCTTTCGAACGCGCGATCCGTAACGCCGTCTGAATTTTTTCGACCGACGGATGTTTGACACTGCCGAAGTTTGAAAACGATAACATCGCGACGCGGGGTTCGATGTCAAACCGCCTCGCCACTTCCGCACTCTTGACAGCGATCTCGGCCAGTTCCTCGGCCGTCGGTTCGATATTGACCGATGCGTCGGCGAAGAAGTATACCCGCTCTTTGACGATGATCATATAGACGCTGGATACGCACGACAGATTTTCCTCGCGCTCGATGATCTGCAGTGCGGGCCGCAGCGTTTCGGGATAATGTTGCGTGAGGCCGCCGATCAGGGCATCGGCATCGTCCATCCGGACCATCATCGCCGCGTAATACGTCGGATTATTCATGAGGCGTAAACTTTCGTTCCGCGTCATGCCTTTGCGCTGACGGAGATGGTACAATTCCTCGGCATAGGGTGTGTGTCGTTTGGATAGGACCGGATCGAGAATGTGAATCCCGTCCAGATCGAGCCCCAGTTCACCTGCGATGGTACGGATGGTGTCCTCGTTGCCGAGAAGGATCGGCGTGGCCGTTCCTTCATCCGCTACGATGTGGGCGGCACGCAGTACTTTTTCGTCGGTTCCTTCCGGATATACGACACGCTGGGGTCGGGTTCGGGCGTGGTGAACGACCGTTCTCATGATGGCGCGCGATTTACCCAGCCGGCTGTCGAGCACGTCGCGATAAGCTTCCAGTTCCACCGGTCGTCTTGCCACGCCGGTTTCCATGGCGGCTTTCGCCACGGCCGATGCTTCCCAAATCAGCACACGCGGATCGAACGGTTTGGGAATGAGATAATCCCGACCGAATTTCAAGCGTTGTCCTCCGTAGGCTTTGGAGACGGAGTCGGGGACGTCTTCCTTGGCCAGCGCAGCCAGCGCCATCGATGCCGCCCGTTTCATTTCTTCATTGATCGCCGTTGCACGAACATCCAGAGCGCCGCGAAAAATAAACGGAAACCCCAGCACATTATTGATCTGGTTGGGATAGTCCGATCGGCCGGTGCCCATGATGGCGTCGTCGCGCGCGCCCTTTGCATCCTCCCACGTGATTTCCGGATCGGGATTGGCCATCGCAAAAATGACCGGGTTGTCGGCCATCGATCGGACCATGTCTTTGGTGACGAGATTGGCCCCGGACAATCCGGCAAACACATCCGCTCCTTTCAGGGCGTCGGCGAGCGTACGAGCGTTGGTATCGGAGGCCAGCTCGGACTTGTACGGATTCATCCCCGCCGTCCGGCCTTTGTAGACGACGCCTTTCGTGTCGCACAGAATCAGGTTTTCCCGTCGGACGCCCAGGGAAATGTAAAACTTCGCGCACGCGATACCCGACGCGCCGGCGCCGTTGATCACCATTTTGACGTCGCCGATTTTTTTTCCGACGATTTCAAGGGCGTTGACCAACGCCGCGCCGGAAATGATCGCCGTCCCGTGTTGATCGTCGTGGAACACGGGTATGTTCATCGTTTTTTTAAGCGTTTCTTCGATGATGAAACATTCCGGAGCCTTGATGTCCTCCAGATTGATTCCGCCGAACGTCGGCTCGAGAAGCTGGACGACTTTGATGATTTCATTGGGATCGTGGCTGTTGATTTCGATATCGAAGACGTCGATGTCCGCAAATTTTTTGAAGAGTACGCCTTTACCCTCCATGACGGGTTTGCCGGCCAGGGCGCCGATGTCACCCAGACCGAGCACGGCGGTGCCGTTGGATACCACGGCGACGAGATTGCCGCGCGCGGTATATTCAAAAACGTCTTCTTCGTTTTTTTGAATATGGAGGCATGGAATCGCAACGCCGGGACTGTAGGCGAGCGAGAGATCCCGCTGCGTCACGCACGGTTTGGTCGGGATCACTTCGACCTTGCCGTTACGTCCGACGCGATGATAGTCAAGGGCTTCCTGTTCACGAATCATGATGACCGTCCTTCCGTCGCAAGGCATCGTTGCCCAATGCGGCACCATACAGTAAGACAGTCACATTTCCCGCGCCATGACGCCAATCAAGGAATTGGATGATAACATGTTGACCCATTGGCATCCGTGGGCATGACAGAGCGCTTTTTTAAGATGGTTTCTAATGAGAAACCGCGTTATCATTGCGCGCCGACTTTTCCAGTCGATCTATTTTCAGAGAAAATTCAGTTAATGCTCCGGTGATGACTTCCGACCAGCCCAATAGACTGAAACTGCTCGCCGCGTTCTTCGCGATTTACTTCGTGTGGGGCACAACGTACCTTGCCATTAAGTATGCGATTGAGACCATTCCGCCGTTCATGATGATGGGTATACGGGCGCTTGCCGCCGGGACCATGCTGTTTGTGTGGGGGCGCCTGCGTGGAGGAGCAAGTCCTACAAAACGAGAGCTGCCTCCGTTGCTTCTTATCGGAGTCCTGTTCTTTCTTTTCGGGCATGGTGTGCTTGCGTGGGCGCAAAAAACAGTGCCGTCGGGAGTCGCGGCATTACTCATCGCGTCGGAGCCGGTTCTCCTCGCACTCTTCGAGCCGCTGGTCACCAGGGAGGCACGCATGAGCAAGCGCACCGGAATGGGGATGCTGTTTGGGCTGGCCGGCATTGCCGTGCTTGTGGTTCCACAAGGATTCGAAGTTGAGAACGCCAATTTGATCGGGTCCATCGGAATTCTTATCGGTACATGTTCGTGGGCGTCCGGAGCCGTGTATGCGCGTGTTGCAAAACTGCCGCGCTCGCCGCTCATTACCAGCGGATCGCAGTTGTTGAGCGGTGGCATAAGCCTGATCTTCGTGAGTGTCCTGCTGGGCGAGTGGACGGCATTCAGCTTTTCGCAGGTCACGCCGCGCTCATGGTTTGGATTGGCGTATTTGATTGTCTTCGGTTCGGTCGTCACCTTTTCCGCTTACTCGTGGCTGCTGACGGTTACGACTGCAACGCGCATCTCCACCCACACGTTCGTTAATCCTATCGTCGCGGTGATGGTCGGGTGGATGTTCGCCAACGAGGCGCTGACGCGTGAAATGCTCATCGCCACCGCGCTGATTATCATTTCCGTCTATTTGGTCTTGTTCCGAAAGAAACAACTTGAGGAGAAAACAAAGGATACGATTCAAGAAGCAGTGGTGGAAGGCACATCTGGCGAGCCGTAAAACTCAAACGCATGACAGAAGAGACAGAGCGTACACAGAAAAAAATTAATTTTTTTCTCCAACTCTGTGAATTTTTGCAATCGACAATTTACAAGATTTCGGTGAGCTACTTCCCGAAAGGTTGCATTCTTTAAAATTTACCTCGGTACCGTAACGCCTTCCAAAATTTCTCCGATGATCTCATCCGGTCGAAGGCTTTCGAGTTCCGCCTCCGGCTGTAACACGAGCCGGTGGCGCAGGACCGGGCGGGCGACGTGTTTGACGTCGTCGGGTGTGACGTAGTCCGTTCCGTTCAACGCGGCGCGGGTCTTGGCGGCGTTCATCAGTGCCACCGACGCGCGCGGACTGGCCCCGACCATAAGACTGGAATGTTCCCGTGTTTTACGAACGACGTCCGTGATGTATCGCATCACTCCGGTTTCGATCGTGACCGATTGGATGGCCGAGCGGCACTGAGCAAGCAGAGACGGATTGCACACGGCCTGGACGTTGGCGCTGTGGAGATCGCGGATATTGAATCCGCGATGATGATGGCCGAGGATGTCCGTTTCTTCGTCGGTCGTGGGGTAGTCGATCAGGATTTTGAACATGAATCGATCCAGTTGTGCCTCCGGAAGCGCATACGTTCCTTCATACTCGATCGGATTTTGGGTGGCAAAAACCATGAACGGTTCCGTCAACGGATAGACCGTTCCATCGATCGTGACCTGGCGTTCTTCCATGACTTCGAGCAGGGCCGCTTGCGTCTTGGCCGGCGCCCGATTGACCTCGTCGATGAGAATAAAGTTGGCAAAAATGGGACCTCGTTTGAGACTGAACGACGACGTTTGTGCGTTGAACACGTTGGTGCCAAGTACGTCGGAGGGCATGAGGTCGGGCGTAAACTGGATGCGCTTGAATGGAGCGTCCTGCGTCATCGCCAGCGTTCGGGCGAGGAGGGTCTTGGCGGTTCCCGGAACGCCTTCGAGCAGAACGTGTCCGCCGCTGAACAACGCGATCAACGTATGGTCGATGACGTAACTCTGGCCGACGATGACTTTTTGAATTTCCCGCCGGATCGCTTCGCCGGCGCTCTGAACCAGTTGAGTATTCATGGTTTCTCTCGAAGTATACGTTGATGGATTTTTTCCAACCGTGTGAAATACGAAAGCATTTCCTGGCGATCAATAGCCGTCGTCACCGCGGTGTCCGGCGACCGAGCGGCGGCATCCGCTTCCTGCAGGCGTTGCTGGATTTTTTCCAGCAATTGTCGCGACTCCGCGGCGCGGAGACCGTAACGTTTTTCAAAAATTTCCGCCAGCCTGGCCGGATGCGTGGTTTGAAAACGGTGACGCCACTGATGCAGAAGAAAACGGAACCATGATTTGAGCGCAATCCGGTGGGCCTCGGCCCTTTCGTATACGTCCGCGATGCTGTCGATCGTTCGCAGCGACGATCGGACCGGCGCCGGTACGAGAGGAACGGCGCGTCCGAAACGTTTCCCACGCGAGGTGGCCCACAAGACGACGAGGACAAAGGCAAGCGTGAGGCCCGTTTTTGCCGGCCAGGTATCAAGTACGTCGATCGACGATTCAAAATCGCGAAATCCCTGATGATACTCGTCGAACAAAATTCGTGGTGCTTCCCGATCCGTACCGTGGCGGTCCCACTGCAAAAGGTGTACGGCCGCTTTGGCATTGTCGCCGTGCGCGAGCCAGGCGTTCGACACGACGTCGGGAAATTGAAACAAGATCAATGATCCCAGACCCACGGGTTGTTCGATGACCGCGTGTCCGGCCGCGCTTCCGTACAGGATGCGCTGGTTTTCCTTCATGGCCACGGCGGCGGTTTGCGTGGGAGCAAAAACAAGCGAATCGGCGTCATGATTGTGCAAGGTCAACTGTTGCCGTACAGCGATCGAATCGGTAAACGTACCGGCTTTTTCGATATCGAAATGATGGAGTAACGTGTCGATCGTCGGTGAATAGAAGAAAAAAAGCGTGGCGCCGTCGGTGGCGGCCTGAACGAGGCGGGTGATTTCGTCGGCGTGGAAACTCTCGATCGGTGCAACCGAGATAAAAACGAATCCGGTGTCTTTTAAATGACATGCGTCCGCGGCCCTGCGCCATCGTTCGACCGGAAAACCCATTTCCTGCAACAGCAGATAAAACGCTTTCGTGCCCGTGGGTTCGGCATTGTAACTGGAGTACGAATGGCGCGCGCGCGCCGTGTCCCGACGGGTCGAACGTAAAGCGGCCAGTACGATCAGGACGCTGATGGCCGCGAGGACGGCGACGATTTTACGGTTCATCATGGCTCCGCGGTTTCCGGGATCTCCCGGACCATTTCATTACGGCATCGCACGGCGAGTTCGAAATCTTCCGCGGACGCGTGACGATGGCCGTACCACATGCGATCAAACACGCCGGCCAGTTGTGTCCACGCCGCATGGGCCGCATGATGGAGCGGCCATCGATCGGCCGTACGAATCGATTCGCCGTACTCCCGGTTCGTCAGGTGACGTTGGTAGTGTACCCATTCACGCCGGTCGAGATGCAGGATGACGGATAAAAGGACGTGACGGATGGCACGACGGTAATTTTTTTCCCGGGCCGCAGTCTGGGCCAATCGCCAGTGTTCGTCAGGCTCCATGCTTTCCCCGGGTTCCAGCAGAGGATGGCGCTCGCCGTCGATAACGGCCGTTTCGTTTTGACGATAATGACGGACGAGTTTGATGATCACCCAGATCAACAGGATGGCGCCGACGGCAATCAAAACGTACATGATCACTTGTCCGACGACGGTCATCTCCAGCGGCGGTTGTATGGAAATCGGATCGGGCGTCGGTATCAAATCGCGCAGAAGTTCCCAGAGTTTTTCAAAAAAACGGGAAAGCAGTTCCGCCAACCGGTTTTTACCCGTCTTCGGTTGGAACTCACGGCGCGACAGGATTTCCTTTGCCAGCGTTGGATAATCGGTATCGTCGGACGGCGCCGCATCTTCCGATCGGGGTCGTTCGAATGTTGCTGCGTAATCGATCAGGCGTTGAAGGCGCGCGAGGTCCGGTAACTCATCCAGTGCACGATCGAGTTCCATACGCAGCCAGTCGTATCGCACCGTGACGTTGAATTCATAAACCTCGCCATCGTAGTCCCGGGAAAGAGGAGCGGTTGCCCGCTGCGGCAGCGAACGGGCCAGTTCACGTAGGGATTCGGCGGCGTCGGGTGAACCGGCAATGGCGGATTTTGCCCGTTCGATTCCGCGCGCGATTCGGAAGTCCACGTCTGCTGCATCGGGATCTGCATGGAAGGCCAGAATGCACGTCAGCGCCATCCACGTCATGCCGTCTGCTCCAGGTCATCCGTGAGTCGATCGAGGTCCAACCCTTCTTTGCGGGAACGCAGATCATAATAAAAAAGCAAGATGAACACGTTTTGCATCGGCAGTAAAACCACCGAGATCAACACACTGCTGAAAAGCCCGACCATGTCGACGTCCGGCAGCACGCCGCTCAACCACGCGATTTGTTCGACGATCAATTGATACGCGCCCGACGTCAGGTAGGTCAGTGAAACACCGAGGATTGAGAGCAACAATAAACTGACGGCCGTCAATCCCAGTCCGCGGCCCCAGTTGTCCTTCATCAGGAATTCCGATCGTCTCCAGACGGACTGAAGGGACGTTTGACGCTCCAGGATAATGATCGGGGTGCTCATGAGAAAAAGGAGATACAGCACGACACCGCCGATGACGCCGAGAAGCAGACCGGCAATGATGATCAGCGACAGCGTGGTATTGATCCTGCACAACGGTAAGATAAGTTTTCCGATGCGACGTGTGCGGGCGGCGGGCTGGGACGAATCACCGTCCCAGTAGCTCATGATCATCGCGGCCGCAGTCCATTGAACGGAAACATCGAGCAGCAGATGCAAAAGGTTTCCGGGCGTATAGGATGCCGAATGAAACCAGTTGAACGTACCGAAGATCCGATCGAACTCGATCCAGTCCATCCCGTATAGCGCGGCTTTGATGGCGTAGACGGGGACGAAGAGGAACAGGAGCCTGGAAAACAGCGCGGCAAAATCGATCCGTACCAACGCCAGACCGCCGTCGACGATTTCCATGACCGTTCGCCGTGCAACGATGAGATCGGCAGGCCGGAAAGAGGAATGGGAAGGCATAGACGGTGGCGGCGTCTACTCGCGCCGGATGTGTGCGCCGAGCGCGTTGAGCCGCTCGTCGATTTTTTCGTATCCGCGATCGAGTTGGTCCACGTTCTGGATCGTCGTCTGTCCTTCGGCGCAAAGCGCGGCGATGAGAAGCGCCATGCCGGCCCGGATATCGGGACTGGAAATCATTTCCCCGTGCAGCGGAGTCGGCCCGTTGACGATCGCGCGGTGCGGATCGCAGAGGACGATGCGGGCGCCCATGGTGATCAACTTGTCTACAAAAAACAGCCGGCTTTCGAACATTTTTTCAAAGATCAGGACGGTCCCTTTGCATTGTGTGGCGCACACAACGATGATGCTCGTGAGATCGGCGGGGAAACCCGGCCAGGGGGCGTCGTCGATTTTAGGAACGGCGCCGTCCATGTCCGCCGTCAGTTCCATCGACTGGTCCGCCGGAATGAAGAGATCGTTGCCGCGAAATTCCACGCGGATACCCATGCGCTCGAAGACGAGGAGGACCATGCGTAGATCATCGGGGCGCGTATCTTGGATTAGGATTTCGCTTCCCGTCGCGGCCGCGAGTCCGATGAGGCTGCCGATTTCGATATGATCGTTCGTGATCGTATGCGTGCAGCCGTGCAGTTGAGACACGCCGCGGATGGTCAGGATATTGCTGCCGATGCCGCGAATGTCGGCGCCCATGGCGTTCAGCATCCGGCAGAGGCCCTGGACGTGCGGTTCGCACGCCGCGTTGGTGATGATCGTCTCGCCGTCCGCGCGAACGGCGGCCATGATTGCATTTTCCGTTGCCATGACACTGGCTTCATCGAGGAAAATATCGCGGCCAATGAGGCGGTCCGTTTTCATCGTATAAAATTTCCGTCCGGTCTCGACCGTCACGCCGAGTTTGCGCAGGGCGTGGATGTGCGTATCGAGCCGGCGGCGCCCGATTTTATCGCCGCCCGGAGAGGGCAGGGAAATCCGGCCTTCGCGGCCGAGCATGCTGCCGGCGAATAGAAAGGATCCGCGAATTTCCGACGCGAGATGATAATCGGGTTCGTGGGTCCGAATGGTTCGTGCCTCGATCTTCCATTCACGCGGACCCAGTTCCGTGACGTCTGCCCCAAGCGTTCGGGCGAGATCGAGCATACGTTGGGCGTCGGTCACACCGGGTACGTTTTTCAGGATGACGGGTTCGTCGGTCAGCATCGCCGCGGCGATCACGGGCAGCGCCTCGTTTTTATTGCCGGCCGGGGTGAAGGTTCCGCGGAGTTTCCGTTTGCCTTCGACGACGAATGTTTTCATGATGGTTTCGAATCCTCGACGTGGTACCCGTCGATGACGCCGACAATGACGGCCTGAACGGGGATTTTTTTGTCGTTAAAAACAATCCGGGCGGAACCGCCTTCGCGCATGACCAGCACAAGGTCGCCGATACCGGCATCCACTTCGTCGATGGCGAGCATGTCGGATCCCTGCGGCGATCCTTCCAGCGTCAGCGGCTGCACGACCATGATCTTGCGATTCATCAGATGGTCGTTTTTGTGCGTGGATACGACCGATCCGGTCACACGGCATATCGTCATGGCTCAACCCACAAGATCGAACGGAAGGTCGCTGATGTCGCGCAGTCGCTTGCCTTCCACCAAAGTATCAAGCACATCTGTAACCGCCTTGTTTTCTCGCATTCTGTGATCGATCGCTACGAATGGTCCATTTGCATGATATACTCGCATGCAGAATGAGTCACGTAACTGCCTATCAGATTCGAGTGCGCGCGAAAGTAAAGCCAAATGTTCATACTGTTCAAAATCATCGATCCTTTTGCCGAGAGATAATTCATATTTTCCAGCTTTAAGGTGATTTAGTTCACGGAATTTTTTCCAAAAATGCTCCCGTCAACCGTTCAAATGATTTTCCTGACGTCTGACCCGGGCTCTTTATTTTTGCCGTCTTAAAGGCGATTCGTTTGACAATACCTTTTGCAATGGCCACACTTGTCATGTGATTCATTTTCGAGTAATACAATTTGATTTACTTACCAATCAAATATTTCCGCACTTCATCCAATGCGAGTTGCGACGCACGTTCCTTGAAGTCGAGGCGGTTGACCTCGAACGGCATGGGTACGGCCTTTATGGCGTGCGTGCCGTCGGGAGTCGCGAGACCGATGTAGAGCAGGCCGACCGGTTTTTCCGGCGTACCGCCCGTCGGGCCGGCGATGCCCGTGGTGGACAATCCGATGTCGGAGGCAGCAACCCGGCGAACGCCTTCCGCCATCGCTTTTGCCGTCGCCTCACTGACCGCACCGTGCTGTGCGATCACCGAAGGATCGACACCGAGCATGGAAATCTTCGATGCATTCGAATACGCCGTCACGCCTTGTAAAAAATATGACGAACTGCCCGACACATTGGTCAAGCGGTGCGCGACGAGGCCGCCCGTGCAGGATTCAGCCGTTGCAATCGTCATGCGGGTGCGAAACAGGAGAGCCGCCAGGGCATCTTCCATCGTTTCATCGTCATGGCCGTAAATGCCGAGCGGGTATTTTTGCAGTACACACGCTTCGAATTCCGCTGCCTCATTTTCCAGCGAGGCATTTTCCACGCCGGGCTTCAGTGAAAAACGGACGTCGACGCCGCGTGTGAATTGCGGCAAAAAAGCGATGTCCAGCGTTTTGGAAAGTGATTCGACCAACGATTTTGTCGTTTCGTACAGATTCGATTCGGGAATCCCCGTCGTACGTACGGTTTTATACCGCACGGGCGGTCTAGGACGCCCGCCGGTGACGAAGGGAACGATGTACGTTTCCATCATCCAGCGGAACTCGCGCGGAACGCCTTGCAGGCAAAAAAATGTCGTTCCGTTTTTGATGAATCGAATGCCCGGTGCGGTGCCGACGTGATTGCTCAGGTGCTCCGATCCGGACGGGAACATGGCCTGGACGCGATTGGCGTCGCTCATTCGGCGGTTGACGCGTGCGTACATGGCCTCGATTTCCGCCAGGGCCTGCGGATTCATCGTCACGCCGGATTCGAGAAATCGTCCGACGGCAAACCGGGTACGGTCGTCATGCGTCGGGCCGAGCCCGCCGGACACGATCACGACGTCGGCGTCCATCGCGCGCCGCATGGCCTCGACGATCCGGGTTTCGTCATCGCCGACGACTTCGATTCCCACGATTCGTACCCCCGCGGGCGCCAGCAGACGGGCGGCCGTGGCGGAATTGGTATCGGCAATCTGTCCGAGCAGGATTTCATCGCCGACGATGAGCAGTCGCGCGTTCAAGAATTTTCAGGAATTGGCGATGAGTTCCGACGCGGAGAACCAGTAGGCGATTTCGATCGCGGCGTTTTCGTCGGAATCGGAACCGTGCACGATGTTTTCTCCTTTGCTGTCGGCAAAATCTTTACGGATCGTTCCCGGGTCGGCTTCTTTGGGATCGGTTGCGCCGATCGTCTTTCGAAATTCCGCCACCGCGTTTTCCCGCTCAAGGGCGATCGGGACGCAGGGACCACTGCTCATGAAGGCAACCAGTTCCTCGAAAAAGCCCCGCCCTTTATGCACCGCATAAAACCCTTCAGCCTGCTGGCGCGTCATTTTGATCTGACGCATGGCCAGAATTTTGAATCCGGCTTTTTGAATCCGTGCGATGACTTCACCCTGCAGATTCTTACGGACACAATCCGGTTTCAAAATCGCCAGTGTGCGGTTTCCCATGCCAATCTCCTTGAATTAGTAGGTGGTTCCCAGTATAATGCGTTAATTGCAGCGAATATAGAGTCCTAGCGCTTCGGGTTCAATCGTTTTTTACCCTTCGGCAGCGGAAAGATGAGGGAATTCCTGCGTTAACTTAAGTTCACAGGCAGGTCAAATGGTATGTTGACAGCAGTAACATTTTTGTCTAAAATTACTAACAATAACCCGTTTAGAGCATTGGTCAAACCGGCCAATTCTCTTATAATAGGACAGCCGCACACGTTCGGTGCCGGCTTAACATAGGAGGTTTCGATGGCGATCCGGGGTTTTCGCCGGCTCATGATGATCACATTTATGGGCGGGAGTGCGCTTTTGGCCCAGGAAGAGCAAAAGTTTTTCGGTCAAAACAAAGTTCAATACGTCAATTTTGACTGGCATTATATTCAGAGCGAACATTTTGACGTCTATTTTTATCAGGGCGGGGAAGACATCGCCAAATTTGTCGCCCAGGTCTCGGAACGCGCACTGCCGCGGATTCTGGGTGATTTCCGAAACCACAAGCTGCTCAATCGGATTCCATTCATCATCTATAATTCTCACAACCATTTTCAGCAGACCAACGTTCTGGACGAATACAACCAGGAAGGCATCGGCGGCGTAACGGAAATTTTCAAAAACCGCGTGACCCTGCCGTACGAAGGCGATTATGAAAAATTCCGCCACGTCATCGAGCACGAACTCGTCCATGCCGTGATGCAGGACTTCATGTACGGCGGCAGCCTGCAGTCGTACCTGACGAGCCGCATCCGCGTACAGATTCCGGGCTGGTTTGCCGAAGGTCACGCGGAATATCAGTCCCGCACGACCAAGTTTTACTCGCAGTCCGACATGTTTGTCCGCGACGCCGTGGTAGAGGGTTACTTGCCGACGATCGAACAGATGAGCGGCTTCGGTGTTTACACCGCCGGGCCGACGATTTTCCGTTTCATGGAGGAAAAATACGGTCAGGAAAAAGTCGGTGAATTCATTACCAAACTTCGCGCGACCGGAACGCCCGACGGCGCCATCCAGTCGGCGTTCGGGATGAAGCTCGAAGAATTCTCCGAAAAATGGGCCATGCACCAGCGGAAGATTTATTTCCCCGACATTGCCAACATGGTCAATGTGAAAGAACTCGCCAAACAACTGACGCGGCACGACAAGGACGGGGGTTTTTATAACATCAGTCCGACCCTGAATCCCAACGGCGACAAGATCGCCATTCTGACCGATCGGTCCGGCTACTATGATATCGATCTGATCAGCGCCACCGACGGAAAAGTGATCAAAAAACTCGCCTCCGGAGAACGAACGCCGAGCCTGGAAGAACTGCACATCCTGAGCCCCGGATTCGGTTGGAGTCCGGACGGTAATAAGATCGTGTTTTCGGCGAAGGCGAGCGACAACGATGCCATTCACATCATCGACGTTCGGTCCGGCGATATCCAGACGTACAAATGGAAAGACCTGGAAGGGGTTTTTGGAGGTTCATGGAGCCCCGACGGTAAAAAAATCGTTTTCACCGGAATGATTCACGGCCGGTCTGACATTTACGAACTGGATCTCCCGAGCGGCCAAAAACGCAAACTGACCGACGACCTGTTCAGCGATACGCGACCCGTCTACAGCCGTGACGGTACGAAAATCGCATTCGTCTCCGATCGACGCGATCACCTGAGCCCTCCCGGAGCCGATTTCAAAATGATCGATTTCGATTACAACCAGACCGACATCTATGTGATGAACGCCGACGGATCGGGGATGGAAAGAGTCACCAGCGATGAGATGGACGACGCGTGGCCGGAATGGGGACCCGACAATACGAAACTGCTTTTCACGTCCGACCGCAACGGCGTCAGCAACCTGTTTGTCGCCGACCTGACGACGAAAAAAAATTACGCCATCACGAATAACCTGAGCGGCATTTTTCAACCGTCCGTAAGCCGTGACGGAAAATTGCTGACGTTCTCCGCCTTTTCCAAAGGCGGGTTTGACGTGTTCGTCATGAACAATCCCTTCGAGCTTCCGCCCATCGAATTGCCGCTGACGATATCGATGAAGAAATTCCGTAAAGAAAAAGACCTGCCGACAACACTCGCCGATGAATTGGGGTTCACGAAAAAGAAAGACGGGGGTAAGGACACGATCGATGTCAATACGGAAAAGGTCGTCTTTACCGGTGGCGAATCCGCACAGGATACGGCGAAAAAAATAATCAATGAGACGTCGTTCCGAAACTACGTTTTTGCCGGTTCCGGGAAAGAAAGTAAAGAAGCGGAGGAAGACGAATATGAAGACGTCACGCTGCCGGAAAACATTTACCTGGACTCCGAGGGAAATTACCGCGTACGAAAATACAAGATCAAGTTTTCGCCCGATCTGGTATTTGGCCAGGCCGGTTTCAATACGCTGTACGGATTTCAGGGCAACACACAGTTTTCATTCAGCGACGTGCTGGGCAATCACCGTCTCGTTTTCGGAACGAACCTCTTTTTTGATCTGAAAAACAGCAGCTTTTACGGGAGTTACAGCTATCTTTCGCGCCTGACGGATTACGGCATGTCGGCGTTTCATACCGGCTACACGTTTATCACGGACTACGTCGATGAACGGGGCGTAGCGCCTGTGGAAGGCTTTGACGGCGTCGGAGACAGCTTTGTCCGGTTCCGTTATTTTGGAGGATCGGTTGTCGCCTCGCGGCCTATCGATAAATTCAACCGCTTCGACCTCGGTGTCACTCAGTTCACCCTTGCACGCGAAACATCCTTGTCATCCGACATTCCGTTGTCCAAGAACGATGTATCGGGACTGGGCCCGACGCGACGTTCGCACAATACGATCGTCAGCACCGCGTGGACAACGGACAATTCATTGTTTACAATTTTCGGTCCTTTCGACGGTCGTCGTGCACAACTTTCCGTAACGGGTTCACCCGGCTATGGTGCAAACGGTCTTCGGTTCGTGTCTGCAGCGGTGGACGTGCGTAAATACTGGTGGTTCGCAAAGTATTACGCGTTTGCCGTGCGCGGTTCCGGTGGTGCGACGTGGGGACGAAACCCGCAGCGGTTTTTCGTCGGAGGGCTGGACAACTGGATCGCGCCTCGCTTCACCAACGGTGACATTCTCGTCGATACGTTCGAAGATTTTCTTGCGACGTTCGTCTCGCCCGTACGCGGCAGCGATTATTATGAACTGCAGGGAACGCGCTACGCCGTGGCCAATATGGAATTGCGATTCCCGTTGATCCATTTCCTGCAGATGGGTTTCCCGCTGCCGTTGTTCCTGCAGCAAATCCGCGGCGTCACGTTTCTTGATGTCGGAGCCGCATGGGGCAGCCAGTATCGCTACGTCGACCGGTTCGGAAATGTGCAACAGAATGACAAAAAGTTTAACTGGTACACACCGGAACTGGAAGACGGAGGGAAATACTTTCAAGACGTCCGTGCGGGCGTCGGGTTTGGTATACGCGCCTTCATCGGGTTTTTTGTTTTGCGTTACGATCTTGCATGGAATATCAACAGCCCGAGATTCACCGCTGGAAATGCCAAACATTATTTCTCGATCGGGCAGGATTTTTAGGGTAACCGGCAGATGCTAATGCAAAGCCGTCGCGCAACGACGGCTTTTTTATTGGGTAAGCGAAAGCTAAGTTAGCGGGCGACAGCTGTTGAGAATAATCTCGGGCGTTGGCGTCATGATCGTCGGCTTGATACTGGACATGTCGATTTCGACGAAAGAAAACGAACCGCGTTTCCAGCCGCTCATGACGTGCAGCGCTTTTTCGTCACGATCGTCTCCGAGTGCGGCCGATACCGCACGACCCTGATGCAAATTAACGGTCCCCTCAGGATACGACGGGCGCACGAGCGTTAATGTCCCGCCGGACTTTTGAAGATGGAGGAATTGCAGCAGTTCCACCAGGCCCAGTTCCGACAACTCGCCTTTGAACGCCTGGGGTGTCTTCGAAATATTTTCCAGTTTCCGGCAATGTTTCAGCATCTCATTGATCTTGCCTATCAGAATGTCTCGGCTGATTTCCGATTTGATCAGATACTGGTCGGCGCCCGTACGGAACCCACGCTTCAGAGTGACGTCCGAGTCGATCGACGTCAAAAACATGAACGGCACCATCGGTGTGACGCTCTCCACGCGGATTTTTTGACAGAGCGTAATGCCGTCCATTTTCGGCATCATAACATCGCTGACGACCAGATCGGGTTTGTCGTTTTGAATCCGCGCATAACCGTCTTCGCCGTCGGTCGCGTGGAGGACACGGAAACCTTCCTTTTCCAGGTTCATGGTCAGGAGCTTCGAGATGTGTGGATTGTCGTCGACGATCAGGATCGTGGCGGACATAGGTGTCCTCGTTGAAAATCTGAAAAAAGTATGCGTGATGTCATGGAAATGCAAGCGACATTTGCATAAAGAAAAACCATGGAACGGTTGAATTTGGACAAGGATTCCGTACCTTTGGCCATGGAACTGAAGGACGGGTTCGGCCGCAAAATCGATTACCTTCGAGTGTCCGTCACGGATCGCTGCAATTTCCGTTGTATGTACTGCATGCCCGAAACGGGCGTCCACTTTCATCCCCGCGAAGATCTTCTGAATTTCGACGAGCTGGAACGCGTCATTCGTCTTTTAGTCGGAATGGGAATCGAAAAAGTCCGCCTCACCGGTGGGGAACCGACGGTCCGTAAGGATTTGCTGGAGCTCGTCCGGCGTATCGGTCGGTTGCCGCTGCATTCTTTCGGCATGACGACCAATGGATATTTACTCGAACCCATGATCGAACCGCTTAAAAGCGCCGGGCTACACCGCGTCAATATCAGCCTCGATACGCTGCGCAAAGATCGATTTCGGGAAATCGCCCGTTTCGACGGGTTCGACCGTACCTGGAAGGCCATCTGGAAAAGCCTCGATGTCGGTTTTACCCCGGTCAAGATCAATATGGTCGTGATGCGGGACGTTAACGATGATGAAATACCGGATTTTGTCGAACTGACCCGCCGCCACGCGTTTCACGTGCGTTTCATCGAATACATGCCGTCGTCGGGCAATCTGGGCAACCGTTTTGAAGATCAAAGAATTATCCGGACCGACGAGCTCAAATCGCGTGTTGCCCGGGAGTACTCCCTGGAACCGCTGGACGTGCATCCGAAGACGGGTCCGGCGAAGATGTTCAAAGTGAAAGACTTTGCCGGTGAGATCGGGTTCATCGATCCGTACGCCGATCATTTCTGCTCGTCCTGCAATCGCATCCGGCTCACGTCGCTGGGTAAACTGCGCTGGTGCCTTTTTTCCGACGACGGGATCGATCTGCGGGCGATGTTGAGAGACGGAAAGACGGACGATGAGATCATCGGCGAAATCCGCGCCCGTATTATTTCCGACAAACCCGAGCATCATCCGCTCGGAATCTCTGATCTGGTTCAAGTGAGCACCGTTTTTTCCCAGGTTGGCGGATAAGTTCATTTCCTGATTGCTCCGATTTCGGCGTAAACGCCGTACCCCTATGCAACAATCGATGATCATTATCGGCGGCGGGATCCATGGATCCGCCATCGCCCGCAATGCCGCGGTACGGGGAATAGACGTAACGCTGTTCGACAAGGGAGACTTCGGAAGCGGAACGAGCTGGGCGTCCAGCAAGTTGATCCACGGCGGCCTGAGGTATCTTGAACACGCAGAGGTCGGCCTCGTACGGGAGTCGCTGAGAGAACGCTCCGTCCTTTACCGTCAACATCGGCCCAACGTCCATCCGCTGGAGATCGTCATTCCGGTTTCGCGTGATTTTCATCGTCCGTTCTGGCAAATCCGTTCCGGTATGATGTTATACGATCTGCTGTCGTGGAATAAAGAGTTGCCGCGGCACCGCGTTCTGGACCGTACGGAATTGAATGCGCTTGTACCCGGACTTCGCTCGAAAAAAACTCCGGGCGGCGTCGCTTATTTCGACTGCCAGTGCCTGTTTCCGGAACGCCTCGTGACGGACAATTTGCATTCGGCCGTCGATCACGGCGCCCGCGTGTTCAATTATCACGAAGTCGTCGACATTCTGACCCAATCGGACAACGTGCGAGGTGTCGTCGTTCGCGATACGCGCAGCGGCAACGAGTACGAACAATACGGAGACGTCGTCGTCAATGCGTCGGGTCCCTGGCTCGATACGGTGATCGGAAAACATCAGGGATTGCCCATGATCGGCGGGACGCGAGGTTCGCATCTCGTCATCGACAATCGCATGGGACTCCGCGTGGCGATCTATACCGAAGCGGCCGCCGATCACAGACCGTTTTTTATCATTCCGTGGCTGGAATTCATCCTGATCGGGACGACCGACGTCGTTCACGAACGGTCTCCCGACGCCGTCGCGCCGACAACCGTGGAAATCGACTATCTGCTGTCGGAATTCAACCGACTCTTCGAAGGTCATCCGATCGATCGCCGCGACGTCTTGTTTTCATTTGCCGGTGTACGTCCGCTGCCCGTCTCGAGTAAAAAAGACGCGGGCGCCATCACGCGCCGTCATCATATCATCCGTCATCGGCAACGCGACGGGATTCGAGGTCTGTATTCGCTCATCGGCGGTAAACTGACGACGTACCGAAAAATCGCCGAGGACGTGCTCAATACGATTCAACACGACATGAGATGGCCGCTGCCGTCCAATAGCGCACCCGGACCGGTTCCTAACGATGAGATTTTGCCGGACAAAAACTGGTCGCCGCAGGTCCGGGAACATCTTCTGGCCATGTACGGCGAACGGTTAAATCATGTCGCCGCGAGGGAAGCCGATTGGACACCGGTAGGTGTCGGTCGACGCGATGTTTGGGCACAGGTCGATTACGCCATACACCATGAATGGGTTGTGAAATTATCGGATGTGCTGTTTCGGAGAACGTCCCTCGGCTATGCAAAAGACGTCGGGTTGGGAATCCTGGATGCTGTCGGAGAACGGGTTCGCAGGCTGACCGGCTGGAGCGATGACGAGCTGAATCGTCAGAAAAACGACGTGCGCGAATTTGTACGGCAGCGCCTGATGCGACACTTAAATGATGCCGACAATCAATAACCCTCCGATGCCCATCAGCATGACCGCGACGATCCCCTGAATGTGACGAAGAGTCACTTTATGCAGCAAGCGGCTGCCTCCATAAGCGCCCGCAAAGGCAAGACCGGTGGCACAGGCGATGAGAGCCATGTGTTCTTCGAGGCCGTGCGCTGCAAAATGGAAGCCGTATACCGACAGACGTCCGATGTCGACCAGGCATGCGATGGCAACACCCGTGGCGATAAATGCTTCTTTGGAAAGTCCGGAGTGAACGAGGAAGGCGCTTCTCACGGCTCCCTGATGGCCCGACAGTCCGCCGATAAATCCGCTGATCAGGCCGCCGGCGACCCAGTGACGTTCACGCATGAGCATCCGAGACGAGTTCATCCATTCCACTACGGCAAAGACGATCATGAGCGATCCGATGACCACTTTTTCGATCGTGATTGAAAATGATCGTTCCAACACATCCAGCGCCCCGATCGGCGGCAAAGTGGTAAGCCATGTCAACATCCACGCGCCCAGCAATGCCGCGAGAATGGCCGGCAGTCCGAATGCAATCAATGTTTTGCGATGCGTATGGCGTCCCAGGAGCAAAAACTTGAACAGGTTGTTCAACAAGTGCACGATGGCCGTCATGGCCACGGCAAGGTCAACGGGAAAAAACAGGCTGAACGCCGGCAGGAGCAGCGTTCCCAACCCGAAACCGGAGTATAACGTCAACGCCGAAGCGCCCAACGCCGTGATGCCGACAATGATATATTCCATCGAGGACGGGTCCGACGTAAAATTGCTCGCAAAGTAATTCTATCGGGCGGCAAACAAAAGGCTTGTTTTGCCTTTTGGAAATTGGGTATATTTTTTTATTCCTGAGTCGGTTTCTCCATGATGCGAATTTTGACCCTCCTGGGGTGTTCCATGACCCTTTCTGCGCAAGTCAATACCGAACGTATGCGGCGGATTGATGTCGGCGAAGGCTGGTTCCATGAAATCGGCGTTTCCATGAGCGTCTTCGGAGGGAATACCCGCCTGTTGCTCCTGTCCGGGTCGTATCGTATGGACTGGGTCCGTGACAAATATTACAGTTTCATCGTCGGAAATTATCTACGCGGGACGTCCGAAGACAATCTGGTGCTTCACCGCGGATTTGCCCACGTACGGCTGCAGCGTTCCCTGGCACGGCAATGGAAAATCGAAGCGTTTGCACAAAAAGAATTCAACGATTTTATCCAGCTCAAGGACCGTCAGCTCGGGGGCGGAGGACTTCGTTTCGAATGGTTTGATCAGGACACCGGGATGACCACCGGTCGTCCGGTGAATATCAATATCGGTTCGGGATTGATGGTCGAACACGAACAATTTTCGGGACAGACCAAACCGGACACCCGATTCGTACGTTCCACCAATTATATTGCGGTACGGTTCAAACGGAATCCGCAAACGTTTCTCTACTCTGTCGGTTATTTCCAGGCGGCGGTTGAGGAACCATCGGCGTATCGCATTCTGGTGGAAAGCTCGGCGGGGCTGGGCCTGTCCAAATACCTGACGGTGACCGTGTCGTTTAATTACCGGTACGATCATCGTCCGGCCATGGGCGTGAGGCGATACGATTATTCAATCTCCAATGGACTGACCCTATCGTTTTAACCGTCATGCCGACCCACTCCCGATTTCTCCTCGAAAATTTCCCGTTACTCGATTCACCGCAGGCTCCGGAACAACTAAACAAAATTTGCAGGTCCGTTGCGCGCTTTTCGGGTGCATCGGAAACCGTTTTGTTTTCGTACGAACAACGTTCCGTGATTGCGGCATGGGGTAATCCTAAAAAAATGACGCTGGAGGAAATTCGGGGCTATTCGGAATTGTTGCAAAAGAAAACGTCGATCCGTTCGTCGAAGCATTCCCGGCCCGTGGTCCGTACGTTGAATTCCGGTACGCTGTCGATGATGACCATTCAAACAGGGCCACGTCCAGTCGGTGTGCTCCTTCTAAGGTCGACCCGAAAAATTCCATGGTCAAAACTTTCCACGATTGGCGAACTCCTTCGGTTTCTCGGTCGTTTGTGGCCGACGGCACCCGCGATCGATCTGCCGTCCGATGTTACCCGGCAGGACTGGTATCAGATCTTCGTCGATTCCCAGATTCAGGGCATCTATCGGGTATCGATCGATCCGCCGATCGACACGCGGCAATCCCCCCGCCGCCAAACCGCGCTGTATTTTGAACGCGCCGTCATCGTGGACTGCAATCGTGCGATGCTCGAGATGTACGGTCTCGCATCCAAAAATGATCTCGTCGGTCGTAAGGTCGGCGATATTCTCATTCCGAGCGATCCGCATAATATCGCGGTCATGATGCAATTCATCAAAAACGGTTACCGAACGTTTGATCAGGAATCGCATGAAGTCGATCCGGCGGGCCGGGCCAGAGTTTTCGTCAACAGCGCCGTCGGAATTCTGCATGACGGCCGACTTTACGGCCTCTGGGGAACGCAGCACGATGTGACGCTGCAAAAGGCCGCGTTGCAGGAACTCCGCGCCAGCGAACAGCGGTACCGGCATCTGGTCGAATCATTTTGGGAGGCCATTTTTATCACCGATTACTCAGGACGCATGCTGTACACGAACGCCGCCGTACGCCGTTTGACCGGCTACTCCGTCGATACGTATGGTTCGGAAAGTTTTGCAAATGTTCATCCGGAGGACCGGGAACGCGTCATTCGATTCGTTGAAGGTTTCATCAAGTCGCCGAACGACCATTCCGGAACGATCGAAAACCGTTTCATCGACAACCGCGGCCGCGTACGTTTCCATTCGTCCGTGATTTCCAAGATCACGTACGACGATCAGCCCGGACTGCAATTCATCGTTCGCGACATTACGGAACAAAAAAAGGCAGAGATGGAGCTTCGGGAGAGCCGGTCCAATCTGCTCGCCATTATCGAGAACACACCGGATTCCATCTGGTCCGTGGATCGGGAATGTAATCTGGTCGTCGCCAACAGCGCTCTACTGAAAAGTTTTGAAGGAGCCACCGGCATACGCCTGCGCCCGGGAATGAACATTCTTGAAAGCCTTCCGGATGATCTGCAACCCGTCTGGGCGGAGCGCTACGCTCGGGTACTTTCCGGAGAAAGGTTTGTCATCGAAGAGACCTACGATCTCGGTACGCTCCAGGGCCAGTTCGAAATCGCGTTTTTTCCCATCTCCACGTCGGAGGGCGTCTGGGGCGCCGGCGTTTTTTCGCGCGACGTGACGGCGAAACGGACCGCGCAGCAGGCCCTTGAAAAAAGCGAGCGGTACTTCCGGGCCCTCATCGAAAACGCCCTCGACATCATTACAATCCTCGACGCCACCGGCAAAATCGTCTACGAAAGTCCGGCCGTGGAAAAAATATTCGGTTATAAGCCGGAAGAACTTGTCGGCCGGAATATTTTTGACTTCAATCATCCGGATGAGACGGCCACGTTACGACGCGTTTTTGAACGCGCGGTACGGCGCGAAATCAAGGTCGTCGACATGCGATTTCGTTTCCGGCATAAAAACGGGCACTGGCGGCGGCTGGAAGTGACCGGACACAACATGCTCGACGATCCGATCGTACACGGCATCGTCGTCAATTCGCGCGACGTGACGGAACGTGAGGAAGCGGAACGGGCGCTCCGCTATTCGGAAAAACGGTACCGCAATCTTGTCGAAACGATGTACGAATTTGTTGCGGAACTCGACATGGAAGGCCGATTCATGTTCGTCAACGAGTCATTCGCCCGGTTTACCGCTTACGAGCGGAATGAGCTGATCGGACAGAATTTTTTCACGTTTGTGCATCCTGACGACGCGCTTGCCGTGCAGACGTGTTGCCGTACGCTGGAATCGACCGGTCGTCCGGTCCGAAATTTTGAATGCCGCTTCCGTAACAAGGACGGAACGTATCGGTATTTCCTGATCAATGCAGACCTCATGACGGCCGATCCCGACGGACGGCGGTCCATATTGCAGGTATGCTTCGATATCACCGAGCGCAAAGTGGCCGAGCAAAACCTGGCGGCCGAGAAGGAACAACTGGCCGTCACGCTGCGGTCCATCGGTGACGGCGTCATTACGGCTGATATCGAAGGACGTGTTGTGTTGATCAACCGGGAAGCGGAACGGCTTCTCGGTTGGACCCAGGAAGAATCGGTGGGGCGTCCGTCGTCGGATATTTTCAAAATCGTCCATCAAAAGACGCGGGAGACCATGCCGGATCCGATTCAGCGTGTCATCACGACCGGCGCGATCGTCGAACTGAGCCGGCAAACGGTGCTGATCGCAAAGGACGGGACCGAACGGCTGATCACCGACAGCGCCGCTCCCATTCGCGACGCGGAAAGCCGGATCATCGGGGCGGTGCTGGTTTTTCGGGACATTACCGAAAAACAAAAAATGGAAGAAGAACGCGTCAAGGCGATGAAATTGGAATCGGTCGGCATTCTGGCGGGCGGCATCGCGCACGACTTCAACAATATTTTGACGGCCATCCTAGGAAATATCAGCCTGGCCCGAGTGGAGTCGCACGGGTTGGGATCGTCCAGTCTCAGCGACATGCTGATACGGTCGGAAAAAGCGTGTCTTCGGGCGCGCGATCTGACGCAACAATTGCTCACGTTTTCACGTGGTGGTGTTCCGGTACGACAGGTGGCGTCCATCCGTGAATTGATCCGCGAATCGGTGGAATTTGTCACTCGCGGTTCGAAGGTTCGATGTGAATTTTCACTGGATGACCGTTTGTGGTCGGTGGACGTTGACCGCGGCCAGATCAATCAGGTGATTCACAATCTTGCGTTGAACGCGATGCAGGCGATGCCGGAAGGCGGCATACTGTTCGTCGATGCCCGCAACGAAAACCTTGAAACGGACAACGGCTCCGGGCTCCGGCCGGGACATTACGTCAAGTTGACTTTTCGCGACCAGGGAATCGGTATCGCCCCGGATGTCTTGCCGAAGATATTCGATCCGTATTTTACGACCAAACCGACCGGCAGCGGATTGGGGTTGGCGATGTGCTACTCCATCGTCAAGAGTCACGACGGTTATATTACGCTGGATTCCGAGCCGGGCCGCGGAACGTCGTTCTACGTTTATCTTCCCGCGTCGGACCAGCAGGCGCTCGGCGCCGCTGAAGAAAATACGTCGTGGACCGCCGTCGAAGGCCGCGTACTGATCATGGACGACGAGCCGGAAATTCGATCGCTGCTGGTCCGCATCATGCAAGGCCTTGGATTTCGCGCCGAAGCCGTGGCGACCGGAGAGGCGGCCGTCCAAGCGTTTCGCGACGCGCTCGCCGTTTCCGATCCGTTTACCCTGGTCATCATGGACCTGACCGTTCCCGGGGCCATGGGCGGACGCGACGCCATCCACCACCTGCGGGAACTGGATCCGAAAGTAAAGGCGATCGTCGCCAGCGGTTATTTTAACGACCCCATCATGGCCGATTATAAAACATATGGATTCTCCGGTGTCATCGCCAAGCCGTTCAACCTCGATGAGATCCGGCGTCTCGTCCAACGGGTAACGACGGGATTGTAATGCCGGCCTTGAGGCCGACATTCGACCGAGGCGCGAGATGGCACCGCCATCTCAATAGAATAAATTTTTTCTTGTGTTTGACGTCGCCTCCATCTATAATCCGCCGCCTTATGGCAACAAAACAAACCCCGAGGTGTTATGAAGTATGTAACGTTACTAGGGCTGGCCGTTCTCATCGGCTGCGGTCCCAAAGAAGTCAGCTCGATCGAAGAATTCAATTCTCTCGTCAAATCGGTCGGCAAAAAAAATGAGGAAATCGCAGAGATCCAGAAAGAAGTGATGGATGCCGTTCGCCAGTACAATGAAAACCGTTCGGCCGACAGCCAGTTGGTGGTTCCGGATTCGCTTTTGGGCTTCGGAAAAGAACAGTTGAAGCTCATTCAGAACCTGGTTTCGTCGGAACAGGACCTTACCTACAAAGGTTTGCTCAATCAGATTCTTGATAAGAACGAGCAGATTGAGAAGATCAACGCGGAGATGACCGAACTGAAAGCCAAACTGCCGAAGCCGTATCTCGTGGCCGGCGGGGATACGCATTACAAAGTCGCACGGAATTTTCTGACGAAGGAAAAGGGCCTGACGACCGAAGCCGCGAATAAATTGCTCGACGAGACGATGTTGATCGACGAACTCGTGCCCGGCTTCCAGGTCTGGTTATACTTCAACGACGGCGTGTTCGGCACATTCGTGACACAGGGAACCGCACGCATCTCTCCCAACCGTTTTAAATATACGATCCGCAGCCAGCAGTTGGAAAAGGCAAAGATGGAGGGGAAAGAAGAAGCCATGCGGGAAATGAAAAGCGATACGGTTCGCGTTGCGGAATAAACGGGTAAACGTATCAACTAAAAAGGCCGCTGCTCGGGCGGCTTTTTTTATTACCGGTATTTCCATTTCCACGCGTCGGATCGGTCGTTATTCCCGGACGTGGAGATCACCGACGACGACGATTTCATTCGTTTGACATAATCGTACAGCGCCGCGGCGACCGCCGCCATTTGTTCTTCTTTGTATCGGAGTTTTTCTGCGGAGAACTCCTTTTGCACGAAGCTTGTATCGAAATGGCCTTTGATGAAGTTTTCATTTTCCATCACGAAAAGGCAAAACGGAATGGTCGTGTCGACGCCGACGACGGCGTATTCCCGAAGGCTGCGTCGCATGCGCTCGATGGCGTGTTGGCGGTCGGACGCCCAGGCAATCAGTTTGGACAACATCGGATCGTAATAGATCTGGACGGAGTCGCCTTCGAAGACGCCGCTGTCTTCCCGCATACCGGGGCCGAGCGACGGTTCGAGATGCTCGATTTTCCCAATCGACGGTGCAAAATTATTCTCCACGTCTTCCGCGTAAATCCGGCATTCGATGGCGTGCCCAGTCATCTGGATGTCTTCTTGTTTGAACGGGAGCGGGTCCCCGGCCGCGATGTGAATCATCTGGCGAACGAGGTCGATGCCCGTGGTCATTTCCGTCACGGGATGTTCGACCTGCAGGCGCGTGTTCATTTCGAGAAAGTAAAAATTCAATTCGTGGTCGACGAGGAATTCGAGCGTGCCCGCATTGACGTACCCGCACGCTTTGGCCAGCCGGACCGCGGATTCGCCCATGCGCTGACGCAGCTCCGGCGTCACGATACACGACGGCGCTTCTTCGATCACCTTCTGATGCCGCCGCTGGATCGAACACTCACGCTCTCCGAGGTACACGGTGTTTCCAAACCGGTCGGCGAGGATTTGAATTTCGATGTGCCGTGGTTTTTGTACGTACTTCTCGATGTACACGGTATCGTCGCCAAACGCGGAAAGCGCCTCCCCTTTCGCGCGTTCGATGGCCGCATCGAGTTCGCCGGGCGCCTCGACCAACCGCATGCCTTTGCCGCCGCCGCCGGCCGCCGCTTTGATCAGGACCGGGTAACCGATCGACGAAGCGATCCGACGGGCTTCGTCGGTTGAGCGAATGCCTTCCTCCGTACCGGGAACGGTGGGAACGCCGATCGACTTGGCCAGTTTCCGCGCCTCGGTCTTATTGCCCATCCGCCGCATCGCATCGGCCGAAGGCCCGATAAAAATCAAGCCCTCTGCCGCCACGCGTTCCGCGAAATCTTCGTTTTCACTCAGAAAACCGTATCCCGGGTGAATGGCCTGAGCGCCCGATGCCCGGGCCGCCGCGATCACGTTGTCGATGACGAGATAACTTTGTGACGAAGGCGGCGGGCCGACGGGATACGCTTCATCGGCCAGCCGTACGTGAGCCGCCGTCCGATCGGCGTCGGAGTAAATGGCCACCGTCTGGATACCCATTTCGCGGCAGGCACGAATGATGCGAAGGGCAATTTCCCCGCGATTGGCGATCAGAATTTTTCGAATCGAAACGCTCATGAGTTTTGAATCTTTCCCTGGTTGAGGCGAATCATTCGTTGCGGATGATTCCGGACGAGATGCGTGTCGTGCGTGGCCATGATGACGGCCGTTCCTTTTTGATGAATACGAAGCAAAAGATTCATGATGTCTTCCGACATGTCCGGATCGAGATTGCCCGTCGGTTCGTCGGCGAGAAGGACGATCGGTTCGTTGACCAGGGCGCGGGCGATGACGATACGCTGCTGTTCGCCGCCGGAGAGTTCGTACGGCATGCTGTTGCGTTTGTTGGCCAGCCCGACTTCGGCCAGCACGCGCACGACTTTCCGCGGGATATCGGCTTTCGGCGTCCCGGTGACCAAACAGGCGAAGGCGACGTTGTCGTATGCATTGCGGTCGCGCAACAGACGGAAATCCTGAAAGACGATACCCAGTTGCCGGCGCAGATAGGGAATTTCCCGCCGGCGAAGATGCCGCGTGTCGAATTCCCCGATGCGGACGAACCCCGACGTCGGCAGCACGTCCATATACAGAAGTTTTAACAGCGTACTTTTTCCCGACCCGCTGGGCCCGATCAGATAGACGAATTCGCCGGGATCGATCGAGGCGGAGACCTCGTCGAGGCTGTTTTTACCGTTATACTGGACGGAAACAGAATCGAGGGTGATCATCAGAGGTCCTGAACGACGAACGCGCCTTTAAAATCGGTGAAATCTTTTTTCAGTTGATCGGCCTGGGTACGATCGGGGTAACCGCCCACACGTAGTTTGAACGATCCCTGAATCTCCCGGATGACGACGCGCCGGTCATCGGCGGCGGGTACGCGCTCCATCGCTTTTTCCGCAGCGGCCCGCGACTGGAACGATCCCAGTTGCAGCCACCAGAGCTTTTCTTCCGACATCATTGTCGCCGATGCCGTTTTCATTTCATAGACCCATGCGCCGGCGTATCCGGCAGCGATCAATGCGGCCTTCAGCGTGTCCGCTTCTTTTCGATCCTGACAATCGCCGATCCAGACTTTCCACAGGCCATCCGACGAATCCTGGATCACGTACGCTGGCTTCAAACTGTCGCGACTCGTGAAATCCGTCATTGTCCGGAAGGCATTCGTCGGCGTCCCGGCGAAAATCTGGACTCGGAAGGCGGCGAACCGCTCCGGCCGGATTTCGACAAAATCATCCGGGGGGACGACGGCGGAATCCGTGACGATGTACTCTTCGTTGGGTAATTTTTCATCGGCCAGAAAATCCAGTTTTTCGTTGGCTTCGGATTCCTTCAGCGCTTTGTCGAATGCTTCATCGGATTTACCGGCCCGCCGGCTCGACTGGCATGAACAAAAAATCAACGCAATCAGCAGTGCAATTCGCATACGCCCTCTTCAGGTTGAAGGTACACAGGTTGGACATGCGCACAGACCGCGCAAGTATTCGTACGAGTAAATCCCCGTATCATGGCCGTCGGACCAGAAAAAACGGATGGCGTAATGACCCACTTCCGTGACGTCCTCCAATCCGAGGTCCTCCGCGGCGTTGACGGTCTCGCGGGACGCGTCGCAGTGGGCACAGGGACACGCGGAACGCAGTTTTGGAAACGTGTATTCGCTCGTATGGCCGTCTGCCCACCGAATCTGCATGCGCCGGGCGGTTTTATCGACGGTGATATCGCCGGGAATTACGGTTTGATCAGGTCGCGTAGAAATTGTCGTACTCCGTCGTGGATGATGGATTTGTCGTAGTCGAGCGTCGCGACGTGGTAACTGTTGGTCAGCACGATGGTTTTTTTGACGCTCGATGCGACCGATTGCGCGATGCGCATTTGATGAACGTGAGGGAATGTATGATCTTCCGCTGCATGAATCAACAACAAGGGTGCACGTACGTCGTGCAGACGCCGGCGCATGGCTTTGATCAACCGGGCCAGTTCGAGGATGCCGCGTACGGCCATCCGATCATAGTGGATTTCCGTTTGCCGCGCCTCCGGATCTTTGATGTCCGGTCCGTCGTGTTTGCCAATAAAAGTAACGAAGGGCGCGATCATCCTGAGCATGACACTTTTCCAGATCGGGATCCGATAACCGGCGGAAATCGTCACGACGCCGTCGACCGGAATGTCCGTGCTTACGAGGAGGCTGAGCGCAGCCCCCATGGACTGGCCGCAGAAAAAAACGTACGTGTATGTTTGCCGTACCGTTTCAACGGCTCGTTTCACCGCATCCACCCAATCGGTCCAGCGAACGTCACAGAGGGCGTCGGGTGTCGTTCCATGGCCCGGGAGAAGGATCGTTTGGGCGTCATGTCCGTCGTCGAACAGCACGTGAGCGAGTTCGCGCATGGCAAACGGCGTCGAGGTAAAGCCGTGAATGCAAATGACGATGGATGTGGAGCGGGGATGGTGGATAAGATCGATCGGACGCGCCAGGTCGTTCACTAACGGAAGGCGGCTAACTTTTGCAGGATGGCGGACGTATCGAAGCCTTCGGTCGTGCCTTCGCTGGCGAGTTTGTCGATGAGCTGACGCAGGCCTTGAATGGCATCGTTGACGGCGGCAATGGAACCGGGATTGACAATGGGCTTGCCGTCCTTGGCCGCTTTGAAACCGTCCTCGAGCGCCCGCCCGATTTCTTCGATCGGCGAAAGACCCATCATGCGGGCGGCGCCTTTCATGCTGTGTGACGTGCGGTGCAGAATTTCCAACGCGCCCGGACTCGACGGCGACGTTTCCAGTTCTTTCATTTTGGCCTGAAGCGTGGCGAGATGTTCTTCACTTTCTCCCTTGAAGACTGCCATTACTTCCATCATTTCTTCTTTGGATAATTCCATGAATGTGCTTTGCCGTCGTTGGTATTTTTAGAAAATTAGTGGATTTGGCCCGAATGTGCAAACTTGAAAATCACGGTAATCCTGACGGCACAAAAACCGGTTGCGCTTTGATGATGGCTCATACTACATTTAGCCGACCCAAACCAAATAAGGTTATTTTGTGACCCTCGATGCGATGTTTCTCGCCGCCCATCCCGACGACGTCGAACTCACAGCCGGTGGAACCGTGGCCAAGCTCACGCGCCTCGGGTACCAAGTCGGCATCTGCGATCTGACGCGCGGCGAGGCCGGCACCCGCGGTACTGCGGACATGCGGGATCGCGAAGCGGAGGAGGCGGCAAAAATTCTCGGCGTGTCCGTTCGCGTCAACCTTCGTATTCCCGATACACAAATCGAAGTCAACCGGGAAAACCAGCTCAAGATCATCGAAGTTCTTCGAAAATACCGGCCGGAATACGTCTTCATCCCGTACTGGGAAGACCGCCATCCCGACCACATGCGGGCCAGCGACGTCATTCGGGAAGCCGCGTTCTATTCCGGTCTGCCGCGCATTGTCACAACCGAGAATGGCGCGCCTCAGGACGCCTTCCGTCCCAAGCGCACGTTGTTCTGCGCCGCGCGACATGACTTTCCGCGGTCGGCGGGAACGACGATCGTGGTGGATATTTCCGATACGTTCGACGTCAAGATGAAAGCGATGGAGGCATTTTCTTCGCAGTTTTACCATCCGACGTATCACAGCGAAGAACCGCAGACGTTCATCAGTACACCGGAATTTCGCGAAGCGATCGAAGCGCGCGCCCGCCATTACGGGTCGCTCATCGACGCCCGGTACGGCGAGCCGTTTTTAAGCGTCGAACACGTCGGCGTAAACGATCCCATCCGCCTCATGCGCGACAGCGCCCAGGACGTCAATAAATTAGGCTTTGCCTGATCATGACGGACCCGACATCGATCTGCATTTTCGAAGACGACCGCATCACGAATTTTTTTCCGCTGACGCTGACCCGAGCCGTGTTCGAATTACGCTGTGGGGCGTGGACGATCATGGAACGGACAAGGAGGGTTTTCCCCAAAGCGGTTTTGTACCTGCAGTGCAGGACGGAACTCGCCGCGGTCGTGACCGAACGGTATCCGGGTATACGCGTCAACCAGACCCCGCCGCCCGATTGTCTTTTCATCAACGGGTCCGTTCTTGTCGATGAAAATTTTGTCTCCACCATTACGTCCTCCGCCGACACGACGTGGAGCCACGACGATATCACCGTGGCGTTCTGGAACGGACTTACCCTGAAGAAAAAATCGATCGATTGTCGCCGTGCGCGGTATCCGTGGCAATTGATCCAGTGGAACGCCGAGTTCATCCGCCGCGATCAAGGGGAGGCACGCACGCCGTCACCCGTGCCGCCGGGCGTTTACATGGTCAACTCCGCCTTGATCACGATCGGTAACAACGTGGCGATCAAACCGGGTGTCGTTCTCGATGCGTCCGGTGGACCGATCCTTATCGGCAACGATGTCACGCTGATGGCTCACGCCGCCATCGAAGGGCCGTGCGTCATTGGCGATCGGTCGGTGATCAAAATGGGCGCGAAAATTTACGGCGGGTCGACGGTCGGACCGATGTGTAAAGTCGGCGGAGAAGTCGAAGCGTCAATTCTCCAGGGCTATTCGAACAAACAACATGACGGGTTTCTCGGCCATTCGTACATCGGAGAATGGTGCAATCTCGGCGCCGACACCAACACCAGCGATCTCAAGAATAACTACACGACGGTTCGTGTGCCCGTCAACGGACGCGAGATCGACACCGGCTCGCTATTTGTCGGGTTGATCATGGGCGACCACTCTAAAACCGGGATCAATACGATGTTCAACACGGGTACGTCGTGCGGCGTCGCGTGCAACGTTTTCGGGTCCGGATTTCCGCCCAGGGACATTCCGTCGTTTTCGTGGGTGGACGGCTCGTCGGTCGCGGAGCACCGGTTCGATAAAGCCCTTGACGTCGCGCGTACGGTGATGCGGCGGAGGAACATCGATCTCTCCGCGGCGTACGAACAGCTTTTTCAGACCGTTTTCGACTGGACGGCTCCGCACCGGGGCGACCGAATGCCGGCATGAACCTGGAGCGGGAACAAAAACTGCTCTGGTTAAAACTGCTCACAACAGCTATTCTCCTTCTCCTTGCCGTCCATACCGCTTTGTTTCATCTGCCGCAGCGGTTTCACGGACTGGCGCTCTGGTGGTATTCGACGGAGGCCCAGGCCGTTACGCAGGGCGGCACGATCCTCGGCGTCAGCGACCAGCGGCTGGACGACATCATTCCGCTCAACCGCCAGATCGATTCGCTCCTGACGGAAAGCTACGGGATCAAACCGCGATGGATCGAAAACGACCGCGTCGAGTTTGAGAACCTCAATTACTACCGCAAAACCGTCATCATTCCGCGAAATTTTTCCGGCAACCTGCTCAATCTCGACCTGACGCAGCTCGTCACGGACCAGGGCTGGGAGGTGCTGAATTTTCGTGAAAAGATGAAATCGGGCGACCTCCACATCGACATCGGCCAGCGCAGTGCGATTTTTCTCCGCATCGATCTCAATACGAACGCCAATCTGTCGCCGCACGGCAAGGAAGTGTACATGCTCATCGAAGGATTTGGCGCATCGTACGACGACGTCGTGCGGTCGTGGATCGCGTTCAACGAAAACCTCACGTTCGTCGTGACCAAAAATCTGCGTTATACCGATCAGGTGACAGAAGACGCGCAGAAAAGCGGCAAAAACGTCATCCGGCAGGTCCCCTGGTCGACGCGGCAATATTTTTTCGATCAACCCGATGACGTGCAGCAAATCCGTCAATCGCTGTGGGAAAATCTCGAACTTGCCCCGCAGCGCGCCTTTTTGATCGGAACGTCAAAACCCGCTACGCTGAAAGTGTTGAAGGAAGAATTGCCCCGGTTGATCAAACGGGGTTACCGTATTCGGAGATATTCGGGGTGGGGAGGATAGAAAAATTTCTTTAGAAGAAGAAGATATGACATCCCAGCTGCAACAAAGGCAAACTCGCATACCTCACCCGTGCATTCGCCACGCGTGTCCGGTTTTGGCGAGTAGCGCCTCGGCGGCGGCAGGGCCCCACGTGCCGGCGGAGTAGTTCGGAAAATCCATTGGCACTGTCGAGCTCCATTTCCGGATGACCGGCATGACCAGCCACCAGGCGAGTTCGACCATGTCTTTGCGCATGAAAAGCGTCGCGTCGCCGCGCAGACAGTCGAGAATCAATCGCTGATACGCCTCCGCAATCTCCGCTTCAAACGCCTCGTTGTACTTGAAATTCATGTCGACGGATTTAAGCCGCATCGTCGGGCCCGGAACCTTGGCCTCGAACTTCATCATGATACCTTCGTCCGGCTGGATCTGCAGCACGAGCACGTTGGGTCCGACGTCGTCGGCCTCGCTGCGTTTGAACATCAGGTGCGGGGTACGTTTGAAAAAGATCGCGATCTCGCTGTCGCGGCGGGGCAGGCGCTTGCCCGTCCGGATGAAAAACGGTACGTCCGCCCAGCGCCAGTTGTCGATCAAAATTTTGCCGGCGACGAACGTTTCCGTCGCGGATTTAGGATTGACGTTGAGCTCGGTACGATAGCCCGCGACCATTTCGTTCTGTACCACGCCGGCGTCGTACTGGCCGCGGACCCAGAAATCGTCGACCTGGTCCTCGGTGATCGGGCGGATCGCGCGCAGAACTTTGACTTTTTCGTCGCGCACGGCATTGGCGTCGAACGTGGCGGGCGGCTCCATCGCGACGAGGGCGACGAGTTGCAGTACGTGGTTCTGGATCATGTCCCGCAGTGCGCCGGATTCTTCGTAATAGCCGCCGCGTTTCTCTACGCCGAGGCTTTCCGCCACGGTGATCTGGACGTGATCGATATAATTACGGTTCCACAGCGGTTCGAAAATGCCGTTGGCGAACCGGAATGCGAGGATGTTCTGTACGGTTTCCTTGCCGAGGTAGTGGTCAATGCGGTAGATCTGCCATTCCTCGAACGCCTCGGCGATCTCCTGATTGAGTTTCTGCGCCGACGTCAAATCGCGGCCGAAGGGTTTTTCGATGATCAGTCGCCGCCAGTGATGACGATCGGTCACTCGCGACATATTTTGTGTCGATAACTGTTTGCAGATCATGCCGAACACACTGGGCGGCGTCGAGAGGTAGTACAGGCGGTTGTCTTTACAGCCGCGGTCGGATGCGTTTTTTTGCAGCAGAGCATCGAGCGCCTGGTACACGTTCGGATCGTCGAATCCGCCGCCGACGTAATACGACGACGCGACGAACTGTTCGAGTTTTGCCTGGTCGTGGTGGCCGGCATTGGCGAAATGATGAAGCGCCTCGCCGACGACCTTGCGGTACTCGTCGGTCGACATGGCCGGCAGGCCCACGCCCACAACGGTCATTTGCTCCGGCAGTTGGTCTTCGACGAATGCGTTGAACAGGGCGGGGAGGATTTTGCGGCGCGTCAGGTCGCCCGATCCGCCGAAGATAATGACCGCGCACGTTCCACCGCGGGAGGCGTCGTCGACTTTTCGCAATGCCCGGTCGGCTGTTGGTTGCATAATGATTCCAGTTTTGATTTGACTTGTTTTCGAGATGCTGAAACGAGTTCAGGATAATGGTTTGAAAAAGCCGGTCCTACTTCTTCACCTCGTGTCCGCCGAACTGGTTCCGCATCATGGCCAGCATCTTCGCGGCGAAACTTTCCGGCTGCCGTGAATGGAAGCGTTCGAACAGCGATGCCGTGATCACGGGCGCGGGAACGTCGCGCTCGATCGCTTCGAGGATCGTCCATCGTCCTTCGCCGGAATCGGCCACCCAGCCTTTGATACCGTCGAGCGTCGGATTTTTCTTCAATCCCTCGGCCGTGAGTTCGAGCAGCCACGAACGCACGACGCTCGCGTGCATCCACAGATCGGCGATTTTGGCCAGGTCCAGATTAAACGGGGACGCTTTCATGATCTCGAAGCCTTCGGCGTACGCTTGCATCATGCCGTACTCGATGCCGTTGTGCACCATCTTCACCATGTGGCCGGAACCGCTCGCTCCCATGTACGCGTATCCATCGACCGGGCCGAGCGTCTTGAAAATCGGATCGAGATAGTCGACGACGTCTTTTTCCCCGCCGATCATCATGCAGTAGCCGTTGGCCAGCCCCCACACGCCGCCGCTCGTGCCGACGTCGACGTAGTGAATGCCTTTTGCCTTGAGTTCCTCCGCACGCCGGATATCGTCCTTATAATAGGTATTTCCTCCGTCGATGATGATGTCGCCCTTGGACATCATGCCCGCGAGTTGCTGGATCGTGCTTTCCGTAGGCTTACCGGCCGGAACCATTACCCAGACGGCTTTGCGGCCGTTGAGTTTGCCGACCATGTCCGCCATCGACGACGACGGCGTCATGCCTTTGTCGGCGATTTTTTTGACCACGTCGGGACTGAGGTCGAATCCGACAATGTCGTGTTTGTCACGCAACAGGCGTTCGACCATGAAACCGCCCATTTTTCCGAGACCGATAAAACCTAACTGCATAGCTTCCTCCCTGGGGTTGGACTCTGGACTTGGAACGAGGGAATTTATATCACAGAGGAGACAAGAACACAGAGAAATTTTTTTATGTTACCGGTCACTGAGACTGTATGTTTAAAAAGTCGATAAAAAACCACGCTAACCTTTCA
>CAYZJB010000018.1:0-54974 GCA_964478735.1 uncultured Bacteroidota bacterium | reverse complement strand
AGAAAGAAGCAAAATATTGCGGGTCGTCGCCGGATGTATTACATTGGCAAACATTCGGACGACCCGTTCTATTTTCTGATCGTGGTCATGGGACGTGAAACTCCGTGGATAAAGGCGGAATAAATGAATAACGCAATCGTTACGAAGGCAGTGAGGTCATGACGGCAAAGGAATTCGAGTCCCAGGCCCTGCCTCACACCGAGTCGTTATACAACACGGCGTTGCGACTCACCCGGAATTCCAGTGATGCGGAAGACCTCGTGCAGGAAGTATTTTATAAAGCATTCAAATCCATCGACCAGTTCGAACCCGGCACCAATCTGCGGGCGTGGCTTTTTAAGATCCTGGTCAATACCCATATTTCCCAGTACCGGAAATCCTCCAAAGATCCGACGGCCGCCGGGTACGACGATGTGGAAGAATTTTCGATCTACAGCCAGGTCCACAGCCGCGCGGAAAGTATCAGCGACACGCCCGACGGCGTACTTGACCGGTTTCTCGAACAGGACATCATGACGGCGATCGAAAAGCTTCCGCAGCAATTCAAGGACGTCGTCATGCTGATCGACGTCGAGGGATTTTCTTATAAAGAGGCCGCGGACATCCTGGAAGTTCCCGTGGGAACCATCATGTCACGCCTTTTCCGAAGCCGGAAACTCTTGCAGAAATATCTGTGGGAGTACGCCGTTGAGTACGGATATGTCAAAGAAAAAGCCAAATAAGGACGGGCCCATGGAGGAATGCAACCACACTGACCACAGCCACGATTCGCTGATCCCCTGTCGCGAGGTCGCCCGGCGTGTTTATGCCTTCATCGATGGAGAACTGGACGTCAGGGAACTGGAGGAGTTTGAAGCCCACATCAAGCTTTGCCTCCCTTGCAAAGATCTCGTGAAATTTGAGGAGAAGCTTGTCCAAACCATTCGCGAGAAATTGAACGGTCAGACATCAAAAGTGCCCGTTCCAGCCACCTTGCATGAAAAGATCAAAAAAGCCATCGACCTCTCCCGCAATCCCTAATCAACGCCACCCCTGAGCGATCGGGAGGCGGCGGCCAAATCCAAAGGCTTTGGTCGTGATACGCAAGCCCGGCGCGGCCTGACGCCGCTTATATTCGTTTCGATCCACGCGCTTCAAGACATTTCTCACCGTTTCCGCATCAAATCCCAGCGCCACGATTTCCGATTCCTCTTTGAAGTCTTCGATGTAGGCATTGAGGATTCCATCTAAGATTTCGTACGGCGGCAGGCTATCCTGATCCGTTTGTCCGGGACGCAATTCCGCCGACGGCGGCTTAAGGATCGTATTCTGCGGTATGATTTCGCCGTTTCGATTGATCCAGTGGGCAAGGCGATAGACCATGGTTTTCGGCACATCGCTGATCACGGCCAGCCCGCCGCACATATCTCCATAGATCGTGCAGTAACCGACAGCCAGTTCCGATTTATTGCCGGTGCTGAGTACCATCGCGTTCCACTTGTTGGACATCGCCATCAGGATGTTGCCCCGAATGCGGGCCTGTAAATTTTCTTCCGTGATGTCTTCGGCCGCATCTTTAAAAGGCGCCTGCAACCCGTTGAGAAAGGCCTGGAACATCGGTTCAATCGAAACCTCTTCAAACCGAATATTCAGGTTTCTGGCCAGCGCGGCGGCATCTGAACGCGAGTGATCGGAGGAATAGCGGGACGGCATGGAAACGCCCGTCACGTTTTCCGCTCCAATGGCCGACGCCGTGATGGCCGCGACCACGGCGGAATCGATGCCTCCGCTCAGGCCGATAATGGCTTTACGGAATCCGCACTTGGACATATAATCGCGTACCCCCAGGCGAAGCGCCGAGAAGATTTCCTCATTTTCATCCATGGACGACACTTGAATGGAGGGTCCTTCGGTGTCGGCAACGAGGAGACTTTCTTCGAAGGACGCGGCGGCACCCGTCAATTCCCCTTTGGCGTTCATAACAAAACTGGAACCGTCGAAGATCAGGCTGTCATTACCGCCGACGAGGTTGCACATGGCGGCGGCCGTGCGATACTTCGTGCAGATGTTTTGAAACATTCGTCGGCGCAGGTTCGATTTTCCGACGCTGAAAGGCGAAGCGGAGATATTGATCAGCAGTTGGCATCCCTGTTGGGCCAGTTCTTCAATCGGATCATGCGCGTAAAGGCGAACCGGCCAGAAATCCTTGTCGTTCCATGCGTCTTCGCAAATCGAAAGTCCGACCGTCATTCCTTTGTAGCGAACGATCTGTCTCGATGCCGACGGTTCGAAATGGCGCATTTCATCGAACACGTCGTAGTTGGGCAACAGCGTCTTATGGGCGACCACCGTCACTTTTCCGTCGTCCACCCATGCGGCGGCATTATAGGTCGGACGGCCCTGGCCTGTAGGATTGGGGTCGACAAAGCCGAGCACGGCGGCGATTCCCCGGGTGTGGCGCACGGCTTCGTCAAGGGCTTCGAGATTCTTCCGGACAAACGCTTTTTTTTCCACGAAGTCTTCAGGCGGGTAACCGGGCAGCGTCAATTCCGGAAATAGAACGATCTCCGCTCCGGCCGATTTCGCATCACCGAGCGCCCGAATGATCCGGGCAAGATTGGAAGTGATATCGCCGACCCGCGTATTGATCTGAGCTAAAGCGATTTTCATAAAAAAATCCGATTCAAACGAATCGGATTCAAAATAAGGACGATGAGATTAAGATGCTACTGGTGACGTACGACGTCGATCACGCGCCCTCCGACGCGGAAATCCGTGACCGCGGGATTGACTTCGATCGGCTGAAGTTCGGAGTTGGCCGGCTGAAGAATGATCTTGTTGCCCCGTCGGTACGCGCGTTTGACCGTCGCCTCCTCGTTGACATACGCGATCACGATATCGCCGTTGCGGAAGTCACGATCGTGCCTGACGACGATATAGTTGCCGTCGTAAATGCCGTCTTCGATCATGCTGTCGCCGGACACCTGAAGGGCAAAAATATCGCGGTCCGACCAGTCGTACTGCATCGACGTGTGCTGCAGATAACCGAGTTCCACGGAGTCCGAAAACTTGGGCATGCCTGCCGCTACCCGGCCCAGAATCGGGATGCCGGTACGGTCGCGATCCATGTCATACGAGAGTTCATTTTTCATGAAGAATCTCCACCAAAATTGAATTGAACAAGGATTCGACTTCTTTTTTTCTTTCGGAAACGTGCGCTAACAGATTGGTTTCAATGGAAATATCACAAAAGTGCGATAGAATGTCAATCTGTTTTTCATCGGACGGCAACTTCGGGGACGATCGCTCAAAAGCAAGAAAAGCGAACTTTTCCAGTTGGCGCAAAAAATGATAATTATCGCGTAGACGCTTGAAACCGGAATGAGGAAAAATATTTTCCAGTGCATCGAATGCGGGATAGATCGACGTTGTCCGCAGCGCGGGATGATGGCGCACCAGATGCATTTGAGCAAGTTGAACGGCGTATTCGACATCCAGAATCCCTCCGGCGGAAAATTTAAGGTCTCTCACCGCGTCTTCCGGCCGCCGAATTTTTTCCGACACCTGCTTGCGCCGGATATCCAGAACCGCCTGGAGGTCCGATTCCGTCAGACTCCGGTAGCGGTGTCCGTCGATAATCGCCGTTAGCCGTTCGGTAAGTGCAGATGATCCGGCAACGGGGCGCCACCGGATCAGCGCCTGTTTTTCCCAGAATGCGGCTCGTGTGTTGAAGTAATTCTGAAATCGGGCAGCGGTGACGACAAGGGGAGAATAGTCTCCTTCCGGTCGCAGGCGCGCATCGATATCGTACAGCCGGCCATACGGCGTGATCTCGCGGAGCAGTTGCATGATTGTTTTGGCCTCCGTTTCGCAGGCCGTCAGATCGGCGTCATCGTTGCAGATCCACACGACGTCGAGATCGGATCGGTAGCTCAAATCGGAGCCGCCCCATTTTCCCATGGCCGCCATCAACATCGGCGACGAAGTATTCAAACGATCGCCGGCCACCTGCCGTACGCAGTGGTCCGCCAGACGACTGAGTTGAAGATAAACTCCGTCTTCAGGAAGGATTTTGTCCGCGTCCAACAGAGCCAGACGGATCCACTCCAGCGATTTGAACTGTTGCAAAGGGAGGGGTATATCCCGTATCATCTCATCCGGACGATTCATCCATGTTCCAAGCCGTGGTAAGACGAATTCGATCAAGGCGGGCGATTCGACCAGTACATTGGACATGTGAGAGCCAAGGGAACAAAGATAGACGAACGATGTCATCAGGCGGGGAGTGGACAAAAAGAGGCGATACAGGGAACCGGCGGACGGATAGGCGTACACCATCCGCTCGAACCGGACCAGTGTTTCCTCGGGCGATGCCGTTCGGCCAACTGAGGTCATCAATGACGGGAGCAGTTGTTCCAGCAGGCCGCGGGTCGTATTGTCATACAATTTTGGAAAATGTCCGAAGGCAAGGTGGCGCAGCGATTGCTGGACACGCGGGCTCGGGCTGACGTTGGCCTGATGAAGGAGTGTGCGGACGGTAATGTCCCACTGATCCTGGATCAACGACTTGGAGAGTGGGGATTCTCCGTCCGGGACAAAAACATTGTCGAAAATGGTACGAACGGACAACTGGGACCTTTCCAGTTGGGTCAGAAATGTTCCGGCGTCGGTCAATCCAAGCAACTGGGCGAGCCTTTCCTGTTCGAGCCGATTTTCATCGACGCTGTGCGTTTGCCGGTCGCTCTCGATTTGAACGAGATGCTCGATGCGGCGGTACCACACGTACGCGGTTCGCAACGTCGACGCCTCCTCGGAGGACAACAGGTCGGCGCCCTTCAGTCGATGAATTGCAGTCAGGGTCGTCGGCGTACGAACGTCGGGATTCCGGCCGCCATTGATCAACTGGAGGGCCTGAACGATGAATTCGATATCCCGGATTCCGCCGGGTGCGATCTTGACGTTCCATTCCGACGCCGATTTTTCTTCTTCGATTTTCCATTTCATCCGCGCGATCTCATCGATCGGCGAGCGAAAAAATGTTGTGGGATAAACAAACGGGCGCATGGCATCGACAAATGCCTGGCCGCAGGACACGTCGCCCGCGGCCGCCCGGGCTTTGATGAGCATTTGACGTTCCCATACTTTTCCGCGTGATTCGTAATAATGCAGGCAACTCGAGACAGAACGCGCCAGCGGACCGGAATTACCGTCCGGCCGGAGTCGGGCGTCGGCTCGGTACAACCGGCCCTCCCGTGTTATTTCATTGAGCGACATCATGATGTTTTCCGCCGCCCGGTTGTACATCTCGTGCCGGTTGCCATCGGACCCCTCATCGTCGTAGACGAACATCAGGTCGATGTCCGAGCTGTAGTTCAACTCCTGTCCGCCCCACTTGCCGAGTGCAATGACGGCCAATCCGGGGGCGGAGAACATTCGCACCAGCGCATCGACTACGGCGTCGGCGACGAGGCTCAAGTCGCGAACGATCGCCGTCATGGCTTCGTTCAAAATCAGATCGCGAAGGCCGATCGTGAGAACGTATCGCCGGCGCAGAATCCGCAGGGCATCCAGTTTTCGCCGTTGGGAAAACGTCGGATGATCGAGAATTTTTAGTATGTCGCCCTGAGGGTCCTCCGGGGTCAACGGCCGGCAGTACGTTTCCGGACTAATGCAGTACGATACGTACTGCGGATCGCGGACCAGAATATCGGAGAGATACTGGCTGGAGTGAAATATCTGTACCAGCCGTCCAATGATTGGAGGAAAATCGGAAAGGGTTCGAAAAAGGACGGCCTTGTCGATGACGGACGCGCACAGGCGTTCCATGTTGTTCAGAACCCGATCGCGGTCGACCGTGCGCTGTACTTCGTCGATAAATCGGTCCATAAAGCGTAAATGCGCCGGTGTGACCTGGTCGGCGATACGGAGGATCGATGCTTTCGCTTTTTCCGGATCGAGGAAGGGTTGTATCCAATGTTCAGGTATGCCGGACTGCATCGAAATGGGGATTGAAAATCGCGGAGAATGTCCCTACTATTTTTTGCATCATCAACTTAGCCATCGGATTGACGAGAATCCATATAAACTTCCGGGAGTGACCATGTCGTTGGATAAAAAGATTGCGGAATTGCGCCGTCTGAGAGAGGAAGCCAGGCTGGGCGGAGGACAGGCCCGCATCGACGCGCAGCACAAAAAAGGCAAGCTCACGGCCCGGGAACGCATCGATCTGCTTCTCGATGAAGGATCATTCGAAGAAATCGACATGTTCACCCGTCACCGGTCCAACGCATTCGGGCTCGATAAAGAACGGCCGCTCGGCGACGGGGTCGTCACCGGATACGGCACGATCGACGGGCGTCTCGTTTTTGTGTTTAGCCAGGATTTTACCGTTTTCGGAGGAAGCCTGAGCGAGGTTCATGCGGAAAAAATCGTCAAGATCATGGAAATGGCGATGAAGGTCGGCGCACCCGTGATCGGATTGAACGATTCCGGCGGCGCGCGGATTCAGGAGGGCGTCGTCAGTCTCGGCGGGTATGCGGATATTTTCCTGTTGAATACGCTGGCGTCGGGCGTCATTCCTCAAATTTCCGCGATCATGGGTCCGTGTGCGGGCGGCGCCGTCTATTCTCCGGCCATCACCGATTTTATTTTTATGGTCAAAAACACGAGCTACATGTTCGTCACGGGTCCCAATGTCGTCAAGACCGTCACGCATGAAGAAATCACGTCGGAGGAACTGGGCGGTGCGACGACTCACGCGACCAAAAGCGGCGTCGCGCACGTTGCCGCGGAAAACGAGTTGGACTGTCTGTTGCGCTTGCGCAAACTTTGTAGTTTTCTCCCTTCCAATAATATGGAGTCTCCTCCGGTGGTCCCTTGTGACGATCCGGTCGATCGGTGTGACGAGTCGCTCAAGACGATCATTCCCGACCATCCCAACAAACCGTACGACATGAAGGACGTCATCGATCGCATCGTCGATCACGGGGATTTTTTCGAAGTGCATGCGGAATACGCGCAGAACATTATCGTGGGATTCGCCCGGCTGGACGGCCAATCGGTCGGCATCGTGGCCAATCAACCGTCGGTACTGGCGGGTGTTCTCGACATCGACAGTTCCCTCAAAGCCGCACGGTTCGTGCGGTTCTGCGATGCGTTCAATATCCCGCTCCTCGTCTTCGAAGACGTTCCCGGATTTCTTCCCGGAAGCGATCAGGAATGGCGCGGCATTATCAAACACGGAGCGAAATTGCTGTATGCGTTCTGCGAAGCGACGGTTCCCAAAGTTACCGTCATCACGCGCAAGGCATACGGCGGCGCCTACGACGTGATGAATTCCAAACACGTTCGCGGCGATGTTAATTTTGCCTGGCCGTCTGCGGAAATTGCGGTGATGGGCGCCAAAGGGGCGGTGGAAATCATTTTCAAAAAAGAAATCGAAAGCGCCGCCGACCGGGCCGCGATGGAAAAGAAATTGATCGAAGATTATGAGGTCCGATTTGCCAATCCGTACAGCGCCGCCGAGCGAGGGTACATCGACGACGTCATCGAGCCGCAGATGACCCGTCCGAAGTTGATCAAGGCCTTCCGGATGCTGGAAAACAAGGCGGATACCAATCCAAAGAAAAAACACGGAAATATCCCTTTGTAGACGGACATCCTGTAGTTTTACAACAACTTACCCGATTATTATCTTGTAAGTCCACATCGATTCCTGTATATTTTTTCAACTCGCCCGGTTCTTGAAGACGCATGTCCGTTAAGCTATTATGTCAATCGTTTGGGCAAATCGTCCTTGCTTCGTCGTCGCCGCGACGGGCTCAAATTTTAAAGCAGGTCGGTTTCGATTTCATCGTCGTCCCTAGCAAGATTGAAGAGATTTTTAACGGCGATCCGCCGGACGTTCAGGCGATGGCCCTGGCGAGGTTGAAAGCGGAAGATATTGCACAACAATACAGGGGACATCTGGTCTTGGCCGCGGACACGATCGTTGCCTTGAACGGTCGGATCCTCGGCAAACCTCAGGACGCCTCCGAAGCCATTCAGATGCTGACCCTCCTGAGTGGCAACGCGCATGACGTGTTTACCGGTTTCTGTTGGATTCGAATGACTCCTGAAATGTCCTACACGGGTGTCGAGTGTACCCGTGTCCATTTTCGTGATTTGAGCCGGGAAGAGATCCGGACCTACGTCGAGACGGGAACGTGTTTTGACAAAGCCGGAGCGTATGGAATTCAGGACATGAGCGCGTTATTTTGCGACCGGATCGAAGGCGACTTTTACAACGTGGTGGGTCTTCCCATCACGCGCATTTACAAGGAGCTAAAAAACCGCTGGCAATGAATCAGCCGTATTTCACAGATTTTGCCGCCCAGTTGCGCTCGTTCCGTGAAGCGCAGGGCGTTTCGCTTCAGTCCATTGCCATCGTCACGCGGCTGAATCAGGATTTTCTGAAGCGGCTGGAATCCGGCGATTTTGAGTTTGCCTCGGACGTGTACATCCGCGGATACTTACGCAAATATGCCGCTCAGGTCGGACTGGATCCGGACGCGATCATCGGTGAATTCGATTCGATCCTTCAAAAAATCGATTTCGTCGAACGCGATGACCATGCCGAGGTACCTCCGGAGATTCTTGCGGACGCCGGCTTTGCGGGAACGCCGGCCGACGGCAATGGATCGAACGAAGAGATTCGAACGGAACTCGATCAAGCGGTATTTGAAAAGGTGTCAAGAGAAAAGCGGGTACACTCCCTGGTATCCTGGACGGCGACGGGACTGGTCCTGCTGGCGCTGTTCCAGATCGTTCTTGCGTCAGGCAACGATCCCTCCGTGTCTCAAACGGAAACCGAAGCAATGCCGTTGCGTTCGACGTCCGTGCAGCCGATGGTGCCGGGGACGCGTCCGAAGCTGGTGTTGTCCGCGCCGATCGTTCCACCCAAAGAAAAATTACTGCGGGAAGCGTATACCGAGAGACTGCTGCAGGAAAGAAAGGAACGCGAAAAAAACCTTCAAAACGATGAATGGAAGGGCGATGGACCGGTTCCGCGTATCACCGTCCACGAAGCGGCACGCCATCTCGAATCGATCATTCGTCAATAAGCGTTACGAGGCACTGTTTATGTTCGAATGGCTAAAAAATATCGGATTGCGGGCCAAGTTGATGCTCGGCATCGGCCTTTTTTCGACGGTATTTATGATCACGGTGACGGCAATTTTTACCGTGAAGCTGTACGACACGTCGCTGGACAGCCAGATTGATCACCTGGCGCAGCAGGCGGGAATAACCGCCAAAAGCGTGGGACCCGGACTTGACTTCGGCGACAAAGCATCGGTCATGGACGTTTTCGAACCTCTGCGCGACGCCGCCGAATTCATCATCGTCTACGATACGGACGCCAACGTATTTGTGGATTATTTCAAAAACGAAGACGACCGGGTCGAGGTGTTGGAGATTACGCCGGATTATGTACAGGAATTGCGCGACTACGGCGATCCGAGCTTGGAATTTGACGACTTCGGCATGACGTGTATTATTCAAACGGTAACCAATTCGGTAGGGACGGAGATCGGTTATCTGGCAATGGGCGTATCCACCGAAGCGATCGAGGAGGAATTTCAGTCGCACATTTTGTTCGGGGTCCTGCTCTTTGTCGTTGCGCTGGCCGTCGGGATGGGGGCGGCTTATTTGTTTTCCAACGTCATTGTCCGGCCCGTGCAGACGGTTGTCGATCGGCTGAAGGATATTGCCGAAGGTGAAGGGGACCTGACGAAACGCATCGACTATGTCAGCCAGGATGAGATCGGACGGCTGGCCCAGGCGTTCAACGAGTTTCTGAACAAGTTGCGTGAAATGATCCAGCAGGTCGCCCGGGCGTCGGAGCAGATCGGGCGCAACGCCGAGTCCATCAATGCCAATACGGGCGAAGTGGCGGCGGGCTCCGAGAAGCAGGCAAACCAGTCCACGCTGGTCGCCGTCGCCTCGGAAGAAATGTCGACCACGATATTACAAACGTCGTCGAATACCAACGATGCCGTGCGGCTTTCCAAACAGGCCCACGATGCGGTCAGCCGCGGACGCCAGGTGGTCTCCGATACCGTCAAAGGCATGGACAAAATTTCCGAAGTCGTGAAGGAATCGGCGGGTACGATCCTGGACCTTGGAAAATCCGTGGCCCAGATCGGCCGCGTGATCGAGGTGATCAACGACGTGACCGATCAGATCAATCTGCTTTCGCTCAATGCGTCGATCGAAGCCGCTTCCGCCGGGGAGTACGGCAAGGGCTTCGCCGTGGTGGCGGATGAAGTCAAAAAACTAGCGGAACGAACGACGGCCTCGACGACGGAGATTTCTCAATTGATCGAGTCCATCCAGCGCGCCACGGCCAACGCCATCCGTGCCATGGAAAAAGGAACGCACGAAGTCGAACGCGGACGGATCCTGGGGGACAAGACGGCCGAGGCGTTGAACGAAATTCTCGAAGCCAACAACAAAGTGATGGAAATGATTACCAACATTTCCGTTTCCGCGCAGCAGCAGAGCCACACGGCCGAAGAAATTTCGAAGAACATCGAAAATATCGCCACCATTACCAAGGAAACCGCGGAAGGTGTCCGAAAGATCGATCATTCGACGGAATCGCTGGTCTCTCAAACCAATCTGCTCAATTCGCTCGTCGGACGCTTCAAACTCAATGGAAAAAACTGAAGGGGGAACTATGGTCTACGATAATCTGCTGGACGTCCGACATCGCAAGGGTGCGGGGTATTTCGTACTGATCGATCCGGACCGCAAAGACGAAACAGAAACCATGGACATGGTGGCGGCGTGTGTCGAGGCGGGCGTCGACGGTCTGCTGGTCGGAAGCAGCCTCTTGCTGTCGTCGCGGTTCAATTCGTCGATCAAGATGATCAAAGAACGCTACCGGATCCCGATCATTCTCTTTCCCGGCAGTACCATTCAGTTATCGGAATTTGCCGACGCCGTTCTCTTTCTGTCTCTGATCAGCGGAAGAAACCCAGAGTTTTTAATCGGCACCCAGGTCCTCGGAGCGCCCATCGTTCGGAAAATGGGATTGGAAGCGATCTCGACGGGCTACATGCTGATCGAGTCCGGGCGTGCCACGGCGGCAGAATTCATGAGTAATTCCAAGCCGATTCCGCGTGACAAAAACGATATTGCCGTTGCTCATGCGATGGCCGGCGAATACCTGGGTATGAAAATGATCTACCTCGAGGCCGGCAGCGGGGCCCAACACGCTGTGCCGGATGCGATGGTCGAAGCCGTGAGCAGTTACGTCCAAATACCCGTCATTGTCGGCGGCGGGATTCGCACTCCGGATGAAGCGCGTAAGAAAGTCGAATCCGGCGCTTCTTTCATTGTGACGGGGAATGTCCTCGAAAGCGTCACGCAGTGGAAGATCATCAAAGAATTTGCGGATGCCGTACACTGGAAATCGACACCGCTGGAAATTCAATCGAAACGAAACGCGAATCCGTGAAACGTATTCTGATCATTTTTGTCAAAGCTCCCGTTGCGAAACGGGTCAAAACGAGACTGACGCCGCCGCTGAGTCCTGAAGAGGCGCGGGACTTGTACGAATGTTTTTTGCTGGATGGATTTCAACAGTACTCCCGTATTTCGCACCGTCTGGGCGTACATTTGCAAGTGCATTACAGTCCGGATGAGATGGAAGCGCGGAATTTTTTTGAATCCTGTACATCCTCGATATGCCTTGAGAGCCCGGTTGAACTCGTGCCGCAACGCGGCAGCGACCTCGGAGAACGAATGTCCAACGCGCTGTCCGGCGCTTTTCGTTCGGGTTACGAACAGGCGGTCGTGATCGGAAGCGATCATCCGACGTTGCCGGATACCTGCATCGTCGAGGCGTACGATCGTCTGAGTGAGCCGTCGTGCGATGCCGTCCTGGGAAAAACAAACGACGGGGGATATTACCTGATCGGGATGAAAACGCTTCTGGATTGTTTTCAGAACATCGCGTGGAGTACAGAAACGGTTTTTTCCGAAACGCTCAAGCAACTGGATGGAAAATCAGTTCACCAACTTCTCGAGTGGTATGACGTCGACGATATGGCTTCCCTGATGCGCTGCGCGTCGGAGGTCCGCTCCATGGTTGAGGCCCCGTTCCACACGGCGGCCTATTTGGAATCTTTGCAGGTTCTCAAAGCGAGTTAACATGGCTGAAAAACAAGAGCGAATCCGGCTGATTCGATTTTCCAGTTCCGGCCGGTCCTACTGTATCGACCTACTGTCGGTCAAAGAGGTGCTCCGCGCGGTGGAATGGAATACGGTGGATGAACTTCCGTCATTCGTTCGAGGTGTGATCAACGTTCGGGGGGAATGGGTCCCCGTGATTGATTTTGCGGCGAGGGCGGGAGGACAACCTCTGACGTTGAGCATTCATCATCGGTTCGCCCTGATGCGTATTCAGGACGTCACGGTCGCGTTGTTGGTCGAAAAAATCGAAGACGTTATCGACGTCGATCCGACATCGGTATCGAAGAATATTCAGGACGACGTGGTTCTCGACCGTAAATATATCAAAGGAACCGTCAACTATCGGAATACGGCCCTGATCTGGGTCGATATCACGAGGCTTCTGACGTCCCGAGAATACGCCGAACTAGAAAAGAACATGTCTCATGTTAAGCGCACCGGTTAAGACGGCATCCAAATCCGAGCGTCAGTTGATTACAGAAACCGAATTCAGTGACCTGGATTTTCAACGGTTCCGCGATCTCATTCGCCGCCGCAGCGGACTGTTTTTCAACGATCGCCGTCGTAACGATCTCAAAGCGGGCGTCCTGAAAGCGTTTCATTATAGTTCGATGCGTTCTCTCGGAGATTATTACGAAGCCCTGTCCATGCCCGGGAGCGACGCGATTTTTAAAACGTTGGTTTCCTTTCTGACCGTGGGCGAGACGTATTTTTTCCGGCACTTCGACGTCATCGAACGCGAAATCCTCCCGCGCCTGATCCGTTCGCATCAACATGACCGGACGATACGCATCTGGAGCGCCGGGTGTTCGACGGGCGAAGAGCCGTTTTCCGTCGCCATGGTGCTCCATCATCTGCTGCCGGATATCAAAAACTGGAACATATCGATCGTCGCGACCGACATCAATGTGAACTCCCTTCAATATGCCCGTGAAGGCGTCTACCGTCCGTGGAGCCTCCGGAGCATCCCTACGCTGTACAAAGAACGGTACTTCGACAAAAACCACGGGCTATACGAACTGAGTCCGGCCATCCGGTCCATGGTACAGTTCGACTACCTGAACCTTGTCGACGATTGCTATCCATCGGACGGCAACGGAACGCAGGACGTCGACCTTCTGTTCTGCCGCAACGTGACGATCTATTTCGAGGCCGAGACGACCATCAAAGTCATCGATCGTTTTTACCGTACGTTGAAAGACAAGGCCTATCTCGCCGTGGGACACGCGGAGCCGAGCAGCCTGATCTACGATGAGTATGAAACGGAAATTTATCCTGATGCCGTGATCTACCGGAAGGATCCGTCGGCACGCCGCGAGCGCATTGCAAAAACCGGTATTCGTATCCGCCGTGATTTTGAACGCGCCCTGACCGATCGTTCGGCGTCGTCCGCCATGACAGAGTTGACCCAGAAGATTACCCGAATGGCAAAGACGGATACGGCCGAGCAAAAGACCGACGTCCAACGGCAGAAAATTCGCGAAAAACTGACGCGGCGGACGGAGGAACTGGAACGGCATTACGGCAAATCGAAGGAACAGGCCGCCGAACGTCGTGCCGACATGACCGAATCGGAGCTTTTCGATTCCGGTGTCAAACATTTTCACAACAAGGCGTTTGCTCAGGCGGTCGAAATGTTTGAGCAAGTCATCGCCCAGTCGCCGTCCAACGGCCGTGCGCTTTACATGCTGGGCCACATTCACGCGAACCTTAACGACGTTGGACGTGCCATCGAATATTGCCAGCGTGCGATCGATCAGGATTCACTCCTGATTGAAGCGTACTACCTTCTCGGGCTCATCCTGAAAGAAGAAAATCGTTTTGACGAGTCCGTGCGGCACCTCAAAAAAGCGATTTACATCGACCTGGAATTTGCCGTCGGGTACTATGAGCTGGCCGTCAATTATTTCAAGCGCGGCGACGCGGCGACCGGCAAAAAATACATCCGGGAAACGATGCGGATTTTGAAGAAAAAATCCGACGACGAACGCGTCGGCATCTTTGACGACCTGACGGTGCGTGAATTGAAGATGATGTGCCACATGTGGGAGCATTAATGCATGGCCGATAAAAAACCAAGCGACATGGCCCTGGCCAATGAGCGGCTGCGGAACATCGTGAACAACGTCAAGCCGGACTACGTACCGAAGAGCGCGAATTGTTGGGAAGTGGTCAACTGCGGCCACGAGTCGACGTGCGCCGTGGCGGCGGAAAATCGCGGTCGACATTGTTATCTCTACGACCATACGTTTTGTTTCGGTGAAGACATGGGTCCGTTCCATGAAAAAATCCGGATCTGCGTCAACCATTGCCCGTTTTACAAGGCCGTCGAAAGTGAAATCGGTGCGACCTGGGTAGAGGCGCATCGGCAGCTTGCACAATCCGATCGCCACACGCTCAGCGAAGCGGAAATGGCAGCCATTCTGAAGGATCGAGCCGCACAGTTGAGCCATCTTGCCTCCCAGGAGGATGCCGGGGAACAGGTTGACGTCATCGTTTTTCAACTGGGTCAGGAACACTTTGCGCTTGAAACCCGATACGTCGTGGAAATCCGCAACTACTCCGACGTCACTCCGGTTCCATGTACTCCGGATTTTGTCCTCGGGATTACCAATATCCGCGGGCAAATTTTCAGCGTCCTCGACATTCGCAAGTCGCTCAACATGGACGACCAGCCGATCGATGAACAAACGTCGATCATTCTGCTGTCTCACAAGGGTTTGGACGTGTGCCTCCTGGTCGACCGGTTGCTCCAGAAGCACACGCTGTCTCGGCGGGATATCAAGAGTGTCGCGGCTACCGCGTCCGTTGCCGCCAGTGTATCGGGGATCTTTTTTCTGGATCGTCTGGCGGTTTCCGTGATCAACTGGGACGCGTTTATGGCTCAGACGAGTTTAATTGTCAACGAAGAGGTTTGAGATGATCGTTTTTGCGTCGGTCGTCCTGCTATTGATGTGTATCGGTATTTTTTACGTGTACTACTCCTTTGGGAAAAAGCGGTTCGTTCTCAGCCTCATGTTGAAAGTGATGCCGGCTTACGCCACGTTGATTTTCTGCGCGTATCTCGTGGGTCGATCCGATGGCGATCCGGTCGTACTGACGGCGGCCGTAATCACGGGCCTGGTGGCAACGGTCGTTTTCTTCTTTTACATGCTTCGCTATACCCTGTTACCCGTACTGAAGATGCGACGTCTGGCGATGAAGATCGTCCAACAGGACTATACCGAGAAGCTCGATATTCCCGCCACCCATGAGATTGTGGAGTTCAAGGACAATTTTAACGCGATGATCGACGAACTTGCGCGCTTTCGAGGCGCCGTTGCCGATACCGTCAATCGCCTGTCCACCCTCGTTTCTGAATTGACGGCGATTGCAAGCCAGCAGGCGGCGGGGATGAACGAGCAGAGTTCGGCGTTGAACCAGACGACGACGACGACGCAGGAGTTGGCGGCGACGAGCCATCAGACGACGGAGAAGGCGCAGTTTGTGGTCGAAAGCGCGGAGCAGTCGATGGAGGTGACCAGTCGCGGGAAGCAGGCGGTGGATCAGACGGTGGAGGAGATGAACGAGATTCGTCGTCGGGTGGAGCGGATTGCGGAGGAGATATTGGATTTGAGCGAGAAGACGCAGCAGATCGGGGTGATCACGACGACGGTGAACGACATTGCGGAGCAGACGAACATGCTGGCGCTGAATGCGGCGATCGAGGCGTCGAAGGCGGGAGAGTTTGGGCGGGGGTTTGGAGTGGTGGCAGCGGAGGTCCGGAAGCTGGCGGAGAAGAGCAAGGAGGCGAGTTTACGGATCCGGGATTTGATCACGCAGATCCAGAACGCGACGAATTCGACGGTGATGGCGACGGAGGAGGGATCGAAGCGTGTGGACATCGGGGTGGACAAGATCCGGGAGGCGGGGCGGTTGATGGACGACAGCATCCAGAGTTTGGAGGAGAACGTGGGGTATGCGCAGCAGATCTTGGTGGGGAGCAAGCAGCAGACGATCGGGATCGAGCAGATCACGTTGGCGATGGGGAACATCAACGACGTGGTGAAGCAGGTGGCGACGGGGACGACCCAAACTCAAAATGCCGTCGATTCCGTGCTTGCGCTTACGAGGGAGTTACAGACGTTTATTGAAAACGGTCATCGTTATGAAGAGTGAACCATTTTAGGTGAAACCATGTCGCATGTGATATTTATCGCACAACTTATTGTCGCCCTTCTTGTCGGCATCACGATTCTTTACCGGATTTGCGACCGCAAGACATTTATTCTCAAACTCCTCCTGGTGTTGGCGCCCCTTTACGCGCTCAACGTCTATGTCGGTTACTGGACGGGGATTTACGACGGAGATTACACGGTATGGGCGATTTTATTCGTCCCGTCGCTTGCCGCGGGGATCGTCTTTTTTGTGCTTCTCTACCACCGAATCTTACGGCCGGTGCTTGAACTCGGTCGCGTGGTCGAGACCATGAAGTCTGGGACTTTTTCTGAACGGGCCACCTTTACGGCGACGGACGAATTGAAGGAATTGCGCGACGACTTCAATGAAATCGCGGAGGACATGGGACAGTTGAATCGGGCCACGCGTGACGCCGTGTCTCGCCTGTCATCGGTCGTGAGTGAACTGACGGCGATCATGGGCCAGCAGGCGGCGGGGATGAACGAGCAGAGTTCGGCATTGAACCAGACGACGACGACGACGCAGGAGTTGGCGGCAACGAGCCATCAGACGACGGAGAAGGCGCAGTTTGTGGTCGAAAGCGCGGAGCAGTCGATGGAGGTGACCAGTCGCGGGAAGCAGGCGGTGGATCAGACGGTGGAGGAGATGAACGAGATTCGTCGTCGGGTGGAGCGGATTGCGGAGGAGATATTGGATTTGAGCGAGAAGACGCAGCAGATCGGGGTGATCACGACGACGGTGAACGACATTGCGGAGCAGACGAACATGCTGGCGCTGAATGCGGCGATCGAGGCGTCGAAGGCGGGAGAGTTTGGGCGGGGGTTTGGAGTGGTGGCAGCGGAGGTCCGGAAGCTGGCGGAGAAGAGCAAGGAGGCGAGTTTACGGATCCGGGATTTGATCACGCAGATCCAGAACGCGACGAATTCGACGGTGATGGCGACGGAGGAGGGATCGAAGCGTGTGGACATCGGGGTGGACAAGATCCGGGAGGCGGGGCGGTTGATGGACGACAGCATCCAGAGTTTGGAGGAGAACGTGGGGTATGCGCAGCAGATCTTGGTGGGGAGCAAGCAGCAGACGATCGGGATCGAGCAGATCACGTTGGCGATGGGGAACATCAACGACGTGGTGAAGCAGGTGGCGACGGGGACGACCCAAACTCAAAATGCCGTCGATTCCGTCATGGTGCTGACCAAAGAACTGCAATCTTTGATCAGCGGCCATGCGAATGGCAAAAAATCCTAATTTCGAGGCAGCGGCGGGCGCTTTATGGAACTGACGCGCGATGAATTGAAAGAGATGATGTCCATCTTCAAGGTGGAGAGCGAAGAACATCTCAAAAATCTCAATAAAGGATTGCTGAAACTCGAAGAAGATCCCGGCTCCAAAGAGCTGCTCGAGGAGCTTTTCCGTACCGCACACAGCGTCAAAGGCGCGGCGCGGATGATGGGTTTCTCCAAAATCGAGGCCGTGTCGCACAAGATCGAGGACATCTTCGGCTTACTGCGTCGCGGAAAAATGTCGTTTACACCGGAAGACTTCGACTTCGTCTACGAGGGCGTCGACGTCATTTCTCAAATCATCGAACGGATTTCGAGTGACGGCTCCGATGAATCGATCGATATCACGGAGATCACCAAAAAACTCGAAGCCCTCGTCTCCAACAAAGCGGAAGACGGCGAGGCGCTTCCAACCCTCGTCGCCGAACCGGAAGTGTCCGACGCTTCTGCCGATACGGCGGTCGAGTCGAAACTATCGATGCACGCGGAGTCGGGCGGCGAAAGTCTGATGGAAATTCCCGCCGTTAAGGATGAACAGAAAACGATTGCCTCCGAGGATGCCATTATTCGTGTCAGTACGCGGCGGCTCGACGATTTAATGAACCAGGTGAGCGAGCTGATCACGACGCGTATCAAATCGCAGCAGCGGCTTCTGGATATCAAGAAGACCGTCGAGTTTTGTGAAGAATGGACGCAACAGATCGACCGTCTCAAGGCGTTTCGCGAAAAAATCGCCCAGCGCATTCACGTGGCGGAAAATGCGGAAGGCAACGGGTCGGCGGAAAAAACGCTGCAGCAATCGCTGAACCTTCACGATTTGCGGACGCTGGTATCGTTCTACGATTCGGTCAGCGACAAGAGCGCCCGAATCCTCGATGATCTCGGCGATCTGTACGACAAACACGGCGAAGACAACGTGCGCATGTCCGTCATCACGAGCGACATCCAGGACAACCTGCGCGTCATCCGGTTGTTACCCATCTCGACGCTGTTCGACCTGTACCCGCGCATGGTCCGTGACCTGGCCAAGACGCAGAATAAAAAAATCCGGTTCGAGGTCTTCGGAGGCGATACACGGGTGGATAAGAAAATTCTCGAGGAACTGAAGGACCCGCTGATCCACCTGTTGAGAAATTCCATCGATCACGGCGTCGAATCGCCGATCGACCGTGTTCAGGCGGGGAAGAATCCCGAAGGACTCGTCCAGGTACGCGCCAGTTATGCCGGTAACATGGTCCAGGTGGAAATCAGCGACGACGGGCGCGGGATCGACACGGAGCGGATCGCCCAACTGGCCGTCAAGCGCGGGTATCTCAAGGAGGAACAGATTCCCGACGTATCGAAAAACGACCTCATCAGTTTAATCTTCCAGTCCGGTTTTTCGACGGCAAAAATTATTACGGATATTTCCGGGCGTGGAGTCGGGTTGGACGTCGTCAAGGCGAACGTCGAAGCGATTAAAGGGACCATTGAAACGACTTCTGAAAAAGGCGTCGGAACAAAATTCGTCATCAAGATTCCGCTGACGCTCGCGACCACGCACGCCCTGATCGTCGACGTGGGCGGCGATTTATATTCGATTCCCATCGATTTTGTCGACCGGACCGTTCGTCTGGCCGAAGAGGACATTCATGCGTCGGGATCGGATCATTTCATCATGGTCGACGATCGGTCGGTCCCGCTCCATAAAATGGAAGATGCGCTCGGAAACCCGCGCCAGAAACTGAAGGACAAGGGCATTCAGATCGCACGCGAGCAAAAAAATGTCGGTCACCATCTCACGCAGATCGAGACGAATAAATTTCCCGCCGTCGTGTTTACCGCCGGAGGACGTAAGGTCGCGTTTCTCGTCGACCGGTTGCTGGACGAACAGGAGGTTGTCGTCAAGAATCTCGGGAAGCAGTTGAAACGCGTCAAAAACGTCGCGGGTTCCACGGTGCTGGGAGACGGCCGCATCTCGATCATCCTCAACCCGTCGGACCTGATCAAGTCCGTTCAGGGCGGCGGCGCCCGATTCATCTTCCGCGAACGCCGGACGAAGCAGCTCCGTAAAAAGCGGGTCCTGGTCGTCGACGATTCCATCACGACGCGAACACTGGAAAAGAACATTCTGGAATCGGCGGGCTATGAGGTAACCATCGCGACCAATGGCAGAGAGGGATATGACAAATTACACGAAGGCGGATTTGACATCGTCGTCAGCGACGTGGAAATGCCGTTTATGACGGGATTCGAGTTTGCCGAGAAGGTCCGGAAGGAATCCAAGTTTCCCGACATCCCGTTTATCCTCTGTACCTCGCTCGAATCCGAAAAAGACAAACGGCGGGGAATCGAAGTCGGGGCCAACGCGTATATTGTTAAAGGCTCGTTCGACCAGTCGAACCTGCTCGAAACCATAGAAAAACTCCTCTAGCATGATCAAGGTTTTCATCGCCGAAGATTCGCTCACGGTCACGATGATTCTGCAAAAAATCTTCGCGTCGGACGAGGACATCCAGGTTATCGGGACGGCGAGGAACGGAAAAGAGGCGGTGGACAAAGTTCGCATGCTGCGTCCGGATATCGTCACGATGGACATCCGGATGCCCGTGATGGACGGGTTCGAGGCGACCAAACAGATCATGACGCTGTGTCCGACGCCGATCCTCGTCATCAGTGCGTCCGTGGGCAAGGAGGACATGAACATCGCCTTCAATGCCATCCGAGCCGGGGCGCTGGACATCGTCGAGAAGCCGAAAGGCAACCTCGCAATGGATTATGAAAATATCGGACGCGACCTCATCAAAAAGATCAAAATCCTGGCGGGTGTCAAGGTTTTTCACCATGTGAGTTCGGCCGTACGACCACGCAAGACGGCTCCTCAGGAAGCGATGACGGTGGAAGTTCCCGTCAAGCAGGCCCGCATGTCGCGCCGGGAAGAGAAGCATAAAAAGCTAAGTTTATCGCGCCCGGTCGAGGTCGTTGCTATCGCCTCGTCGACGGGTGGTCCGTCGGCGTTGATGAAAATCTTACGCCATCTGCCCGCCGATCTCAGTTGCCCGGTCGTCATCGTTCAGCATATATGCGAAGGATTCGGCCAGGGATTTGTTGACTGGCTGAACAAAGAATGTGCGATCCACATCAAAACGGCGGAACGCGGCGAGATATTGACGCCGGGTACCGTGTACGTGGCCCCGGACGGTTATCATTTGCTGATCGATCCCGGTAAAGTCGTCCGGTTGAGCAAATCGATGCCGATCAACGGCCTGCGGCCCTGTGCGACGTTGATGATGGAGACTGTCGCCCGGCACATGGGTGCAGCGACCATCGGGGTCATTCTGACGGGAATGGGCCGCGACGGCGCTGATGGAATGAAGGCGATCAAAGAAGCCGGGGGAGCGACGATTGCACAGAACCAGGAAACCTGCGTCGTTTATGGAATGCCGCGGGAAGCCGTGGAACTCGGCGTCGTCGACAAAATACTGCCTATCGAACGGATCGCTGAGGAAGTGCTAGCCGCGGTTCGATCGGCGGAAAAGACAGTAACCGTTTCCTGAAGGATATTCGCGTGGCCAAAGAAAAAATTCTCGTCGTCGACGACAGCGCAACCCAACTCATCATGTACAAAATGGCGCTGACCAAGGCGGGATACAAAGTCATTAGCGCCAAAAATGGCGCGGAGGGGATGAACCTCGTTGAAACGGAAAATCCGGACTTGATCGTCAGCGACATCATCATGCCGGAGCTCAACGGTTACCAGTTTTGCCGTCTGGTCAAAGACGATCCTTCGCGTGCGCATATCCCGATCATCCTGTTGACGAGCCTCGGGCAGCAGCAGGACCGGTTCTGGGGCATCGAGGCCGGGGCCAATAGTTTTGTCACCAAGTCGGTCGACACGGCGGAACTTCTGGCAGAGGTCGAACGGCTGATTGCGACGGCCGAAAAACCGGCCGCGCTCGATTATTCGCAAAAGGACGAAGAAAAGCTCGACTTGAGTACGTCGGATAATTCGGAAGAGAGCATTAAATCGAAGATTAACCGGATACTGGAGCGCCTCCTTTATGAATCGACCGTGTCCAATCGGATGCGCGACCTGAGCCGTTACGCCTACCAGCGTTCGGAGATGATTCGAAAGTTTTTTGAATTGTTCGAACAGATCATCGACTTCCAGGCGGCCGGTTTGACGTTGTTTTCGGGCGATACGATCCATCATACCTTTTCGATCTCCAAAGACGTGTCGCAGGCTTTTCTGGACAGAGCCGTCGGATTGGTCGAAAGCCACGAGCATGCACCGGAACCCGTCCGGCTGGGCCTGATGAAAAACGTTCGGAAGGATATTCTAAATGAAGAACGGGTCACTCCGGCGGGCGAATCCGGGATCCAATCCCAACTTCTGGTGCCTTTACGGGACGAGGAGAAGGTCATCGGATTCATTGGCGTGTTCGCCGCCCACACGTTCGCGTACAACAAAGATATTTACAAACTTATGCAGTTGATCGCGAAGGAACTCGTGCTGACGATTCGGTACATTTCCAAGCTGGAAGAAATCGAACGGATCAAGGTCAACTTCACCTCGACGATCGTCAACGACCTGCGCGGTCCGATCACGGCGAACCAGAGTTTTGTGGAAGCGCTTTATGAGGAGCATATCGATCCGGTAACGGAAGATCAAAAAGAAATCTTGAAGCAGGTTTTGACCAACAACAAAAAGCTCCTCAGTTTCGTAAACGACATTCTCGATATATCCCGGATCGATTCCGGCACACTGGAAGTTTTTCCGGAGATGCGGCAAGTCAAACGTCTGCTGGATGACGCCGAGAGGAACATGGAAATTCTGGCGCGTCAAAAAGACATCACCATGGACGTGCGCTGTGCAGATGAAAACATGGAGGGATTTTTTGACGAGGACAAGCTTTTGCAGGTGCTAAACAACCTGATGTCCAACTCGATCAAGTTTACGGGAGAAGGCGGGCATATTACGGTAACGGCGGAACGGGTTCCCGACTGGCCGGACGTCATTACATTTTCGGTGAAGGATACCGGCATCGGTATTCCGGAGGACGAATTGCCGTTGATTTTTGAGAAATACAAACGGACGGGCGGCGTGTTTACCAGCGATGAACATGCCGGGGGCGGCGGCGTGGGACTCGGGCTGGCCATTTGTAAATCCATCGTCGAAGCGCACGGCGGCCGAATCTGGGTCGAAAGCAAGGTCGGGGAAGGTTCGACGTTCTGGTTTACGGTTCCTCGCCATGAGGGCCGCAAAGGATAAACATGGACCTGTTTTTAGAAAGTCAGGAAGAAAAAATTACGTTATCACCGGACGAGGCGAATCGGGTTAACGGCGTGCTCGAAAGACTGGTCCGGGAGAGCACCAATCAGGGCGTCAGTATCGTTGCGCTCAAGAATGCCAAAATCACGCGCCCGTTGCTCGTGCATCTGAGCAAGGAAGGTAACTCCAATGCCGACTATGTTCTGAAGGAGCTCAACCTTCGCGCGATCCTTGAGGAAGCAAAAAATCCCGACACGCGCGAAGAAGTGGCTACGGAGATGCTCGCCCGGCTTTCCAAATGCGACGTACCGCCGATCCGCCGGCGGGCGATCCACCTGCTGATCAAGATCAACTCGGACAAACTGATGGAGGTGCTGACCGAAATGTCCCTGTCGCCCGCGTTGCGGAACGATATCTTTTCGGACGTCGTGGGCGACGAAGAAACGTCGCTTCGCGTCATGCTGCGGTTACTGCGAAACCCGAACACACCGCAGGACGTCAAAGAAAAAGTGGTTGAGCGAATCGCGCGAATCCGAAAAATGGTCGAAGAAAATTCAGCTCAAATCATCGACTGGAACCATCGGATTGAAGATCTGGAGAAGCGGAAACGAATCAAGTTTCACACGATTCAGAAATATCACCAGGAAGTGATGGAGTCCTTGGATGAATTCAAGACGATCCCGAACTTCGTTATGGACCTGAAGTTTGACGTCGAGCTGGCATTTGAAAATCTCAAAGCAACGATTAAGGAACAATGACGGAATCGACCCTGGCCGGCGAAAATACGGCGACGTTAGGAACACGGGTAACGTATGTTTTTTACATGATCGTTTTTATCACAATGGTCGTCATTGCCTCACGGCTGACGCCCTCGTCGAACGGTGTGGGGACACATGAACAGTTGGGATTTCCGGCGTGCGGCTTTCTGACGTTGACGGGGTGGCCATGTCCCTCTTGCGGCCTTACGACCTCGATCACTCACCTGGTCCATGGAAATTTCACTCAATCAGCTATCGTACAACCCTTCGGGGTCTTTCTTTTTGTAACGCTTGCCACGCTGTTTGTCTACAGCCTGTGGGCGTTTGCCGTGGGACGGCCGCTGTCAACTCTGACGGAATCGGTTGCATTCGAGAAAGCGCAATTTATTCTACTTGCCGTACTCCTCGTCAGCTGGGTGTACAATATTCTCCGGTTCAAATCCGTTCTTTAAACCACCGCATTTGCAGCCAGACCAGAAGGCCGACCAGAATCAATAACACGTACGCCATGGCAGACGCCTGCCCCAAAGCGAAGTCTTTGAACCCGAGTTCATAGACCCGATAAATCATCGTTGTTGTGGAATGAAGCGGCCCTCCTTTGGTCATCAGCAAAACCTCGGTGTAAACCTGAAAGGCTTTGATTGAATTCAAGACCAGCGCAAAAAGGATCAACGGCCGCAACTGCGGGATAATAATAAAAACCAGGCGGCGCCATCGGGCGGTTCCCACCATCTCCGCTTCTTCGAATTGCTCCTGAGGAATTCCTTTAATTCCTCCCAAAAACAACAGGGCGTAATACCCGCTGTGAATAAAAATATCCATCAGCATAATGGCGCCCAGCGCTGTACGCTCGTCCAGCAATAAACCGAGCTCCGTGTTACCGATTCCGGCCCCCAACGCAAGCGTGTGCACATACCCACCGCGCGTATAGAATTGAACGAACACGAGGGCGACGACGGCGATGCTGACGATGGAGGGAATGAAGACGGCCGTGCGGGCAAAGCGGGACAACCAGCGAAGGTCGTTCAGCAAATCAGCCAGGATCAGGCCGATCCCGATCGTGAAGGGAACCGTAACAATCAGGAAGGTTAAGGTGACCCGCAAGGATTTCCAAAATACCGGGTCATTCCACAACGCGATGAAGTTATCGAATCCAATCCATCGTGCATCTCCGGGATTGAGTAGAGAATAATCCTGGAAACTGAGTAGCAGGGAAAATGCGATCGGGTACAGCCAGAACAGGCTTAATGTGATCAGCCAAGGGGCTAGAAGTAAAGCCGTTGAGATATGACGGTGCATGTTCGTCTTATTGTCAACTTGCACGGAATATAAAGCACGCGGGAGTGAGGGAGAAATGATTTATCATCATCACTAACGCCACAAAAAACTCATCACGGCGGTTACTGAATTGGCAGCCAACGCGATCCCGAATGCCCGCTGCCATCCGACGGGCAGCAACCATCGGATAAGAATCCACTCCACCAGGAGAACGCCCGCTTCGACGATCGCCAGGATTCCGATAGCGTGTCCTCCTCGATAATCGGGCAACGACAGCAGCCATGCATGGTATACGGCACTCGCTGCAGGTTGAGTGATGGAATTGACAAGGAGCGATGTAAAAAGCAGCCGAACCGGACTACGGTTGAGCCACAATTGCCAGATCAGAAATTCCGTCGTCCAGGTAAGAAACCAGGCATAAATGTTTTCGGACGCATCCATGCGATCCGAAGCTAAGAGAGAATCCGATCAAAACAAAACGTCGGTCGCCGATCAGGTCGTCGCTTTAAATACCAATTTCCTCAAAATCGTCTCCATCAGACACCACCGGGTGATCGCCGATTGCATTAAATTGATACCGACAAAAGCCGTGAAGAGAAACCAGTACGGGTTGACAAAGTAGCCCAGGGTAAGACTGACCAGTACAAACGTACCGGCGATGAAACGAATCGATCGTTCGATCATAGGAATCCTTTATATGAATTTATCTACGGATAATTGGAAAGCACGAATCGGATTAGGTTCGGCCATCTCTGCAGAAAGCGTCCGGACCGCATCCAGAAGTTCGTCCGCCTTGGACGCCTGAACAAACGCAAAAATTAAATGGCTGTACACTTGCACATGCCGGTCGGCAAACCAGTTATCGGCGTGTGCGGCCGCGGGCGGTAATCGAAACCCGCTGATCGGAGCTTCGCTGTAGACCGGCACCTGATGTTGGACGAAGAGTTTGCGGATCTCATTCGCGTGAGCCTCGATGCTCATGACCACGAGTAGTTTCATAACGTATCTCCTATATTCTCATTCTGAATGCTCATTTAACCGCCTCAACAACCGGAGAGTCGGCGGCAATGCCGTGGCCGTTATCCTTGACATGAGCACGAGTTTTGCCCTGCTCACTCATGTAATAGATTAACGGCACGATGATGAGCGTTAATGCCGTCGAAGCGATGCCGCCGCCGACAAGAGATATCGCAAGGCCCTGGAAGATCGGGTCAAACAGGATTACAAACGCGCCGATGATGACTGCTCCTGACGTCAAGAGGATCGGAGTCGTACGGACGGCGCCGGATTCGATGATCGCCTGCCGTAAGGGAATACCCTGATCCAGACGCATGTCGATGAAATCGATCAACAAAACGGAATTACGCACCATGATGCCGGCCAGAGCGATCATGCCGATCATCGATGTGGCGGTAAAAAACGCTCCAAAAATCCAGTGCAAAACAAGAATGCCGATCAGCGAAAGCGGGATCGAAACCATCATCACGAGCGGGACTTTGAAAGACTGGAACCAACCGATGATCAAGAGATAGATGATGACGAGCACGACCGCAAAAGCTGCACCCAGGTCGCGGAATACCTCGTAGGTAATGTGCCATTCACCGTCCCATTTCATGGAAAAATCTTCTTCTGTAAACGGTTGGTGAGTAAACAATTGTTCGATCGAATAACCGTCGGGTAAGGCGATGTGCTGAATCTTTTCTTTCATGTCGAGAATAGCGTAGACCGGGCTTTCCAGTTGACCTGCAACATCGGCAGTGACATAAACCACACGCTGCTGATTTTTTCGATAAATGGTCTTGTCCTGAATGCCCTGTTCGACGTCGACGAGCTCCGATACAGGCACCATCATGCCGGTCATGCTCCGCACTTTTAGGGATGTGACATCGGTGAGCGCTCCACGCCGCTCCTGGGGTAATTGCAGGCGGATCATGACGGGTTCGAGTTCACGCGGCTGATACAGGGCAGCGGCGTCCATCCCGTAAAGGGCGAGCGCAAGGCTTTGCGTGATCTGCTGTGAGTTGACGCCGGCAAGCATGGCTTTTTCTTTGTTGACGTCGAAACGGTATTCCGTTTGATCGTCTTCGACCATCCAGTCGACATCGACGACGCCTTCCGTTGTTTCAAAGATGGTTTTAATGTCACGGGCCAGCTGAATCTGGCGCTCGTAATCGGGTCCGTAAATTTCGGCGACCATGGTCGATAGGACCGGCGGTCCCGGCGGAACTTCTGCGATTTTGGCATTAGCGCCGTACCGGGAGGCAATGCGCTGGATCTCCGGCCGTATTCTTTTGGCAATCTCATGGCTCTGGTCATCGCGTTCACCTTTGGGCAGCAGATTGACCTGGATATCGGCCACATTGCTGCCGCGACGCAGGTCGTAGTGTCGTACGAGACCGTTAAAATTGATAGGGGCCGCCGTGCCGACATAGGTCTGATAATCGGTTACTTCGGGTTGGGTTCGGATGTAGGCGGCAATTTCTTTTGTAACGGCCGCCGTCCGTTCGAGGGTCGTACCTTCCGGCATGTCGATGATCACCTGCATTTCGTTTTTATTGTCGAACGGCAACATTTTTACGGCGACAAGTTTGAACAACATCAACGACATCGACGCAAGCAGGAGGACGGCCGTTCCACCGAGAAACATCCATCGTTTTTTACTGCTGTCGAGAAGGGGAATGATCGTCTTCGAATACCAGCGGTAAATGAACGTGTTTTCGAGGCGGTACGGTTTTTCGTCATGATGTTGTTCACCCTTGAACAGCGTGATGACGAGCCACGGCGTGATGATGAGTGCGACGAGCAGGGAAAACATCATGGCCAGAGAGGCCCCGATGGGCATCGGACTCATGTAAGGGCCCATCAGACCCGACACAAAAGCCATGGGAAGAACGGACGCGATGACGGTAAACGTTGCGAGGATCGTCGGATTGCCCACTTCGTCGATCGCGGCAATGGCGGCCTGTAAAAACGGCAGGCGACGCATTTTGAAATGGCGGTGCATGTTCTCGACCACGATGATCGCGTCGTCCACGACGAGTCCGGTCACGAAGACGAGGGCAAAAAGCGTGATACGATTGAGTGTATAGCCGAACAGGTAGTAGACAAAAAGCGTCATCGCAAAGGTAACGGGTACGGTCAGGGATATGACCAGACCGCTGCGCCATCCCATGGCAGCCGCGACGAGTACGGTCACAGCCAGAATGGCTACGGTCAGATGTTTGAGCAACTCTGAAACTTTTTCAGACGCCGTTTCGCCATAATTGCGAGTCGTTGTGATCTGGACGTCGCGGGGAATAAGCCGACCTTTGAGCGATTCGGTTTTTTCCAGAATTTTTTCGGCGATTCGCATGGCATCCGACCCTTTGGCCTTCGAGACCGCGATCGTAACGGCCGAATACTCGCGATCGGCGTCCTTCCAAGTCTCAGGTAAAGCATGGTCCCCGAATCCAAAAGCAACGTAGTCCCGGCTTTCCTCCGGTCCGTCGACGATCGTCGCGACGCTCTTCAAATACACCGGACTGCCGTTGGACAGTCCGACAACGAGATTGCCCACGTCATCGGCGCTTTCGAGGAAGCGGCCGGTTTCCACGAGAAATTCCCGGTCAGCAAATGTCAGCGTACCGGTCGGTGTCTGCTGATGGGCGGCCTGAATTTGATGGGTAAGACCGAGGGGGTCGACGTGATGGCCGGCCATTTTACTCGGGTCCAGCATCACTCGGATTTGACGTGTTCTCCCGCCGATCAATTTTGTTTCTGCGACATGGTCGATTTGTTTGATTTCGGATCCGAGCTCAGCTGCAATGCGTCTGAGGCCGTGATTGTCATACGTACCGCTCCAAAGGGTCAATGCAAGGACGGGCACGTCGTCGATCGATTTCGACTTGACGAGCGGCATGGACACGCCCGGAGGCATTTTGTCCATATTTTTCATCAGTTCGTTGTAAAGTTTGACCAGGCTCTCTTCGGTGTTTTCTCCAACGTAGAAACGAACGACGAACATGGCCATGTTGGGCATCGACATGGAATACACGTATTCGACACCCTGAATGTTGGATATGATTTTTTCGACAGGGCGTGTGACACGGCTTTCGATTTCCGCCGACCCGGCGCCGTTGTATCCGATGAAGATATCGGCAATAGGTACGCTGATCTGCGGTTCCTCTTCGGACGGCGTCAGGTACGTGGCATACAGTCCGATGGCAAAAAATGCCGCCATCAGGAGCGGCGTTAGTTTGGAATTGATGAACGCCGCTGCGATTTTTCCAGCCAGACCTTTGTTCATCGTGCCACCTCAACCTTGAGGCCGTCGCGGAGCCGGGTGCTGCTTTCTACAATGACCTGCTCACCGGGTGCAAGACCGGATAAAACCTCGATGCGTCGATCGACGCGCTGACCCGTCTTCACCCATCGCAGAAGTGCTTCGTTGGCCGGACTGACGACATAGATGCCGTCAAGTTGACCCCGTCGATGAATCATCGATTCGTCGACCAGCACGCCCTGCGTCGATTCATCCTCGACAATCACCTCGGCAAAAAGGCCGGGCTGGATCTGCGACTGCTGTTTGTCGAGCAAGATCTTGACGTCAAACTGACGGGACATCGGATTGGCGCCGGCATTGACTTCGTCGACAGTACCGGTCCACTTGACGTCGTCAAGGGCGTCGATTTTGACCGTGACACGCCGACCTTTATGGAACAAAAAGATTTCAGACTCGGGTACCTGAATGGCTGCACGTACACGGCTGATATCTTCAATGATCAATATCGGCATACCCGGAACGGCCATATCGCCGGGCTCCAGCATTTTTTTGACTACCGATCCGTTGATCGGAGAAACGAGGTCGCCGAAACCCGCAACGTCCGCAACTTCTTTCTCCATTTCCTCGACGGCTTTGACGCGGGCCTGTGCCATCCGATATCCCGTTTCAACGTCGTCCATTTCCTTCTGGGTGGCCGTCTTATTCTCGTATAGACTCTTGATACGCCGGTAGTTCGTTTCCACGTTACTCAGGGCCGCCTGAGCTTCGATCAGGTTTGCCTTAACCTGCGCGCGTTTGGCGGAAATATCGTCGCTTTTGATACGTACGAGCAATTGTCCCTGCGACACACGGCTGCCCTCGGTGACCGTCATATCGATAATCGGGCCCATAATTTTTGTGCTCAGGTTGACCCGGCGGATACCTTCGATCGTACCACTGTAGACATGCCGCGTCGGTACATGTTCCGAGACGATTTCATGGACGCGGACTCTGACGGGTGCTTGATCGTGCGGCGGCACATCGGACGTGCTGCAGGCAATCATCGTCAAGGGGATTGTCATGAGTGAAAGGAGTTTCATGTTCGAGCTGCTCCTAAATTATTATTGATGTTTGGAAATCAGTTTTGATGCGTCGAGCCGGTCAGAAACTCGAGTGTGAATCGCGCCGAATGATAATGGTAAAGCGCCTGTAAATACTGCAGACGAGCATTTTCGACCAGCGACTGGGCATGAAGAAAGTCGGTGGTCCGCTCCAGTCCCTTGTCATAGCGGTCTGAAACGATACGTAGATTCTCCACGGCCTGATCAACCGATTCTTTGGCGAGTACCGTTTTTTTCTCCGCGACGGTGAGTTCTCGTCGGGCCGCGTTGATTTCGATCTCGGCCTGTAACCGTTTTTGCTGCAACGTTGTTTCTGCCTGGTGTTTGTGGGCAGCGGCTTTTTGGAGTTCGCCGATCTGGTCTCCTCCTTTGAAAATTTCCCATTTGGCAACGACCCCGATCATCCAGCTGTTGGCGCCGATGCCTGCAAACGTCGGGTCATTCCACTCGTACGAGCCGAAAGCGTTGATCGAGGGGAGGAGGGACGACCGCTGAACACGCTGCATAAATCGGGCGGCGTCGATACCTGCACGTATGGCTCGGAAATCAGAACGTTGGGCCGAGACCTGATCAAAAGAGAGGGAGAGCGGGGTGTCCTCCGGCATTCCAAGTGTATCGACAGGTACAATGTCACCTTCGATCCCGGTTAAATAACCCAATTGGTCGGACAAGGCCTTCGTTTGTGAGGTGACCTCGAGCCGTTTGGCCTCCAGATCGAGAAGACGGATTTCGGCTTGGATGACGTCTGACTGGTGAATGAGACCTTGTGATCGGTATTGCCGGGCCTGTTCCAACCCGGACCGTGCAGTTGCAATCGACTGGTCGATAACGTCAACCGACCTAAGCGCGATTACCAGGGCGAAATAGGTTTTTTTTACTTCGAGACGGACGTATTCTGACGTTCGTTGGATTTTTGCCTGAGCAGAGAGGGAAGCATATCGGGCCGCCTGACGGCCGAAAAGGCCATCAAGATTGACCAGAGGCAATTGTACCTCAGCCTTGGTCGAATAATTGGTGATCGCATCCGGATCGTTGAGTATCGCCGGATTGAAATCCGCCATGGTAACGGCTTCCTGTTTTAATTTGAAACCGAAAGTATTCAACGGGTCGTTGGTTTTAACAACGGTTTCAGACAGGGTCACCCGGGGGAGGAAGACGGATAACGTTTTCCGATAATCAGCATCGGCCGCGTCGGCTTCAAGCACAGCCAGCCGCACCTCGAGATTTTGTTCAGAGGCCCGGCGTAAAGCCTCATTCAGAGTAAGCGGATCGCCAGCTAAGACAATACGAGATAAAAACAAGGCGATAAGTAGAGCACGAACAAGCATTTCAAAATTCCTTATTCAAGTTCCAATATATAACTATATAGTTATTTAATTATTCCATTAAAACAAATAAAAAAATCGATTTTGAGGTGTCCACGTGATCCACGTCATCGCGTACTGACGGACGTCATACGTACTTTAAAGCCAAGAGAAAGAGACGCAGGAACTTTTCCTTCTTTCTCCGCGTTGAACAAGTACCTTTCAAACAAGTACCTTTCGATTGAAGGGGAGGATAATGGCTAAAATCCTTGTCGTGGAGGACGAACCGAATCTCCGCACACTGTACAAGGTCGAAATTGAAGCCATGGGGCACACCGTCCACTGCAGCGGTGATGGCCGGCAGGCATTGCAGTTCGTCAAATCTGATCGTCCGGACCTTATCGTTCTGGATATCATGATGCCGGAAGGCGACGGTAAAGAATTTTTGACACGACTCCTCGACAACCGCGAAGACATTCCCATCATTATCAACACGGCTTATTCCCACTATAAAAACGACTTCATCTGCTGGGCTGCCGACGCCTACGTGATCAAATCGTCCGATCTGACTGAGCTCAAAAGCGAGATCGACTCGGCCCTTTCCAGGCGTCCTGCCTTGGTCTGAATAGACCCTGGTTTACATCTGAAGCATTTTCTCTGCAAAAATTACGACTGCGTGCTTAGCCGTTAAATCCGTTACGAGGGTCGGGCTTTTTTTCTTGTGATTACTCGTCCCACCGCCTACATTTCCGCATTCTCACTGAACATTTTCATGGGGACATACTATGGGAATTCAAACGGTTGCAGTCATCGGCGCCGGGACGATGGGAAACGGCATCGCTCACGTTTTCGCACAACACGGATATGGTGTACGGCTGATCGATATTAGTACGGATGCTTTGAATCGCGCCATCGGGGCCATCGATAAGAACCTTGGACGTCAGGTAACCAAAGGGATCATCACGGAAACCACTAAAAAAGACGCCCTGGGCAGAATTTCGACTTCTTCCGACATGGGAGAGGCCGAGAAAGCAGACTTTGTCGTTGAGGCGGCCTCCGAGAATTTTGAAGTCAAAGTGAAGATTTTTCGTATGCTCGACGAGGTGACTCGCCCGGGAGTCATTCTGGCGAGTAATACATCGTCGATTTCGATAACGCAGATCGCGGCCGTGACCCGGCGGCCGGAGTCGGTGATTGGAATGCATTTCATGAACCCCGTGCCGGTCATGAAGCTTGTCGAGATCATTCGCGGGCTGTCCACGACCGACCAGGTTTACGCAGAGGTGAAATCGTTGACCCAGCAATTGGAAAAGATTCCGGTCGAGGTCAACGACTATCCGGGGTTTGTGTCCAATCGCATCCTCATGCCGATGATCAATGAAGCGGTTTTCTGCGTCATGGAAGGTGTAGCCGCCAAGGAGGCCATCGACGACGTAATGAAACTCGGAATGAACCATCCCATGGGCCCGCTTCAACTGGCCGATTTTATAGGCCTGGACGTTTGTCTGTCGATCATGAACGTCCTGCACGAGGGTCTGGGCGACGACAAATACCGTCCCTGCCCGTTATTAAAAAAAATGGTGACCGCCGGTCATCTGGGCGTCAAGTCCGGCCGGGGGTTTTATGATTATTCCAAAAAGTAATCATCACGAGGAGGAGAAAAAATGAAACGGAAATGGTTCCCAATCGCGGTCTGTATGTGTATCCTGGCGTCCGGTCTCGTCGCCCAGGAAAAGAAAAAACGCATCGGCGTATTGCCGTTCAAAAACAAGGGCGGCAAAGAGCAGTACCAATGGCTGTCGGAAGGATTCGCCACCACATTGACGGAAGCGCTACAGCAGATTCAGGGTATTTATGTTGTTGACCGGCAGCAAGCCTATTCCGTCATCAAGAAAAATAAGTACACCAATGATCAGTTATTCACCTCGGAGACGGCGTACGACATCGCGCAACAGTTGGGTCTCGATTACGTGATCATCGGCGCTTTCGATGTTACCAAAGGGAATATCAACTCGATTGCCATTGTTGCCAGCGGCACCAAACGCGGCGATTACGTCAAAAAATGTCTGATCAATCCAATCAAACCCCTGCAGAAACTATGGCTGGTTTATGACGAACTGATCGATGGCGTCAGTAAGACCGAGTGCTTTAACGTTCCCATCTCCGCCGAAGAACTCAAGCAGATCAAACGAATCACGGCGAATACGGAAAACGTTTCCGCTTACGAGTATTACATCAAAGGGCGTAAAGAACACCTGACATACTCCGTCAAGGGCTACGAGGCAGCCATCGGCTGGTATAAAAAAGCGTTGGGGATCGATCCTAATTACTCGCTGGCGATGGGGGCGACGGGCGAAGCTCTGGCTTTCTGGGGCTATCAAAGGGAACTGAACGGAGAAGTATATAAATCAATGTATGATGAGGCGCTCAGCAACGTACAGCAGGCCTTGACCATTTCTCCCAACATCGGCTCCATTCATCGCAACATGGCGACCACCTTCCAGATGCTGCGCCGCTTTGAAGACGCCAAAGCGTCCGCTCGGAAGGCCGTCGATCTCAACCAAAATGACGCCGAAGCATGGTACCAGCTGTGGCGTTCGACCTATGGGAGCAAACCCGGTGACCCTGAAATAGAAAAGGCACTGGAAATCAGTCCCTATTTGCCGGTGGCCAATCTGACGCTGGGGAACGCATTTTTAGATCAGAAAGACTATCCCAAAGCTGAGGAATACTACAAGCGTTGCATCGTCGGAAATGATGACTACGAACTCGCCCATGCCAACCTCGGCAACCTGTATGCATCGACCGATCGCTTCGACGAAGCCATTTACCATCTCAGCCGGGCCATCGAGTTAAAACCCCGATATGCCTATGCGCTCGGCGTTTTGGGCTGGGTGTATGAGAAACAGGGGGATCAACTCAGCGACAACGGTGACTCTGCCGGTGCGCAGGATAAGTACGCCACGGCACTTGGCCACTTCGAACAGGCCGTCGCGATCAATGCAAACGATAGTTGGAACGTGAATTCACTGGCCCGCGTCAGGAAAAAGGCGGGCAAATAAGCCTGTTGCTCTGCACAGCCTCGGTCTCAACCGGGGCTTATTTTTTTCGCTTCATCAGACGCGCTGACGTGCCGGAAAAAACGGGTGGAGCAAGGGGAAGGTAGGGAGGGGTTGGGCGCACAACGTGATCGTCAAAGCAGTCAATAGTTTTTCGGATCAGACTCGATCCAGTTGACGAAGTATACTCACCCACTCTAAATCCGTATGAGCTTTTTTTTCTGACCGATGTCGGCCTTTTCATGATTGCCGCATACGGACAAAACAGCTATATTCTGTCAGCTTTCATTAGACAAATGGAAACCGACCTATGACGGATATTCAACGTGACGTAATGGAGATGGACGTGCTTTTCGTCGGCGCAGGTCCGTCCTCTCTGGCGGGGGCATATCACCTCGCCCGCCTGATTCAACAACACAATGACAGTGTCGCGGCGGGGAACACTTCCGGCTTACCGATCCAGCTTGAAAACGGGATTGGAATTCTGGAAAAAGGGAAAAACATCGGAGACCACATGCTCAGTGGTGCGGTTATGGATCCGATCGCGTTGCGTGAGCTTTTCCCTGATTTTTTGGACAGGCAATTTCCCCTCGAGAGCGAAGTCATCAAGGAAAAAGTCTATTTCCTCACCTCCGGTAGAAAAGTCAGTTTTCCAATAATTCCGCTGCCGCTGCAGAATCATGGCAACTATATCGTCTCACTGAATAAAGTGGCCCAATGGATGGCCTCCCAGATCGAAAACGATTTCGGCGATCGAGTCAATATTTTTCCGGAATTCCCCGGGCGCGAAGTCCTTTTCGACGGTAACCGGGTGATCGGAATTCGGACAGGCGACAAAGGAATCGATCATCACGGACAACCGAAATCTTCTTTTGAGGCTGGCGTCGATATTCACGCCAAGGTAACCGTTCTCGGAGAAGGTCCACGCGGCAGTTTGACGAAACATCTAATTCCGCGTCTCGGTCTTCATAACAACCGTAATCCACAGGTCTACGGAACCGGCGTCAAGGAACTTTGGGAATTGCCGGCCGGACGGCTCACAAAAGGAACCGTATACCATACCGCGGGCTGGCCGCTGCCGCTGAATCACTATGGCGGTAGCTGGCTCTACATGATGAGCGATACGTTGTGTTCGCTCGGTTTTGTCTCGGCGCTTGACTATTCCCATCCGACGTTCGACCCCCATGCGGCCTTCACGAAATTCAAGACCCATCCGTTGATGCGGAAGATTCTGGACGGGGGTAAAATGATTGCCTATGGCGCCAAGACCGTTTCCGAAGGCGGGTACTGGTCGATGCCGCGTCTGTACGACCACGGACTGCTTCTGATCGGTGAATCCGGCGGATTTATCAACATCTCGCGCCTGAAGGGCATTCACCTCGCGATCAAATCAGGTATGTTGGCCGCCGAGACCATTTTCGACGCATTGAAAAAGAACGACTTTTCCTCCGATACCCTGAGCGCCATGGAAACACGATTCAAACAAAGCTGGGCGTATCGGGAAATGTGGAAAGTTCGAAATTACCGGCAGAATTTCGCCGGAGGTTTTGTGTCCGGAATGGTCAAAACAGGCCTTCAATTGTATGTCACCGGGGGCGGTACAAAGCAACGGACAGAACTTCATGAAGACTACAAACACATGAAAAAAATGACGGCGGCCGGGCCGGTGTTTCAAAAAGTCAAAAGCGATGAAAAAATTACATTTGAAAAATTGACCGACGTCTATTATTCCGGAACGAAACACGAAGAAAACCAACCGTGTCATCTTGTGATCACGCCGGAAAACCTTGCAAACATCTGTAATTCGCGATGCAAAGAAGAATATGGAAATCCCTGCCAGCATTTTTGTCCGGCGCAGGTTTACGAAATGGTCGCTCAGGAAGACGGCGGAGGAACAACACTGCGGATCAATTTTTCCAACTGTGTACACTGTAAAACGTGTGATATCGCCGATCCGTATCAGGTGATCAACTGGGTAACGCCCGAAGGGGGCGGCGGACCCGTTTACAAAAACCTATAAACACCATGTTCCAATTTCTGTCCAGAAACAGCCACTTGAGCGTTTTGTTCCTCCGCATCGCGACGTCAATGGTATTTGTCTACCGCGGATACGGTAAATTATTCGGTGCGGGACCGGCAAAAACGGCGCAGTATTTCGACAGCATTGGAATTCCGTTCGCCTCCGCGGCAGCATACGTCAGCGGCTCGATCGAATTTTTTGGCGGACTGATGGTTGGACTCGGCTTGTTGACCCGGCAGGCAAGCCTGCTGCTGCTGGTCAATGTGCTGGTTGCCGTTTTTATCGCTCATCGAGGACAACCGTATGCGGCCAAGGAACATGCTGTACAGATGGCCATGCTGGCCGTCGGTACGCTGTTCAGCGGGAGCGGCCGTTGGTCGCTCGAAAGTCTGGTCCGAAAACACGGAGATTGATCCATGACGTTTCAAGAGATCAAAAAAATGTGCGACGATATCGAATATTACGCTGGATACAAACTGTCACGGGATGATGAAGAAGAGTTTCGGCGTCTGGTCCGTCGCGTCAAAGATGATGAAGATCTCGAAGCGGAGGCCGTACGCAAACTCCAGGCGCTGTATGGTAAATACGTGAGTACAAGGTAATGTTCACGGGCCTGATCGAAGAAATGGGGGAAGTGGTTTCAATCGACCGGCTTGGCGACGGACGCCGTCTTCACATCAAAACGGGGCGCGTTGCCGCCGATATGAAAATCGACGACAGCATTGCCGTCAACGGATGTTGCCTGACGGCCGTATCCGTCCATGGCGACACGTTTGTCACCGAGGCCGTTGAGGAAACGTTGCGGAAGACGACGATCGGAAATTTGGAAAAAGGCGATCCGGTCAATCTGGAACGGGCCCTGCGTCTATCGGACCGGCTCGGCGGCCATCTGGTACTCGGCCATGTCGACGGGGTCGGTCGCATCACCTCCATCGAACCGCGATCGACCAGTTGGATGATCGGAGTCGAAATTCCAGAAGATCTGTCAACCCTCGTGATTCCGGTCGGCTCCATTGCGATCGATGGAATCAGTCTTACCGCAGCAGGCATCGAAGGATCGACGGTTTTTGTATCCATCATTCCTCATACATGGTCCAAAACCACCGTCTCGCGCAAACGGGTCGGGGACGCCGTGAATATCGAAGTCGATATGATCGGCAAATACGTCGCACGGCTTATGCCCGTGCAGAACAAATCGAAGATCACGGAGGAATGGCTGAAAGAGAAAGGTTTTTTGTAAATGTTCGATTCGATCGAATCCGCCATACAGGATTACAAGGCCGGCAAACTCCTCATTGTCGTCGACGATGAAGACCGTGAAAATGAAGGCGATCTCATCATGGCGGCGGAACGCGTCACACCGGAAGCGATCAACTTCATGGCCAAACAGGGTCGGGGCCTGATTTGCATGCCGATCACCCAACAGCGGGCCACGGAACTCGAGCTGAATATCATGGTGCATCACAATACGGCGCTGCATGCGACACCGTTCACCGTGACGGTCGATGCCAAACGCGGTACGACGACGGGCATTTCCGCCATGGACCGTGCGGTCACCATTCAGGCGATCATCGATCCGCAATGCCGACCGGAGGACCTGGCCCGGCCGGGACATATCTTTCCTCTGGTTGCACGGGACGGCGGTGTACTCGAGCGCTCGGGACATACGGAAGCGACGGTCGATCTGGCCCGTCTGGCCGGGCTTTACCCGGCGGGTGTCCTTTGCGAAATTATGGATGAAGACGGTTCGATGGCCCGCGTTCCGCGGTTGACTGAAATCGCAAAACAGTTTGGATTGAAAATAATTACCATCAAAAATCTAATCGAGTATCGATTGCGAAAGGAAACGTTTATCCGGCGCATTCTGTCCGATATTGAATTACCGAGCCGGTATGGACAGTTTACCGCATGGATTTACGAAAACGTCCTGAATGGCGACCAGCACCTGGCAGTGACCAAGGGGAATATCCATACGCCCGAGCCCGTCCTTGTGCGCGTTCACAGCCAGTCCGTTATGTCGGACGTATTTGGCTCGTCGCATTTTGCGCATACGACGGATGTGGCCGAATGTCTGCGCCTTATCGAAAATGAAGGCCGTGGGGTACTCCTGTATCTCCGGGGCGAAGAGGGGCGAGGATTACAAATGCAACCGTGGGGGCCGGAAACCGCGCTGGACAGCCATCATACACAGGACACGTCGAAGGACTGGCGAACGCTCGGTGTGGGTTGTCAGATCCTGGCGGACCTGGGTGTAAAGAAGATCAGGCTGATGACGAACAATGTTAAAAAATACGTAGGGTTGGAAGGATACGGACTGGAGATTGTCGAAACCGTCGCGATGGCGGGTTCAACGGCTCAAGGGTAGGCCTTTTTTAACCCTTCCGGTGTTTTTTATCCGCTGCATCGATCTTATCGATCCGCTTTTGATGCCTGCCTCCCGCAAATTCCGTTTTTAGCCAGGCCTTGATAACATGTTCGGCTACCTGTTCGCCGATCAGTCGTCCACCAAGCGTGAGTACATTGGCATCGTTGTGTTCCCGGCTGTTGACGGCCGTCGACACATCATAACATAACGCGGCCCGTACGCCGGGAACTTTGTTGGCGACCATACACGAGCCAATGCCCGCACCGTCGATCATGATACCCTTGCCGCATTCGCCGGTTTGTACCAGTTCCGCAACTTTGAGCGCATAGTCCGGGTAGTCGACCGATTCCGTCGAGTGCGTACCGACGTCGATGAAAACTTCTCCCATCTCCGTCAGAAGTTTTTTGACGAATTGCTTCATGACGTAACCGCCATGATCGCAGCCGAGGGCAATTTTTTTGGAAACAGGCCGGGGCGGAGCGTTAGCCTTGTCATCCTCAATGATTACCGTAAGGCCCAGTTCCTTGATCCGGTCTTTCGCCGAGGGCGTCAGAAGAGTTCCGCGGGGAATCCGAAGGGTTTGTCCGGCTTTGCCGGCTTCGGTCACCATTTTTTCCGTCAGGAGTTTTTTCATGATCAATCCAGCAACAGGGTTAAATCCAGAGCGGGGGCGGAATGGGTGAGCGCACCGACACTAATAAAATCCACCCCGGTTTCGGCGACGGCACGCACGTTGGCCAGCGTAATGCCGCCGGAGGCCTCGATTTCAAATTTCCCGGCGACCCGTTTGACCGCGTCGTGCATATCGGAAATATTCATATTGTCCAGCATAATACGGTGAATGGGCAACGACAGGCATTCATTCAGCTCATCGAGAGTTTTTACTTCAACTTCGATGGCGCAGGGGTCGGGCATTTTCCGGTTATATTCGACGGCTCGCTGAACAGCGGCTGTGATGCTGCCAGACGCCAAAATATGATTGTCCTTGATCAGGAACATGTCGTAGAGTCCCATGCGATGGTTTGTGCCTCCACCGCACCGTACGGCGTATTTCTCGCTTTCGCGATATCCGGGCGTCGTCTTACGGGTGTCGATAATTTTTGTACCAGTACCTGCGACGGCATCAACAAAACGGCGCGTCAGTGTGGCAATTCCCGATAAGCGCTGCAAATAGTTTAACACGGTTCGTTCTGCCGATAGGATGGACCGCGTCGAACCCTGTACATCGACGATTCGGCTCTGCGGCTTGACAGCCGATCCGTCAGTCATGTGCCAGCGGATATTCAGAGCAGGATCGACCGTATGAAAAACCTTGTCGGCGATCTCCACTCCGCACAAGATGCCGGCCGCTTTGGCTCGGACCGATCCCGACGACATATGGCTTTCGGGCAGAGTTGCCAGCGACGTGATATCGCCGGTACCCACGTCCTCATCAATAGCAGTTCGAATCCATTGTTCAATCATCAGGCGGATCTCTTCAGCAAGTAGCGTTCTCCTCGTTCGAGCATCGTCTGTCGTTCGGATTCGGTTGCATCGTCGTATCCCAGCAGGTGCAGTACGCCATGGGCGACCAGACGCAGGATCTCGTTGTCGATTGAAACGCGAAAACGCCTGGCCTGAACTTGCGCGCGGTCATAGCTGATGTAGATTTCCCCGTCAACGGGGGCAGCGGGGCGTTCGCTGAGGTCGAACGTGATCACGTCCGTGACCGCGTCGTGGTCTAGAAATCGGCGGTTTAACGTACGGATGCGACGATCCGTCAGAATAATCACATGAACAGAATCTAGGGCGCGACGAGATTCCTTACGGATGATCACCGGAACGAGTCGTTGGATGTTCCGCCGTGGAACGCGTGCCGTTGGATGTAAAACGGTAATGTCGATCATGAAACAACTTCCGCCGTTTTTCCGGAGTATTCGATGAATATCTGTTTGGGATATTCCGGACGGACGTGGTAAATGCTCTGCAGAATCGGAATGAACGCCTCTTCGATCTTTTTAAGATCGCCGATTGTCAACCCCGATTCATCCAGTTCGCCGTCCTGCAGCCGCAGTTGAATAATCGTCGTCACCATGCTTCGGATTTTATCCGTGGTCGGTTCCTTGATGCTGTGTGTTGACGCTTCGATACCGTCGGCAAGCATGATGATACCGGATTCTTTCGTACGAGGTCTTGGACCTTGATATCGGAAGTCGGTTTCTGAAATCGTATCATTGGGCGCCTTATTCTCCAGTGCCTTGTGATAGAAGAACGTCATCAGTTGATAGCCGTGATGTTCGGGGATGAAATGCTGAATAACGCGCGGAATATGATACTTTTGGGCCAGTTCCAGGCCTTTGGTAATATGCCGCTGAAGAATCATGGCGCTCATACGCGCCGTGATCTGTTCATGTTTGTTCTCCGCGCCGAATTGATTTTCCACGAAGTATTCGGCCATTTCAATTTTGCCGATGTCATGATACAGCCCGCCAACCCTTGCCAGCAGGGCATTGGCGCCGATCATGTCCGCGGCGGCCGCGGCCAGATTGCCCACCACGACGCTGTGGTGGTACGTACCGGGCGCATTGAGCGCCAGTTGTTGTTGAAGCGCGTGATTGGAATCGGCCAGTTCCATCAGGGTAAACGTGGTACAGACATCAAACATGCTTTCAAACAAGACGAGACAGCCGAACGCGACCAGCATGGAAAGTATACCGCTGGCCAGGGCGTACGGGAGCTGCGTAAAAATCGCTTCCGTGAGGTCGGTATATTTGACAAAACTCATCGTCACAATAATGAAGGCATAGGACAGCGATACCCACAAAATGGAGGTGAACACATGGCTGCGCCGGGAAATCCGGATGACCGCCATACAGGCGACCGTCCCGACAAACGTCAGCACAATAGTCGTCGTGTATTCATTGCCTTGCATGGCGCCGATGAGAAAACTGATCGATGCCGTGGCGATCAGACCCAGGCGCACGTCGAACAGCACCGTGAAGAGTACCGAACTCAGGACGATCGGGATGACAAAAACGGGAAAACTATAGATATGAATGACGACATAGTAAAATCCGATCTCGATCAAAACGATCGAGACAAGAAGCGCAAGCTTCTTTGGATCGTCGAAGATATCTTTCCGGTAAAAAAAGACGTACGCCAGGAGAAAGAACATCAGGGTAAATACAAGGAGTCCACGGCCAAGGTATGGCAGGAACCACTTGATGCCGCCTTCCGACTCCCGTTTCTGGTTCAACGCCGTTTCCAGAGATACCAGTTGTTGATAAATGGTCGGCGTAATCGTTTCGTTTTTTCCGACGATAATATCGCCCGCTAGTACAAATCCGTACGTCTGGGGTACGCTGCTGACCGCATCGGCGACGCGGCGATTGGTCTCGTCTTCTTTGCTGAGAATATTGGGTGTGACAAACAGGGAAAGAATCTCGTACGACAAATTGATCAGTTTGGGGTCGCGGTATTCGTTCCGCAAAATATCCTGAATCCGGTAACGGGCTTCGTCGAGATCGTTGACGCTTTTGACGAACTCCGTCGATTCCTTCTGGCCTTCACGAATACTGATCGGGGAAATCGGGCTCTTGAAGGAGTTTTTGTCGACGTTGATGATTCCGAGCGCAAACTGATCGGCCAAAATAGTTGTCAGGTTTTGCGTGAACTCTCTGAACTGGGAATAGGTGAGAGAGTGTGAAATCGTTGCATTTTTCAGCAGTCGCAAAGTATCCGGGGCGGACGCCGGCGCCAGCGGATCGCTGAGTTGTTCGCGGCCAATGAGAATCTGCCAGCGATCCTCCAGGATATTCAAGCCGAATTGTTTACTGAGCAGCGTCCGCAGCGAGTCAAAGTTCTGCGGGACGTAGGTTTGTTGTTTTCCCGTATTGTCCGTATAGGCAAACGGTTTGGGGGAGCGGCGCAGCAGTGAAAAAATCGTGATCAGTTCGTCGAGATTGGCGAGTTGAGCCTTGGTGACGGATTCGCTTTTGTCGAATATGGGAGCAATCAGGCCTTCCGCCTCGGTACGTTCGCGGGCAAGCTGGTCCGTGCTTTTGTATACCGGAAACGTCAACGGGGCGCGTACTTCGGAAGGAGACACCGTTCCGATTTTGAACTCGGCGTAATGAGTAAACTCCGTATCCGGGAAAAGGAGAACCGGGGTCACGATCATGCCGGCAATGGCCGCCAAACGCACGACAAGGTAATTTCGGCGGTGCAACGCCGCATCGAGTCGTCGCCACAAGCGAATGGCGATCAGTTGAAGGGAACGGCGAGAAGAGCGCGCATTTTTCACGAACGCGTCTCCGTTTGCGATTTCATAATTTCTCGTGCGATGACGAGACGTTGGATTTCAGACGTGCCTTCACCGATTTCACAGATTTTTGCGTCTCGGAAATACCGTTCGACGGGATAATCGTGCGTGCATCCATACGCCCCGTGAATCTGGATCGCTTTGGTCGTTGCCGTCATCGCCAGTTCGCTCGTTTGCAGTTTGGCCATCGCGGCCTCTTTGGTAAAGGGTCGTCCCGCGTCTTTAAGCCGGGCGGCGTGCATCACGAGGTGCATACCGATCTCGATTCCCATCGCCATGTCGGACAGATAAAACTGGATGCCCTGGTTATCAATGATTGGCCGGTCAAACTGCTTGCGGGTTGCTGCAAACCGCAGCGCGGCTTCGTAAGCGCCCATGGCAATTCCGAGAGACAGGGCCGCCATGCCAACCCGGCCGCCGTCCAGCACACGTAAAAAACCCTTGAGCCCTTCACCTTCCCGACCCAGCAGGTTTTCTTTAGGAACCATCATATTTTCAAAATGCAACATGCGTGTGTCGCTGGCGCGCCATCCCATTTTGTTTTCTTTTTTACCGACGATGAAGCCCGGAAAAGTGTTTTCGATGATGAACGAGCTGATGCCGTTTTTTCCTTTCGCTTTGTCCGTCACGGCCGTAATGACGAACGTTTCAGCGTAACCGGCGCTGGTAATGAAAATTTTGGAGCCATTGACGAGGTAATGGTCGGAACGCTTTTCCGCGGTCGTTCGGGTGCCGCCGGCATCGCTGCCGGCCTGGGGTTCAGTAAGGCCAAAGGAGGCGAGTTTTTGTCCGCTCGCCAATGGCGTCAGATATTTTTTCTTTTGTTCGGGAGTGCCGAAAAGATTGATCGGACCCGAACCGATACCGGTATGGGCCGCCAGGGTAATGCCGTGCGATGCACAGACTTTGGACAGTTCGATCACGGCCAGACAGTAGGCGACGGACGACATTCCCAAACCGCCGTATTCTTTTGGCATCGGAATACCCATCCAACCGCGCCGTCCCATGTCGCGAATATTTTCGAGTGGAAATTCACACGTTTCATCCAGTTGAGCGGCAATCGGTGCAATTTTTTCACGGGCAAATGTGCGTACGTCGTCCTGTAATCGTTTTTCATCAGAAGTAAAATCAAAAGCCAGCATCGCTAAGTACGTCCTTTCTAACGACTTGCAAATATATCATGTGCAATCGCTTGAATCAACGATAACAACGGAAAACAAAAAACCCTCCGACATGGAGGGTTTTAAAAAATAACAGGCACGGTTACTTCGACATGGCGCCCTGCAACTTAGAGACCAGTTGCGTTTTCGGTACGGCACCGACGACTTTGTCGACAAGTTGTCCATTTTTGAAAAACAGAATGCTGGGAATGCTCATGACCCCGTATTTCGATGCGACGACCGGGTTGGCGTCGACGTCGATCTTACAGACCTTGGCTCTTCCTTCGTATTCTTTTGCCATTTCTTCGATGACCGGCGCGATCATCCGGCAGGGCGCACACCAGGTTGCCCAGAAATCGACGACAACCGCTTTGTCGGATTTCAGAACTTCGCTGTCAAAGGATTCGTCGCTCAACGTAATCGGATGTGCCATGGAATCGTCTTCCTTTCTAAATTTTTAGTGTAACATCGTTGAGAAGGTTTTATTCCCCGGTCGCCATTGTCTTGTCCAATTCAACGTTTTCTTCTTTTCTCGACGGTTTTGCAAAAACGATATAAAACGTCATTAAAATCATTCCACACACGACGGCCGAATCGGCAATGTTGAACACGGGCCAGCGCTGCATCCCCAGCATATCAGGAATGTCGACGTCCAAAAAATCGACGACGCGTCCGAATACGACACGGTCGATCAGATTGCCGACGGCCCCGCCGAGAATCAGACCCAGCGAGACGCGATAGATCATTTTTTCACCGCGCGTGACGTGAATGTACCAGATCAAGGCCAGTGACGCGATGACCGAAACGATGGAAAAGAACCATCGCCCCCAGAATGGGTGGGTCTCAAAAAAACGGATGCCGAACGCCATTCCCGGGTTTTCGATGTAGGTCAACTGTATCGTTTGGCCAACGACGGGAATGGTTTCATGAAGCATCATGGCATCCTTGACCATAATTTTGGTTGCCTGATCGAGGCAAACGATCACGAGGGCGATCACATAGATACGCAAATCGGTTCCTTATTCGCTGAGTTGTGACTGGCTGTCTTTGGTTTTTGCTTTTTCGAGTTTCTTTTTGCAATCGACGTGGTATTTGGCGACAAGGACGACCTCGAGCCGCTCTTTTTCAATGTCCTTGCCGCAGATCTGGCACACTCCGTAGGTCCCGTCATTGATCCGGTCCATGGCTTCCAGTAGGCCCTGGAGATATTTGTTCTCACGGGCGGCCAGCAAAAAACTTTTTTCGCGATCGTAGGTATCGCTGCCCTGGTCGGCCATGTGAAAGGCATAGGCCGAGTGATCGCCCGACGCATCGCGGATGGTCGACTCCATCAGCGTTTCTTTCAGGTACCCCATGTCTTTGAGCACCTTATTCTGTTCGTCAACGATAAGCTTCTTGAAGTACTCCAGGTCTTTCTTCTTCATAATCCACCTCGATAAGTTTCGATTGTCGTTCAATGCGCCGGTTGTACGCTGACGCGTACCGGCTCATCGTTGATTTCGACCGTTTTCTCGAATGAGCCGCCTTCGTAACGGAGGGCGACGTCAACGGCGAGAGTTTCGGTCTTGATGTAATCCATTTGATTGGTAATGGCCTTGGCCAGCATGTCCCGCGCATCGACGGCAATTCGGATGCGCTCGATCACTTCCAGCCCCGCTTCCTTTCGTAAGTTTTGAATACGATTGACGAATTCCCTTGCCAGTCCTTCTTCGATGAGCCCGTCCGTCAGCTGCGTATCCAGCGCTACGGTCAGATCACCGTCGGACTCGACCGCAAGTCCCGTCTTTTCTTTATGCTCAATTTCAACATCCTCGCGAGCAATGTCAATGGAATCTCCATTCACCGACAGCCGGAGGCGGTCGTTGCTCATGAGTTTGCGCGCATCGTCTTCGGTCAGTTCCCGAATGGCGGCAGCAACCGCGTTCATCTTTTTTCCCACGCGAGGGCCGAGTGCCTTAAAATTGGGCTTGACGGTGCGAGTGACGACGTCGGAGGAATCCGTCAGGTAATCGATGGTTTTGACGTTGAGCTCGCTGCGAATAATATCCTTGAACGACTCGACGGTCTGACGTTTGAATGCATCGTCGGTGACAAGTACGATCTTCGCCAGTGGCTGACGGGTTTTAAGTCCCTTCAATTCCCGAAGGGCCCGGCCCAGTTTAACGACACGGCGAGGGGCGTCCATCTTGTTTTCAAGTTCGATATTCCGGACGTCCGCTTTCGCGGCCGGGAAATCAGCCAGATGTACCGATTCGGTTCGTTGGTTTTCCGGTAAAACGGCCGTCAGATTTTTGTACAGCCGTTCAGCTACAAAAGGACAGTAAGGAGCAATCAGTCGGCTGAGCGAAAACAGAATTTCGTACAGCGTCTGATACGCCGCCGTTTTGTCGGGGCCTTTTTCGCCCTTCCAGAAGCGGCGCCGGGAGAGACGGATGTACCAGTTGGACAAGTCGTCGTCGACGAATTCTTGAATCTTTTTCCCGGCCTTTGTGCAGTCGTATTCATCCAGGAGTTGTCCGACATCCATCAATAGACTGTGGAGCCGGGACAAAATCCACCGGTCCAGTTCGCTACGTTCGGTGAGCGGAACCGGCGGTGATGAGTTGTCGAAGCCGTCGATGTTCGCATACATGGCGAAGAATTTGTACGTCTCCAGCAGCGGGCGGAAAAACTTCTTTTTCATTTCGATCAGGCCGTCGGCATCAAACCGCTTGGGCATCGAAACGGGAGTATTGACCAGAATATACCACCGTAAGACGTCCGCCCCGTGCTGGTCGAGCATCTGGAAGGGATCGACGACGTTACCGAGCGACTTGCTCATTTTGCGTCCCTGGGCGTCCAGTACGAGTTCGTTGACCACGACGTTTCGGTACGGCGACCGGTCGAAAAGAAACGTCGAAATGGCCATCAGGGAATAAAACCACCCGCGTGTCTGGTCGACCCCCTCGCAAATAAAATCGGCGGGATATTGACGTTCAAAAATCTCACGGTTTTCGAACGGATAATGCCATTGCGCAACGGGCATCGCGCCCGAGTCAAACCATACATCGATCACTTCCGGCGTACGAACGTACCGTTTGCCGCTTTTTTCGAATACCACGTTATCGACATAGGGTTTGTGCAAATCGAGATCGGGGGGGACCGGTGCACCGGTTTTCATCCGGCCCATTTCCAATTCGGCGCGGCTGCCGACGCAAAGCATGTCGCCGGATTCTTCGTCGATCCAAATGGGTAAAGGCGTCCCCCAGTAGCGGTCGCGGCTGAGCGACCAGTCGATATTATTTTCCAACCAGTTTCCGAAACGGCCCTGCTGAATTTCCGGAGGAAACCAGTTGACCGATCGGTTGTTCGCCACCATACGGTCTTTGAAGTCCGTTGTCCGGATGTACCAGGCGTCGCGAGCGTAATAAATCAGCGGCGTACGATGGCGCCAGCAATGCGGGTAGCTGTGGATGAATTTTTCAGATCGGAACAGTAATCCCCGGCGCTTGAGATCGGTGATGATTTCAGGGTCTGCATCTTTGACGAAGAGGCCTTTGAAATCCGATATGATGTCTTCAAACCGGCCAGCGGCATCGACGGGGCGGATAAACGGCAGACCGTTCTGTTTGCAAACCCGGTAATCGTCTTCTCCGAAAGCGGGGGCCGTGTGAACGATGCCGGAACCGTCATCAGTCGTTACGAAATCTCCGCCGATAACAAAAAATGCTTTTTTGTCGACCGGTACGTAGTCGAACAGTCGTGTGTATGGTCTTCCGAGTAAATCCGATCCTTTCATTCGCGAGACAATTTCGTATCCGTCTTTGAACAAAGCGGGCAACCGCGCTTCCGCGAGAATCAGGAATTCGTTCTCCCATCGAATTTTGACATAATCGATATCCGGCCCAACCGCCAGGGCGACGTTGGAGATGAGCGTCCATGGCGTCGTCGTCCATACCAGAAACGATGTGTCGGTTTCGTCGGGCAATCGGAACCGCACGTAAACGGATGGATCTTTGACATCCTGGTACCCTTGTGCGACTTCGTGCGAAGACAGAGGCGTTCCGCAGCGCGGACAGTAGGGGACGACTTTGAAACCCTTGTAGATCAGATCTTTTTCAAAAAATTGTTTAAGAACCCACCAGACGGATTCGATATAGTCGTTTTCGCACGTTACATAGGGTCTTTTCAGATCGATCCAGTATCCCATCCGGTCGGTCAACTGATCCCATAACTCCTTGTACGTCCATACACTTTCATAACATTTTTTGTTGAACGTTTCGACGCCCAGGGCCTCGATGTCTTTTTTGCCGCTGATCTTGAGTGATTTTTCGACTTCGATTTCGACCGGCAAGCCGTGCGTATCCCATCCGCCTTTTCTTTCAACCCGATATCCTCCCATGGTTTTGTACCGGCAGAAAAAATCTTTAATGCTCCTGGCGAGAACGTGGTGGATGCCGGGTTTACCGTTGGCCGTCGGGGGACCTTCATAAAAAACAAACGGCCGGTCGATCGGGCGTGACTGAATGCTTTTCTCAAAAATTCTGTGATCCTGCCAGTACGACAGGATTTCCCGTTCCATCGCGGGAAATTGATCTACGACGGGAACTTCTTTGAAAAGCGTGTTATTTTTTTCCGTCATTCCACTGGACCACTTCGTCAAGAGATTTTCGCGTCAGGTCGGGAACGGTTGCGTCACGTGCCGGATAACCGACCGGAAAGAGAATAAAGGGCTTCTCATTGTCCGGACGCCGGAGAATCTGTGATAGAAAGTTCATCGGGCTGGGCGTATGCGTGAGCGTGACTAGCCCCATCATGTGAATGGCTGTGATGAACAAACCGCAGGCGATACCGACGCTTTCATGAACATAATAATGCGTGATTTTGCGGTTTGCGGGACCGTATCCGAAGTTTTGCCTGAAGCAAACGACAAGATAGGGAGCTGTTTCCAGAAACGGTTTATGCCAGTCTGTGCCGATCGGGGCGAGAGCTTGAAGCCACTCGGTCGTCATTCGTCCCCCTTCATAACTGATGTATTCTTCCTTTTCGGCGGCCTCGCGGATTTGCTTTTTGATGTCCGGATCGTCGACAATCACCCATGTCCAGGGTTGTCGGTGTGCCCCCGACGGCGCTGTCGATGCCGTACGGACGGCGTATTCGATACACTCTTTCGGGACCGGTTCATCTGAAAAAAAGCGGACGCTTCGTCGTCGGTTCATCAGCTCGTAAAATGACCGTGCTTTTTCGATCATCTCGTCGGCGGGGACGTGAGCGATTGAAAACGGGAGATGGCGATATGTCGTGGTGGTACTCGTCAGCCCATCCTTATTGTAAAAAAGAATGGGCGCAATGTATACAATCGGGTCAAAAATTCAAACGAAAATTGCCCTGAGGCGGCAAAAGGGTAATTTATTTCATGAGGATCGTGACGACGGTCCAGTATTTTACCGGGCTTCCGCCGGACAAGCCCGCTTCAAATGTCCATTCTTTGACTGCCGCGATGGCCGCATCGTTTATCACCTGGTCAAAGTCTTTGTTACCGATACGCTTGCTGACATAAATCTCTTCAGGCAGACCGTCGGCATTGACCAGAACGCGCAACGAAACGGTCCCGGAAATCTTCGCACGCCGGGCCATATCCGGCATCTCGGGATTGACTTTTTTGATGGGTTTCGGGTTGTTGTCCAGTTCATTGGCCATTTTGGTCGGGACGAATGCCGCGGCCGTCTTTGCTTTTTCCCGTTCCGCGGCCAGACGACGCTGACGTTCATCCTCTTCTTTTTTCTGTACAGCGAGCTGTTTTTCCTGTTCCAAGCGAATTTGCTCCTGAAGCTTCAGCTGTTCTTCGAGAAGACGCAGGCGTTCCTTTTCTTTCTGCTGCTCCTCCTCCAATTTTTTCTGATCTTCACTGGATTCTTCAACGGCCTGTTTTTTTACGTCGGTCCCGACGATCTGTTTCTGTTCTTCGATTTTCTTCTTCAGCGATTCGATTTCTTTTTCCTGTTTGGCCTTGTCCTGTTCGACGTCGCGCGTCTCGGAAATGACGATATTGGAAAATTCAATCAGAGAAATCTGACCGGACGTGTAGGGGGGCGTGAACACGACAAGCCCGTATCGATTGTTTTCTTCATCGTCGTAAATCGTCGCGTCGGCCTTGGTATTATCTCCCCAGTCGTTGCGCTGCGCGTAGAGGACGTTTTTGGTGTGGTTATAAAGATTGAATTCAAGGTTGTTGTAGATGGTATTGCGGCCGACGTTTTCACCGAACCGAAGATCACCGATGACCGGCTGTGAAACGTCCTGTACGAGAATGCCGTACCGATTGCCGGTAATTTCGTTCGCGGTAATGCTGGGCGATGAATTGATCTTACAGTTGATCCCGGCGTATCCGTTGTTCAGGATCTGGTTGCTATTGATTTTAGGCGCAGAAATGATGTCGCATAAAATACCGTTCCAGAAATTACCCTCGATGCGGTTTCGAAAAAGTCTGGGTGATGCATTGATGCAGGTAATTCCATCGTAAGCAAATTCGACGATGGAGTAGGAGACGATGCTTTTATCGTGAGCTCCCCGTCGGAAAACGATGCCGTACCAATCGCCGGCCTGCGGCTGGCCTTTCGATTTGGAGGTCTCTTCCGGCAGCATGAAATGAGAGGACGTAAAACGAATCTGATACTTTTCTTTGCCCTCGGCCCGCAAAATACCTTCAATGATCAATTCGCACTTGGCGGGGTCGTATCCGCCCCTCTGGTCGTCGACACCGGAGGTGAACTTGATAAGTGCATTGGGCTTGATGATCAGCGTCACGCCCTGAGGGACGATGACGTCCCCGGTAATCTGTACCACGCCTTCCCACGTTTCGTCACCTTTGAGTACACCGGACGTCGTTGTCGCCGCGTGAAGGCCGGTGGTGAAGAGCACAGCGATTAGGACTTTCATCATAACGGTCGTTTCCTCATCCGCAATTTATTTGGGTGTAGCATTGGCCATTTCCTCCAACAGAGGTTCCGCTTCCGTGGCGAGCCGCTTAAGGATCGGGTCTGACTGAACTTCAACATCCGCAAACTTCAATTTTGATTTTTTTGCGATTTTCTTTTTTCGTACTGCTTTTGGTTGAACTGCCGTTTTGGACGACCGTTCCCCGGGCGCCTTTTCCTGTGCAGTCGTCGACAACCGGTCGAGACGCTGGACGATGTCGTCAATATCGACGTCGGTGCCTTCGGCAAGTGTTTTGAGCAACTGGCATGAGGCGTCGAATGCGGCAACGACGTCGCGCGTCAACGGCATGGTGCCCCGATACGTTTTTTCCGAGATGTTTTCGATCGCCCGGGCCAACCGGCTGATCTTATCGAAACCGAGCATTTTAGCAGAGCTTCGAAGGCTGTGAGAACTTTTTTCGATGTCTTTGACGGCCGTCAGCGACGTAGTCTCGGCGTGGAGCGTATCTAGAGCCGAATTCATCAGGAGCAGATAATTGGTCGACTCTTCTTTGAAAATCTGAATGATTTCAGGATCAACGCCCGTCGACGTGAAGTAATCCACGAGCGGCTTGGCGTCGGCGGAAGGAACTGTCTGCGCGGCGACTGAGTCCGACGGCAATAAATTGCGGGACAGGATATTCGGTGTACCCAGTTGATTTTCCAACGTCCGGATTTTGTTGATCATGGCATCGGCGGCAACCGGTTTTTGATTGAAAAGGGCATCGAGGGCCTGGACCATTTCGCCGAGCAACCCGGTCAACGTGGTGTCGATTTTGATTTCGCCCTCAAAAAATCTTTCGGCAATGATTTCCAGACAGGCAGCCAGACCGCTGATGCGGTCGAACCCCAGCATGCGGGCGCTGCTTTTCAGCGTGTGACTCGTTCGTTCCAGTTCCCTCAGGGCGCTTTCGGAGCTTCCTTTGGACAATTTTTCCAGCGTCGATACAAAAGACTTCAGATAATCGCGGGATTCCTGTTCAAAAATCTCGAGGATTTCCGGATCCACGTTGGCAAAATTGATCTCCTGTATGACATACTGTCCCTCGATTTTTTCTGGCGCCGTTTCTTTTACCGGAGCCGCTGGACGCGATTTTTTCATTTTTTTGACGCGCCGTACACGCTTTCGTGATCCCGTCAGGTCTTTGGGCTCTTCGGTGAGCTTTTCCATAAAGGTCGGTATGACCATCTTGTCGAGATCGGCATCGAGGTCGTTAGAGGCCATCAGATTCAACAGCGCGTTGTCTGCCAGAGGTTTGGCCGTGACGGATTCCTTGGTCTTGTCCGAAGTCGTCGTTCTTTTTGTCTCTCTGGGTTCTTTGCGAACCGGTTTCAAAGGTTGAACCGGTTCGAGCTTTTCTACAGGGAGTTCGAGGTGCGACTCCGGCGTTTTTTCTTTACGCGGCGGAGGTGAAGGGGCGACCAACAGCGGGCTTTGCGGATAGTGCGTGTTGAGCGCGTCCTGGAGCTCGTCGATCCAATGATGATTTTCCAAGGGGGCCGGCGCCTTTTTTACAGAAGGCGTCGTTTTGGGCTCCGTCCTCTTTTGGCTTGGTATCGGTTTTTCCTGGCGTGGAACCTCTGTACGCGACGACAATCGAGTAACTTCTTGATCCAATGCCGACAGCGAAATCGGTTTGTTATTGACAAAATCGAGGAGGGCCTTACCCAGGCTGTCAAGAGACTGGATGGCCGAGGCCGACAGAGGGGTACCCTTTTCAGCGGACGACAGGAAATCGGAGATTCGGTTACACGCACCCGCCAGCCGGTCGATTTGCAGAAGCCTGGCCGCCGTGGCAAGGGCTCTCACAGCCATGCGGATCTCGTTGATCGATGCGCGGTCATCGCCGGACGACTTCAATCGTGTGAGCGCCTGGAAATAACCCTTCAACAGCGAGGTCGATTCGTCCGTGAAATCTTTCAGCGTTTCATCGTCGATCGTACCGAATGACGAGGCTTCGTCGACGGGTGTTTTCGAAGCTTTTTTGCGCGCACGGCGTTCTGAAAAAAACGCAATGAAATCACCCACGCGTTTGAAATCGTCCGGGGGGTGGGAACCGGTGGCTTGCTTCGACACCGTCGGCGCTGCAACGCTGGACGACCGCGGTTTTTCCATGGACGGAATTGTCCCGGCGCCGTCGAGTTCAAGTCGGATGCCGAGCGATTGGAGTTCCGTGTTAAGTTGTGCCGGCGGTACCGATCGAAAGATTTTCTCGAAGATCTGGACCAGTTTTTCGGAGTCCACCTCGATGCCGGACAGGAGCGTACTCAATTTGGTTTCGCCGGACGTCACACGCTGCAAAGCGGTCCTCAACAGTTCGTTCATCGGACCAAGCGCCGCGATACCGCGAAGGCGTTCGAGGTATTCCAGTTTTTCCTGCGTCTGAGAATACGGCCAGAGAAGTTTTTTGACCACGTTGAAATGGGCGGGGCTCAGTCGATGCTCCGCGACACTTCGAAAGTGATTGAAAAGTTCCGGAAGGTAAAATTGAAGAACTTTTTGCAGTTTAGGGTCGGCGGCCATGTCAATCCTGCAAAAAAACCCTAATGAAACATTAGGGTTTTTTCGCACATCCCGTTGTTAAACGATTTAGCCCACGTACTCATGGACCTTGGACAACAAGTCTTCGTCGTGAAAAGGTTTGGTCAGGAAATCATTGGCCCCATTGCTGAGAGCGGTATCTTTGTCCTGAGGAGAATCCTTGCCGCTCAGGACCACGATGGGCACACTCTCGAAGTTGCCTCCAAGGGCGCGTATTTGTTTCATGACGTCAAGGCCGCTCATGTCGGGCAGCATGATGTCGAGCAGAATCAGCGCCGGTTGAAATTCCTGGGCCACGCGTACGGCATCTTCACCCTTCATCGCCGCGCTGAGTTGTACCTGTTCGTTTTCGAGGGCGATTTCCACCATTTTCTGGATAACAATACTGTCATCGACAACCAGTATTTTGCGCCCGCCGGCTTTACCGGTAGGCGCGGGGGTTGCTTTGGCCTTGGTTTCTGCTTTTGGAGTTTCTTTGACGGGTTCCGGCTTGACCTCTTTGGGCGGCTCGGTTTTTTTCTGCTCGACTTTGGGTTCTTCTTTTTTCGGTTCCGGTTTTTTGACGTCGGGAACAGCCTCGGCTTTCGGTTTCTTCTCGGTCTTGGCGGCGCCGTTGTCTGCGATTCCGTCGCCGACGATCAGGGTCTTTTGAGCGAGCGACGCGAGGACGCCGGACACAAAGTTTTCATCGCGCTGAACTTTGGCGGCGATTTCTTTCGGCGTACGTTTGCCGTCGACGGAAAACAGAATTTGCCACTCGATTTTTTTCAGTAGGATCGTTTCAACTTTCTCGCGCAGATCTTTTGCGCGATTATAAACTCCAGCCACAATGGCACCTCTTTACGTGTTGGGTAGGCAAGGATAAGTTAAACTTTTTGTACATTTCCGTTTAAAAGTAATACAAATAAGTCGTTTCGTCAACTCTAAATTTTACAAGAGAATGGG
>CAYZJB010000017.1:15269-54979 GCA_964478735.1 uncultured Bacteroidota bacterium | reverse complement strand
TTTACAGACCCTCTATCCGCTTGTATATTTCTCAGTTTTTTGGAGGAGAAAACTATGTTTTATCGAATCGCTCAATCGGCCTGGTTTCAAAACACCGTCATCGGCGTCATCGTTCTCGCCGGTGTCCTGGTCGGACTTGAAACGTACGGCTCCATTACGTCGGCGTACGGTCCACTCCTGCACGTTTTAGACCAGCTCGTGCTCTGGATCTTTGTCGCCGAGGCCGTGATCAAAATTCTCGCGCACGGGAGTAAGCCGTGGCGGTACTTTCATGACCCGTGGAACGTTTTCGATTTTACCATCGTGGCCGTGTGTTTTCTGCCGTTTCATGCCGAGTTCATCGCCGTGCTCCGTCTCGCTCGAATTCTGCGTGTGTTCAAACTGGTGACGGCGCTGCCGAGGCTGCAACTCATCGTGTCGGCGTTGTTGCGCAGCATTCCGTCGATGGTGTACGTCATTATCCTTCTACTGCTCCATTTTTACATTTATGCCGTTTTGGGTACGTTCAGCTTCGGCGCCAACGACCCGTTCCATTTCGGATCGCTGCAGCGGTCGATGCTGACGCTGTTTCAAATCGTGACGCTGGAAGGATGGGCCGACATTCTGTCGATCAACATGTACGGATGCGATCGGTTCGGTTATGAGTCAATGATGGAACAGTGTACGAACCCGTCCGCCGCTCCCGTCGGAGCCGTCATTTTTTTTGTCAGTTTCATTTTGCTGGGGACGATGATTATTCTGAATCTGTTCATCGGCGTCATCATGAACGCGATGGGCGAAGTGATCGACGAGGCGGCCATCAAAGAACGGGCCCGGACGCAGACCGTGAGCCTGAAAGTACAGATCGGCGATCTGTCGAAAAAACTGGCGGAAATTCAGAACGACCTGAATATCATCATGCACCGCGTCGACGGCGAAAGCAGCGAAACGTCAAGCGTCCGTCCGATCCGCGAGACCTGAAATATTTTCAGGATCTTTTGCGGACAAGGGTGACTCGTCCGGTGCACCCTCACAGCAGGGGATTTGGACGTTATGACAACGGCGGCACTGATAGTGACCGTGAACGAACACGGATTCCTCTAGGCTTCCACAAAAATAGCAAAACATCGGTTCGCTCACGGAGTCGTCGCGCCTTTCAGGTGTTTGTCGAAAAATTCGACATTGCGCTGCATAAAAAGGGGCCACCGGTCGATAAACTCGTGCTTTTCTTTTTCCAGCGCGCTGAACGTCACATCTTTGCCGAGCGCTTTTAAACTGTCCGTGATTCGCTGGGACCACTCGAAGGGACACGACTCATCGTCGGTCCCGTGTAGGACCAGAACCGGCGATTGGATGCGGTCGAAATAATGGATCGGCGACATGCGCTTCCAGAACGCGGGGTTTTCATCCGGCGATCCGTACAGCGTTAGCAACGTGTCACCGAGACGTGACCGCGCGGCCCATCGGTAATAATTATCGCGCAGGTCGGCGCTCACCGGCGCGTAGAGCACGGCCGCCCGCACGAGTGACGGGTGTGTGACGAGCACCTGCATCGTGATTCCCCCGCCCATGGAGTGGCCCAGCATTCCGATTTTGTCTTTGTCGATCGATTTCAAATCGGATTTTTTGACGGCGTCGATCGCGTTCAAAATATCCTCGACGTAACCGACCCTCCACCTCAAATCGTTTAGGGTATCTTTGTCCGAATCGGCATGATTGCGATAGTCGGAATGCAGTACGGCGTACCCTCGGCGGGCGAAATAATCCTGTTCCCGTTTGAGCCCGCGCCCGTTGGTATAAATCCGTGGAGGAATGAATCCGTGATTGAGGATCAACAGCGGAAATGGGCCCCGGCCTTTGGGGATATTCATGATCCCGGAGATGCGCAGGTCACCGCTTCGATACGTCACGTAATAACGCGTGTACGCCGGCTCGTCGGCCAGCACGCGACCCAATGTGAGATCGCTTCCATTCAGGGTCCGGCCGGCCAGCCAGTCGAGCGATAACGTGTCGTTCCACGTTTTTCGGACCGGATCGGATGCCGGTTCGGACACAACCTCGGTCGTTCCCATCCATGAGGCATAAATACCCAGGATCAGCACGATGATTAAAATCACAACGGCTCCTTTGATTCGGATCATGTCGGATGTTACGCGGTTTTGTTGCTGCGGTTTCGGTTGTTATTAAGAAAATAATCGTCGGGCTCAAAGTCTACCCAAAATTCTTTTGATTTTTTATCGGTGCCGACCTAAGTTTGAACCACCTTCCTCATGGAACCACAGCCACGAACGGAGTGAACGCATGAAATCGTACACGCCAGACAAAATCCGAAATATATGCCTCGCATCGCACGGTGGAACCGGCAAGACCACGCTGGCCGAAGCCATTCTGTACGTTACCGGCGCCAAAAAACGTTTCGGCACGATTGCCGAAGGCACGACGACGAGCGATTACAACAGCGACGAAATCGAACGGAAATTTTCGATCAACACGACGCTTATGCACTGCGAATGGAACGGATGCAAGATCAATATCCTTGACACGCCGGGATACGCGGACTTCGGTGGAGAAGTGGCGTCCGCGATGAGCGCGGCGGACATCGTCGTCATTCCGGTCCGTGCGACGGCCATGCTCGACGTCGGTACCGAAAACGCCTGGAACATGGCCCGGCGGCATAATCTTCCGGTGATTTTTGTCATCAACGAACTGGACAAGGAGAACAGCAGTTTCGACAGTACGTTCGACGTTTTGGTCGAACGTTTTGGTGGGGACCGTCACATCGTGGAAATCGGCTGGCCGATCGGCGAGGGCCGCGCCGATTTCAATAAGATCTTCGACATCGTACAGATGAAGTTGCTCAAGTTTGAAACCGACCGGTCGGGGAAATACGAAGCGCTCGACGTACCGTCGGAATTCAAAGAGCGGATGAGCAAGTTGCACGAGATTCTTGTCGAAGACGCCGCGGAAAGCGAAGAAAAATTCATGGAGGACTACTTCGAGACCGGCACGTTGACCGACGAGGAATTTCACGTCGGTCTGCGCGAAGGTATTCAGGAGTGCAAGATCGTGCCTGTCTTTTGCGCCAACGGCATCAACGCCATCGGCATTCGTCCGCTGCTGGACTTTCTCGTCGAGTATTGTCCGTCGCCGGCGGACAGGCCGCCGCGTAAGGGACTGGCGAACGGCGGCGGCGAGGTGGAGCGTGCATGCAAAGTCGATGCGCCGTTTTCGGCGTTTATATTCAAAACGCTGAGTGAGCCGCACGTTGGCGAATTGTCGCTCTTTCGCGTGTTTTCCGGATCGGTCAAGACGGGCGACGACGTGTGGAACGCCGGTAAAGGCGTTTCCGAACGGATCAGCCAGGTTTTTGCATTGAACGGGAAAGAGCGCGTGGAGGTCGGGCAGGCGGTGGCCGGCGATATTGCCGCGCTTGTGAAATTGCGCGATTCGCATACCAATAACACGCTTTGCGATAAAAGCCAGGTCATCCGATTTCCGGAAATTCATTTTCCGAACCCTATCATGACGTGCGGCATTGTGCCCAAAGGCAAGGCGGATGAAGCGAAAATCAGCGCGGGTCTGCATTCGCTGCATGAAGAGGATCCGTCGTTTACGTACACCTACGACGTCGAGACCCAGCAAAGTACGGTGTCCGGTCAGGGCGAAATGCATCTGGCGGTCGTCGTCAAGCGTCTCAAGGACCGGTTCGGCGTCGAAGTCGAGCTGGTGGAGGCGCGGATTCCGTACAAAGAAACGATCCGAAGCACCGTCAAAGACACGGAATATAAACATAAAAAGCAGACGGGTGGGCGCGGCCAGTACGGCCACGTCCACATTCGGATCGAACCGAAGCCTCGCGGCAGCGGATTCGAGTTCGACAGCGAGATCGTCGGCGGCGTTGTACCGTCGCGGTTTATTCCGGCCGTTGAAAAAGGCGTCATGGAAACACTGACGCAGGGTGTGATTGCCGGTTATCCGATCGTCGATATCAAAGTGGTGCTCACCGACGGCAGTTATCACGACGTCGACAGCGATGAGTTGTCGTTCAAGATCGCGGGATCGATGGCGCTCCGCAAAGGCTTCAAAGAGGGCCATCCGATCATGTTGGAACCGATTTACGAGGTCGATATCACGATCCCCGAAGAATATCTCGGTGCCATCATGGGCGATATCTCCAGCCGGCGGGGCCAGATTCTGGGCATGGAAGCGGACGGCCATTTCCAGATCGTCAAAGCCAACATTCCGCTGGCGGAACTTCTAAAGTATGCGACTATCCTGCGGTCCATGACGAGCGGCCGCGGCGTGTTTCGAAAGAAATTTTCCTATTATGCCGAAGTGCCGAATGAAATCGCGCAACAGCTCACTCGGATTTACGAGGAACGCAAGGCGCACGGTGAGAAATAGTCTGGCTTTTACCGGACCTTTTCGTTATCCTAAGGAGGAATCGCATGGCACTTCCTTCGCTTAAGACGCCCATCGCACGCTATTACCTTATCCACCTCTATACCGAGGCGCCGCTTCAGGATTCTCCCTACACCAATCTATTTGCCGCATTTGCCGAAACGGAGTATTCACAGCTTCTGTTGACGGAATTGTCCGTCTATCATGAACGCGAAATCAAAAAAACACTCCGGGTGAACGGCAAATCCAAGATCCCATTGCAGCAGTTCGAGACCGTCGAGACCCTGACGCTCGATCTCGATCAAAAATCGTACCTCGAATTTGTGGCGCTGGAGTATAAAGACCTGCCGCGCGACGTCGTTTTGGCGGATTTGTCGGACGAATTGCTTGAATGTTTTGAAATGATTTTCCTTTTCCTGAAAGGCGCCATTTTCCCCGGCATCCACAAATTGGAAATGCTGATCGACAACGGGGTACCGGCGATGGTACCGTTGCGCGAAATCCTGTCACGCGCCCTTCCGGACAAACTGAAGATCAATATTCTGGCCGAATACCAGTTGATGAATTTCGACCGCCCGTCGGAAGATTACATCGATTTCAACCTGATCTGGTTCCTGGGAAAAATGGACCTGCAGACGGTGGAAAAATTCATGCAGGACGAGGCTCTTGTCGAAGACGAAGAGGAGACGGAAGAAGCATGGAAAGAAGAAACCGATTCCGCGACGGGTGAACGGGAAGAAACCGACCGCCTGATCCGGTTGGAGCTGGAAGATGAGCTCAGAAAATTTTATCGCGATGAAAACCGGTTCTTCACCCGTATTGTCGGATTGCGTCATTCCGGCTTTGACATTGCCGATCTCAAGGAAAGTACCCGGGTTCTGCTGATTCCGGAGCCGGAAAATCCGCACGATCCCTGCGCGGTCGCCGTTCACACGTTCGATGGACGCATGATCGGGTATTTGAAACGGGAACTGGCCGGTCTCATGCAGGATGAAATCATCAAAGGGATCATGTACAAAGCGACGGTGGCGAAAATTTTACCCGAAGTGGAAGATACCAACTCCCAGATCAGCATTGTGATCGAGAAAATACTCTATCACTTCAACTAATCTTTTCAAAAAAACAAATGGTTGCGAAACTACCGGTTTTAGCTCTCGCCGGTGGACGGCGAGTCAAGGAAAAAAATTTTTCCTCATAAATGGAGTGAATACACAGTTTAATCGTTTTACGTAATCCGGATGCCCGAAAGAGCTTGACAAACGGGGGCTCTTTTGTAAATTAATCAAGCTTTGGAGAGAGAGCGAGCAATTGTTAATAATTTGTGAAGTGTTGATAAGTTGTGGTCATGCAAACATAGTTTTTTCTTGCCTGCCCTTTCGATAATTCCCGTGAATCGTACCGAATAGTACGGTTAAGTAAGTTAAAAACAGCGTTTTGTTTTTTTGTCTGATCGATTCAGACAGGCTTGAATAACTTTCGGCATAGGATCGCATTTTCTTCTCTGCTCGTCAATACGTATTATGTGGATAAAATGACAAAAGGACAGGGTTGGTTGCATGGTTGAGCATGACAGTTCCCAGTACTACCCTATGGTAGACTCCTCGACGGACGATCAGGGAGAAGCGAAACGGATGTGGGATGAATGTGTCGAGATCATCAAGACCCAGATCCCGGGTCCTTCCTTCCGCACCTGGTTTAATCCGATTGAGCCGCTCCGAAAGGCCGAGTACACGCTTTACCTCAGTATACCCAACCAGTTTTTTATCGAGTGGCTTGAAGGGCGATACAGCGAACTGATCCGTTCGGCGCTTTTCTCCGTCGGCGGACCGGACTGGCGGATTCAATACGTTGTCAAGGAACAGGCACAGCAGGAAACGCCGTCTCACGAGGTGTTGACGTTTCACAAAGTGGCGATCAGCACACCGGTAGCCGATACCGGATCGGCAAAATTTGAAAGTTTGCTCAACAGCCGGTATACCTTCGACAATTTTATCGAAGGGAACGGCAACAAGTTTGCCAAAGCCGCGGCGTTAGCCGTTTCGGAAAAACCCGGCAAGACGTCGTTTAATCCGCTCGTGATATACGGCGGCGCCGGGCTGGGAAAAACCCATCTGATCCAGGCAATCGGAAACTACGTCAAACTGAATCATCCGGATAAACGAATCGCTTACGTTACCAGCGAAACGTTCACCAACGATTTTGTGGTGGCGATCCGAAACGACAAAGTGCAGGAGTTCAGCCGCCTGTATCGAAATTTCGACGTCTTGATGGTCGACGATATTCAATTTTTCGCTGACAAAGGAAAAACACAGGAAGAATTCTTCCATACGTTCAATACCCTCCACCAGATGGGGAAACAGATTGTCCTGACGTCCGACCGACCGCCGAAAGAACTGAAACACGTGGAGGAGCGGTTGATTTCTAGATTTCAGTGGGGGCTTGTCACCGACGTACAACCGCCGGATCTTGAAACACGAATTGCGATATTACAGAAACGCAGCGAAGAAGACGGCGTTTTCCTGCCGCCGGACGTGTGCGAGTTTGTGGCCATGAACATCACGTCGAATATTCGCGAACTTGAAGGTGCGCTGATCAAGCTGCTTGCCTTTGCGTCCATCACCAATAGTGAATTGACCCTCGATCTCGCCAAGTCGGTCTTGAAGGACACGATTGCCATCAAAAAGAAAAATCTTTCGATCGAAATGATTCAAAAGACGGTGGCATCGTATTTCAATATTCCGGAAGACATGCTGCGGGCGAAAACCCGTAAAAAGGAAATCGTCGAGGCCCGTCAGATCTGCATGTACATGATCAAAGAAATCCTCGGCAGTTCGCTCAAAACCATCGGCTTGCATTTTGGCGGCCGCGATCACAGCACCGTCATCTACGCATGCAAAATGGTGGAAGATTGGATTGCGTCCAATCCGAAGATCAAAGACGACTGCGAGATCATCAAACGCAAGATCGAACTGGCCGGGTACTAATCCGAACTTAACGCGTTTTCCTCCTTTTATTAAATCTGACAGTCGAATTTTGTTCGTTGCCGTTTCGACGGGTGCACCGACTCAAAAAGAAAAAAAACGGCGGAGCACGTGAGTCGCTCCGCCGCATGTCATTGACGATGGACTAATCCTTTTTCTCCGGAAAAACCGCATCGGCGGCCAGCTGTAGGATGGCCTCCAGATCGAGTCCGGGGAATCGCTTTTTGATTTTAGTCATCAATTCATCGGCGGACGTCGATGCGGCGATCGCCTCGTCGAAATAGGTCAAATACTCTTTTGTAAATGTAAGGCCGGTCAGGTCGTCTCTCATCCCCGGTTTTTTGTGGCCCGCAACAACGATGTGCGGCTTCAGCCCGGCTATTGCATCGAGCGTTTTGATCCACTCCCGGCGATCGGCGGCATTTGTTTCCCGCGTCCACGGATACACACCGCTGTAAATAATGTCACCGGCGATGACCGCTCTCAGAGACGGAACCCAAACGTATGAATTGTTTTTATCGTCACCCTGCACGTCGTCGCTGATCTCGAGTCGATGTCCTTCAAGAAAAATCACTCCTTCCTTTAAGGGTTGCGGAATGACGGCCGCCGACGTCAGGTTGTCGCCGTACATCGGCTTCCACTGATTCACCTTATCCTGCCATCGCGCCCGGATATCGTCGATGGTTGCCGGACGAGCGACAATTTTTGCGTTGGGGAATGACTGGTGCAATACGGTCAGGCCGAAAAAGTGATCGGGGTGCCAGTGTGTGATGTAGATGGTCGTCAACTGTTTTTTACTTTCCAGAATGGAGGCGGTGAGCCGGTGAGCGTCGCTCAGCGTAAATTGTGCGTCAATCAAAACGGCTTCTTTTTCGCCGGTCACCAGGACGGAATTGACCGAAAAGCCCTCCGGTGAAGAGGTCAGTACCTGAAGGTTCAGGTTCGACTGGGCAGTCGCGACCCCGGCGGGTCCGGAAATCAAAACCAGCAACAATAACAGTCTCGTTTTCATGGGTGTTGGTCCTTTTTAAAAGTTAAAAATGTACTGATTTAAATGTAATATATAATATTACAGTTTATTCCAAAAAAAATTTATTTAAATCGCCGGACAAAGTCGGACAGGGTTGTTTTTTCGAGGTTCGCCATCAGCGCATTTTCGGCGGCTGTATAGAGGGCATTCAGGTGGCGGTTGATCTGTCGGCCCACGGGGCACTTCGGGTTCGGTTTGTTTTTAGAATGGCCGAGGATGGTTCCCGGTCGTACGGCGCGGTAGATGTCGGAAAGAAATATGCGTTGTGCGGGACGCGCCAGACGACTTCCGCCGTACTTCCCCTCCCGGCTGTCGATCAGCCGATGATTCCTCAGGTTGACGATTTCTTTTCGCACAAGGACGGGATTGATATTGATGCTGTTGGCAATGTAGCCCGATGAAAGAATTCGATTTTCTCGGGCCAACAACGTCAATATATGCATTGAGACGGCAAATCGCCCACTGTTCATAACTATAATATCATAAGTTACAGTTAAAATAGAATCAAGTCTAAAAATTCTGCCTTACAGTCCCGTTTCACACTTGTCAGTTCAGGTTCTGTACGTCTACGTAATGTTACGTAAAAATAACTGTGACTTTAAAATCACTTGACTTGCCCTACCCATTTGGGTAATCTGATCACGCAAATCGGCCGCGTCCTGCGGCAGCAGTAAGTAATAGTCAGTCAACCTATCTCACAAGTCCAACAAAGGAGAACCCACCCATGGACTGGAAGAAAACCATGTGGCTGGCGGTATGCATCCTATCTTTAGGTGTACTGTTCAGCGCTTGCGACACCGGTAGTGTCGATGAACAAGAGCCGGTGTCCGGAACGCCGATCGACGGGCAGTACATCGTCGTACTGAAGTCGGGACTTTCGAAATCAAGTGCATCTGTGGCGGCCGATATGGCCCTCGCGTACGGCCTTGAATCGGATAAGATTTATGAAAAAGCGCTCAGAGGATTCAGTGCGCGAATACCGGATGATCAACTGAATGCCGTTCGGTCGGATTCTCGCGTCAGCTATGTTGAGCAAGACCGTATTATTACGTTGGGGAAAGGCAAACCCGGTGGCGGAGGCAGTGGTCCGCAGGTGACACCGTGGGGAATCACGCGTGTCGGAGGAGCGGGCGACGGTACGGGCAAAACGGCATGGATCATCGATACCGGCATCGACCTCGATCATCCCGATCTCAACGTTGATGTAAGCCGCAGCGTGACGTTCATTTCCAATGAATCTGCTGACGACTTGAACGGCCATGGTACCCATGTGGCCGGAACGGTCGCGGCGCTAAATAATTCGATCGGCGTGGTCGGTGTGGCCGCCGGTGCAAAGGTAGTTGCCGTCAAAGTGTTGAACCGCCGCGGAAGCGGATCATACTCCGGAGTCATCGCCGGCGTGGATCATGTCGCGGCCAACGGTTCGAACGGGGATGCGGCGAATATGAGCTTGGGCGGTCCGGTTTCCCAGGCGCTCGATGATGCCGTCAAAAACGCCGCCTCCACGGGTGTCAAATTTTCTCTCGCTGCCGGCAATGAAAGCGACGACGCCAACAACCATTCACCGGCACGGGCGAATGGCGCAAATATTTACACCGTATCGGCGATCAATAGCAGCGACATCTTCGCGTCGTTCAGCAATTATGGCAATCCTCCGGTCGATTTTGCCGCGCCCGGTGTCAGCATTTTGTCCACCTGGAAGGGCGGCGGTACCAACACGATCAGCGGTACCAGCATGGCCGCACCGCACGTCTGCGGTTTACTTTTGCTCGGCGCCGTACGGTCGGACGGAAATGCGATCAGCGATCCGGACGGAAACCCGGATCCGATTGCACATCGTTAAGATAACGACAGATCCATTGAAAAACGCAGCCCACCGGCTGCGTTTTTTTGTTTTCCGGCCCGGCTTCGCTTGATAAACGCCGTGGACTTTACTAAGTTCATCGCGGCGATCCACGCCGAGGTTGAATTTACAGGAGTTCACCATGTTTGATCTGGACATCATTCGCAAAATGTATAAAAACCTTGCTGCGCGTCAGGCCAAAGCGCGAAAATTCTTCGGTCGACCGCTCACGTTGACGGAAAAAATACTGGGCGCTCACTTTGCGGAGTTTCCCGCGTCGGCCCCGGTTCGCTTCGAAAGCTATGCCGACCTGGCTCCGGACCGGGTCGCGATGCAGGATGCGACGGCACAGATGGCGCTTTTGCAATTCATGTCCTCGGGCCGCAAAAAAGTAGCCGTACCTTCTACGGTGCACTGCGACCATCTGATCCGTGCGGAAAATGGCGCCGATGTCGATCTGGAAAGGGCGCTCGGAGAAAACCAGGAAGTCTATAATTTTCTCGCTTCCGTATCCAATAAATACGGGATCGGTTTTTGGAAACCCGGTGCCGGTATCATCCACCAGGTCGTCCTGGAAAACTATGCGTTTCCCGGCGGAATGATGATCGGGACGGATTCCCACACCCCCAACGCGGGAGGACTTGGAATGATCGCTATCGGAGTCGGCGGGGCCGATGCCGTCGACGTGATGGCGGGGCTTCCGTGGGAACTCAAATGGCCCGGCGTGACGGGCGTGCATCTGACGGGCAGGATGAACGGATGGACTTCACCAAAGGACGTCATTCTCAAGCTGGCGGGTATTCTGACCGTCAAAGGCGGCACGGGAAAGATCATTGAGTATTTTGGTCCCGGTACCGCGTCGATCAGTTGTACCGGTAAAGCGACGATTTGCAACATGGGTGCGGAGATCGGTGCGACGACGTCGGTATTTCCTTACGACGACCGAATGGCCACGTATTTAAAAATGACGGACCGGGGCGAATTGGCGGCACTGGCCGATACGATATGGGGTTGTCTTGTAGCAGATAAAGAAACAGCGGAAAACCCGAAGGATTATTATGATGAAGTGATCGAGATCAATTTGTCCGAACTCGAACCGCATGTCAACGGTCCGTTTTCTCCGGACCGCGCCTGGCCCATTTCCAAACTCGCACAGGCGGTGACGGAGCAGCAGTATCCCGAACGTATCAAGGTCGCTCTGATCGGAAGTTGCACCAATTCATCCTACGAGGACATCGAACGTTCGGCGAGCATTGCCCGACTGGCCAGCCGGTATGGCTTGAGCGCGCAGAGTGAATTTGTGATCACTCCGGGTTCGGAACAAATCCGGGCCACGATCGAACGCGACGGCCAACTCGACGCCCTCACGCGGATCGGCGGCAAGGTTCTGGCCAATGCCTGCGGTCCCTGCATCGGACAGTGGAAGCGTCACGACGTGAGGGAAGGGGAGAAAAATACCATTCTTACGTCGTACAACCGCAATTTTGCAAAGCGAAACGACGGAAATTCCGCGACGCATGCCTTTGTGGCCAGTCCGGAAATCGTAACGGCGCTGGCGCTCGCAGGCTCGTTGAAATTTAATCCGTTGAGAGATACGCTGACCGACGCGCAGGGCAACAGCGTCAAACTCGATCCGCCTTCCGGCGATGAGTTACCGGCATCCGGGTTCACCTCAGGCGACAGCGGATATGTGGCGCCGGCCGCCAATGGCTCCTCCGTCAAGGTGCTCATCGATTCGAAGAGTCAGCGCCTTCAGGCCCTCGAGCCGTTCAAATCCTGGGACGGCAAAGACATCATCGATGCCGTGGTTCTCGTCAAAGCCAAAGGCAAATGTACGACGGATCACATTTCTCCGGCCGGTCCATGGCTGAAATTTCGAGGCCATCTCGACCATATCTCCGACAACATGTTTCTCGGGGCCGTCAACGCGTTCGGGCATGAACCCGGGAAGGGCAAAAACATCCTCAACGGCGAGGTCAAATCGTTTTCCGAAAACGCACGGTATTACAAATCTCAGGGCATACCCTGGGTGGCGATCGGGGACGAGAACTACGGCGAAGGATCCAGCCGTGAACATGCGGCCATGGAGCCGCGCTTTCTCGGCGGCCGCGCAATCATCGTCAAGAGCTTTGCTCGTATTCACGAAACGAACCTCAAAAAACAGGGCCTGCTCGCCCTGACGTTTGACAATCCGGAGGATTACGAACGGATCCGCGAGGACGATATGCTGACGATCACCGGATTGAACAATTTCAAGCCCGGAGAACCGCTTCGTCTGATCATTCGTCATGCCGACGGTACGCAGGACACGGCGCTGCTGAATCATTCGTACAATGCCCAGCAGATCGAATGGTTCAAAGCCGGAAGCGCCCTGAATCTGATCGGAGGTTTGTATAAATCAAAACCGACGAGGCCGCGGGCGACGGGCAAGAAAAAATCCGTGAAAAAGAAACCGGCTGCGAAAAAAGGCGCAAAGCGAAAAACCGTTTCCAGAAAAAAAGGTACGGCAATAAAAACGATCAAAAAACGGTCGGCAAAAAAGGCATCACGGCCCGCGTCCCGCAGACGTCGAAAAAAATAGGCTGGATGAGCCTGTATCAACACCTCGAAGATTTGTACCGCCAATTCGATACGCGGTACGAATCCAGTGATCCGATCTATCTTGTCCGCCGTTTTCAAAAACCCGAGGACCAGGAAGTGGCTGCCGTTATCATGGCCTCGCTTGCATTCGGGCAGGTCGGACAAATCCTAAAAGCCGGCGCGGCGGCTTTTGAACTCATGGAGAATCAACCGCGTCGATTCGTCGAGACGTTTCGGCCCGTCACTGAATTGCGCCGGTGGAAGGGATTTTATTATCGCATGGTTCGCGGCGGCGATCTCTTACGTCTGCTGTATGGCCTGCAGCGAATCCTGAAACGCTATGACCGTCTCGGCGATTGGGTGAGTTTTCACCATCGTGATAGCGATCCTCATCTGGGGATGGCATGGTCGCGATGTGTGGCGGACCTGCGCGAGGTCGACCGACGATGGTGGCGATGGGAGCGCTCCAAAGGCGTTGGTTTTCGTCACCTCTTACCGGATCCGGCGAACCATGGAGCAAGCAAACGGGCATTTCTGCTTTTGCGATGGATGGTGCGCAAGGACAACGTCGATCTGGGTCTGTGGCCTCAATTGCCGCCCGACAAATTATTGATCCCCGTCGATACTCACATTGGGCGACTGGCCTACAATATCGGTCTCACCGACAGCACACGGCTCAATCTGCAGACGGCACGGGAAATTACGACGCGACTGGCTCAATTTGATGCCTCGGATCCGGTAAAGTATGACTTTGCCCTGAGCCGGCTTGGAATTCTAAAGCTGTGTCCCCGCAAGAAAGAGGCCGTCAAATGTGCCTCCTGTTCCATCGTGTCCGTATGCCGGCTGTAATTAAACGTTTTATGATGTGTGGCGTCTATGGAGTAGACATCGGTTGGACTGAATCGCGATGAATGGCAACCTGCAATTGAAACCGGGATCTCCAGAGAGAAAAACAGAGGATAGCGATCTTACGATCGTTGAAGCTTTTCTCTACGGCAACGGAGAAGAACGTCAACGGGCGTTTCTGGAAATGGTCAACCGGTATCGGAAGCGATTGTACGGCGTTATTTTCGGGATGGTCCACGATCACAATGAGACCGACGATCTCCTTCAGGATGTTTTTATTGCAGCGTTCGAAAAAATGCACACATTTCGTATGGATAGTTCTCTCTATACCTGGCTGTGCCGTATCGCCATGAACCGGTCGGTGAGCCATTTGAGAATGAAAAAAATTCGGCGAGCGTTAACATTGGAAACGGTTTTTCACATCGCCGACCCGTCGCCGCGCCCCGATGACGTTACCGTTCGCCGGGAACAGGACGCGATCCTTGCCGAAGCGGTTCGGCGGCTTCCACCGCAGCAAAAGAAAATTTTTGTTCTGCGACATATGGACGGCCTATCGCACCGCGAAATTGCGGTCCTGTTGGGCCGGACCGAAGGCGCCGTCAAGGCGGGTTTTTTTCATGCGCTCAAAAAGATCCAGTCCTACGTAAACGAAAGGACAGCGGTATGAAAACCCGGCTGATCGATTACGTGGAAGGCCGACTTTCAGAGGCCGAACGGCGCGACGTCGAATCGCGCATCAAGCATGACCCCGTCTGGCGTCAGGCGTATGACGATCTGCTCCGGACGCTGGAATGGCTTAAGAAGGAACCTCTCCCGGATCGCGATATGGAATTATACTGGTCCGGATTCAACGCCCGACTGCGCCGGCGTATGGCGGAGCGCATATCGGAAAACCGGCGACCGCGTCGGTGGATGCCGGCGGTGGCGGCTGCAGCGATCGTACTGATCGGTGTAACTTGGACGCTATTTCTTGCTTCGCCTGACGAAAGCTCCGAAACTACAGTGGAAGCGGAAGTCACGTGGGATGAAGAAGCGATGAGTTATGGCACATCGATCGACTATCCGGCCGTTGTGCAATCGGAATTCGATGATCTGTCGTCCGATGAAGAACGAACGCTGCTGACCGAACTTAACGAAGCGGTGATCCTGTGACGCGTTGGCTTACCATTTTCATTCTTACAACCGGTATTAGCGCGGCGCAGGAATTCCATCACGTCCGGGTGAAAATCGTAGAGTTAAAAAAAAAGAAAATGGTCGAGGAACTCGGCCTGGAGGGGGAAGACGCCCGGAAGTTTTTGGACATCTACGCAATCCACATCGACCAGATGCATCAACTCCATCGCCAGCGTAAGGAGTTGTCGAAAAAATTAAAGCACATGGCCGCCATCGGAAATGACGTTTCCGGAGACCGGATCCTGCAGACGATATCAGAGTTGAACAAGGTGGATGAAACCATGCTCCAGGAAAGGAAAAAAACAATGATAAAAATGGAGGGTATCCTCAATCCTCCATTGATGGCCAAATACGTCCTTTTTGAGATGCGTTTTGACGATAAATTACGGGAAACATTGATGTTCATACGCCACAAACGCCCAAAAGAACGCCCACCCTGGGAGTTTTTTGAAGAACCTCTAGATACCGAACAATAAAAAAACACAAAAAAAACTTGTGGCGAAGGAATTTTATCCATAGTTATATGTTATAACATCAAATGTTTTAACTTTGAATTTACAGAAGGAAGAGCTATGAAAACCGTACTCATGTTGTCCTTACTGAGTGTCGTTGGGGTGCAAAGCCAGACTCGATGGGAGATAGACAAAGCGCATACGAACGTCATGTTTACCGTAACCCACCTCGTCGTGTCAGAAGTGACGGGACATTTCAAGTCGTTTGACGGTTCGTTCACGTATACGAAACCTGATTTTTCAGATGCCAAAGGTGAGTTGGCCGTTGACGTCAACAGCATTTCGACCGACATCGACAAGCGCGACGCGCATTTGAAGTCCGAAGACTTTTTTTACGCGGAAAAATATCCTCAGCTGACATTCGTCAGTCAGTCGTTCAAGAAAGTTGGTGATAATACGTATAAGATCACGGGCGACTTGACGATTCGCGGCGTCACGAAGACGGTCGAACTGGACGGATTGTATCGCGGTGAGGTAACCGATCCGTACGGCAACGTCAAATCCGCGTGGAAGTTAACCGGAACCATCAACCGCCATGACTTTGGATTGAAATGGAACGCGCTGATCGAGACCGGCGGTGCGGTTGTGAGCGCCGACGTCAACTTGACCGTCAATGTGCAACTCGTTAAGAAATCGTGAGCATGGCCGTATACCTTTTTGAAAGGCTGCCGTACGGGCAGCCTTTTGTTTTATGAGCACGATCGATCAAAAAATACGGCAGAAAAAATTCCGCAACGAGTTTCAAAAACTGGTGATTAACCTGACGTATACGTATTCAAGGATAGCGGCTGAAATCGAAACCCTGCTATTTCCGTTTGGAATTACCGTACAACAGTTTAACATTTTGCGGATCCTCCGGGGTCAAACGCCGCATTCGGCCACCGTGACGCTCATTCGTCAACGGCTGGTCGACAAAAATGCGGACGTCTCGAGATTGATCGACCGTTTGTTGAAAAAAGGCCTGTTGACTCGCGATATATGTCCCAAAGATCGGCGGCGCGTCGATATTCGGATCACGAAGCACGGGCTGGACCTATTGGAAAAAATTGACCGGGAAGAAGATAAATTCGACGCGGTTTGCTCCGGCCTGACGGTGGAAGAAGCCCGTGAGTTCAATCGACTTCTGGATAAACTAGGAAAATGAAAGGAATCGTATGCATCGTTTGATCACGTTCTGGAGCGTTCTGGTTGCTTTGGGGTGCCGGCAGGCGGAAACTCAAACGGTAAACTGGGAACCGGTTTCACAAGGGGCCTTTTCCCTGTACTGGCATTCGGGTCAGGCCGAACTCAACCGGTTCGAACTGACCCATGCGCGATACGGTGAATTACGGAAGGGCGACGCCGTCCTGGTTTTTGTCACGGAAGATTTCCGTACGGACAAAGGCGTGAAATTGGACGACTACAATGGAGAAGGAAAGTCGAAAGCCGTGCCGATCCTCAAAGTCAATATGGCCTATCGATTCCATACCGGCATTTATCCGTATTCGATTCTATCGTCCGTATTCACTCCGCTCGATCTGCAGCAGTTTCCTCGCTCCATCAAAACCAGCACGTCGGTACAGGAATGGTGCGGCCATGTCTATACCCAGATGGTTTTCAAGAGCGATAAATTCCACGTTACCTCGCATTCGTATTTTGAACGTGAAGCGGACCAGGAGTTCGACCTTACAGCGGCGCTTCTCGAAGACGAGGTGTGGACGCGAATTCGGATTTCTCCCCAGTCGCTTCCGGTGGGTCCCATCGATATCATTCCCGGACTAAAATATGCTCGACTGCTGCATCGCACACCTGCGGTTGAAAAGGCAACGGCCACGCTCAAAGATACCGGGGAGGGAATGTTGACGTACACGCTCAATTATACGTCGTTTGAACGCTCGCTCAGCATCCGGTTCAAAAAAACATTTCCGCATGAAATCGAGGCCTTTGAAGAAACGTACAAAGACGGCTTCGGCGCAAAGGCCCGCGAGTTGACGACGACGGGGCGTCGCACGCATACGCTTAAAACGGATTACTGGAGACGGAATGCCGTTGCCGATTCAACGTTTCGGGATCAGCTGGGCCTGGAATAGATCATGCAATTTTTTCAATCCATCCACGGGTGTCCGGAATATCGCCGTACTGAAGAGCGAGCAGTTCTTCATACAACGTTCGTGACAATTCACCGATCCTGCCGCCGCCGATGGGGATCGCCTTTTCTTGGTAATACAATTCTCCCACCGGCGAGATGATCGCCGCGGTTCCCGTGCCGAAAATTTCCTTCAAACGGCCGCTGGCGGCTCCGTCGAGCACTTCGTCGATACCGATCTTTCTTTCGTTTACACTCAGGGATCGTTCGCGGCATAGCTGAATGACGGAATCCCGCGTAATGCCGGCCAGGATCGTTCCATCCAGCGGGCTGGTAACGATTTCGTCTTCAAAGCGGAAAAAAATATTCATGGATCCGACTTCTTCGATGTACCGGAGTTCCTTTGCATCGAGCCACAGTACCTGGCCGTACCCCTTCGTTTTGGCTTCTTTGGCCGGGTACAGGGTCGCAGCGTAATTGGCGCCCGTCTTGGCCGCTCCGAGTCCACCCCGTGCCGCGCGTATATATTTATCGGAGACAAAAATTTTGATCGGGCTGAAGCCTTCCGGATAATAATTGCCGACCGGGCTGAGAATGATGTAGAACAAGTATTCGGCGCTGGTTTTAACGCCGAGCGCGGCTTCGGTTGCGATCATCGTGGGGCGAATGTACAGGGCCGTGCCCCGGGCGCGTGGGACCCAATCCTTTTCAACACTCAACAATTGCCTCAACGCGTCATGGACGATATCGGCCGGCGGTTCCGGCATGCCGAGCCGGAGGGCGCTGCACGCCATTCGCTTCCAGTTTTCTTTCGGGCGAAAAAGGAAAACACCGTCGTCGCGACCGCGGTACGCTTTCAAGCCTTCAAAAATTTCCTGCGCGTAATGAAAAACAAGTGCGGCGGGATCGAGAGAGAGTGCCCGGTACGGCTCGATTCGGGCGCAATGCCAGCCGCGGCCATCCGTGTACGTCATATTGAAAAAATGATCGGTAAAGTATCGACCGAAACCGAGCGATTGTTCATCCGCCGGTTTCGTTTTGCGTTGGTTGGCAGGCAGGAGTTGAACGTCAATGTCCATCGGCGGCTCCTTTCCGAGTACGTACGAAAACGAAATCGACCTCCCTATGACCGCCGTCAGGTCGGCGTTGTCCACCGTTCAGAGCAAAAAAAACGGCCGACATTTTTTCGCATGTCAGCCGTTGAAAAGCGTCCAAGTTTTGTTTTAGTTGGACCGCGTCCAGTACGACGTCCGTCCGATCAATGAAAAACCGATGTATCCACGCAAATACAGCGTGGAGTCGTTTTCAAGGCGCATAAAACACTTGTAGTCGGATCCTTTTTTCGGATCGTAGATCCGTCCGTCCGTCCATTCCTGATCGTCGCCGTCCCAGATAAAGTCGCGAAGAATAAGCAGACCGAGGATTGGGTCATTTTGCCGCGCTTTGTCCGGATTGCGCCAATCCACTTTCGGACCGCCGAGTTTGACGGCCGGATGGCCTTCGGCTTCATTGAACTCGGTTTCGTTGTACGTCGGGTCTTTCAACCAGACGATTTTCCCAAAGTACTTGTTGCCGTTTTTGTACACTTCGATCTTGGCGGTCTTTTCCTGGTTAAACCAGACTCCCAGCAACGCGTCCGGGTCACCGGCAAGCAACGTGGATGAAGCAAACGCAATTGCAGTGAGCATCAGCAGGGGTCTCATATCGAGTTCTCCTCTCTTGGTGAACAAACTCTTCGGCAGGAGTTAAGGTTCAATTTGAGTATGCAGGCCGATTTCCTCCAACACGGCGCTGACGCGCAGGCATTCGGACAGGTCGCCTTCGTAACAGACGGCTTTGCCGCGAGTGTGTACTTCCCATGCCAGTGCTTCAGCCCGGGCCGATGAACATCCGGTCGCCTTGATCAACTGGGCAATGACTTCGTCGAACGTATGAACGTCGTCGTTGAATAGAATGACGCGGACCGGATGATCCAGCGTTGTCACATCCGTCGGTTCTTTTTCCGGGACCGATTCCATCTGCCCCGAGATTGTGAACAAACGGTCGATCATGCTCTACAGGTTAAAATCGGCCCTAAAATCTTCGATGTCCACAGCTTTTTTCATCGCCTCCAACCATTCCCGATAGGCGCGCTGCCGTTTGGCATTGAGCAACTGTTCCTTCAGTTCGCTGCGTTTGTCCTGGTACAATTGTTCTTTGAATTCGTCACGGCGGCTGAGTTGTACGATATACGATCCGCGGGCGCCCTTCAGCGCCGCACTCAGTGTGCCGGGGGTCAGTTGAAACAACTGGCCGTTGATTTTTGTGTCACGTCCGACGCCGGAAATGGAGCCGTTGAGCGCGAGGCCGGAGAATTCGGTAATCACGAGCGACGTATCGGCCAGCCGAATTTCCTCAAGGACCTGAATTTTTGTACGAACGTCCTGGGCACGGGTAAACGCAAGTTCTTTGCGTTTTTCATCGGTCACAAGGTTCCGTATGCGTTCCCGGACGTCGTCAAGCGGCTGAATTCCCGCTTTGGAGCGGTTGGCGATGCTGAAGATCGTGAATCCGGAACTCGTACGGTGCGGCGGAGAAACGCTTCCGACGTCGTTGCTGAATGCAAACCGCAATACCTGGCGCATGCGGTCCTGAAAACCCGCGATCATACCGAACTCGTTGTTCGTGATTTCGGCGGTGGTGTCGGCACGAAGCGAAAAACGTTCGCCATATTTTGCCATGGCAGACGTCCAACCGTTGGATTTGGCTTCCTCGTAAAATGCCGTGGCGTTTTCACGCGAGGTTTCGACGGTATTATTGCTCGGTGCCATGCGGACCAGGATGTGACGCGCTTTGACGCTGTCTTCGTCGGGAGCGTCTTTTTTACGCGGTTTGAACTTCGTTTCCTCGACCTTGATGATGTGATATCCGAATTGTGTCTCGATGGGTCCGACGATGTCGCCGGCTTTCGCCCCGAAGCAGGCGTCCTCAAACGGTTTTACCATGCGGTTGCGTCCAAACCATCCGAGATCACCGCCGCTTTCCGTTGCGCCCGGTTCTTCCGAGTAAATTTTGGCGAGTTCGGCAAAATCTTTGCCTTCGGCGATCTGTTTTTTGATGTCATTCAGTCGTGCAAAAATCTCGGCGGAATCGGACGCCGTTGGTTTATCACTGAAGGAGACGTGGACCAGGCGAGCTCTTTCCGGCTGTTTGAAATCGTCGAGGTGGGCGTCATAGTACGCCTGCAAGTCGTCGTCCGTAACGTTGACCTGCTCCAGGGGAACCGCCGCCGGACTGAAAAACACCAGGCGCCCGCTGACCGTCAGATGGCGGCGTGCATACTCCTGGCGAAGTTCACCCTCCGTGACGCGCACGGTCGAGGTGATCAGGGACTGGGCCTTGCTGAACGGCAATTGCGCGCGCAGCGCCCGTTCGATATCGGTCCATGCTTTGGCATACTGCGGGTTATTGAGCGCCTGCAGGTATTTGACCTGGTCAAAATTACCGTCCGTCTGAAAGGAGGGATTCTGGCGGAGAAAATCCGGCGGATTGTACCGCAGGTGGAACACGATTTCCGAATCGCTCGCCGCGAGATTGGTCTCACGAACCAGTTTTTGAAGCAATTGCTGTTCGACGATCTGTTCCCAGATCTGCTCGCTCACGTTGTCCATCTCACTTTCATTGAGCGGCTCGCCGCCGCGCTGCTGCTGCATCAACTGGGACTGGTTATACAACGCGGAGTGAAAATCCGCATATCGGATGTCTTCTCCATCCACGCGTCCGACCACGCCCCTGGACGACCGGGCAATGTCGGAATAATTGGCGCCCCACTCCACGACAATAAGGGCGATGAAAAAAAACACGAGGAGATACAATACGATATGCAGCTTCTCGCGGATTCGGGTCATTAACATAAGAAAAATGCTCCTGTTCTATCGTTTTTGAAGAGGGTGAATCTATGGTACCGACCGGGAAAAATCAAACGTTTTGAGGCTTTTTTCCGATGCAGAAAAGCCGAAACAGACCGTCCTTTTTTACGAACGCTGGACTTTGTCGCGTTTTTCGTTTTACCTTTTGACGCCTTATTTTTATCCCTTGAACCCAGAGAGGAGAATCCTTTATGACACGCGTTACATTGGCAATCTGTCTTTTCACCGGGGTCTTGATTTTTGCCGGTTGCACGGATCAAGAAGCGGCGAAGGCAAAACAAACGGCCGAGGCCAACAAGGCCATTCAACACAAAGTGTACGACGCGTTTAACGCCGGCAATTTCGATGCCCTCGATGCGTTGCTGGCGGCGGATGTGCTCGACCATAATCCCGATCCCGGACAGAAGCCGGGTTTGGCGGGCGTGAAAGAGGCCATCGGGGCGATGCGAACGTCTTTTCCGGATTTGAAGTTTACCGTCGAAGACTGTTTCGCCGTCGGCGACAAAGTTGCGGCTCGCGTCACGCTGAGCGGAACTCAGAGCGGCGAGTTTCAGGGAATGCCGGCCAGCGGGAAATCTTTTTCCGTCCAGCTCATCGATATCGTCCGTTATGCGGACGGAAAAGCAGTGGAACGATGGGGAAGTTTTGACGCGATGGCCTTTATGCAACAACTGGGCATGATGCCCGCACCGGGGATGGAAAAAGAGAAGGCCGCTAAAAAATAACTCCGAGAGAAGCGGCAGGATAGGGGTTGCACACTCAGGGTATATCGTCTATATTAAAATCCTGCAACTCCTGCTATCATGAGTGTTAAAGGCGGAAGATCCGTATGAGTGACTTTTCAAGTAATCCCTGGCGGGCCGCATCGGCGGGAAACCGTGATTCGGCGGAGCTGACCAAAAAGATTTCACAAACGCCCACGGCCGAGTCGTTCTATCAGGCCGCCATCGAAGCGCAGAACAACCGGCAGTTCCAGTCCGCCGTCGACAACGCCCGAAAGGCCGTCGAACTCAACCCGATTTACCTTGACGCATGGTTTACGATCGGGTTCAACCTGATTGACCTCGAAGGCTATGCGGAAGCGATCCAGGCTTTTCAAAAAGCGCTCGATATCGAAAAGGACGGGACGTATTACAAGCCGTATTCCCTGTACAATATCGGTTTGTGTTATTATCGGCAGTCACAGGACGACGAGGCGCTGCCGTACTTCCAGCGGTCGATCGAGGTCAAGCCCGATTACGTTCCCGCGATCAACTACGTCGGATTGATCCACTATCTGAAAAAAGACTACGCCGGCGCGATGCCGCACTTCCAGCGCTGCCTGCAGTTCGATCCCGATTACGTCTACGCGCATTACAACCTCGGCCGCTGTTATTATTACCTGTGTCGCGACGACGATTCGCTTGCGTCTTTTCTCAAGGCGATCGAGTCCGATCCCAATCACGTGGAATCCCTCAACTACGCCGGCCTCGTGTATCTCAACCGCAAGTTGTATCCGACGGCGCTCGGCTATTTCCAGAAGGCGGCCGCGCTCGATCCAAAATTTGCCGCCCCGGTGTATAATCTCGGCATCGTGTACTACGAACAGAAACAGTATCCGCAAGCGCTGGAACATTTCCGCAAGACGCTGGACATCAATTCCGCCCACGCCGACGCCTGCAACTATATCGGCCTGTGCTATCACGACCAGAAAGACTACCCCAAGGCCGTCGAATATTATCAACGTACACTGACGATCCAGCCGGATTACAAGTATGCGTTTTACAATCTGGGATTGGTCCATTACGAGCAAGGACAGTACGCGGAAGCCATCGCGCAGTATCAGAAGTGCCTTCTCGTCGATCCGGAATACGTATCGTGCCATTACAATCTGGGACTGGCGTTTTACAAGACCGGCGACGTGACGACGGCGCTCCGGCATTTTGAAGAAGCCGTTCGGCTGAAACCGGCGCACGCCAATGCCCAGTATTACCGCGGCCTGGTGTATCATCAAACCGGGGAAGCCCAGAAAGCCATGCAGGTCATCGAGGAATTGAAATCGGTCGACTACCAGACGGCGAAAGATTTGTACAAAGAAATTACCGGAACGGAAATGGCCGTCACGGCCAATTCGCCGCCGGTTAAAGATATTCCGCCGTCGCAAAAACCCGTTCTGGACGGACGCGGCCCGGCCGACTATCGCGGTCATTGATCGGAAAGGAGTTGCGTGGAAGTCAAACGCGCACATGAACATCTGAGCAGTGAGGAACTTGCGGACATTCACGAACGTTTTCGTACGTTTCTGTATTCGCAGGGACTGAAGGCAACGCCGGAACGATTTGCCGTTCTGGACGAGATTTACACCACGGATTTTCACTTCGAAGCCGAAGACATTCTGCATCGGATGATGCGCAAACAACACAAAGTGTCCCGGGCGACGATCTATCGCACGCTGGAATTGTTGGACTCATGCGGATTGATCCGGAAGGCCAAACTGGGCGAGACGACGTCGTACTACGAGCACACCTACGGGCGCCACCATCACGAGCACATGAAGTGTACGTCGTGCGGCCGGATCATCGAATTCGAATCGGAAGACATCGAACGGCTGCAGGACGTCATCTGCCGTCAGCATAATTTCAAGATGACGCAACACATCCTGCACATTTTTGGAATTTGCGAGGATTGCCAGAAAAAAGGCGAGAGCGTTCCCGCGTTTACGAATCCCTACGTGTAATCGAGACGAATACGACGAAAACCAGGTTCGTGTAACCTCTTTATTCCCCCAGGCTGCCCTTCCATTTACCCGTCTTCAAGAATCGAATGACCGATTTGGCCGTCCCGGCGGAGGCCATCAGCGTTCGATACCACACGGGCCGGAATAAAAGTTCGTACGTCCCGATCCAGTTGGTTTCCGTTTCCGAAAAACCTTTTTTGAACCGGTAGACACCCCACAGCGGATGGCCTTCGTGCGGATGGGCGGGAATTCCCCACAGGTCGTACGACGTCACGCCGCGTTGTTTTGCCCATTCGATGGCGCGCCAGTGGACCGCGTGATTGGGCATGAGGTTCCGGTGCTCGTTGGACGACGCGCCGTAGAGATACGTCATGCGCCCGTCGAACACGGTTTGAAAAATCGCCGCGAGCGGACGGTTTTGATACGTCGCGATAAAAATCGTACACAGGTTTTTATTGCCGAGCGTACGGTGAAGATGATGAAAATACGATTTGGACAGGATCATGAATCCGTCGCGCGCCGCGGTCGTACGAAACAGATCGTAAAACAGATCGACGCCTTCGGGTGAATTTTTTTCCTCGACGGCGACGCCTTTTTTGAACGCGAGCCGAATGTTGTATCGCGTTTTATGATGATAACCGGCCATCATCGTTTCCACGTCCGGGCGAAGGTCGAGGATGATCGTTCCACGCGGCTGGATGTTTTCAGAGCTTCGTGAAAATCCGGCCGATCGTAACGTGTGCACCGCATCGACGTCGGACTCCGGAATTTCCGGATCGCAGCGAAAGGCCAAAGCACGGTGTTGTCCGGCCAGTTCGCGGATCTGTGCCGCCGCGGCGTGAAGCGCCTTCGACGTCCACTCGTGCAGAACCGGACCGCGCGGCGCGTAGAGGATGGAAAACGGCGTGCCCGGCAACCGGCGTTTTAAAATCAGCGCCTGACCGATGGACCGACCGGCGTCGGTAAAGCGGACATAAAGCGGCTGCCACGTTCCGCTCTTGACCTGTCCCCATTCGAACGACTGGAGGATCGAGCCGTACGGAGAGCCGGCGACGGCGTCGTTCCACTCAACAGGATCGGGGTTGACCGGTATTTCCATCACAGGTCCGTGAATATTTCATATCGGATGGCATCGGCGCTGCCGACGATCAACGCGTCGACCTCTGCAAAACGTCGCGTTCTTTCATTTTGCCACGCCGTACAGTCGTCGACCGAGCCGAAGCGCGCGACTTCCATACACGTGACGGGATCGGTTTCCGACAACCGCCGTTTGCCTGTAAAGGATTTCGCCCACGGCCGCGCAAACGATGACAGGCGTTCGATCAATGCGGTGTACCGTTCCAGATCGGAGGCCGCGATTTTGTAGTAAACGTAGAGGTCAACGGCCATGGTCAACCGGCGGGGTTTTGCGAAGCTCGGTGATGGACGCGCATCCGGTCAGAAACATAACCAATCGCAGTTCCGCCGCGATCGCGTCGATTTCTTCGACAAGACCTTTTTTTCCGCGCGCACTGAAGGCGTGAAGCAGCGGGCGTGCCATGCCGGCCAGGGCCGCGCCGAGCGCCAGCGCTTTGGCAACGTCGACGCCGTCCCGAATTCCTCCGGACGCGATGATGAAAATTTCGCGGAACCGTGCCAGTTGGGTTACGCAGTCGGCCGTCGGAATGCCCCAGTCACGAAACCGTGCGGCGAGACGCGACTTGCGGTTGTTTTGTCGAAACGATTCCACGGCCGACCACGACGTACCTCCGGCACCGGACACGTCGATGATCGAGACCCCGGCGTCGATCAGGCGCTGGGCGACGGCGGCGGAAATACCGGCCCCGGTTTCCTTGACGATGACCGGCACCGGCGATGCACGCACGATGCGTTCGATCCCGTGCAGCACGCCGCGGAAATCGGCCGTGCCCTCGGGCTGGACCGCCTCCTGCAACGCATTCAGATGAATGGCGATCGCGTCGGCCTCGATCCATTCGACCAGTCGCTTCACCCGATCGGCCGCTTCCGCGTCGACGACATGGGTCGCACCGATATTACCGATGAGCGGAATATCGGGAGCGTTTTTGCGGGCCACACGGAACGAATTCCACTGCGACCGGTCCTCTAGCATTTGCCGCTGACTGCCCAGACCGAGGGCGATTTTTTTTTCATGGCAGACCGCCGCGAGGCCGGCATTGATTTTGACCGCGCCCGGATAGCCGCCCGTCATGCCCGTAATCATAAGAGGAAGATCCAGCGAGCGGTGGAGGAACGACGACCGCGTGTCGACCTCGTCGAGGGACAATTCCGGTAGTGCATTGTGGATAAAGTCGTAACGGTCGAAACCGGTCGATTTGCTGCGGTGGCCGACGTCCTTTTTCAGGACGATGTCAACGTGTTCTTTTTTTCGCCGGCGCGTGGAGGATCGGCGGGGCATCGTCAAATGGCCAGATCGTCGGGCACGTCGATTTCCATTTCCAGAAGTCCCATGCCGTGCGTTTTTCCCTGGGCGTCGTTTTTGAGGCTCTCCGTACCGCCACCGCCGAGACTGTCGTGAAGGATAAAATTCAACGCATGAAGATTCGGGACTTCATACCGATCGACGGGACCCGAATTGATTTTGTGGAAATGCCGTTGGACCGCATCGGCCGTGACCTTTTCGACGAGCAAAGCATACCATTCGGGGCGGTTGGCGATCAGTCCGACATTGGATCCGGCGCCTTTGTCGCCGCTGCGGGCGTGTGCGATTTGCCGGAGTTTAATTTTCATCGTCGATCTCGTCCTCGTCGATCTCGGAAAACCGGCCGTCGGAATCTTTGACCAGAATTTTCAGTTTTTTCTCCGCCTCGTCCAGCTTGGCGTGGCACCGGTCGACGAGTTTCATGCCTTCTTCGAACTTCGTCAGCGTTTCGTCGAGCGTGATCTCGCCTTTTTCGAGCGCATCGACGATGCTCTGCAGACGTTTCAGCGACTCTTCGAATGACATTTCCTGCTTGCTCATGACGGGCAAACTACACATTCACGGCGTCACATTCAACGGACAAAGGAGGTGGCGTTGGAGAACACGCCGCTGTCCCGCGGATGCGATGGCGTACGTATTCGCGAGGCGCCGTGAGTGCGGACGGCGGCCTGACGACGCGCAGAGCGCGGAAGACGGTACGGCGCGCACCGGGTACGTGATTTTTAAGAAAAACGACGTACCCGAAAGACGCCCGTGCGCACAATCGCTCCGGTGCGCATCCAATCATCGATCCCGCCCTCCGGGGCCCGGGGCCGTCGGCGTTTGCCATCGCATGCGCGGAAAAGACTACGCCGGTAATGGCTCAATGGGTGCAGCACGGACCTGGAAATCCGCGCCGCAGTTGGTGGGATGAGACGTGATCGGTACGTTGGGCCGACGGGAATTTCCTGTTTGAAATTCCACGAAAAGCCGCGTAAGTTTCGCCGATACCTTTTTTGGAGGCCGGCCATGATTCGTCCCACCGATACGATGACGCCGTACGAGGCCGTCAATTATTATTTTGACCGCGCGGCGGAACATCTCAATCTCGAAAAAGGTTATCCCGCGATGCTCAAGTCGACGTACCGCGAAATGCGCGTCAGCGTTCCGCTGCGCTTGGACACGGGCGAACTCGTGGAGTTCACCGGCTACCGCGTCCAGCACAACGGCGCACGTGGACCCTACAAAGGCGGCATCCGTTTTCATCCCGACGTCGACATCGATGAAGTCCGTGCCCTCGCCAGCCTGATGACGTGGAAATGTTCGCTCGTGCGGGTTCCTTTCGGCGGCGCCAAAGGCGGCGTCAATTGCGATCCCACCAGACTTTCCGATCGTGAATTGCAGGGCGTCTCCCGCAGTTTTATCAGTAAAATCGACATGATGCTCGGTCCGTACCGCGACATCCCCGCGCCGGACGTCAATACGAATGCCAAGGTCATGGTCTGGGTGATGGATGAATACGGCAAGCGCCACGGCTACACGCCGGCCGTCGTGACCGGAAAGCCGGTCGAGATGGGCGGAAGCCAGGGCCGGCAGGCGGCGACGGGCCGCGGCTGCGCGTACGTGACGGAGCAGGCGTGCAACCATTTCGGCATCGACATCAAAAAGGCGACCGTCGTCATCCAGGGATTCGGCAACGTCGGTTCGTTTTACGCGATGTGCATGCGTCCGACGGGTGCAACAATCACCGCGATCAGCGACGTCTCCGGCGGGTATTACAACAAAAATGGAATCTCCGTCGACGACGCCTTTGCGTTTCTCGAAACGCATCGCACACTCGAAGGTTTTACCGGCGGGGACCGGATCAGCAATGAGGAATTGCTCGCGCTGGAATGCGACATCCTCGTACCGGCGGCGCTCGGCCACGTGATTCATTCCAAAAACGTCGAGCGCGTGAAAGCGAAGCTCATCATGGAGGCGGCCAACAGTCCGATCACGCCCGCGGCGGACCTCGCGCTCGAAGAACGCGGAATCCCCGTCGTGCCGGATATTCTCGCCAATGCCGGCGGCGTCACCGTGTCGTACTTCGAATGGGTGCAGAATCTGCAGCAGTTTTCCTGGGAAGAAGAACGGGTCAACGCGGAACTGAAAAAGATCATCGAACGCGCGTACCATCAGGTGTACGACAACGCCAAAAAACACCGCGTCTCGCTCCGGACGTCGGCCTTCATGCTCGCCATCGACGAAGTGGCGCGTGTCAATAAGCTGCGCGGCGTATGATCGAGTCGGCTCCATCGTTTCCGTCGCTTTCGGAAAACAAAATTCGCCTGCGCGATCCTCGGCCGGACGACGCCCAGCGCATTTACCGCTGGCGAACGGAACGCGCCGTGCGCGAACATCAACCGATCGTGCCAATCCCGGTCGACCAGTTACGACTCGACCTCGAACGCACCGCGACCAACAAGCTGCCGGATTATTCCAAAGAACGGTTTCAGTGGATCATTGAACGCGTGCATGATCAAACGGCTCTCGGCTGGATCACGCTGAGCATCCGCAGCTGGGAACATCAGATCGGGGAAATCGGATATACGCTGGGCGAATCGTTCCAGGGGCGCGGTTACGGCTATCAGGCCGTCGAACAGGTACTCGACAAGGCGTTTTTCGAAGGACACCTGTACCGCATCGAAGCCAAGTGTTCGGTACACAACAAAGCGTCGTTCCGGTTATTGGAAAAAGCGGGTTTCTCCCGTGAAGGGATCATGCGCGGATATTTCAACATTCGCGGCGAACGTGTTGATCATTATCTGTACTCCATTTTGAGGACGGAATATTCCAGGCAGTTTTGAACGGTCAAAGATAATACTGTCCTTAAACTCACCGTGAGCGGAGTCGAACGGTGAGTGACCTTACAAAATTCATAGCTCGACTCCGCTCGCTTGATTTTGTCTTCTTAAATGACTTCTATGACAGTCACGTCTAACATTAATCAGCTAATTTCCGTTCTCCTCTCAGCTTATTTATGTTCCTGTTCGGTTGCTCGCCAGATCGGAGAGGCCAAACGGTTTGCCCGCTGTGAATTCCGTATGACCACGGTCAAAAACCTCGAGTTGGGAGGGGTGGACATTCAACACGTTCGTTCGATCAAGGATCTCAACCTCGGCCGGGCGGCAAAGCTGACGACTGCGTTGACGGAGAAAACGTTACCGCTGTCGTTCGATCTGAACCTCGAAGCGACGAACCCGAACGACAAACCGGCGGCGATGAACCGGTTGGAATGGCGGCTATTTATCGACGGGCGCGAATTCGTAGCCGGTACGCTCGACCATCGCATCGACGTGGCCCCGCAATCATCGACGGAATTTCCCGTCGGCATACAGGTCGATTTGAAAGAAATTTTACGCGGCGAGTCGCGCGACGCGATCCTGAAACTGGCGTTCAACCTCGTCGGCGAAGGCGATCACCCGTCGAACGTCCTGCTCAAGATCAAACCGACCGTCGTCGTCGCGGGCGTCGAGGTCGACTATCCGGGATACTTCGACGTCAAGGCAAAAGTCGATGCGGAGACGATGAAAGGCAAACTCAAATGAAGAAGAAAAAAGTTCCTACAACACCCAATGATCGTTCGGCAATGAAAAGGTCGTCTGGAAAGGAAAGGCCACGATGCGGTCTGTGCGGAAAAACGACGAATCTTATCAAGACTCCGTGCTGTGGAAACTGGATTTGTGATGATGCGGAGCGATATCAGGTCTTCTCGTATGCCCGCAACAGTTGTTATGTCAATCATTCACGACATACCCTGTGCGGATATCATTTCAATGAGGGACATCAGGGTGATTGGAAAACCTGTAAACATTGTAAAAAATCATTTGAAACCGAGATGTACGTCTATTACGGGACGAATGAGTATAACTTCACGGTTTTAGAAAATCCGCCGAAATTCAAGCCCACGCATTGTTCGGTGTGCGGTAAAGTGATACGACTTTCGGAAGGGGGTTATTCCCTGGACGGAGACGCCTACCTGTGCGAAGAATGTTCGTTCGCCGATTTCGATTTGCCGGTCGACGGAACCTAAATCCGGGGGATTGAATCTAAAAATCTGGAATTTTTTACGTTTTAATAACGTTTATTGCTCAGTTCTATCTGACCAAAGGAATCCCTTGACCTCCCGCTCACAGGCGGTTGTATTTTTCAGCCGAAGTCCTCAGACCGAGGGCCGCCAAAAAACGTTCGGCTTCCGCGATGTTCGCACGGCGCGCAGCATTGCCGAACAATTTATCCTGCGTTCGCTCAGGACGCTGGACCGTCTGCCGGCTGACGTTTTCTGGTCTTCCGACGTACCGGTACCACCGGCCCTGCTGCGACGACACGGTATCGCCGGTAACCTGCTGCAGACCGGCTCCAATCTGCGTGAACGTTTACACGACGTATTTACCACACTGTTTGACGCCGGATACGAACGCGTCACAGTCGTGGGCAACGATACGCCGCTTTGCCGCAGGGACCTTTTGCGCGCGCTCGAGGCCGAATCGGACGTTTTCGGACCGAGCCGCGACGGGGGCTTTTATCTGCTGAGCCTGCTTCGCCGGTCGGAAAACATCCGTCTGCTGGACGCCGCATCGTGGAACGGCGGGAAACCAAGGAAACCCTGCGCCCTGATCCTGCCGGTCAAACAGGATTTCGACGACCGGCTATCCATTATCCATCGATATCCGGAGCGGCGAGTCGTTCGTCTCGCGTTATCGTCGGACCGGCCCCGTTCGCCGGAAAAGAGTTTTACGGGTTCCAACGCCGTTCATCTTGTTCATCCTTCTTCCTTCCGCCGTCCTCCGCCGTTTTAAGGCCGCCGCTTAATTCACAAAACCGTATCGAAACATTTTTCCGTACGCACACGACGTGCGTACAACGGGAGATTTATGAACTACTACGAGAGCGAGGACCTGAAAAAATTTGCCGACGTCGGAAAATTCCGCAAAGAACTGATGGACCTGTTTTTCAAATATTACAACAAAGTCACCGGGGAAGACGGCGCGCTGACGAAGCGCGAAAAAGCGTTGATCGCGCTCGCCGTGTCGCACAGCAAAAATTGTCCGTACTGCATCGATGCCTACACGACGGCGTGCCTGGAAAACGGCGCCAGCCCCGACCAGATGACCGAAGCCGTTCACGTGGCGGCGGCCATGGAGGCCGGCATCACGCTGGTGCACGGCGTACAGATGCAAAACCACATGGAAAAATTAGGCGCAATCGACTGAAAGGAAACCCATGGCCGTTGAATTGAAAATTCTCCAACCCGACGAAGCGCGGTATAATTTTTACGGCGTGTTGAACGAACACGGTCTGGAGCTTCCCGCGTTGACGATCGACACACTGCAGATCAATATTACCAAGCTTTGTAATCAGGCCTGCCGGCACTGCCACGTCGATTCGTCGCCGAAGCGAACGGAACAGATGGACCGGCGCACCGTCGAACGTGTGGCGGAAATTCTTGCCAACCATCCGGCAATCGGCAAACTCGACATCACGGGAGGAGCGCCGGAACTCAATCCTCATTTTGAATGGCTGGTCCGAGAGGCCGTCCGGCTGGGTAAACACGTGATGGTTCGTCACAACCTCACTGTCACGCTCGACGGCCATCCGATCACGAAGGCGAGCATGCGGCATTTGCCGGAATTTTTTGCGGCGCATCGGGTAGAAGTGATTTCCTCGCTGCCGTATTACGAGGAATATTTTACGGACAAACAACGAGGACGCGGCGTTTTCCACAAGAGCATCGAGTCGTTGAAACTGCTCAACGCGCAGGGTTACGGCGCTGAGGGTTCGGGGCTTCTGCTGAATCTCGTCTACAATCCCGTCGGTCCGTATCTGCCCGCGGCACAGGCGGGACTCGAGGCCGATTACAAACGCAGTTTGCAAGAGAAATTCGGTGTCCTGTTTAACCATCTGTACACGATCACCAACATGCCGATCCATCGGTTCAAAGACGATCTCATCCGGCACGAGCGGTACGACGATTATATGACAAAGCTCGTCAACGCCTTTAATCCGGAAGCCACGCGCGGCATCATGTGCCGCAACCTCATCAGCGTCAGTTATGACGGCAAGATCTACGACTGCGATTTCAACCAGATGCTCGAGATGCAGGCGGAGTCGGACGAACCGGCGACATTGTGGAATTTCGATTTTGATAAGCTGGCGAGACGCAATATCGCTTTTGGTTCTCACTGTTTTGGCTGTACGGCAGGCGCCGGCAGCAGCTGCGGAGGAACGACAGCGTAGTATGAACGAAGATTCCTTCGTCGCTTCGCTCCTCGGAATGACAGTTAACCCATTAAGAAAGTATTTTTGATGATTCTACTTCTGCTGTTTACCGCAACGCTGTTTCTGGCGTACTCGAACGGCGCCAACGACAATTTCAAAGGCGTGGCCACACTGTTTGGAAGCAAGACGACGAATTACAGGCTCGCGCTCATCCTGGCCACGGTGACGACGTTTGCCGGATCGGCCGCGTCGGTGTTTCTGGCGCAGGCGTTGGTGCAAAATTTTTCAGGCACAGACCTTGTTCCCGATGCGCTGACCATGACGCCGGAATTCCTCATTGCCGTTGCCGGAGGAGCGGGAATGACGGTGATCCTCGCGACGATATTCGGATTTCCCAGTTCTACGACGCACGGGCTGACGGGCGCCCTCGCCGGCGCCGGACTGGTGGCGGCGGGATCACAGATCGATTTCGGGAAACTCGGCGGAAGTTTTTTCCTTCCTTTGATCGTAAGCCCGTTTGTCGCGCTGGTTTTATCGGCAATGACGTATGTGAGTTTCCGGCAACTGCGTTTATGGATGGGGGTTCGTGAAGAACATTGTATTTGTGTCGGAAGCGAGGAGCGAGTCGTTCCGGTGCCGCAGCCCGCGTCGCCCCTGCAATTTTACTCTGTCGCCCTGCCGGTCATCGGTGTCGGTGACGTGACGTCGTGCGTGCGCCGTTATGGCGGGCGCGTCTTCGGCCTGTCGGCCCAGTCGGTGCTCGACCTCGCCCACGTGGTCAGTGCGAGTATCGTCAGCTTTGCCCGCGGCCTCAACGACACGCCGAAGATCGTGGCGCTCGTATTTGCGGTTCAAATTTTCCGGATCGAATGGGGAATTTTGGCCGTGGCATCGGCGATGGCCGTCGGCGGGATGTTGAACGCCCGCAAAGTCGCGCTGACGATGAGCGAAAAAATTACAGGGATGAATCATGGACAGGGTTTTACGGCCAACCTGGTGACGGGTCTGCTCGTGATTTTTGCCAGCCGCTTCGGGATGCCGGTATCGACGACGCACGTATCGGTCGGCGCGATCACGGGAATCGGCGTCGTCAGTCGGCAGGTCAACCGGCGCGTGATCCGCGACGTCGCCGCGTCGTGGGTGCTGACGCTGCCCGTGGCCGCAATGTGTGCCGCAACGATTCAGTGGATCATTCAGTGAACCGACTCAAAAAACAACACCTCGCAAAGGTCGCAAAGGTCCTGAATTCAGAAAAACTCAATAGTTGCGAATTTTGCGAGATCAAAAATTGAGATTTTTAGTCGAATGAGAGTTTTAAAAACGCAGAAGGATAAACGTATGAGCGAAACGATGGAAGCCAAACTGAACGTTGAAAAAGTTGTCCGGGAAAGATATTCACAGGGCGCAACTCAAAAAGTCACAGTGCTGTGCTGTCCCGTAGTGTACGATCCGAAGTATCTGAAAATCCTGCCGGAGGAAATTGTGGAACGTGACTATGGCTGCGGTGATCCGTCGCAGTATGTGCGCGAGGGAGAAATCGTACTGGACCTCGGCAGCGGCGGCGGCAAGATCTGCTATATTGCCGCGCAGGTTGTGGGGCCCAAAGGCCGCGTGATCGGCGTCGACATGAACGACGACATGCTGGCGCTCGCGCGCAAGTACCAGAAATCGATCGGCGACTCGCTGGGTTATCATAACGTCGAATTTCATCGCGGCAAGATTCAAGACCTCAAACTGGATTACGACCGGCTCGACGCGTATCTGAAAGACCATCCGATCCGGTCCGCGTCCGATTTGAAAGCGCTCGAGGAAAAGTCGGACGAACTGCGGACCCGTCACCCGATGATTGCCGACAGCTCGGTCGACGTCGTGGTATCCAATTGCGTTTTGAATCTCGTGAAGGAAGAAGACAAAGAGGCGCTAATTCGCGAAATCTATCGCGTGCTGCGGCCGGGCGGACGGATCGCGATTTCCGACATCGTTTCCGACGAGGACATACCGGAGCATCAGAAAAACGATCCGGAATTATGGAGCGGTTGTATTTCCGGAGCGTACCGGGAAGACGAATTTTTGAAAACGTTCGAGCGCGCGGGATTTTACGGCATCCAGATCGCCAAGCGCGACGAGCAGCCGTGGCAGGTCGTGGAAGGCATCGAGTACCGTTCTGTCACCGTGATTGCCTACAAAGGCAAAGAAGGTCCGTGTCTGGAACGCAACCAGGCGGTGATCTACAAAGGTCCGTGGAAAGCCGTCATCGACGACGACGGCCACACGCTGTTCCGCGGCGAGCGCATGGCCGTATGCGACAAGACGTACCGCATTTATACCCGCGAGGCCGGGCCGTATGCGCAGGACGTGATTGGCATTCTACCCCTGACGGAAATCCCGGTCGATGATGCAAAGTCGTTCAACTGCAACAAGAACGCCCGTCGTCATCCGAGGGAAACGAAGGGGTTGGAATACAACGCGACGATGCTCAGTGACGCGAGTTGTTGCGGTCCGGACGGATGTTGCTAGGGGTGCGAGCATGAACTTCCACCCCACGTCTCCCATATTGCGATTGCTCTCGCGGGGCGACCAAGGGCCATCCCGGTTCGTGGATTTGGATCGGCGTCGGGGACGTCACGGCACTTTATGATGAATTTCAAGCGATCCGGTGCAACCATTCGCCAGCCCCCGACCAATCATGCGTGGGCGCTCGAGATGCAGGTTCTCGATCCCGACGGCAACGTGCTTCGATTTGGCAGCGATTCGAAACCGGATGAGCCGCTCGGGTCGTGGATGGATATGGGGGGAAGTTCTGGCCGTCTCCGGGTTATTATAAGTGGCTTTATGCACATAGGCAGACCGCAAGTCTTATTCATCAAGCGATTTGTCGTATTCGAATCGCCCGGCCGTATAGTCCAAGATCATGTTGGCATCGCGGAGCCAATCGCTGCCCATCGTGCCGTCCAGCTGAATGACGTGGCGGCTATGTTCCGGGCGTGTTTCCATACCGATCAGGATGTACTGCCGAGGAGGTAATATAACGGTCAGGCTGTCGACTTTTGTGACTTCAATTTGTTCGAACCCGCCGGCAGAACCAATTCTCGCCTTTCGGGTTCCGGCAACGCGAGCGTTGAGACGGCCCGGCAACGCCGAACTAAAACTCGTTCGATCTGCACCTGTATCCAAACCAAAAAGAAGATCTATTTCAGATGATGATTTCAAACGCACGAAAGGATAGCCCAGCCAGAAAAAATTTCGTTGTCGATTAGAAGCCAGGGGTTTGCCCAGTGATATACGCTTAGCGGGCGCGTTGAACTCAAGACGCATTTGCCGTATCGCATTCCATCCGATGATTCCATCAATCTTTATCAATCTGAAAATGCCAAAAAGCTTAAACTCAAGATCTTTCTTGTCAATTACGATGCAGGGATGATTCTGGATGTGGATATTTCCAATATTGAACTCCTCAATGACGGCGGGAAAAACATCAATCCGTTTTGACGTTCCGGTGCTGGCTTGTGTTTGTTCTTTAGTCAGCGGGGAGACATTACACTCTTCGGCGATGTCGCTCGACAAGACTGTCAGACCGGCTCCCGTGTCGATCCAGAATGTTTTGGTAAGGCCGTTGACCGTCACCTGAATGGTTGGGGTTCCGGTGAGGCTTGTTTTCCATGGGAATTCCGCCGGATGATCGGAAAACGTCATCGATTCCTCGGGCAACATGGAGAAAGCCTTGACGAGCGTGTGATCGATCTCTGCACCGTGGGTCGATTCAAGCTCCAGCAAGTTTTTCCAACGATACTGGTTGAAGAAATGTTCGCTTAAGGCTTTTCGTGCAAGGCGCTGAATCGTGGAGTCCTGTGATTGAAGCAATGAAGTCCATTGTGTTTCGGCCTTTGTGAAATCACCCAGGAAGTATGATGACAGTGCTTCATGCCAGAGGGTGGCGTCCGGCGCCTTGTCGGGGATTGAATCTCGGGTATAACCGACCCACGAGATGCGTTGGTTCAAATCGATCTTTTCCGAAGGGACGACACGGATACGTCCGCTGGGGGATGAACAGCCGCTGGCTAGCAGAAGCAAGAATACGAACACGCTTTTCATGGTAATCCTTTGGTAATTGCGGATTGGGAATGCATATAAACCAACAGCCAGGTAAGGGCAAAATACATCAATAGGGCGACGGCCATCGAAACGGGAATAAAGGCGTAGCCCAGAAGGTCGAACATTCCGCTGGGGTCATGTAAGATTCCCAGAACGTAATTATCACCTTCACGAAAAAGACCTACGCGGTCCGGAATGAATAGTTTGAGCACAGCCATGACGCTCAGTAGAACGGATACAGAATAACCCAGCGCAAGAATGACCGTACCGAGAAACTTCACGGTGTTGACACGGGAGGATGCGGCGAGAGCCGCCATCACTGCCGATGGGGCGTATGAGCGAGTTGCGGATGTTGCCAACAGCATTGCGATAATGGGCTTCAGAAACACCTCAGGGGCTCCAAGCTTTTCAATGGCTAGGGAAAGACGTTCCGCTTCAGTGGTTCCGGGTTGAGATGTCGCGCTCTCGTGCAGATGGCTGGAGAGCTCGAGAAGAATATCATTTCGTTCGGGAGGCGTCACGTGATGCAGCATGCGTTCCACTCGCTCCAGATAACGGTTCCACATGTCGACTGCGTTCGGTTCGGAGAATGAGGGCGTTGGTCTCACGTCGTCTTCCTGAGTTTTTTTATGATTGTATCGAGTTGATCCCAGGCCTGTCCCATCTGGTGCCGGGCCGCCTTTCCGCTCTGGGTAAGCCGATAATACTTCCTTGGGAGACCGGTTTCCATTTCGACCCATTCCGTCGTCACCCATCCCTCTCGCTTCAGTCGTGTCAATAAGGGGTAGATCGTGCCCTCGGACAGACTCATTCCCAAAACGGTCTCGATCTCGGTTACCAACTCATATCCGTAATATTCCCGGCGCGACAGATAAGACAGCAGGATGTAATCTAGGATTCCCTTGCGGAGTTGCGCTTCCCACTTATGGTCAATTTTGGTCATCATATTATGTTATACATGGTATTATGTAATAAAAAGCTTTATCGATGTCAAACCCTATTTTGTCCAGTCGACCCGACGATTCTAGCCAACCCTTCCCTTTGCTCTTCTTACGCATGAAATTGTTCGGTGTGAAATCGAAACGCGTGAGATCGTATTTTAACCCACTCTCGTTGAGCTTCGCTTTTGCGCTATCTGTACCGACCAATCATGCGTGGGCGCTCGAGATGCAGGTTCTCGATCCCGACGGCAACGTGCTTCGATTTGACAGCGAACCGAAGCCCGACGAGCCGTTTGGGTCGTGGATGGATATGGAGGGGAAACTGTGGCGGCGACGCCTTGTACGGCACATCGCACAGGACGTGCTCTCGAAGGGGCGAAGCGACTGAAACTCGCCTCTTGCGACTCGACATGACGGGTAAAACCTGAAAAACAAAAACCGGTAAGCTGTTAGAGGCGGTTTCTTTTTGTGGAGCTGAGGGGGATCGAACCCCTGACCTCATCATTGCGAACGATGCGCTCTCCCAAGCTGAGCTACAGCCCCAAAAACGCGAAAACATAAATGTTTTGCCGCTCAAAGGCAAACGATTTCATCGTCGTTAAGTCCCTTTCAAAATCGACTTATGATAATAGTTATTTTGTCAGCGACCCCGTTTGTTTCCAAAACTACGTAGTGAAATTTTCATTGTAGCGCTGTACGATGGCCCGACAACTTCCCTTACGTACGAACATGTTGCGAACGGCAGCGTGAGCAAGGATGACGAGATTTCGATTCAAAAAAATCTTAGATGTAACCATATTCCATGTGTCCCGTAAAAACGGAACGTCAACGTCCACCTCATTCACGAAAGACACCTCATGCGCCAATCCGTATCCATCCTTACGATGTTTGTTTTGCTCACCGGATCGACCCCGGCCCAGGAATTGAGTTTTGAAGAATACGATCCACCGTCGTCGCTCAAAGTTCCGGAACATCCGATCCGGCGCGCCCGGTATCCGTTTATCGACGTGCACAATCATCAGATCTGGACCAACGCCGATCAGGGGCGGGAGGTTGTACGGTACATGGACAGCCTGAATATGGCCGTCATGATCAATTTGTCCGGGCGAGGAGTCCGCCGGATCCAGCGCGCCGACGGTACGCAAAGCTGGTCGGTCGGTGACAGCGACACTTTTCGGCGTACGCGCGCAATGGCGGACAGCGCCGGCGCATCCCGCTTCATCTGGTTTACCAATGTCGATTTTGAAGGCATTGGAACGGACGGCTGGGGCGAGCGCGCCGTACGGCAATTGGAAGCGGACGTCCAAGCCGGCGCGAAGGGATTGAAGATTTATAAAAGTCTCGGCATGACCATCACCGATGCCGCCGGCAAACGAGTGCCCGTGGACGACGTGCGCATCGATCCGATCTGGCAGAAATGCGCGGAGCTGAAGATTCCCGTGCTCATCCATACGGCCGACCCCGCCCAGTTCTGGCAGCCGCACGACAAACACAATGAACGCTGGCTTGAACTGAAACTTCGGCCCAACCGAAAACGCGATTCGCAGAATGAAGCCCCATGGGAAACGTTGATGGCGGAACAGGAAAACGTTTTTCGCAAACATCCGAAAACCGTTTTCATCAATGCGCACCTCGGGTGGTTCGGCAACGACCTTGCCCGTCTTGGGAAAATGTTCGACGCCCTGCCCAACGTCTACTCCGAGATCGGTGCGGTCCTGGCGGAACTGGGCCGTCAGCCTCGTTTTGCGCGGGAGTTTTTCATCAAATATCAGGACCGGATTCTTTTTGGAAAAGATTCATGGGAACCATCGGAGTATTACACGTATTTTCGTGTACTGGAAACGGCCGACGAGTATTTCGATTATTACCGAAGGTACCATGCATTCTGGAAGATGTATGGACTGGATTTACCGGACGACGTGCTGCAGAAAGTCTATTATAAAAACGCTCTGCGCATCGTTCCGGG
>CAYZJB010000017.1:5781-15169 GCA_964478735.1 uncultured Bacteroidota bacterium | reverse complement strand
ACCCGGTTCATCTTTTGCATGGTCAACCGGAGCGGCTCGTCGGTCGTCATGTCCACGCCTGCCTTTTTTAGCAGCGGAATACTGTAGTCGCACCCGCCTGAGGACAGCAATTCGATGTATCGCCGGATCGTCTCCGTGTCGCCGGCGATGGCTTTTTCCGAAAGGGCCGCGGACGCCGTGTACGACGTGGCGTACTGGTAGACGTAGAAGTTATAATAAAAATGAGGGATATACGCCCATTCGATCTGTACGTGATCGTCGACGAGGCATACGTTTTGATCGTGTCCGTAGTATTCGCGGACGAGACGAAGGTACATTTCGTTAAACTCGTCGCCGGTCAGTGCATCGCCTTTTTCCGCTCGTTCGTGGATCGCCAGTTCGAATTCGGCGAACTGCGTCTGGCGGAAAACCGTTCCCTTGATGCCTTCGAGATAACTTCCGAGGAGGGCGAGTCTTTCCCGATCGTCCTTGATCGACTTCAGCATAAAATCGAGCAGGAGGGCTTCGTTGAACGTCGAGGCGACCTCGGCGACAAAAATGGAATAATGCGACGTCGGATACGGTTGATGCCGATTGGACAAATAACTGTGCATCGCGTGCCCCATTTCATGCGCGAGCGTGCTGACGTCGTCGTATTTGCCCTGATAGTTGAGCAGCATGTACGGGTGAACGTCGTACGCGGAGCCGGTGGCGTACGCTCCCGATCGTTTGCCTTCCGTGGGGTACACGTCGATCCATCGTTCGCGAAACGACCGCTGCACGACTTCCGTATAGTCTTGACCCAGCGGCGCAAGCGACCGCACGACGGCCTCCCGGGCTTCGTCGTACGTGTATCGTCGGGCACCTTCTTCGACCAGCGGCACATACAGGTCGTAATAGTGCAGGACGTCGAGACCGAGGATTCGTTCGCGAAGTTTCAGATAGCGATGGAAGGACGTCAGGTTTTCACGGACGCCCTCGATGAGCCGCCGGACCACCGACGTCGGAATGTTATTTCCATCCAGCGCACGTTCGAGACAGGAGTTGTATTTCCGGACTTTGGTGTAAAAAATGTTTTTGCGTATTTCCCCGCTGAGTTGAGCGCCGAAAGTCCTTCGATATTTGTTGAGCTCGCCGAAAAAAGTCTCGAAAACGTTTTTACGATCGTCGCGTTTTTTTGACGTGCGGTGATGGGCAAAAGATGAATGATCAAGTTTAACGACCGATCCGTCGCTCAACGTGACGTGCGGGTAGGGGAAATCGGCGTTTGAAAAAATGCTGTAAATGTTCTGTGCGTTGTCCGACATCAGGCCGGCCGTCGCGATGATGCGTTCCTCGCTTTCCGTTCCGGTGTGGGCTTTGCGGCGAATGAGGTCTTCGAGATAATGGCGATGGTCGGCCAGCGCCGGCTCTTCCTCAAGAAATCGATCAATCCGGGACGGTTCCATGGCCAGAATTTCCGGTTCAATGAAACTGCACGTTGCGGAAAATTCCGCGCCCAGGCTCTGCATCTCCTGTTCCATCGCCAACGCGGCGGAGACACGCGTGTCCTGGTCCGAACTCATGTGGGCATAGCTGTAGAGACGCATAAACGTCTTGGACAATTCCGTCGTCAAGTTCAGGCCATCGGCAAGGTCGCGCGCGGAGTGGTGGAGCCGGCCCCGGAGCGGCGGGATTTCATCAAGGCGCTTTTTCCAATTTTCCTTTTCCTTTTTCCAGACGCCATCCGATGCGTACAGATGGGTCAGGTCCCACTTGTCCGTGTCGGCGATGAGTGAACGATCACGAGGAGATGTCATGGGAAGTCCTCATTACGAGTTGTAGAATATTCTTGGCTTCGTTGTCAGTTGGAAAATCATCGAGATACCGAGCCAGGCAGTACGCGGCCTTCTGCCGCTCGCCGTTAAAATAATACAAGAGACCGAGGTCCTTGAACACTCCGGGTCGGTCGGCGGACGTCACGCGTACGTATCGTATCAGGAATGTTTCCGCATCGTGGTATCGTCCGGCCGCAAGGGCAAATTGACCGCAAGCCAGATCGCGCCAGCCGGTCGAACGTGGTGAATAAAAACCCGACAGCCAGCGGACCAGTCGATTGGAACGTTGAAAGCGGAGCGTTTTCCAAACTTCATCGGTCGATATAGAATCCCGAAACGGCACGCGGACTTTTTTTCGTGTATAGCACGCCGTGTGCGCATCGTATGCGGCGAGATGCCACGTCGTGTCGGCCGCGAGATCCACCGTCCACGCGAGATCGCTGTGATGGTCAAAAACGATCCAGTTGGGACGCCATTCGTGAATCAACCGCGACAGTCCGCCGCGCTCCGTGGACCGTGAATACGTCCGGAAAATATCTATGCCCATCATTTCAAAATACGTCGTGATCCATACGGGCCGTTTGAGACGCCACGCCAGCCAGTTGCCGCAATTGGGGTTGTTCAACACGCGCTCATCGCCGATCATCGGTAGGATGGTGGTTTCGGTCTCGTCGGCGATCGTGAGCCCGTATCCAAATTCAACGTACCGATTGTCGCTTACATAGTATGCTTGGGTCACGACCCGGGCGGTAACGCCAAGGCTTAATAGTACAAAGATCGCGGCAGCGACGGCGGATTCGGTGAATGGTTGCTTCCATTTATTCCACAGCGTGACTGTCGTCAGGCGATACATGACGATCGGTATAATGGCGAGCGCGAAGAGAGAAACGTTTCGGATTTGGGAGGCGGATAAATAAGCAAAGACGGCAAACAATATCCATTCATGGGCTTCCACCTGTCGAAATCGCCAGGCCAGAACGGCAACACCTCCGATGAAAAAAAAGTAATACAACGAGACCGATTCGAACGGTACGCCGAGTTGTTCAATCACACCTCGTTTCCATGGCGACGACAGTTCGGACACGGCATTCGAAAAAAAGGATGCAGGCTCGAAATGAAGGAGAAGTTGAAGCGGAGTGAGGGCGCCTTCCACAAACCAGGGATTGGCCAGAGCGAGTGCAGCGGCAAGCGCCAGAGGCCGGATCGTTTCATGTTGAAGTAACCGCCGACGCCACAGGGTCCACAGGTACGCGCCGATCACGATGTAACCCAGGACGAACAACGCGTGCGAGTTGACCCAGAGGATCATGATGGCCGGTATCCACCAGAGTCCACCGGAGCGCCGCGTCGCAAGGAAATGTTCAAAACACGCAATCAGCGCCGTCAAAAAAAACCACGACCATATTTCGGGTCGGTAATTGAAACGCGGCTCGATGACGAATACGATGGCCATCATCGTCCAGAGGATCGTCCCATCGGTCAGGCCCCGCGCACGCAGGGCAACCCGGACCCACCCAAACATTCCGACGATCCACAGGGTCTGAAAAATCCCGAGGGCAACATATCCCCCGAGTTTAAAAAGTACGGTCTGGGTGACTTCAAAAAGCCAGTAGAGATTGACGTGGTCGCGGTCCGGAATACCGTAAGAAAAAACGCCCGTCGTCGGAAATGAGCGATGGTCGAGAATCCATTCTCCTGCCCTCAAATGGAATCCGATGTCGCGGTCGTGAATTTTTTTTGCCGAAAAGGCGACCAGTAAAATGAACAGACACGCGTAGGGGAAGAATTTGGCCCGATTCAACATCGGGCAAAATATAGACGATAAAAACAGAAAAAAAAGGCCGGACCCATCGGAGCCCGGCCTTTTTTTGAATTACTTGACGGCGTGGACCGTGATACTGAGAACGCGGGCGTCACCCAGCGACCGTTGATCGGCGGGAACCGCCGCTAGAACGCGGTCGAGAAGGTCCTGCGGGACAGGGACTTCACGTTCCTTATCGAGTCGTATGTCGCGGAATCCGGCGTCGCGGATGACTTGCAGGTATTCGTTTTTTCCGATCGCGCCGCTGATACAACCGGAATAGAGTTCGGCGGCGGCTTTGGCGGCCGGGCTCATCTCGCCTTCAACGACAACGTCGGAAATGACGAAATAACCGCCGGGTTTGAGGATGCGGTGGATTTCGGCAAACGCCTTTTTCTTGTCGGGTACGAGATTGATGACACAATTGCTCAGTACGACGTCGGCGACGGCGTCGTCCAGCGGCATGCTTTCGATTTCGCCGAGTTTGAATTCGACGTTGTGCAGGCCGACTTTACGGCGGTTGATTTCCGCGCGTTCGATCATCGCTGGCGTCATGTCGAGTCCGATCACGCGTCCCGCCGGTCCGACTTTATGGGCGGCGATGAACGCGTCATTGCCCGCGCCGCTGCCGAGGTCGACGACCGTTTGTCCGGCTTGCAGTTCCGCAAAGGCCGTGGGCAGGCCGCATCCGAGGTTCAAATCGGCGTCGGCCACGTACCCTTCCTGTTTCGAATAATCTTCGTCCATAAAGACGTTGTCCGGGGCGTCCGACGCGCAGCCGCACCCGCATCCGCCGTCCGCGGTCAGTGCGATCTCACCGTATTTTTTCTTGACGATCTCTTTGATTTCAATCGTGTTCATGTGAGGATTCCTCGATTAGTTGGACTGGATTCGTTGATTAAGGTTTTTTTTCAGGCTGTTGGGCAGCTTGATGCCGGGTACGGAAACGAACGTGGCGCAGCATCGTTTGTCGATCCATTTGCCGAGGCGCCTCAGGTCGTCGTTGTACACCGGCTGCTGTTCGAAGAGTTCGTGCAGGGCCGCGGTCAATGCGGGGGTCAGGACGTTTTCGTTGATGGAATACATGCTCCAGAGTCCGACGGAGCGGTCGTTGAGAAGGCCGCGTAATTTTAAGTACGACAGATGCCGCGAGACCTTGGGTTGGGACAATTCGAGCAGTCCATGGATGTCGCACACGCAGAGCTCACCGACGGTCATTAAAAGATTTACGATCCTGAGCCGCGTCTCATCGGAAAGGGCGAGAAAAAGTTCATTAAGTTTGTTCATGGTTCTAAATCTTTATATACGTATAAACGTATATAATCTAAAAAAGTTTCACTGAGTTGTCAAATGATTTGTTGTAATTTTTATGTGATTGAATTTCATGTAGTTAAGAAAATGTTTTTAACATGATGCGGTTACGGGATTGATTTGGAATAGGGCGCCGGTTGGTTTAATTTTTCTAAACCGTGCCGCATCTGTACACAAAACCATGATTGACGATTATGAGCATTCGGGCCATTCTCTGGGACTATGACGGGACGCTCGTCGACACGCGCGAAAAAAATCTGAATGTTTCCCGCGCGATCATCGAGGAAATGACGGGCCGTTCACGGTCGTTTCCGACGTTAGGTTCGCTCGAGGCGTACGACGCGGCCAACCGGCGTACGGCCAATTGGAGAGAACTGTATCGGATCGCGTTTGGCTTCACCGAGGAGCAGATCGATCGGGCCGGCAGTTTATGGTCGACGTATCAGGAACGCGATACCACCCGACCGCGCTTCTATACGAACATCGCAGAAACGATCGCAAGCTTCAGCGATTATCCGCAGGCGATCGTTTCCCAGAATTCCGCCCGGATCATTCGCGCCCAGTTTGAACCCTACGGACTGGCGCCGTTTTTCGCCGGCATCATCGGATACGAAGAAGTCGCGCTCAACCGTCAAAAGCCTCATCCGGACGGTTTGTTGCTGGCCATTTCCAACCTGGCCGCTCTGCAGGATCACGAGGTGGTGTTGTATGTGGGGGACCACGAGACGGATGCGCACTGCGCCCACGGTGCGAATGCCGAACTCGGACGCAAGGCCGTCATTTCCATAGGCGCGTTTTATGAGAAGGACGATGCGGCCGATCAATGGATCTACCGTCCCGACTACCGGGCCTATCGACCGATGGACATCGTCGACATCGCAAAGAGCCTGATGTCATAACAAATATACCGGCGGTGAAAAAATTTTTCCCGATCAGAAAAATCCGCCGCCGATGAAGAGCCGGATCGCCGCGACGATGAGGACGACCAGGTTAATGTTACGTCCGTTGGTTTTACGGCTCAGCAGGCCGAAGACGAGACCGACAATCGCGCCGGGAATGACCAGCCAGTTGAGCCAGCCGAGCAGCGGGATAAAGGCGACGAACGCGAGGATGAGGGAAATCAGTCCGATGACGATGGAGATGAGGTTCATGAAGATGATCGTGGGTTTAATGTTGCGTGAAGATACGGGAAGCAGGAAGTAAATCAAAACCTTTCACCACAGAGCGCACAGAGCACACAGAGGTTTTTATGAATCAGCGACTGTCCGACTGTGACTCATTCTTCCTTATTGAAAAAAGTATTTCTCTGCGTTCTCCGTGTTCTCTGTGGTGAATTAATTCAGTATTGAATTCTCTCTGTGTTCTCTGCGAGCTCTGTGGTGAAGTATGCTATCTCATCGCCCTGAATATCGGCACGGGCGCTTTTTTCTTCACCGTCGGACCGACGAGATGCGGATGCTGCTCGTAGTTCAGCGCTTTCAATTCCCGCGCAACCGACCTCACGAGTTCCTGGAACGTCGGTTTTTTCTTCATCCGACGCGCGGCACGCAGGTTCTTCGACATACAGTACGTAAACGCCCCGTGCGACTGGACACCGTGACGGTACTCGTACGCCAGTTCGTCCTCTTGGCACGCGTACATCAGCAACGGCAAATACGGTCCCTGATGACCGAATTTTTTCTGCAGTTCATGATATTTCTTCTTCGTCGTCCTGCGCAACGTCATCGCCTGTCCGAGTTTGTGCGTCGACCGCATCGCGCGCTGATTGAGTTTCAACTGCATTTCCTTGTTCGGCGACGTGAATTTCCTTTCGATCCACATTTCATGATCGGGGTCCCATTTCAATTCGCGATGCCGCACGTCGTCGGGCGGATTGATCCCGCGGATTTTGGCCGTGCCCTTGGTCAGACCTCCCGAGTGGCAGCAGTCGAACATGGCGATGAACTGCACGTCGTAGGGTAACTGGCTGTACAGACCGTAGAACATGTCGTCGGTGACCGCGCGTTCCGGCGACCAGTCGAAGTCGTACGGTACGAGTGATTCGTCCATCTGATCGACGCGGTCGCCCAGCCCGTACGTCGGCATCTGCGTGCCGTGGCCGCTGTAGTACAAAAACCGGATGTCGCCGCTTTTGACGTCGTCGAGCAGCCAGTGCAGGCGGTCGACGATGCCCGCTGCCGTTGCGCGGTCGTCGAGCACGACACGGATATCTTCCGCGGCAAAACCGGTTTCCTGCAGGAGCGAACTCATCAGGAAAACGTCGTTCACGCAGCCGTCGAGTTGGTCTTCCTTTTTGGGATAATCGTTGATCCCGATCAGAAGGGCGCGGCGGTCCGGCGGCGTGGCCCACCTGACGGCACGGAACGATTTGGGTTTCGCGTACAGTTCCGGCGTCTCCGCTTCCGTGAGGATACGCGACCAGACGTGATCGACGGTATTTTTGTGCGAGAGATATTTTTCCGCGTCGTGGTCGGCCATGCCGGCGACGTCGAAAAACGTCTCGGTCTGCTCAAAATTATCGACATCGGAAAACCGGATCGGCGCGGCGAAGACATCGTCTTCGCGGTTGTACAAGTGGTACCAGAATCTGGCGGCGTGCAGCGGAACGAGCCGTCCACCGGCGAACTGTCCGGTGACGAAAGGATTGCCGATCTGGGAGCCGAAGGACATGAAGATCCGTCCCGCGGCGAGTCCGGCATCCGTGGTCATTGCGTCGTAGGCAATGAGGGAACCGAGGCTGTGCGCGCAGATCACGTCGGGCCGGTGGTCCGTGATCGCATTGGCGACGCGCTCACGCGTGGCTTTGCGCAGTTTTTCATTCTCCACCCACTGCACGACCATGCCCGCGGTCCAGCGCAGTTTCCCGCCGATCCCGCGCGACTTACGGAAGGGCGACGTGATCGCGCTGCCCACGAGTTTGCCGATCGCCTCGAGCGTGCCGAGGAACGTGATCGAGTACGACTTGAAAATATCGTCGAGGTAGACGAAAACGATTTCCGGCACCGAATCCGGATCGACCTGATCGATCGACGAGAGGATGGCGTTACGCCACGCTGCTTCCCATTTATCGCCCGGCTTATGCCGCCCGACGCCGTGTATGCAGAGGATAGTCATGGGGGAGGTCCTTACTTGGACTTTGAGTTATTATAACTTTCTCGATGAGCGAGCTAATTGTAGGCATTGTGGGAGAAGAATCTCCTTTCAGTAAACCAGTATCAGTTCTACTAAACAGGGCCTGAAGTATGATTTTTCTATCATCGGGCTCAAGTTGAGATTCAGTGATAAGCGCAAGGTAAACATGAGTAAGCTGATATCGCTCCTTGGCATCTCGAGCCATGTGAAACGCACTTAGAGATAGTCGAACAAACATGGCCAATATGTATAACTGCCAAAATAATAGCCCCTTTGAAGTGATCTAGCTTCCAAGTATCACCATGAAGCCATGATGGAAGACTAAAAAGAATTATCGACATTACAAGAAGAAACACTGAACCAACACCAATTGCCCAATTTCTCCACTTTTCACCATCGGCAGTATAATCTTCGTATAACTTATTCCAATAATCAGCCGGTTTTTTCAACTTCATTAATTCACCGTACTGCTTTTCAAGGTCCACGACCTTCGATTGCCAAATACCCATCGATTTCTCAAAGCGTTCATTCGCTTTAACCTGATCATTAGCGGATGCTGCGTGCTGATTCGTAAGAATGGAAACTAACTGCTTAGCCTCAGCTGATAACGCATCAAACCTATCTTTTTCCACTCTAAAGTTGTAGGAGAATCATGTCCCACCGCTTCCAAGACACCTAAGAGCGTTTCTTTGTTCATGTTTCTTGGGACGGCATTCTGAAATAAATACGAAATAGCCCCACTGGCACGATCAGGATGTTGAGCATTTAAACGAATCAAAAATTGGCCTAGTTCAGTATCAGATCTAATGTATTTATTATTTTCAAATTGTCCGACGATATTCTGTAGCGCTTGTTTAAAATCTTGCTCTTGAGTTGCCGTCGTTAGCTTGTGAAGAGAAGCCTTAAAATGGTGAATTGCTATTGGTATTTCCAAAAAACTGAATCCGTTCCATGATTCAACTTCGCGTTGAACATATTTTACAAATTCGTCTAGGGTTTGGAATTGTAATTCTCCATTACGTTTGGGTATATCATTCCATGAGGATTTGATTTCTTGCCATATCTGTTCTTGCTGCGGTGTGAATGTCATAACCAGTTGAAAACTATTTTCGTTTAGGTTTGGACGTAGCGCCATGCTTCTCCGTGCAGCTATAAAGTCTCGTAGCTTAGGCTATGTTTAGCATCAAAAAACTGCGGTTTCATGTCTTGGATACAATTACTTCACAGTGTTTTACGAGCTATGTGGTAATGTAGCTTATGATCTGAAAAGTGCACAAGGGACAAAATCGAAATCCCGGTTTTTCCCGGATCGCGTGGGGCGTGGCGTGGGCTTTCAAGTCCGCGCAGA
>CAYZJB010000017.1:0-5681 GCA_964478735.1 uncultured Bacteroidota bacterium | reverse complement strand
CATACATCCAAAGGTAGCCCATGATTTCAGACGTCCGCAAGGGACAAAATCGAAATCCCGGTTTTTGTACTAACTTATCACGAGTATAGAGTTTTCAAGTCCGCACAGAAACAAAGCCCCAAGATTTCACGTCCGGTGCAGCGCGGCAATGGAATGCCGTGCCACGTGACGGATCAGCTTAGTGCCTGTTTTTACTCCGCGTGCTCTGTGATCTCTGTGGTGAAATTTATTACAACACACACAAAAAACATCCAAAACGGAACGGCCGGAGTGCTGGGGGGGATTAGCCGCCGACCATTCCTGTCTTGGATGAACCCGTCCCGCCTACGCGCATACTCGGCGGGATTGTGAGGATATCGAGGAGGGTAACTTTTAGATTGGCCGTCGAAGATGAGACGGACTTACGCCATCAATTCTCTCTTCGCGAACTCCACGCCAGTCCTGAGACAGTCGAAGGGGCCTCTGCGTTTGACGTATTCAAAGCGACAGCCCGGCTAATAAACCTTTCGAATCGCGAAGGCATCCTCCACGGGTTCAATCTCGAGCTCCTTGCCGATGAGAAAATTAAAATCGACGCCGTTCCATGGCACGCTCCGGCGCAGGATCATCGACGTCGTGATCATGTGCCCTCCGACGAGGATCTTTCCCTTCGGATGCAGCGTTCCATCCGGCCGTACGTCGAACAAATCACGAAATTTTACACGCATTCAGCGCCCACCTCGGGAGTGTCCGCGACGATGATGGGCGGCAGGCCGAATATGACCGCCTGGCAATACGTGACAAAATCCAGTTCACCGCTCTGGCGAATGTGGTTCTTTTTCTGAAATTCACTCGTTGCCATTGCGGTGGCTTCGTCGTACAGTCCATTGATGTCGCCCGGATCGAATCCCTGTGAGCGCAAAAACAACTGCCACTGCTTTACCGATACTCCCCGTGAACCTAACCTTAGCTTGACCATGTCTTGTCTTTCAGTGACTTATGAAAAAGAGCGAGAACCTATCTACATACAAGATGCAAAAACCGAAATTTTTCCACATTTTGACTCCTTGAACGGAAAAACACCCGGAGAGCTATGGAAATTGGAGAACAAAAACACCAAGGTTCAGAGCCAGTTCAACAGTCTTAAAGCATAAGTGCTTTGAAAACAATTATGATGGTGCTAATGGGATATCAAGGCAGAAGATTTGCAGAGATAACTGAAGAAGATTCGTTGCTTTTTTTTTAAAAATGGCTTTTTTCCAATTATGAATCGGATTACTTCTTTAGATTGAAGTTGCCATATGATCACCAGGGCGCGCTGAAGGTGCGCTTCGAATCGGATTACTTCTTTAGATTTAAGTTGCCCCATTTAATTAAAATGCATAAACATGAATTTTCCACATTTTAGGCTGATGGACGAGAACTTGACCGACGAGGAACTGGTTCGTCAATACCTTGACACTGGTAATGAGGAGGCTATTGGCCTACTCTACCAGAGATACTATCCAACTGTCGTGTATGTTTGCAATAAGTACTTAGAAAACAAGCACGACAGTGAAGACGCTGCTATGGATGTCTTCACGAACCTTCCCGAATTGCTCAAAAAATTTGAGGTCAAACAGTTCCGCAAATGGCTGTATTCTATCGTCCGGAACGAGTGCCGTATGGTATTGAGAAAAAAGAAATCATCCTCGATCACCATTGAAGAATCCGAAGTATGGCCTGAATTTGTGGAAAAAACCGAGGCCGTGCATCCTGTAGATAAGAGGAAAGAACGGCTTCAGTGGATTACGGAAGCCATGGCTACGCTGGAAGGCGAAGTCCGAATCTGTGTCGCATTGTTCTATGCAGAGGATAAGACGTACATTGAAATATCGGAAATCACGGGATGGGAGATACGCCATATCAAAAACTGTTTACAGACGGCAAGAAGACAGATCAAAAATTTCATAGAATGGAAGGATAAACAACATGAAAATGTCTATGGATAAAGAAAGAGCCGCTATGGCGATCGAAGCTTCGCTGACGGGCGAGGCGGGACGTTGCCTGACCGGCGCTGAAATCCTGCGATATATCGAAGGTCCGATGGAAAAGGACGAACGATTGCGCCTGGACCGGCACCTGGATTTGTGCGCCCTGTGTTCGGACGCCGTCGAAGGCGCCGAAAAGATGTCGTTCCACGAACGTCACTCGATCCTCAATCAAGATTACCAGCCGGAACAGGCTCCGAGACGGCCGATGCGCCTCCTGCGCTCGCGTCCGGCGATCGCAACGATGCTGCTTGCGGCGAGCGTTGCCGTCGCTATCGGTGTCTGGCAGATGCAGGGACCGGCGGAACGTGCGGACCTGTTTACCGCTCACTTCCAGCCTTATCCCAATACGATTCCGCTGGTACGGTCGTCCTCGGCGCCGACGCCGCTCGAGGAGGCCATGCAGGCGTACGAATTGACCGACTATACGCGCGCCGAGGCCCTGCTGGCCGGTGTGCTCAAGGCCGAGCCGGATAACGCGACGGCGTGGTTTTATCACGGGATATGTCTTCTGACGCAAAACCGTGTCGAGGACGCGATCGAGAGCCTGGACCGGTCCGCACGGGTTCCGGCGTGGCAGGAAGCTTCGCGGTGGTTTCAGGCGCTGGGGTACGTCCGGATGGGCGAGGTCGAAAAAGCCCGCGACCTGCTGAGACCCATTGCAGAATCAAACGGTTTCTTTGTCGGCAAGGCCAGGGCTTTGCTGGAAGATATCGAGCCGGTGAGGAAGAGATAGCACCAAACGTCAAAAGCCTTATCTTTCGAAGGAATATTTCACCACAGAGCCCGCAGAGAGCACAGCGGCGTTTATTTCCACCGTACGTTCCGAGCGAATGTTGCCAAATTCCGCTTCAGCGGTATTTCCTGTTGACCATTAAAAGCACATGAGCGTTTCTCCGTGAGCTCAGTGCACTCTGTGGTGTAAGAATCTACAATGTCATGATAACAGTAATCGGTTTATTGCTCGCCTTCCAGAGCGGCGATTCGACCCTCTGGCGGCCGCTGCCGTGGTCGTTGGTGGAAGTCGACTCCATCGCGACGATTGTTCCAATGGACCGTTACATCGGGGACGAGGCAACAAAAGAAAACTTTCTCAAAGCCGCTCCCGACGCGGTCCTGTTGCACCTGGCAACGCACGCGGAGGTCCACGACCGCGACCCGATGCTCTCCCGATTGGTTTTTTCGCCCCGGTCTTCCGATCCGTACCTGTATGCGTCGGAAATTTACGGGTTGTCGCTCAAGGCGGACCTGGTCGTTCTGAGCGCCTGCGAAACCGGCCTTGGCCAGTGGGCAAGAGGGGAGGGCGTCATGAGCCTTGCCCGGGCTTTCATGATCGCCGGCTGTCCCCAGGTCGTCATGAGCCTCTGGGCCGTGGATGACAGGTCAACGGCTCAACTCATGACCGACTTTTACCGCGGGATCGACTCCGAATTGCCCCCGCATGAAGCCTTACGTCAGGCCAAACTCAATATGCTGGACGGGGATAATCCCGTCTACGCCCATCCCTATTACTGGGCGGGCTGGGTGCCGATAGGCGGCGCCAAGGCAGTCAAGTTGTCACGATTCCCACCTAAATATGTCGTAGCAATCGTGTTGATTTTATTATCCTTAACTAGCATGGCGTCGCTAATCTATCAACGGATTCGACGACAAAGTTAGTTATTTTCCGCCAGATTCGTTTCCCTCATTATCGTATCTCACTGGCGTTTCGTCATCATGAAGTGTCGTTTCTGATTCCTCGCTCGACAAAACGCTCTCATTGCTTCCACATGAAAAGGTCATCGCACTGATGACCAGAATGAGTGTCAGCAAAAATACATGCGCGGTTTTCATCTCCATACTCCTGGGTCTTTTCGATGGGCTTCATTGCCTATCTACATACAAGATGCAAGAAGCTGAATTTTTCCACATTTTCCAGGTTTAGCGGAACGTTCCGGGGGCAAATGCGGCAGGAATCTGGGAGTTATGATGCTTCTGCTCAAGGATCATTAGAGTAAGGGAGGGACCATAGCGTATCGAGCAACGGCGAACTAAAAGCGGCCATCTTCCATAAGGGGTATTCGATTCGACGGAATCATACAGAAGTGATTCAAAAGGTATATTAAAAAGGGTTCCGTCCGGGATGATGATCAACTCAGGTTTCAGTTCTTTGGGATTCGGCAAAAGAATGTGACATGCCTGTCTTGCGATCTTAACAAAAACAGAGTCATTTTTAGTTTTCAATGAATTCAATAGTTGAAAGGTCATGTTGTAGATTCCATCCGGACGTCCAAGAGACCGTACTTCGATCGTATCGGGAGTCAGAAAAACCCTCCACACATTTCGCTGTCCCCAAAAGTATTGAATAACCGAAGTCCGGTCATTCAATAATGTGCTCCGAATATTTCCGATCGCAGGATATTCAGTACGAAACCGAATAGCGGCGAATCGCGGATATCGACTTTCGATATCCATGACGAACATGTTGTAATTTTCTTCAGCTTCGAATAACTCGTCCTTGAGCTTTTTGATCCTCGTTTGGGAGGACTGTTTTTTTTCAAATTCCTTGAGGACGCGCAGCCGACGATAATTGATTTCGCTCATCAGGTCACGTTCTTTTTCCAAAACGTCTTTTGGGGCCGAATTAAACCACGCCGATTTTTGCGAATTTTCCCAAAGAATCTGGGCACGGCTTCGCTCCATAAAATTGAGCACAATCTCCGGGCGCTTATTTGATGCCGCCATTTCAATTCCGTTTTCAAAAACGACATAGGCAGTGTCCGCCAGGCTGAATTTGGAAAGATCGCTCTGGAGAAACCCTCTGATTTTGTCCAAGAGTTGGACGGTCACGTGATAAGTATTGAATGCAGCTAAAAGCGAGTCGGTCCCGGCATGAGATAGAAGCTCTGCTTTTTTCCTGAGCGCATCCAACAGCACAATGGGCTCGGAAATCACCTGAAGGTCAGGATTGTCGAGAAGAGAGGCAGATTCAAACAGCGGACAAAGCGCAACGATGGCCTGCTGATATGCAAATAAAGCCGAATCGGATTTTCCCGTTGCGGCATAGACGTCACCAAGTTTGACCCATGCCATACCCGTTTCAGGCCGTTTCTCCCCAAGTCTCTTGGTAAATACGTTCAACGCGAGTTCGGCATGGCGCCGTGCATCCTTCACTCGACCCAACCGGAGATAAACTTCGGCCAGATCGTGGTGCGGAAACCCAACCCGATAGTTATTCCCATCATCGATGAACTTCCATCCCTCAATTGCTTCCCGTAGGATCGAATCCGCCTGCAAATATCGTCCCATAACCGTGTAAAGAATGCCTACTTCATCTTGAAGTCGTGCGATCTCCGGCTTGTGATATTCAGCCCGGTTTGTATATGTATTGTAAGCCAGTTGAAAGTAGCCGAGTGCACGGTCCAAACTGTCCGACTTCCTGAAATTCATCGCGAGATTGTAATAATTCGTACCGAGAAAAGGGTCGTTTGGATTGACGAGCAATCGAATTTGTAATGATTTTTCCTGATAGCGGATGGCCTGAGCAAAATCCCGTTTGCGCGCAAACACGTTGCCCAGGTTATTATAGGATTGGGCAATGTCAGGATGGTTTGTATTAAAAAGTAACTGTCGTATTTCTAGAGCAGCCATATGGGACTTTTCGGCTTCGATATAGTCGCCCAGGTCAATTAG
>CAYZJB010000016.1:0-57133 GCA_964478735.1 uncultured Bacteroidota bacterium | reverse complement strand
ACATGGAACCTCTTTTGAAAAACAAATTTCAACTAACATTGACTTTTAATCGGACGACAAGGAAGGATACGAGCTTTTTCATGGCAGTACCTCCATAGTAGTTATTAATATACTATAGAGTGTCTCTCAAAGAGTGTCTCTCACATGCCCAATCTTACAGATTTTCTCGGAAATAGCAAGCGGCTACCGGATTTCAAAACGCATGATCGGCCGTGTAGGGGACCGGCGTGCGACTTCCTTGAACCCCGCTTTTCGAAACGCCGACGCCAGTCCGGTCCAGGCAAAGGTGTCCGGATAGTCACCGGCCGAATCGATGGGATATCCTTCGACCATTTTCCCGCCGGCTTTCCGTACGTGATCGACGACCGCTTTCAGCAGCAGAACGCTTAACCCGGCACGGCGATAATCACGATGGATGAAAAAACAAACGACGGACCAGACCGGCCGATCATCGACCGGTTTAAGAACGCGCGAACGGCCCAGCACCGGAAACTCGCCGCGAGGACCGACGGAACACCACCCGACGGGCATTCCTTTATGATACGCAAGGATCCCCGGCTTCTTTTTTGTTCCGACAATTTTTCGGAATGCGTTTTTGTTTTTGGTGCCTTTCTGCGATTCATATACGGAACGCTTCAATCGCCACGCCATGCACCAGCAGCCGGCACAGGCGCCGCGCGGTCCGAAAAGCGACTCGACGTCTTTCCATCGTACAGGAGTCAACGGATAAAAGGTATACTCCCCATCTGTCATTTTTCGCCCCACCAGTGTTTTGCGACGAGATCGTACAGACGCTGCTGGCGAGCGCGGGCGCGTTGATAGATCGCGGTGTGTTTCGGGTTCGGCTTGAACGTTTGTCCGAGTGGAACGGGGGCTTTCGAGGCGTCTTTGATGACGCCGATCGTTTCCAGCGCAAGGACGGCCGCGCCGCGCGCCGAACCCTCCGCCTCACCGGACTGCGTGACGGGCGCCCCGAGAACGTCCGCCATGACTTGCGTCAAAACGGCCGAATCGACAAAACCGCCGCCGGACGCAATAATCGTACGGACCGGCATTTTTTGTTTTTTGAAAATATCATAAATCGCGGCATACCGGTAACAGACCGCTTCAAGCGACGAACGGACAATCTCATCTCGCGTAACGTTGAGGTTGAATCCGCTGATCAGTCCCCGGGCATGTTCATGCCAGCCCGTACTGCGTTCTCCGGCCCAGAACGGCAGGACGGTAAGCCCCTGACAATCGGGCATTGTGGTTTCCAGCGCCTGATCGACCGCTTTTTTTCCACCTTCGAGACCGAGATGGCTCAACAGCCATTTTCGAAGATTCCCGCCGTCGGACAGTGCGCCGCCCATGAGGAATCGCCGCTTATCGACACGATAGACCCAGAGCCCGTCGGGAATCGCCGTGCGCTCGCCTTCCCAGCAGATCCGCATGGCTCCCGACGTACCCATCACCATGCACAGGCGATCTTTGGCCACGCAGCCGCTCCCAACGTTGGAACTGGCGCCGTCGCCAACCGCCGGAAGCCACGGGACATCGGCAAGCGCGGGCCAGCGTTTGGCGAATTCCTTTTTTAACCCGTGCAGCGGTGCGTCGTCGAGGCGTCCGAGTTTTTTCGGCGTGATCGGCAGGACATTGAAAACCCGCGGTTCCCAATCGCAGCTATTCGGATTGAACAAACCGGTGCCCGAGGCCATGGAAATGCCGCAAACGGTTTCTCCGAACAGCACGTAGTACAGATACTCTCCGATCGACAGCCAGGTCGCCGTTTTTTTCATCACGGCGGGATTTTTTTTCTGAACCCAGAGCAGTTTGGCCGGCAGATAGCTCGGGTGCAAAACGCAACCGGTCCACTCGTGAAAATGCTTCGCGTCGATTTTTTTTCGAAGTGCGTCCATCACCGACCGCGGCCGCGTGTCCGCCCAGTTGAGCAGGGGCGTCGTCGGCCGGCCCTGCGCATCCATGCCCATCATGTTGTGCCAGAAGGTGTCGAAGCCGACCGCTTTAACGTCGTCCGCGTGTTGGCCGAGATCGGCCATCAATCGGTCGATGCACTGGATCGTGCTGTCGACGATGAATTTCGGATCGGCGAATACGCCGCCGTCGGCCGTCGTCTCCATCGTGTATCCAACCTGGGCCATGAGTTTTTTGACGGGACGTCCGTGAGCGTCGTAGATAAGGGCGCGCGTCGATGACGTGCCGATATCGATGGCCATGACAAGCGGGCGTTCGGCTTTTTTCAGTTTGACGGGTCCGTGACGGTCTTTCATGTTATCCTCGTTCGGTTTTCGATTCGGTGGGTTGACGTCAGTCTATCGACAGAACCGGAATGTTTTTTTCGCGCACCTGATCGTTGAATGCCGGCAGCCGCGATGTGAGTAATGCGTCGAGCTGCCGATACCGATCTTCGGCCAGACGCTCGAGTTCGACGTACAGATCGAGCTGCGACTGCGTCGGCGCATGATCGGACGCCCCGACGATAGCCGCCAGTGTGGCCAGCCGGTTATTCAACTGCAAAGGAAAATTCAGAATGTCCTGGCTGCTTTTGATTTTGGGTTGGATCAAAGCGTTTTCGATTGCCGTGAGGGAGTCCGTAAGCGGTTTCGAGAACTCTTTCAAGATACGGACGAGGGTCGTGTCTTTGACGTTACTCAAAAAGTCCTGGAGTTGTTTTTGCACTCGCCGGATTCTGATGACGCACTTGTGAACCGAGTCCAGTTGCGTGTGAATTTTTGCCAGCAACTCGCTCTGTCGGACAAACTCATCCCGCGTCGTTTCGATGCGCGGGTCTTTTAGAATTTCGAACGATTGCGTAAACGTCTGTCCCTCCACGCTGAGTTTCACGGAGTATCGCCCCGGAGCAACGCGCGGACCGCGAGTATCACCCCACCAGAGGATGGCGTCGGGAACATCTTCGGCATTTTTATATCGCATATCCCAGACGAAGCGGTTGAGCCCGGAATCGGCCGGCACGACGTCCATCCGTTTTTCCTTGGGCTGGTCGTAAAATTCCTCGGACGGTTTGAGGTTTTTCCCCTTCGTGTCCTTGATGCTGGAAAATCGGGCGATCGAATGTCCCGCGTCGTCGAGAAATTCGAGTGACAGTTCGCCGGCCGGACGCTTGTTGAGTTGATAATGTACGAGAACGCCATTCGGAGGATTGGTTCCGAGCGGCAGCCCGGCTTTCACGTATTGAAAGCCCTCTGTGCGATACGCCGAACGAGGCGCATAGAGATGAACGGATGAGCGCGTAACCGCGTCCGACATCTGATGCAGCGGCGTCAGATCGTCGAGGATCCAGAATCCTCGCCCGTGCGTCGCGGCCACCAGGTCTCGGTCACGCTTATGAACGGCCAGATCGTGGATCGGAGTCTGCGGTAAATTCAACTGCAAGGGCCGCCAGATGTCGCCGTCATTGAATGAGACATAAATACCACGCTCCGTTCCGGCGTACAGCAGCCCTTTACGGTTCGGATCCTCCCGGATGACGCGCGTAAAATGGCCGTTCGGAATTCCCGCAGTGATTCGTTTCCAGGATTTCCCGTAGTCCGTCGACTTCCATAAAAACGGAGTAAAATCGTTCAGTTTGTATCGATTGGACGCCACGTAAACGGTCGCGGCGTCCCAGGGCGACGCCTCGATCATGCTGATGAGGCTCCACTCCGGCATGTCCTTCGGCGTGACGTTTTGCCACGTCTTGCCGTCGTCCCGGCTCACGTGAATGAGACCGTCATCCGAGCCGGCCCAGAGTATCCCTTTCGTTACCGGCGATTCGGTGAACGAAAAAATCGTGTTGTAAAATTCTACGCCGGTGTTGTCTTTCGTAATCGGACCGCCGCTGGCCTTTTGTTTCGTCGTGTCGTTTCGCGTCAGGTCCGGACTGATCGTAAGCCACGTTTGCCCTTCGTCCGTACTGCGGTGAACGTATTGCGAGGTGACATACAGAATATTCGGATCGTGTGGAGACAGCGCGATCGGATACGTCCATTGAAACCGGTATTTTGCATCGATGGCGCCGCGGCCGATGGTATTGTCCGGCCACACCATGATGATGCGCTCCTGTTTCGTGCGCTCGTCATGACGCGTGAGATAACCCATGTAGCTTCCGCCGTACGTCACACCCGGCTTCAACGGATGAACGGCGATGTACCCGCTTTCACCGCCGGCGACGGGATGCCAGTCTCCCGCTTCGATTCCCGCCGACGTCGTCCGGCTCGGAATTTTGATCGTGCTGTTGTCCTGCTGGGCGCCGTAGACGTTGTACGGAAATGCATTGTCCAGAATGACGTGATAAAATTGCGACGTGGACAGATCCTGGTCCGTCAGACTTTGGCCGCCGTTCATCGATACGACGGCGCCGCCGTCATCGGCGAGAATCAAACGGTCCGGATTTTCCGGATCGATCCAGAGATCATGGTGGTCGCCGTGCTGCGTCGGCAGCGGCGTAAACGTTTTCCCACCGTCCACGGATTTAAACCACTGCACGTTGAGCGCATAGACGGCGTCGGGATTTTTCGGATCGGCATAAATGTGAGAGTAATACCAGGCGCGTTGCCGCAGTTTGCGATCGTCATTGACGCGCTGCCACGTTTCGCCCGCGTCGTCGGAACGGAAAACGCCGCCGTGTTCCGCCTCTACGATCGCATAGACGCGATTCGCTTGGACCGGAGAAGCGCTGACACCGATTTTGCCGATCACGCCCTTCGGCATGCCGGGCCGCTGGCTCAGGTTGATCCACGTCGATCCGCCGTCGGTCGATTTGTACAGCCCGCTGCCCGGTCCGCCGCTCGACATGCTCCAGGGGTTGCGATAGGCTTCCCACATGGCGGCGTAAAGGACGCGCGGATTGTGAGGATCGATCGCGATATCCACGGCGCCCGTTTGATCGTTCACGTACAACACGTTGCTCCACGTGCGGCCGCCGTCGGTCGATCTGTAAACACCGCGTTCCTTGTTGCGTCCAAAAACTTGACCGAGCGCCGCCACGTAAACAACGTTGGCATCGTTCGGATCGACCGCGATCCGGCTGATAAACCGGGTTTCTCGTAGACCGATGAACGACCACGTCTTGCCCGCGTCGACCGAACGGTACAGGCCGTCGCCGGGCGATATGTTCCCGCGAATACACGACTCACCGGTTCCGGCGTATACGACATTCGGATCCGACGGCGCGACTTCCAATGCACCGACCGATGACGATGTCAAAAATCCGTCGCTCACATTGAGCCACGTGATGCCGCCATCAACGGTCTTCCACACTCCGCCGCCAGTGGCGCCAAAATAGTACGTCAAGGGTTCGCGCGTATGTCCGGCAACGGCGATCGAGCGTCCGCCGCGGAACGGTCCGATGTTGCGCCACTCCATGGCTTTGAGATGGATGGAGTCGGGAAAAATGGAGGCGGTTTTTTGTGCCGACAGGTGAGGAGTCAACAGAAGCAGACCAATGATCCAGCGTGGCATAGGTACTCCTTGAAACGGAAGAATGGCAGGTGAATGGACAAGCCGAGTTTAGAAAATCGCGCCTTGTCCATCAAGCCTATTCTTTATTTCGCGTTGCTATGTCGAACATATCTCAGCCAATCCACCGCACGTAACGGTATCAAGCACAAACCTTTTTGGTATGTGATAGAGAGTTCGTCGATTTGGCGTCAATTTCTTTCATCTTGCATTCACTTCCGCCTTGTCGGTACATTGGGTCAGCGCATTAGCGTTAACCTTTAGGAGAGGAAAATGAAAGCGTCTCTGGCGTTCCTTTTTTTGTTTCTGGGGTTGAATGCCCAGGCCCAACGTATGAAGCCCATGGAGTGGGCGGATTACAATCTCGGTTTCAGTGTGCCCAATAGTTTTTCCATCACCGAAAACACCGACGACCGTTTCACCGCGTCGGGTGAAGACATCACGCTGCACATCTCACCGTTCAAAGACGAAACGTTGACATCCGAAGACGTCGCCAACCGGGCGCTGGAGTCGCTGAATGCAACGGGCGTGGAACTGACGCTCAACGAACCCGTGGAACTGCAGGGATTCGAAGGCTATCAAATGGTCGGCTACGGACAACAGGACGGACGCGATCTGTTGTTTCTCGTCCTCGGACTGATCGATCCGGACGGTGATACCAATCTTGCAGCCTACGTCATGTGGTGGCACGATGAGGCACGAAACGACATCAATACAAAAGCGGCATTAAAAATTCTGAAAAGTTTTAAAAAGCTGAATCCGTAGCGGTTTATCGTGATATGAATGACCGCATGATCCGCCGACTTCCTGAGAAGGCTCGCCGTATCGGTGTATGTCGATACGATTTCAGAAGTCGGTGGAACGAGTTCAGCACGGCATCCAATTCAGTATGAGCTTTATCCGTCTGACCGACTCCGGTGAACGTCTGACCGTTTCGAAAATCATCTGCGTCGGGCAAAATTATCCCGAACACGTGGCCGAGATGAATCCCGGCAACACGGTCTTGCCGGCGAAACCGGTGATTTTTCTCAAACCGCCGTCCGCGATCGCCCACGACGGCGCGACGATCGTCCGCCCATCCGCGTCCTCGGAGATGCATCACGAAGTCGAATGGATCGTCGCGATCGGAAAATCCGGTAAACGCATTTCACACGCAGATGCCCGCGGGCACATTCTCGGTTACGGCGTCGGCGTGGATTTTACGTTACGAGATCTGCAGGCGGAAGCCAAAAAATCGGGCAAGCCGTGGGCGCTCGCCAAAGGATTCGACGGATCGGCGTTGATCTCGGACATCGTTATAAAAGAAAAAATACCGTCGCCGGAAAATGAACCGCTTTCATTAACGGTCAACGGTACCGTGCGTCAAACCGGGTGCCCTTCCGAGATGATTTTTTCAATCGACCGACTGATCGAGTTCATCTCGGAGTTCATGACACTGGAACGTGGAGACGTGATTTACACGGGAACACCGCATGGCGTCGGTCCGCTGAGTCGAGGAGACCGACTGACGGCATCGTTAGGGGAATGGACACGGGTGAGCGCGACCATCGACGTCGAATAGGGTCAGTCTTTGGCGGAAGCGACCTTTTTCTCGAGGATCGAGATGACGTCGGCGAGACTGGCCTTGACGGCCGTATCCGTAGAGGCAAGATACAGCTGATAATTCCCAGATCGGTTGGAGCAGAAAACGATACGCGAACCGTCCGACGACAGCTTGGGAAAGAGATCGTCCCCGTCGTCGTACGTGATGCGGGTCGGTTCTGTTCCGTCGGTTTGGACCTTGTAGACCTCGTAGTTGCCGTCCTTATTGGACGCAAAGGTGACGAAGTTCCGGTTGGATGACAGATGCGGCTGGATGTTGACCTTTTTATTCTTCGTCAGGTCCCGCATGTCGCCTTTGCCGTCGCCCTTACCGATGAACACGTTATACGCACCGTTGTCATCGGCACCGGAGTAAACCATCAGAGAACCGCTTGCTTCGACGAAGGGATCCGTCCGGATCAGTGTATCCTGGCTGAACATCTGGTAGAGAAATTCACCGGTTTTTTCGATCGTGTATATGCCGGAAGGTTTTTCCCAGAACGGTGAAGGCGAAAAATCACGCCGGTCGCTGGCAAAAATAATCGTCGTCGTATCGATGAAACTCGGGCTCCAGTTGTCCGCGCCGTACGACGTCGTCACGCGACGCTGGCTTTTGCCGTTGGCGCTCATGACGTAGATTTCACGCGGCTTGTATTTCTTGTTCGTCCGGTCGTCACGCGTCGACGTGAAGACAATGTATCGTCCGTCCGGTGAGTACGATGCGTTTTCATCGTCTTCGGCGGCGTCGGTCAGTCGGGTGATCCCCGCTTCGCCTCGGGCCAGTTCCATGACGTAGATGTCCCAGTTTCCATTCCGGTCGGACTGAAATACGATCCGGGATCCGTCCGGTGAAAACGCGGGCATGACATCGTTGAACGCGTTGTTGGTCAACTGGGTAATTTTATACGGGCTCGCAAATTGCTGGGAAATACGTTCGACGTAGGCCTCGCCTTTGAAGTCGCGCAACACGGTCAGGTAATCCTGGTACGCCGACTTCCGCCGGCCAAGTTTGGAATTCGTCTCCGCTCTCGCGTACACCACGTCCATGTTGGTCGGGTCGAGTGTAATCGATTTGGTCAGGTAGGTCAGCGCGTATTCGTGGCGGCCGAGGGCGATATATTCTTGCGCAATGTCATAACACAGTCCCGCATTGGAACTGTCGCCGCCGAGAAACTGGGTAAAATAGCCTGAAAGTTTTTCACTCAACGTTTGGGTCGAGTCCAGGACAAAACGAGGTGCAATCACAGTGTCCGTCACGACACTGTCAATCTGCGCGTGAACGGACGAGAGGTTCAGAAGCAGGATGAACAGGCATCCGATCAATCCAGATTTCACCATGAGAACAATCCTCCTGCGTTGGACCTGCGAGCGAATTCAACAAATGGATTTTGTTGAGTTTAGATAAATAGCTTTCTAAATGCAAGACATAAATTAGCTTACAAACAACCTGAATCGGGTCTTGATCGCTATTTTACGGTGACGGATACTTCCCCGAAAAAAATTTTACAAACCGGACAACGACATGCGTGAAAAGAAGCGATGCTGGTGGTGTGGAGAAGACCCGCTCTATATCCGTTATCATGACGAGGAATGGGGAGTACCCGTTCACGACGACCGGAAGATCTTCGAGATGTTGATCCTGGAAGGTTTTCAAGCGGGGCTGAGCTGGATCACGATTTTGAGAAAAAGGGAAAATTTTCGTGCTGCTTTTTTGAATTTCGAACCGTCTCAGGTCGCCCGGATGACGGACCGGGACGTGGAACGGCTGATGCACGATGCAGGAATCATCCGAAACCGTCAAAAAATCGAAGCCGCCGTTCAAAATGCCCGATGTTTTCTCGAAACCCAGAAGGAGTTCGGCACGTTTGATCGATATATCTGGCAGTTCACGGGCAACCGCACCCTTCGCCGTCCCCGGGTGACGCGAAAAACGATTCGTCCGACGTCACCGGAATCCGACGCATTGTCGGTCGACCTGAAACGCCGCGGGTTCAAGTTCGTCGGCTCGACAATCATCTACGCGCACATGCAGGCGACCGGGATGGTCGACGACCATGTCGAAGGATGCTGGCGGTATAAAAAACGTTCCGGTACAAAAAAGAAAAAATAAAAAATGGTTCGAGCCGTCGTCTTTCTTGCCTTATACCATGATGTCCTCGGCGCCTGTACGACGTTTTGTCTGCACCACGAGGGAAACGTCCTGGTCGGTAAAAATTACGACTGGGAAATTTCCTACGGCCACGCCATGATCAATCCGTCCGGCATGACGAAGACGGCGATGGCCGATCCCGGCGTACGTTCGCTGCGATGGACGGCCATTTTCCGGAGCGTGACGTTCAACCAGTACGGGTTCGGTTTTCCGAGCGGCGGGATGAATGAAGCGGGCCTCGTGATCGAGCTGATGTGGCTGGACGAAACGGTGTACCCGCCGGCACACGATCCGCGTCCGGCGTTGAACTGTCTGCAGTGGATCCAGTATCATCTCGACCTTTGCCGCGATGTACCCGAACTCCTTCGGCGGCTGGACTCGGTTCGAATCCAATCCCATGCCCGATTGCATTATCTTGCGGTCGACGCCGCCGGCCGAACGGCAGCCATCGAGTTTCTCGACGGCAACACGGTGATCTCGACCGGTGAAACGATGATCGCGCCGGTTCTTACCAATCATACCTACGCTGCGTCGACGGCCTATTTACGGCGGCACCGTGGATTCGGCGGCTCTCAGGAATTGCGGGCCGGTGCGGGTTCACTGGACCGCTTCTGTACGGCCGCCGCTCGCGTCCGCGACTACGCCGGGAAACAACCGGCCATCGAATACGGATTCCGCGTACTCAACGACGTCAAACAGCCGATGTCGACGCAGTGGTCGATCGTGTACGACGTCGCTGCCCGCACGGTGTACTGGACGACTCGAAACAATTCTGTGCAAAGAATCCTGTCTCTCCACTCCGCACGAAACCTTGTCGCCTGGATCGACATCGATTCGTCTTCGGGTAACGTAAACGAAAAGCTGCGGCCGTACTCGGAATCCGCCAACCGCGATCTGGTCACACGCAGTTATCGCCATACGTCTTTTCTGGCATCAACGGACGAGGGGGAATTGCATCGTGTGGCGACGTTTCCTCGCAGTTGGAAATAAAACACTCATCCCAAACACATAATTCTCGGGAAAACAGTCAAATACGACTGACTTTCCCGTGTCGGTAGAATTGACTTTTTTGACAATGATGTCTAAGTTTTCATTGGCGTCTATAAGATTTGGAAATCATGAAGAAAAACGTCAAGCCGAACCTTGAATCGACACGGCCTTATAAAAATCCGCTGGCTCAGGTCCTGGGTATCGTTCTGCAAAAAATGCGAAATGCGCTCGTCTTATCGTCGGATGAAGTGGCCCTGACCCTCGGACTTGGCGGTTCATCCTACCGAATGATCGAAGCCGGTTCCGCCATTCTCCAACCCGGAAAAGCGCTGAAAGTCATTCAGGCGTTCGAACGTGTCGAATTTGCCCCATTGTGTAAGTGTCTCGTCGCCCTGCAGGTCATGGAATCGGGTACCGGGAGTCCGGACGATATGCGCGCGGCGTGCCGATTACTCGGCGAGATCGATCCCTTGCTTCATGATGTTCTGGAAAAACTCAATCCCATCTGGCCGATCCTGGAAAAAACCGATCCGACGGAAATCGGCGATAAAATCCGCGCCCTCAAAATCGACATCGCTCTGGAAAATTTCCTGACCACACCGGCCCCTGCCGTGCTCGATCATCAGGGCGTTTTGAAAGCGCACGTCAATTCGCTGCTCAACAGTACGCCGCCGTTTTATTTCGATCTGGCCGTCGACATGCTGGAGAACCTTCAGGGGTACATCCCACGCGTGTCGCCCGTGGAACTGGCCAAGTGGGAGGAAAAAAACAAGACACGGATTACGCACGTGATCGGAGCGATCCGCGACGCCCGTTCGTGGACCAACCCGGAAAATTTCGACCTCTTTGTCTACGGCTTCCTGTGGGAAAGCCAGTTTGAGAATTTCCGCCTGCTCGTAACGTCGTCTACCAAAAAAGACGTGGCCGCCGAATTCAGCCTGCATCTCAAGCAGGCGATCGAACGCCGCAGCCGTCGTTCCGACCCGCGCCTCGCTCAGTTTGCCGACGCCATGAATAAGATCACGGTCCGGAGCGGAGTACGTCACCCGGCGACGGAATCGCTGTTTTTATGTGAGGGCGTGACGATGAACAACATCTGGTTCTACAAATTGCGCGGCGGCCAGGTCGTGGCCTTTGCCGACAACTACGAAGTCGACGCGCGGGAAAACGTGTTGTACTACGGAACCAGTTTTGCTTACGGTGAAACGATCAAGAAATTGAACCTGATCGAATCGATCTGGGACGACTCCCTCGCGTGAAGATATCGTGCAAAATCGCGGAAATTACTCCGCCCATGACGCACCGCGACCTGTTTTCCCGCCGTCGATGTTATCTGGGCATCAGCCTGGGCAATCCGCTCTTTCGCGGCGATACGCTGCAGAGACTGCTCCACTGGATCAACGACCATTTTGACGAATGCCTCGTCGTCGTCGGCGACTACCTTCACCGATACAACGAACAGATGTTCGGTACACGCGAGGGCGATTCGGCCGGACTGGAGGCGATTCGGGCGGGCGACGCATTTATCGCGGAATCGTATCCTATTTTTGAACGGCTGCCGTCGTCCAAATTTCGCCTGACCCGATGGATGTCGTATCTCGAAACGACGGAGTTCTCCAAAACCAAACGCGTGCTGGACGAATTGTTCATCTCCAATTACGAATTCCGTGCCTCGATCGACCGGACCTCGGTGGAGTTCATCAACCGGCAGGTACGTAATAAAAAAGTTCCCGTCGTCGATCGGGAACGCGCCATTGCCCTGTCGACGCGATACCTGATGGAGGAGATTGCCGTATTCGGTGTACTGGTTGAAAAAGGATACGAAGTGGAAGTGTATCCGGGACCCGAACTTCCCGTCCTGACGGAAATTGCACACGGACATTTTCCGAACGTTCCCGAACCGCTGAAACGGCGGGTCAACGTCGAACTGCGGATCCGGCGCCGATGACTTTGCCGATCGTCCTGGCACTGGCCGCAGCGTTTTTGCTCTATCTCGTCGTGGGCCTGGTTACCGGCCGCCGAAGCCGGAAACTCGCGGACTGGCTGCCGATCCAGCCGGGACATCAGGCCTCCGTACGGAACGCGGCGGAATTTTCGGCATCGACCGTTGCCACGACCATCTCGCTCGCGACCGTCGTCCTCGCTTTTTTTGAACTGGTACCTTCCATGGGTGTATGGTTGTTCTGGACCGTGGTCACGACGTCGGCCGGGCTCATCGTCGTTCGGATCGTGGCGCCGCGCATCTGGCTGCGGATGAACCAGTATGATCATCGGCCGACGCTCCATGAGTTTCTCGGCCGGGAGTACGGTTCCCCGACCGTATACACCGTCGGTGCGGTGTGTACGAGCCTCGGCTATCTTGGCGCCTTTGCGGTCGAACTCACGGTCGGTGCAAAATTTTTGTCCAGCCTGCTGCCGAATACGTCGATGGGATTGACCGTCGTGCTGCTTGCCCTTGTCGGGCTCGCGTACACGTTGTTCGGCGGATTTCGTGCCGTGATCGTCACCGATCGGATCCAGATGGGCGCCATCTGGATTTGCCTCGCGGCGTTATCGGTTTATCTGATCGGCTATGGAATGGGCGTTGGCGGGTGGACGGAGGCGACCGGGCGAATTCCTCCCGATATTTTGAAATTCTCATCGCGGGAAAATCTTGCACCCTTTTTGATCGGAATTTTTATCATCAACGTCCCGGCGTATCTGTCGGACATGGGCGTGTGGCAGAGGATCGCGGCCGCTGCACAGCCGGAGGCGATGCTGCGCGGTCTGGCTTCCAGTGTGATGGCATCGGCCGCCAGCTGGGGCTGGCTGGTCATCATCGCCTGTTTTACCCTGATGGCGGTTCCGTTTGACGACGCCAATCTGCTGGCGGCACTGATCCATACGATGGGTCAGGATCCGTCATGGGGATCGAGCGTGATCGTGTTCATCGTCGTCGTCGGATTGTACAGCGCCATGTTGTCAACGGCATCGACACAGTTGATTGCCGTGTCGCACACGTTGTATTCGGACGTCCTGCGACGAAAGATCGCCGCGTCCTGGAGCGAACGTGGCGAATCGAGCGTCGAACTGATGGCCTCACGCATCATCCTGACCGGATGCGCGATGTTGTCGACATTGATCGTGTACCTTCTTTTTGCGGCGGGTTTTTCGATCGCCGACTTTGTGTTTTCCATTTACGGTGCGCAGCTCGGCCTCTTTCCCGCCATTGCGATCGCACTTTACGCGTCGCCGGAACGGAAAAAATCGCTCGCGCCGTGGACGGCCATGGCGATCGCGGGAGGATTCTTCGGGGCATGGTACGCGGCGACGTACGGCAAGCTGCTCGACGATGATACGCTCGTTTTTCTGGCTCCCGCGGTCAGCCTGATTGCCTCCGGTGCCATTATCGGTCTGGGGTTCATGAGGCGAAACCATGTGGATTGACCTGATCCGGTCGGTTCGCCATGCCCGACGGCATGGGCTGCTCCGGTTGCGCCCGGTTCGCGGTCCGGTACGGCTGGTGTGCAAAGGCGGGGAATGCGGGCTGTGCTGTGCGACCATGGGAAATTCCGTCGTCGTATTACCCGATGAAATTCAAATCCTCGGACCCGACCGTGTGCAACGCCACGGCGCATCGACCGTGCTGAAATCACGTGAACACGCCTGCGCGTTTTTGTCCGATCGCTCCTGTTCGATCTACGACACTCGGCCGCGCGGGTGCCGCGAATATCCGTGGTACCGCATCGAGGGAAAACTATACGTCGACACGGGTTGTCCCGGCATTATGGCGGATCATGAGGGAAGGCCGGACGCCTCCACGTTGCAGGACATCGACACGTACTTTGCAGGCGTTCCGCGAATCGTCAAGCGGATCGTGATGTTCTGGATCACGCGGTAGCCAATAATCGAAAACTTCTCGTTTAAATCCTGTACAACATCAGATAGATCACCACTCCGCTCACCGATACGAACATCCAGACCGGCCACACCCAGCGCATCAGTTTTCGATGGCGATCGAATCGATTCCGAAGCGCCCATACAACGCCCGTGAGGATGAAGGGTGTCATAACGCCCGCCAGTATGACATGGGGAATAAGGATGGCAAAGTACAGGGGCCGTGTCCAGTCGTAATGAGGGTATGGCACGGAACCGACGTTGACATGGTAAATCAAGTAACTCGTCAAAAAAAGCGCCGATCCCGTCAATGCCGTCAGCATCCATCGGCGGTGGGTTTCACGGTCCCGACGTCGAATGGCTAAAAATCCGCGAATCAGAAAAATCGACGTCACGGTGTTGAGTGCGGCATTGAGTGTGGGAAGGTATTCCATCATGCCGGCAGCCGCTCGAGAAGCTCCCGGACGTGCGTTTTCAGCATCTGCAGAACCGCTTCATCTTCACTGGAATAATACCCGCGTATCTGAAGATCTGCATCGACCAGAATCAACTTGGTGCTGTGCATCGACGGCAACTCCGCTCCCTGCATGAATATTTTTTCCGAAATCCGATGGATCTCGTCGCCGGGTCCCCTTAAAAAGAGCCAGCGGTTGTCCGAGACACCCATGGTGTTCGCATACTCCCGGAGCGCCTGCAACGAATCCCGTTCCGGATCGACGGTAATGGAAACAAATTGAACTTTATCGGACGTAGAAAAACCTCGGTATAATTCTGCAACTTTGGCGTTCATGCGCGGGCAAGGCCCCGGGCACGTCGTGAAGAAAAAATTCAAAATCGTAATTTTATTCTTCATCGCCGCCGCCTGGAAGAGTCGCCCGCTTCGTTCCGTCAATTCGAATTCCGCCACCGGACCGTAGACCGGAATTTCTCCTCTGGATTTATCGGCACAGTGAATGACGGCCACCGCACTTCCTACAATCAGGCCAACGATAATAAACCATCCGATGAGCTTACTGACGTTCATTGTACTTCCTTTATCGAGACGTAAATGTGCGTTAACAGCGCAAGAAAAAGACTTCCCGCCCAGAGGTGAATCACCTGCAGCAGGGGTTTGATGCCCGCGGAAAACATCGCCATTCCCAGGATCATTTGCAAAAGTACCAGTCCGACCAACCCCCATGCCGCACTTCGCAGGCCCGGAAAGTCGTTGAAAATGTTGGCCGTAATGTACCAGGACGCTATCACCATCGCGACGCCCAGTACGCTGTGCAGCGTCACCGTGTCGCCGAGCCGGGCCGCCACGTCGACATCGGACAACAACGGGAACATCGACCGGATCCCCTCCACTTCGCCGCGAACTTCCGTGCCGATGACGATTTGAATCAAGCTCAGTCCCCAGATGGCCAGAATCGCTTTTTCGAATTTCGGCAGACGCTTCGCGCCGGCGGACGATTCCAGTCGAAGGTCGACGCGGTGCAGGAGATAGATCAACAAACTGATCAATACGAGGGCGAGACCCATGTGCAGCGAGATCATCGCGTGTTCCAGGCGGCTCGACACGACGACGCTCCCCAACCAGCCCTGAAACGCAACGAGCAGCGCAGACAGGACCGAAGGGACCAGAATGCGCCGATCATGACGCGCCGCACGATACGCCTGCACCAACACGGCGACGATGATCAATCCGACGATAACCCCGGCGATCCGGTTGACATACTCAATCCAGGCGAGGGTGAAATTGAACAATGCGGGATCGATGTCGGCAGGCAGATCGGACGTGCTCGTCGGAGGAATCCAGGCGCCAAAACAATGGGGCCAGTCTGGACATCCCAGACCGGCCCCTGAAACTCGTACCAATCCCCCGATAAAGATCAGCAGCGACGTGCTGATCAGAGCGACAACGACGCCCTTCCGTAGCAGCTTCAAGGATTAACGCGTCGTATCGGCGGCCGCGGAATCGGGTTGTGTATAAATGATCGCCTTCGGATTAATCGGCTTGTCGACGTAATCGTACAGATCGTCGCGGCGCATCGTGTCGAACATCGTGATCGTGATGAAAACGCCGAGAAAGAGGATCGATCCGATAAAGATCAGCGCATACAGCTTTTTGTCGTACAGCAGATGCATGAAGAACAGCACGACGAGCGTGGCCTTCGTCACGGCAACGGCCATGGCAACGATGAGATTCCACTCTCCGTAGTCGTGTCCCGCCACCCACACGGTGATCGCCGTCAACACAAGGAGGGTCGCCGCAACGCCAAGATAAATCCGGATCGGCAAAACATGTTCATGATGTTCCATGGACTATCCTATCAGATAAAAGAGTGGAAAGAGAAATATCCAGATCAAATCGACGAGGTGCCAAAACAGGCCGGTCATTTCCACCGGCGTATAGTACGCACTGGAAAAGTGGCCTTTCCTGACGCGAATGATCAGCCACAGGATCAGACACATCCCGATGAGCACGTGCAACCCGTGCAGCCCGGTCATCGCGAAGTACAAACCGAAGAAGATATGCGGATTGGTCGCCGCAATATCGCCGAACTCGTAAAAGCGGCCGGGTAATTGTCCGACGTGAATCTTATGGGTGTACTCGAAATATTTGACCACCATGAACGTGCCCGCCAGTGCAAACGTCAACGCGAGATGAATAACGGCCTGTTGACTCTTGTTGATCTGCAGGCATCGAATCGCCAGCGCCATGGTGAGTGAACTCGTGATCAGAACGATCGTATTCAGCGTTCCCATCGGAACGCTCAATACTTTGTGCGCTTCGAAAAACATTTCCGGGTGCCAGGCGCGGTATACGGCGTAGGCGCAAAAGAGCCCCCCGAACGTCAATACTTCCGTCAGCAGGAAAACCCACATGCCGATTTTGGCAGAGTCTTTTTGCTGCTCGACGTCGGTAAAGTGGTGATGAAGAAAACTGGGGTGAGCCCCGTGTTCAACTGCCATGAGATCGATCCCGGTTGGTTACACTACTTGTTGGTCGTTTGTTTTTCGGTTTTTTCGGGCGTCTCGTCGACGGTGATTTCCGCCATGACGGTGTCATAGTCGTACGGACCGTGAACGGCGATCGGCTGCCGTTCGAAATTATGATGCGGCGGCGGCGACGTCGTTTGCCATTCCAGGGTCAACGCGCCCCACGGATTATTGCCGGCAACTTTGCCCTTCGCCACGGCATAAAAAAGATAAACGGCCATGATGATGAACCCGGCCGCCAACACCCACGTACCGATCGTTGAAAACGAATGCAGTTGATGAAACTGTTCCTGGTACGTGTAATACCGGCGCGGCATCCCGCGGGAACCCATGATAAACTGCGTGAAGAACGTCATGTTAAAGCCGATGAAGACGAGCGCCCAAGCCACGCGCGCCCACGCCTCGTTGTACATGCGACCCCAGATCTTGGGCCACCAGTAATGGATGCCTCCGATCAGGGCCATCACCGTACCGCCCATCATGACGTAGTGAAAGTGTGCAACGACGAAGTACGTATCGTGCAAGTGAATATCGACCGACAGGGCGCCGAGAAAAATCCCGGTCAGTCCGCCGATGGTAAACAAAAACAGAAACGAAAACACCCACAGCATCGGCGCTTTGAAACTGATCGACCCTTTGTACAACGTCGCCAGCCAGTTGAAAATCTTGATGCCCGACGGGATACCGACGAGAAACGTGATCGCGGAAAACACGGCGGCGGCAAGTTCCGACTGTCCGCTGGTAAACATATGGTGGCCCCAGACAAGGAATCCGACAAGGGCGATGGCCAGACTTGAAAAACCGACGAACTTGTAACCGAAAATTTGTTTATGTGAAAAAGCGGCTACCAGTTCGGAAATAATCGCCATGCCCGGTAAGATCATGATATAGACGGCCGGATGGGAATAGAACCAGAAAAAATGTTGGAAGAGAATCGGATCGCCGCCCATCGCCGGATCGAAAATACCCAACCCCACCGCACGTTCAAGAATCAGCAGAACGAGCGTAATGGCCAGAACGGGCGTCGCCAGTACCTGGATCAACGCCGTCGCGTACAGGCCCCAAACCATCAGCGGCATCTTGAACCATGTCATGCCCGGCGCCCGCAGTTTGTGAATCGTCACGATGAAGTTCAATCCCGTGAGGATCGACGAAAAGCCGAGAATAAAAACGGCCAGCGTCATGGAGATGACGGACGTGTTGGTCGTCGTGCTGTACGGCGTGTAAAACGTCCATCCCGTATCGACCGCCCCCATCAACATGGACGCGATTGCGAAAATCGCGCCGGTCACGTAAATGTACCAGCTAAAAAGATTCAGTCTCGGAAAAGCAACGTCTTTGGCGCCGAGTTGTAACGGCAGCACGATGTTGCCGATCGCCGCGGGAATGGACGGAATGATGAATAGAAAAACCATGATCGCGCCGTGCAGCGAAAAAAGCTGGTTATACGTGTCCGGCTCGAAGAAATCCCGTGCGGGCGTCCATAATTCGAGACGGACCAAAATGGCAAAAACACCGCCCAGCAAGAACATGGTCATGATGGCAAAAAGATACATCAGCCCGATCCGTTTATGATCGAGCGTCAGCAACCAGCTCTTCAATCCCTTGGGATCGTTGAGAAAATTGACTTCCGGACGGAGCCGTGAATTAGGTGCAGCGATACTGGCTGACATAACTCAACCCTTATTTTAAAGATTTAATGTAAGCGATGAGTGCATCGAGTTCGCGGTCCCGCAGAATGCCCTGATACGTCGGCATCACGGGTTGGAATCCGGCCGTCACTTTGGCCTGCGGCTCCAGAATGGATTCGCGGACATAATTCTCGTCAACCAGAGCGGAAGTACCGTCGGACAGTTTTTCCTCTTTACCGAAGATACCCTTCCAGGAAGGTCCCGTGGCCGCCGAGCCGTCGATCGAATGGCACGTCACGCAGGCTTTGCTGACGTACAGTTGAGCGCCGTACTCTTCGAGGGTCAGGCCTTCTCCTCCGCCTGCATTCGTGGCCAGCCAGTCTTCAAAATCTTCTTTCGATAAAACGCGTACGGTCCCGATCATTTCCGAATGTTTGGTTCCGCAGTATTCCGCACAATAGATACGGTATTCCCCGGGCGTTGTCGCTTCAAACCACTGTACGGTGTATCGGTTGGGCACGACGTCTTTTTTCACACGAAAGTCGGGTAAGTAGAGACAGTGCAGCACGTCTTTGGAGGAGCCAAGAATTTTGATCGGGCGATCGACCGGTACGACCAGGTCATTGACCGTCGTCGCTCCCTCCGCATATTCAAAGGACCAGAACCATTTTTGTCCGGTCGCCTTGATTTCGTACGCGTTGTCGGGAATCACGCTCAGTTTCATGAAATCTTTGAACCCCCAGACGAACACCGCGATCACGAGGAACGTCGGAAAGATTGTCCACGCCGCTTCGAGGGCGTTGTTGTGGGAGAGGGTTGGCGTAAATTCCTGCTTGCGACGGCGATACTTGAGGGAAAAGACGATGATGCCCAGGGTCACAACCAAGAGGAAAAACGCCGACCACGCCAGAATAAAATAAAACAGCGAATCGATATTCCCCGCCATGGTCGAATGATCGCCCGGCATCCAGAAAGACTCATTCATAATCGGTCTCTATGATGATGGTGAAACTTCATTCATGCTTTTTCGTCTCTCCCGGCGCCACAACAACCCGACAAACAGGACCAGAAGAACCAAGGTCAGGACACCTCCCGCCTTCATCACGTTCTGTGCAAAAAGAACGTACCCTTTAGCGGCCGGATCATAATGGTAGCAGTATAAAATCAACCGGTCAAGCGTCGTTCCGATTTTTCCATCCGACGCTTCGACCAGCGCCAGACGTACGTCGCGTTCTTTATATTCGATTCCGTACAGGTATCGTGAAATTCGTCCCTGCGGCGTCAGGATCGTTACGACCGCCGGATGTGCAAACTCGTCGCGTGTGTCGTCATAAAAATACTTGAACCCGATCGACTCCGCGAGACCCGCGATCGTTAGTGAATCGCCAACGAGAAAATTCCATCCCTTTTCAGCGCCCGGTTTGTCAAGGAACTTCAGGTACCGTTCCTTTTTGCCCCACGCCAGTTGCACGGTTTCAGACGGATCGATACTGACGGTCAGCAGACGAAACTCATTTCCGGGGACCCACGCCAGTTCTTTGACGGCCTTTGCGATACCGTTAAGCACGAGCGTGCACAACATCGGACATTCATAATAGGCCAGAACGAGTATCACCGGCCGGGTTCCATCCGCATAATCCTGCAGCGTAACCTTCCGACCCGATTCGTCGGTAAATCCGAGACCCAGCGGTATGTCGTCGCCGAGATGTTCGACCACGTCGATACCCTGAAGAGCCGCCGGCTTTTCCTGAAGCACCTGTCCGTCGGCGTATTCCGACAGGAGAGAACCAATTACCAAAGAGCAAAAAAATCGAACGCTTCGACTCACAAAAAACGTTACTGCTTTCCGGCCTCGACGGCGGCCTCGGCGGCCAGGATGTCTATCGCCCGGTCGATAGGAATCTGGTAAATCCCTTTCGTCGAGTCGATGATTTTGTAGTTGTTCAAAATTTCTGCTTCCTGTTCATGCAGGATCCGCAACGCCTCGTTGCTCTGCGTCAGCACCTGTTCCTGAACCGTGGCTTCCGTCGTCTGAATGTAAAATTCATGGACCATCGTAATAAAACCGATGAGCAAAAAAAGAATGACAAACGTGTAAATAAAAACCGTTTTCGTACTAACGTCCCGCCGTTCGTAATCGACGCCGCCGTGTTCGGCGCCGATGTGATCGTAATCCGTCGGTGGATGCTCGACGGCTCCGTGGGAGGAGTAATGAATCTTATCCTGTTCTCTACGTTTGTCGGTCATACGACGTCCTAATAATTCACAAGTTGAAGGGATGCATTCAATTGCGGATCATTGACCGGGATAACGGCGCGCGCGGTCATCTGCCGCCAGAAATACCACAGGAAAATACCGCCGATACCCATCATGGTGGCAACGTCCATCCAGGACGGCGAAAATCCGGTCTTATGGAGATTGGGCATGATCGCCCAGTGCATGTCAAACCAGTGCATGATGAGCAGCCATACCGCGATGGCTTTTAGCGAATTCATGTTCCGCTTGGTCGCGCGAGGAATCAACGCCAGCCACGGCAATATAAGATGGCCGAAAACAAGCAGAAGGCTGATGACCTGCCACGACCCCTCCCATCGCTTCAGGTAATACACCGTTTCTTCCGGAATATTTGCATACCAGATCAGGAAATATTGTGAAAATGAAATGTAAGCCCAGAAGATGGTAAAAGCGAACATCAGTTTGCCGAGATCATGGAAGTGGTCAACCTTGATCGTATTTTCCAGGGCCGCGTTTTTACGCAGATACAATCCGAAAACCACCATGAAACTCAAAAAAGTTAAAAGGCTTCCCGCAAAATACCAGACGCCGTAAATCGTCGAATACCAATGCGGCTCAAGGGACATCATCCAGTCATATGCGGCATACGTGATGGTAAACGCAAACAGGATCATGCCCGGCGCGCTGACTTTCAGCATTTGCTTCGATGTATTCTCTCCGCGGTCTTGCCGGAGGGAATAGCGATGCAGTAAAAACGCAAGCGTGGCCCAGATCCCGAAGTACATCACGGTTCGCACAATAAAGAACGGCATATTGAGATAGCCGGCCTTGCCCTGCAGGATGGGATCATCCTTCACCGCTTCCGCATGGCTCCAGTGATACAAATCATGAAGGCCGAACACAACCGGGATGAAAAAAACAACCATGATCGGCAGCGTGGCCATCACGTTTTCCGTGATCCGACGCAGCACAATGCTCCACGTCGCGCCGACCAGGTGATGGAGCAAGACGAAAAACAACGCGCCGAGTCCGAGCGACGCCCAGTAGGCAAAACTAACGAGATAAGAAAAGAAAAACTGCTCTTTGTCCACGCTGAAGCCGGCAGCGCTCGCGGCCAATCCGATTCCACCGACGACCAGTGCCATGTTCCCAAACCGGCCTGGGTCCGTGAGTTGGAAAGTTTCGGTATTGAGTTTCATAAGGATTTACTTCAGGTCCTTTCGAATTTCGGATGGAACATCATCGGCGGTGGCAAACTGGCTGCGCTGCAGGGCGCGAACGTAGGCAACGATCGCCCAGCGGTCCGCAACCGGAATCTGTGACCGATACGACGGCATGTTACGGATGCCGTTGGCGATGGCTTCGTAGATCTGACCGTCCGGATAGCCGCGAATCAGGTCGCTGTGAAATGTCGGCGGCGGCAGAAAACCCCGCTGCGCAACGATGCCGTTGCCTTTGCCGGTTTGACCGTGACACGGCGCGCAGTAGATCACGAACCTTTCCTGTCCCCGCTTGAGCAGATCCAGGGTCGTCGGCACCGGAGAACGTTTGATCAATTCCCCGCTTTCATCACGCCCCGTCTGATAAACGACGTCTTCGCGCAGTTCCCCCACCGCCACGGTTCCCGCCGGTGGAGTACGCATCGTCGCGTGATTTACAAAAAACTGGCTTTCCGATTGCGCCTTGTACTTCGGCTGCAAATCCATATTCGGATTGACGTGAATGGGAGGTTTTTCAGAGGGACGACCCTGACAACCGGCCATCACGACCAGCGCGGCACCCAGTAGCATGAGTTTTTTCATTCGTCTCTCAGGACCTCCACGTTTTTTCCGCCGATGGACTTCAGAAAGGACTTGACCTTCTCTTCGTCATACTGCGGATCGTTCGACTGCACGCTTACGAAAAACCCGTCATCCGTGACGCGCTCGAACATCTTCGACTTGAACAGGGGGTGGTTCAACCGCGGCAGTTTATTCAACGCCATCATTCCCAAAACGGCCGAGATCGCGCCCGTCAGCACGCCCACCGCAAAAATCGGCGGCGTATACGCCACGTAGCTGAAAAACGGCTTACCGGAAATTATCAGTGGGTACTCGATCACACTGATCCAGTATGTAAAACCAATCATGCCGACGACCGCCGACATCGCCAGAATAAAAACGATGTAGGCCAGCGGCGAGCGTGAAAGTCCCATGGCGTGGTCCATTCCGTGAATGGGAAACGGCGAATGGCAGTCGAATTCCTTGTACCCCGCGTCGCGCATCTTTTCCGCCGCGGCAAAAAGCTCCGCCGGCCCGTCAAATGCGCCGAGGACCACCGACATGGCGGGAGCGCTCGATGTTTTCGTTTCGTGCATGGTGTTTAACCTCGACAGCTCAATGTTTTCCGTTATGAGGGTGCGGATTGGCCTGCGGCAGGACGTTTTTGACTTCTGCCACCGCGATCATCGGCACATACCGCAGAAATAGCAGGAACAGCGTGAAAAACAGGCCGAAGGAGCCGATGAACGTCGCCCAGTCCCAAAACGTGGGCGAATAATAATCCCAGCTCGACGGCAGGTAATCGCGCGCCAACGTCACGATGATGACGAAGCGTTCGAACCACATACCGACATTGACCAGGATGGACGTGACAAAAAGGATCGGGATGCTCGTACGCCACTTCCGTACCCAGTACACCTGCGGCACCACGACGTTGCAAAAGATCATCGTAAAGTATGACCACCAGTACGGACCGAAGGCGCGGTTGATGAAAGCAAAACGTTCGTAGATATTGCCGCTGTACCACGCGATGAAAAACTCGCAACTGTAGGCATAGCCGACCATCATGCCCGTCACCATCATGACCTTGGCCATGTTCTCCAGATGATACATCGTGATGATGTTTTCCATCTTGTAAATTTTTCGGGCAACGAGCGCGAGCGTCATCACCATGGCAAAACCAGAAAAAATGGCGCCGGCAACGAAGTACGGCGGAAAGATGGTCGTGTGCCAGCCCGGAAGGATGCTGGTCGCAAAGTCGGTACTTACGATACTGTGCACGGACAACACGAGCGGGGTCGACAGGCCGGCGAGGATCAAGTACGCCATTTCATAATGTTTCCACTGCTTGTTACCGCCGCGCCAGCCGAGAGAAAGGACGCCGAACAGGACCTGACGGAATCGCGTCTTCGCCCGGTCGCGCAAAGAAGCCAGATCGGGAATCAGCCCGACGTACCAAAACAACAGCGATACGGTAAAATAAGTGCCGACGGCAAAGAAGTCCCACAGCAGCGGGCTGCGGAAATTCGGCCACATACCCATCTGGTTGGGAACCGGCGCGAACCAGTACGTCACCCAGATTCGCCCGACGTGAATGCCGGGAAAGAGCAACGCGCAGATGACGGCAAAAATCGTCATGGCCTCGGCGAACCGGTTGATCGACGTGCGCCATTTTTGCCTTAGCAAAAAAAGAATGGCCGAGATCAACGTACCCGCGTGGCCGATACCGACCCAGAACACGAAGTTGACGATCGCCAGACCCCAGCCGACCGGGTTCTGAATTCCCCAAATTCCCGTTCCTTCGAAAATCAGATACGTCACGGAGATCAACAGCAGCAGCAAGCCGGCGCTGGCGGCTGCGAAAGCGGCATGCCACGACTTCGGCGGCGGGTTTTCGACGACCGCACTGATCTGATTCGTTATCGATGCAAACGTCGGATTTCCCGCAATCAGAGGGGGTTCCTCGTGCACCATTTCAGAAGTATTCGCCATTGCGCTCACAGATAATTATAAGTGAATGATTGGTTATCCAACATTTTCCGTCACCAGCGCAGGGTTCGGGTTGCGCAGTTTTGCCAGGAACGACGTTCGCGGACGAACGTTGAGCTCTTCCAGCAATGCATAATTCCGGTTCTGCGCTTTCGCTTTCGACACGGCGCTGTTGGGATCGTTGATATTGCCGAAGACGATCGCCTGCGTCGGACAGGTCTGCTGGCAGGCCGTCACGACTTCGCCGTCTTTGATTTCACGGCCTTCTTTCTTCGAACGAATCCGCGCCCCGCTGATGCGCTGCACGCAATACGTACATTTTTCCATGACGCCGCGCATCCGTACGGTCACGTCCGGATTTTTCGCCAATTTCAAAACTTCCGGACCCTCGGTGAAACCGGCCCCGCTGGTACCGGGATTATACTCGAGGAAGTTGAACCGACGGACTTTGTACGGACAATTATTGGCGCAATACCGCGTGCCCACGCAACGGTTGTACACCATGACGTTGAGGCCCTCGCTGTCGTGCACGGTGGCCGCGACCGGACATACTTGTTCGCACGGCGCCGTCTCGCAGTGGTGACAGGCCATCGGCTGGAACGACAACTGCGGGTCTTCGACCGGACCTTTGAAATACCGGTCCATACGGATCCAGTGCATTTCGCGTCCCATCAGCACCTGCGATTTACCGACGACAGGGATATTGTTTTCACTCTGGCACGCAATCGTACATGCGTTGCAACCGATGCACGCGTTGAGGTCGATCGACATGCCCCATTGATATCCTTTGTCATAGACGTGGGCATCGTAAATCGTGACGGGATTGCCATCCGGCCCACGTAACTCTTTGAAACCCGTCAGCATCTCGTCATTGGAAGCAAAATTCGGTTTCGCGCGATACTCGGCCAGCGTGGCTTCGCGCAGAATTTTGGGAATTCGTTGTTTGTACTCCTGCTGGGAGAGCGCTTCTTCATCGAACGCGCCGTGGTCCTGAACGCAGGCCACCGTATAGGTCCTGTCGACCTTTGCCATCTGGGCGCCCGCGCCGAAATACAGCGCCGCGGATGACCGCAGCGTGTACGTATCGAAACCGACGTCGTTGCCCACACGTCCCGCCGCCGTTCGTCCGTATCCCAACGCAACCGTGACCGTATAGTCGGCCTGACCCGGCTGAATCCAGACGGGCATATCGAGCGTACGGCCGTCGAACGTCAACCGCACCATCTGCGCATGGTGCTGTCCGGCATCGATCGTCTGACGAATGTCCAGTGCTTTGGCCAATGTCGGACTGATCAGCGCAACGTTGTCCCATGTAATTTTCGTGATCGGATCCGGCAATTCCTGCAGCCAGCCATTATTGGCGAAGCGGCCATCGAAGAGCGTCGCCGACGCCTGGAAACTCAGTTCCAGGGACGTCGCCGAGGGCGACGGTACATCGAAAACAGCCGATCTCAACGTTTCACTCAATCCTTTGCCGTCCACTTTGACCGACGGCAGCGACGGACGCGTATCGTGGACGCCGTCGTGCAACACGCTGCGCCACTGGCTTTCAAAGGATACGGCCGGCAGGAACGCCTTCCATGTTTCCCGCACGACGTCGTATCCGGGAACTTCGACGTTTCGCGTGAGTAACGTTAAAAACTCCACGCTCGTCTTCGACCCGTATAGCGGTTCGATCAACGGTTGTACGACACTGGCCGTACCATCGACGGCTCGGACGTCGCCCCAGCCTTCGAGGAAATGGGCGCTCGGCACGTGCCACAGCGCACGAGATGACGTTTCATCGACAAAAGGCGAAAAATGAATGGTCGTTCTGACTTTCTCGAGCGCCGACGCGAAATTCCAGTCGGCGGGAGCATTGTAAACCGGATTACCACCGATCATGACGAGAGCCGTCACGTTGCTTTCGTTCATCTTCGTCACGAGATCCGCAAACTGACGGTGACTTGAAACGGAAGCATCGGCCAGAGGTTGATAAACGATCGTTTCGCCGGTATTGCCCAGTGCGTCGTTGATGGCACAGACGAGAGCGTGAACCGCCGCCGGTTGGCGGCGTCCGGCCACGACGATGGATGCACCGCGCGATTCGGCAAGATCTTTTGCCACGGCAGCGACCCATTTCATGTCAACGCCTTCGAGCGTCGCTTTGGCATCCGCAAGACCAGCAACCGTGAATCCCAGTCTCGAAAGTTCCTGCCCCAGCGCGACGGCAAGCGAACCGATGTGACCGCTCGACACGCGCAGCCGATGATCGGCCAACCCGCCGGTCACACTCACGCTGCTCTCCGCAACGTAGAGCCGGTTCATCGAATCTCGTTCGCTCGTCACCCGTCGTCCCGCGGCAAATCCCCGCGCGGCGGGCAACGCATCGGTTTCGCTATACAGAAAATCCGATTCCAGAGATACGATCACCCGGGCATTCGCATAGTCATAGATCGGTCGAACGGACACACCGGTCGCGGCACGAACACCTTCGTAAATATTTTCATCGCTGACCGGTTCATACGTCACCCACATCGCTTTCGGAAATGTTTTTTCAAATTCCGCCTGCAGACGTGCCAGTGTCGGCGACGCAAACGACTCGCTCAGGATAGCAAGACCGGCGCCCTGGTCTTGTTTGAATTGCGCGTACAGATCGCGCCACGCCACGACAAAGTCTTCCCACGTTTTGTTTTCACGGCGGCTGCGGTCCGCATTGGCAAGTGAAACGCTCTGCGAGCGATCGGGGTCGTACAGACCGAGGATGGCGCTCTGCATCCAGACGTTGGCGGCACCGGCGGTCGATGCATGACCGGGATTGCCGTCGATCTTGGTCGGACGGCCTTCATTGCTGCGAACGAATGCGCCAAAGGCTTCGTTGCCGAACGGCATGGCCGTCGCGTACGTTTGCGCGAGGCCGGGCACGATTTCTTCAGGCTTGATGACGTAGGGTATGATTTTTTCAACGGGCCGACGGCAACTCGCCAGCCCCGCAAGTGCAATCGACGCACCCATCAGGGCCAGGAAATTTCGGCGGGAAATCGGATCGGCCATTTCCGACGCATTTTCCGGAAATTCTCTTTCTACCAGCGCCTTGAATTCCGGCGTATCCGCCAGCTGATCGAGGCTTCGCCAGTATTTTTCGCGAGGGGTCAACCCGTTTTTCATCGATGACATGCTGAACAATCCTCTGGAGGGGCTAAACGTTTTTCTTCTTTGACTTTGACCGCAAAGGCTTTTTGATCGCCGGACGGTTTCCATCCCATTTTCGTGATGTCGCTCATCGGACGCAGGTGATCGTCGGGATTGCGGTGGCAGTCGAGGCACCAGCTCATGCTGAGCGGCTGCTTTTGTTCGACAACCTCCATCTGGGCCACGTTACCGTGGCAGGACTCGCAACCGACGCCTGCATTGATATGGATGCTGTGATTAAAATACGCGTAGTCGGGAACTTTATGGACTTTGATCCATTCGATCGGCGTTCCATTGGCAAAACTTTCGCGGACGAGCGTCAATTTTTCGCTCTGCGGTTTGACGAGCGTATGGCAATTCATACATGTTGCGGTCGGCGGTACCATGGCCACGGCCGATTTTTCGACGCCGACATGGCAGTAACGGCAGTCCATTCCGAGATCGCCGGCGTGCAGTTTGTGACTGTAGGGTACCGGCTGCTTGGGACGGTAACCGACGTCTGTAAATTTGGGAGACGCATAATACCAGAAAAACCCCGTGATGGCTCCGCCCAGAAAAAGCAAAGCGATCAACAGGATCAGGGGAGCTCGATTTGCGTTCTTCGAGAATATCTGGGCCAAAACTATAACTCCCTAGTTATAACTTTCACAAATTGAGTTAGCGCGAAAAGCACCGAAGGGATCGATATCGTGAAATGAACATGTTTTTATATCAAGACTGGGAGGGTTCGTCCGGTGTCCGAATCCGCTGCAATTTCGTATCAACCGGGATATTCAAGAATCGTGAGTGTTTTTTGAAAAAGTCGCGTTGAATATAGCCGCCGATCTGCCGTTATGCAAGAAAAATTTACTCGATCGTGACACTTGCGGCTCACGAAACGACGTAATGATCCGCAATCATCGCCAGAAAAAGCGCGAAGAGATAGACGATTGAGAAACCGAACAACTGGCGAATCCTCCGCTCCTCTCGAGTCTGCATCGCGCGATACGCTTTGAGCAGAAACATACCTCCCAACGCGGCCGCCGTCACGCCGTAGAGCCATCCGGCGCCGAATCCGACCAGCAAGAGACTCGTGATCACGAGAATGATCGAGTAGACGAACATTTCTTTCAGCGTCCGGTCGTCGCCCTTGACGACGGGCATCATCGGCAGTCTGGCTTTGACGTAATCGTCTTTGCAAAACAACGCCAGCGCCCAGAAATGCGGCGGCGTCCAGAAAAAAACAATACAGAACATGATCCACGGCGCGACCGCCATCGATCCCGTCGCCGCCGTCCACGCCCCCACGGGCGCCATCGCTCCGGCGGCTCCACCGATCACGATGTTTTGCGGAGTATTGGGTTTGAGAAACAGCGTATAAAACAGGCTATAAAAAAGGATCGTTCCGAGAGCGAGCAGTGCCGTAAGCCAATTAAAAACGTATGCAAACAGGATCACGCCGATCACGCCGATCGAAACCGAAAAAATCAGGGCATGAGTCGGAGTAAGGACGGCGGTGGGTAAGGGACGCCGGTTACGCGTGCGGTCCATACGTGCGTCGATGTCCCGTTCGAAGTACTGGTTCAACGCATTCGCACATCCGCCGGTCAAAAAAAGACCGAGGAGAACGAGGGCAAACTTGGCCGGTTCATGTACGAGGGAGCCTTCGACAAGGAGCGCCGTCGCCCCGGTGAAGACCACCAGGAACATGATCGTTGGCTTGGTGAGCTGGTAATACGCGCGGAGAATGTGTTTCATAAAAAGCGCGGACAATGTATAGAGGCCAATCCACGTATGCAAATTGTTTTTACGCTCGGCGCGCCGAACAGGTGCAAAATCCACAGGGCTTTAACTACTATCGCCGGATGGCTTTGCCCCGGTTGCCTTTTTGTTTTCAATAAGAAATGCCGCCATGATCGCCGACATCCATGCCAGGCCGGCACAAACGAGCATGATGGTTTGAAATGTCCCAGCCAGCGCAAGTTTTATTGACATGTCCCACGGTCGCCTTGCTTTCGGTCGGTACGTCGGCCGGAATGACGGCCTCGCCCAGTTTGCCGGCTTGTGCAAGAAGCGAATGACGTAAGGGTTCGCCAAGATTCGACACCGATGCATATTGGTCCAGGTTGGTTTCAAATACAGAAATAGCCATCGAGCCAACGACCGCAATAGCCAACACGCCGGCAGTTCGCGTCACGGCATTATTTCACACCCGAAGCTGTCCCAGCAAAACTCTGCGATACCGAACCCATGACCGCGGTGGTCAGCGGCACGACTGTAACTCCCATACCGATCCCGAACAACACCATCCCCCAGAAAAAGGTCGACCAATAATCGGCAATTCCGTTCGTGATGCCGACGAGCGAAAAAGCAAAAAAGCCCCATCCGGCAAGCATCGGGCCGATTATCAGCGGGACACGTGCGCCCGTCCGATCGACCCATCTACCCGACATACGGGCAAGCAAAACAAGAAACGCCGCAAACGGAAGTAGTGCGATGCCGGCCATCGATGGCCGATACCCCTGGAGTTGAACCATGTTGAGCGATAAAAAGAACATGCCAACCCCAAGACCGCCATATAGGAACAAAGTCAAAAGATTGGTGCCGCTGAACGTCTTCGATCGAAACAAATGAAGGGGCAACATCGCATGAGGCGTTCTGTATTCCCCATGCAACGAAAAGAAAAAGCATGATCGTACCAGAAATGAGGGAGCCATAGACTTCTGGATTGGACGGCCCAAGACCGGGCATGGAAAGAAATCCATAAGTGATGGCCGCGAGCGAGCCGGCTGCCATCAGGGCTCCCACGTAATCCAGACGCGATGACTTTGAATCGCCGCGGCTTTCCGGGACTCTGGAGAGAACCGAAAGGCCAACGATTCCGAGAGGAACATTGATCAGAAAAACGCCGCGCCAAAGTCCAACATCGGCGAGCAAGCCTCCGACCAGCGGACCCGTCATCGTAACCATCGTGGCAAACATCGACCACGTTCCGATCGCTTTTCCGCGCTGTTCGGCGGCGAAAACGGCGGTTATGATGGCAAGGCTCCCCGGGATCATGAGGGCCCCGCCAAATCCCTGGATCACCCGGGCCAAAATGAGAAACTCGACGCTTGGTGCGATGCCACACAGCATTGAAGCCGAGATAAAAATCCAGATGCCGGTCACAAAAACTTTTTTTCGGCTCAATCGGTCGCCCGCCGATCCTCCGACAAGAATAAACGCGGCAAGCATCAGAAGGTAACTATTGAGAATCCATAAGATCGCCTCGCCCGATGCGCTAAAATCGGCCTGAAGCGCCGGCATGGCAACATTCAACGCCGTGCCGTCGATAAACGCCATGCTCGACGCGAGTATGGATGCAAATAGCGTCCAGAATTTTGAAGTGGAACCGTCCGGGCTCATAAACTGTGCGGCCTTATAGCCAGTGACTCAGCGTGACTCTCATTCCTCGAAGATGAACGGCCTTCGAGTGATTCTATTTCTGCAGGCAATAATCACCGTTCAGCGCTTTCGATGCGGAGTGACGCTCACTCAGCGCCCAGAGTTATGACGACCTTTCCTTTATGCCGCCCTTCTCCAAAATGACGCATCGCCCGCGGAACTTCGTCAAGCGGATACGGTCCGTCGATCACGGGCTTCAGTTTGCCGGCCTCAAACAATTCATTCATATACGTTAGATCTTTGTTAGGTTTCAGCGCGACAATCCGCACGTTTTTTCTAAAAAGCATTGAAATCAACGGCCCCAGTAATAACGCCTGGAACAACCTGACCATCGACCCACCGACCGTGACGTACGTTCCACCCGGACGCAACACGCGCAGATAGTTGAATATCGAGCGGTTCGTTTTGACATCGAGAATAAGATCGTAACGAACCTCACTTCGAGTGAAATCTTCACTGGCATAGTCGATCGTGTGATCAAATCCCATTTCGCGCAACATATCCATTTTTTCAGCGCTGTCGACGCCGGTGACTTCGGCACCATATAGTTTCGCGATCTGGATGCCGAACGTTCCTACACCTCCCCCCGCTCCGTTGATCAGAAGCTTTTGCCCCGGTTGAATATTTCCGCGATCCATCAGGCCTTGCACGGCCAGCATTCCGGCCTGAGGAATCGCCGCAGCCTCTTCGACACTCATGCCTGCCGGTTTCAACGCCAGCGCATCTTCATGCGCGCACACGTATTCGGCAAAACCACCTCATTTCCCACTGAGGTCACCCAGTACGTCATCGCCTACTTTAAACTTCTGCACGCCTTTACCGACGGCTTCGATTCGGCCAGCGACGTCGGAACCGAGTATTTTTTTCTTCGGCTTGAAAAGACCGGCCATCAGACGATTGACGAAGGGAGTACCCTGGAGAAGTTGCCAGTCCCAATCATTGATGGATACGGCGTATACTTTGATCAAGACTTCATTGTCCGCCGGAACCGGCTTTTCAGTTTCCTCTAACCGGAGAACGTCCGGAGATCCGTACTTCGTGAATACGATCGCTTTCATGAGAGCGTGTCCTGGTTTGATTTGCATGAACTCTGTCTTTAGTTTCAGTACGGCAAAAAAATGAACGGCACCAGAATAGAAGTTTTCAAGATCATATGAAACGGCAAATCGCTCCTTTGCTTTTGCACGTGCATCCAGCTATATTAGAACGGTTTTCTCACCGACGATTTTATTTTTCATGATCGTACGTATCGTTCTCGCCGGTATCGTCCTGTTTACGCTCAGCGCACCGCTGCACGGTCAGCCCGATATCAAGTTCCACCGGATCTCGATCGAGCGCGGCCTGTCGCAAAGCGTTGTCGAGTCGATCCTGCAGGACCGTAAAGGCTTCCTCTGGTTCGGCACGCAGGACGGTCTCAATCGCTTCGATGGATACAATTTCACCGTGTTCGAAAACGAACCGGGCAATTTCCGCACCCTGTCCAACGACTACATTCTCGCCCTGCACGAAGACGTCGACGGATCGATCTGGGTGGGCACGCAGTTCGGCCTCAACCGGTTTCATCCCGATAGTTCCAATCCGGTCTTCCATCGATATTTTCACGACCCGGCCGATTCGACGTCGCTTTCCGGAAATATCGTGACGGCGATCGGACGCGACGATTCGACGCTATGGATCGGAACGAGCAGCGGTCTCAATCGATGGGACCACCATACGCAGCGCTTCCGGCGATTCACGCGAAAAACCGGTGACCCGACGAGCCTGCCCGGCAATTACATTTCGTCGATTGTTTACGACGGATCGAACCTGTGGGCTTCGACCGGTCGCGGACTCGCGCGATGGAATGGAACCGCGTTCGACGTTTTTCGTTCGATCGATTCGGGAGGGACACTTCCCCACGAGAGCATCCAGACGCTTCATCTCGACCGGCAAAAGAAACTCTGGCTTGGATACGTTCAGGGCGCGGTGACCCGTTTCGATCCGGTAACGGGGCAGATGGAAAATTTCACGGGCCCGCTGCGCGGCCGTGCCATTCTGTCCCTCGCGCAGGATGCGGACAGCGTGCTCTGGATCGGCACGCAGGGCGGCGGCGTCTTCCGTCTCAAGGACGGCCGGATGACACAGCACTCGCATAACGCCAATCTGCTCAACAGCCTCTCGCATGACGACGTGTCGGAAATTTTTGTCGACGCGACCAATACCGTCTGGGTCGGAACGGCCGGTGGCGGAATCAATCGTTATCGGGAAAGCCGTTTTATGGTACTCGACATCGACAAAGGCCTTCCCGGTAACGACATCTGGTTTGCCTACAAAGACCGCCTCGGTCGTCTCTGGGTGAGCGTGCACGGCGCCGGACTGACGGTCTTTTCCGGAAGTTCCCGCCAGCGGTACACGAGCACGTCCGGACTTGCCCACGACAACGTGTATTGTATCGCGGAAACCGACGACGGTTTCTGGTTCGGAACGGAAAACGGGCTTAATTTTTTCGATGGGCGTTCATTCAAAACGTATCGATCGATCACGGGCGACACGACGTCCCTGCGCAGCGATTTCATTATGGACCTTGCGGTCGATCACGACGGCGTCGTCTGGGTGGCGACGTACAGCGGAGGTCTGAGCCGTTATCATCCGCCCGATGCTCGCAGGCGGGACGGCTATTTTACCACTTTTCTCCACGATGCGCACGACTCCACCTCGATCCCGCACAACGATGTGTGGACGGTCATCGAAGATTCGAGGCACAATATCTGGGTCGGTACGTTCGGCGGGGCGGCCCGTTTGCCAAAAGCAAAGCGTGATGGAACCAACGGCTTCGTCCGTCTTCCCGCTTCCGCCGGACATAATTCCATTTTCGGTCTGTTGGAAGACCGCCGGCAAAGGATGTGGTTTGCGACCGACGGTCTCGGGATCCGGCGTTTTGAGGACGGCCGATGGACGGGGTATACGCGAAAGGATGGCCTTCCCAACAACGTCGTCTACGGCATTCTCGAAGATCGTCACGGCAATCTCTGGTTCAGCACCAACCGCGGCCTGTGCAAGATGACGATCCCGAACGACGGCAAGCCGGTTTTCAATACCTTTGACACGTACGACGGACTCCCGACGTCAGAGTTCAATCAGGGCGCCGTATATCAGGACCGCGACGGACGGATGTATTTCGGTACGATTAACGGGCTTGTCCACTTCAACCCCGATGATATTTCCGCAGCGGAATTTCAACCGCCGGTGTATCTGACGTCCATCCGGACGTTCGGTCGTGAAATCGATTTCGGCGTTCATCCTAGCAATCTAAAATCGATCGAACTGTCGTACCGTGAAAATTTCTTCGAAATCGAATTTGTCGCGCTCGACTACAAGAGTCCTGAAAAGATCGTCTACGAGTACAAACTCGAGGGCTTCGATCCGGACTGGAATTACGTCGGCTCGCGCCGATTTGCTTCGTACACCAACCTCGATGGCGGTACGTATTTGTTCAAAGTACGTGCGACCAATGCCGACGGCATCTGGAGCCGGCATACGGCGGAACTCGAGATCGTCGTAACGCCGCCGTTTTGGAAAACGACGTGGTTCCAAATCGCGTTTGGCGTCGTCGTAATCCTGACGGCGTACGGGTTCTATCAGAACCGCCTGCGCATGGTCAAGATGAGAAACCAGGCGCTGGAAAACCGCGTACGCGAACGCACGAAGGAAATCGCCGACAAGACGCGTGAATTGGAGGAAAAAAATGAAAAAATCCGCCAGCAGCAATACCAGATCATCCAGGCGGAAAAACTTTCGTCGCTCGGGCGGCTGGTCAACGGCGTCGCGCATGAAATCAACAATCCGTTGAACTACACCTACGGCGGGTCCATAAACCTGGAAACCGATCTGATGGACATTCGCCAGTTTGTGAACGACCTGAAGACCGCGCAGAAAATTCCAGGCGAGTCCGCCGACTTGATTCTCAAACGCCTCGAGGACACGCGTGACATGCTCGACGCCATCAAAAAAGGCACGGGCCGGATTCGCGACATCGTCGTCGGGCTGCGCAATTTCGCCGCGATCCAAGAGATTCAGATCAGCGACATCGATCTCAATGCGATGCTCGATTACCTCTCCGGCATCATCCGCTCGCAGGACCGAAAAAATATTCAGATTCATCGCGACTATTCGTCGCTCCCGGTCATTTCTGGATACCCGGAACAATTGCGCCACGCGCTGATGCACATCATCCATAACGCGGCGGACGCGATCGAAGCCCGTGCCGATCGGCACGGCGGCAACATCTGGATACACGCAGCGGCGGAAAACGGCGACGTGGTGATTTCCGTCAAGGACGACGGCATCGGCATGCCGGCCTCCGTAAAGGATAAAATTTTCGAGCCGTTTTTCACGACCAAGGAAGTTGGCAAAGGTACCGGACTGGGGCTTGCCATCAGCTACGGCATCATTGTCAATGGCCACAACGGATCGATTTCCGTCGACAGCGAACCGGAAAAGTATTCCGAATTCATCGTTCGTCTGCCCGTACGTCACGAAACGCACGGTTCATAGTTAACGCCTCAAACAAACCGTCTTCGTTGAAAACTTTCTTTCCATTTTTAATCTTTTGTTGCGAGCTGTCGAGGCTTGCATTATCTTCACGCCACTCTTTCACTTTCTATATTTTTCACTTAACCTACCAGGAGGTACGTATGAGTCATGAGATTACACTGTCGGAAGGCCAGGCGATGGTTCGCAAGTTTAAAGCAAAAAAATCCGCTGTCCAGGGTCACTTTAAAAAATACCTCGGCGGTGCATTCGATAAAGACGCCGTTTTGAAACTGCTCAATCAGTCCGGCTGCACCGGCATTCGTTATTACTATGGCGTTGACCATCAAGATCAGCCCGTGCTCGTACTCGTCGGCATCGATGCCGCAGGAAAAGACCTGACCAGCGGCCCGATGCTGGAACGATGCAAATTGTTATCGGAAGATCAGGCGGCCGGCGATCTGGTGAAATGACTCCGATTGCCAGCAATATCGTTGTGACGGCGATCGACATAGTTCCCTTGATCATGGGCGGAGTCACCTATCGTTTTCATGATCGGGGAATGAGGATTCTTTTCTATTTTTTCGTTGTCATCCTGATCTTCAATTTGATCAACATTGCTTTGAAGTTGTCGGGGCAAAACAACCTCTGGGTCCTTCATGTGTATACGCTTGTCGAATATACATTCATCGTCATCGCCGTTGCCACGTGGCTGGACCGCTCCAACCGCCTATTGGCACTTGTGTCCATTGCGCTTTTTGCCGCCATTTGGGCCGGACTTAAGCTTTACGTCGAATCGCTGCAGCAGTTCGACAATTTGAGTTTTGGAATCGAGAGTTTTCTTCTGATGACCGTGAGTATTACCGTGTTGGTTCGGCTGATGGATTCGTCGGATTCGTTGTTGTATGATCATCGGTTTTATGCCGTCCTTGGAATTCTTATTTATTTTGCCGGTACGATCACTCTCTTCGCTCTTCGGAGCATCCTGTACAGCTGGCTGATCCACAGCGCCGTGGCTTTCCTAGCAAGCTTATTTTGGACAAGAGCATTTTGGTGTCTTCGTTGGACTCCGAAATCGGCCTCTTATTAATATTCGGAACCCTGGGTTCCTTGATTCTGGTAATCGGGGTCGGTTTTACCGTTTACTGGTCTCAGAAACGGATCGTTCAGACGCATCGGGAACGACTCGCCGAAGTCGAAAAACGGGAAAGGGAAAATGCCCTCCTGTTGGAAGAAGTGACCGATTTGAAGAACCGCCTCGAACAACGGGTCTTGGATCGGACGAGGGAACTCACGGCACGTACGGAGGAATTGAACAGTACGATCCAGGCGCTCAAGGAAACGCAGGCTCAACTGGTTTTATCGGAAAAAATGGCGTCGCTTGGAAAACTGGTCGGCGGACTGGCCCACGAGATGAACAATCCGCTCGCCGTCGTTTCCGGAAGTCTGGGATTCGTCGGCGAATATTTCAAAAAACTCGAGCAGTTTCTGATCACCAGCCGGATCGAATTGTCCCCCGCGCTGGCCATGTCCTTTCAAGACGCTGCCGCCCTCTTGCAGGGGACGCAGACCGCGGCCAACCGAATGAGGAATCTGGTGCAGAATCTGAAACGGTTTGCCCACCTCGAAGAAGCCGAATTGCAGGCCGTCGATATTCATATCGATCTTGAAACGACCATCGATCTGTTCGTCCTTCAACCGTATCCGGGCATTGCGGTTGAAAAAAAATTCGGTCCATTGCCCAAGGTAACGTGTTATGCGGCCGAATTGAATCAGGTGTTCATGCACCTTTTGATGAATTCATCTCACGCCATTGAGGACCGTCTGAAGCGGGACAACTCTGCAAAAGGTCTGATCCAGGTCGAGACGTCATGTCCGAAGCCCGACTGGGTGCGCATTGTGTTCAAGGACAATGGCGCCGGTCTATCTCCGGACGTTGCCGCTCACATGTTCGATCCGTTCTTTACAACCAAGGAGATCGGGCGCGGGCGCGGTCTGGGATTGTCGATCTGCTACAGTATCGTTCAGCGACACTCCGGTACACTGACGTACGAACCCGGATCCGACGGTATGACCGGCTTTATCGTCGACCTTCCCAGAACACAGGAGAGCCGCGAGTTTATCCGCTTCGAGGATAGAGACGCCGAACCAAAACACTGACCGCTGTCCACCGGGACTTTCCGCATTACCTTTTCGTGTACTTGAAAATTTCCCGCTGAATTTTTACACTTCATCGGCCTGAGAGGGCGTAGCTGGATTCAAACTGAGGAACGATCATGAAAACATGTGTGCTGATTATGACGGTGATACTGGTGTGCGCTCGTGCGGAAGCCGGTTCCAACGGAAACGTCTGGGATGATGGATTCAGTGAATTGAATTTTGTATCCGCAAAACCAAGCCATGAGGAACGAAATCGTTTCGCCTCTCTCGAAAAAGAATCTTTTTCACCCTCAACAATTGACGCCTGACGCCCGAGCCCCTGAAATCAGGCCTTCGCTCAAAAACGATTCGCATTTTTTCGGGGGTTGCCTGTATTTCTGGTATCGGCAGTAGTGTGGCTGAGCACGAATCGATGAGCCATATAGAGCGGTGTCGTGTCTTTGCCCCGCAGGGCATACCGTAAGTTGAACCGATGAACCGAAAAGCAATCAGGAGCCCCGTAGGGGCGGTCTGTAGAAAACCGAATCCGGATCTGGTGATAGACCGCTCCTAGCGGAGCTGGATGTCATGGGTCTTCCCTTTAGTTACAAACAGCACCGCACCTACGGTGCGCTAAAAAGACCGCCGCAGGTGAGACGTTCATGTAACGTCTCAAAAACATCACTTGCTTCGTTAACCTCGAACATAGCACATATTATGACGCAACGACCTCCGGTCAACTCAACCCATGGTAACACTAATTATGAGTCAACGAGGTTGCCTCGTTTTCGTTCGATTGAGGTGTAGATTAAACTTGATACTTTAGTACAGATTGCTTATGCTGAACTCGCCCTGACAACAGGATAGGCACACATGAACACTGAAATTCAAGAATTACAAGAGTTAACATCACAAGAATACAAATACGGGTTCGTCACGGATATCGAGGCCGATTCTGCGCCTCCCGGATTGAGTGAAGATATCATTCGGTTCATTTCCGCAAAGAAAAACGAACCTGAATTTCTGCTCAACTGGCGCCTCAAGGCGTATCGCCACTGGTTGAAAATTCAAGACGAAGGCGAACCGACCTGGCCAAATGTTCACTACACCAAACCCAACTACCAGGACATTATTTACTACTCAGCGCCGAAACAAAAAAAATTGAACAGCCTCGACGAGGTTGATCCGGAACTGCTGAAGACGTACGAAAAACTCGGCATCCCCCTGCACGAACGCGAAATCCTCGCCGGCGTCGCGGTGGATGCGGTCTTCGACAGCGTATCGGTCGCCACGACGTTCAAAAGCAAATTGAAAGAACTCGGAATTATTTTTTGTTCGTTCTCCGAAGCCGTGCAGGAACATCCGGAACTGGTCGAACAATATCTCGGCAGTGTCGTTCCGTATACCGATAATTTCTTCGCCACTCTGAACTCCGCCGTCTTTACCGACGGCTCGTTTTGCTACATCCCGAAGGGCGTGCGGTGTCCGATGGAACTGTCCACGTACTTCCGGATCAACGCTGCTAAAACGGGCCAGTTCGAGCGCACTCTGATCATCGCCGACGAAGGCGCGTACGTCAGTTACCTCGAAGGCTGCACGGCGCCGATGCGCGACGAAAACCAATTGCACGCTGCCGTGGTCGAACTCGTGGCGCTCGGCAATGCGACCATTAAATACTCGACCGTGCAGAATTGGTATCCCGGCGACAAGGACGGCAAAGGCGGCATTTACAACTTCGTGACCAAACGCGGCAAGTGCGCAGGTATCAACTCCAAAATCACCTGGACGCAAGTCGAAACCGGCTCCGCCATCACGTGGAAATATCCGTCCTGCATCCTCCAGGGCGACAACAGTGTCGGCGAATTCTATTCCGTCGCGGTCACGGCCAACCGCCAGCAGGCCGACACGGGCACCAAAATGATTCACATCGGAAAAAACACGCGTTCGACGATCGTGTCCAAGGGCATCTCTGCGGGCTTCGGTCAGAACACGTACCGCGGTCTGGTCAAGATCATGAAGGGCGCCGACAACGCCCGAAATTTTTCCCAATGTGATTCGATGTTGATCGGCGACCGGTGCGGCGCGCATACGTTCCCCTACATCGAGGTCAAAAACAACACGGCCCGGATGGAACACGAAGCGACGACGTCGAAGATCGGTGAAGACCAGATTTTTTACTGCAACCAGCGCGGCATTCCGACGGAGGATGCCGTCAACATGATCGTCAACGGATTTTGTAAAGAAGTTTTTCGCGAATTACCCATGGAATTCGCCGTCGAAGCCCAAAAATTGCTCGGCGTAAGTCTGGAAGGAAGCGTGGGATAAGAATTTGAAACCCAGGAGACATGACGTCTGATATGAATCTGCTCGACATCAAAAACCTGCACGCCTCGGTCGGAGGCAACAAAATACTGAACGGCGTCAACCTGTCCGTTCGCGCGGGCGAAATTCACGCCATCATGGGACCCAACGGTTCCGGTAAAAGTACGCTGGCCAATGTCCTCGCCGGACGCGAAGATTATGAAATCACCGACGGTGAAGTGTTCTACAAGGGTAAAAACCTGCTCGATATGGATCCGGAAGTCCGGGCGTGCGAAGGGATTTTCCTCGCTTTCCAGTACCCCGTGGAAATCCCCGGCGTCAATAATACCTACTTCCTGAAAGCCGCGCTGAATTCCATCCGCAAGTACCGGAGCGAAGAAGAACTCGACGCCATGGATTTTCTGCACCTCGTCAAATCCAAAGTAAAACTTGTCGAGATGGACGAGGATCTCCTGAAACGTCCCGTCAACGAAGGATTTTCCGGCGGTGAGAAAAAGCGGAATGAAATTTTTCAAATGGCCGTCATCGATCCGACGTTGGCGATTTTAGACGAGACCGATTCCGGTCTCGACATTGACGCGCTTCGCATCGTCGCCAACGGGGTCAACAAACTCAAGTCCCCGGACAAAGCGTTCGTCGTCGTGACCCACTATCAGCGCCTGCTGAATTATATTATTCCCGACTTCGTGCACGTCCTCGTGGACGGACGGATCGTAAAATCCGGCGGAAAAGAATTGGCCCTGGAGTTGGAAGAAAAAGGGTACGACTGGACGAAAGAGGCCGCGACGGTATGATCGACCAGGATACCACACGCCGTCGGTTCGTTTCCCTGTTCGACCGGTATCAAAAAAGCCTCAACGGCGAATTGACACCGGCTACACGGGCGTTGCAGAAATCGGCTCTTGAAACATTCCGAAGTTCACGTTTCCCCACGACCCGTGACGAAGATTGGAAGTACACCAATCTCTCGGAAGCGTTACGGCACGACTATCGATTGGCCGCGCGGGAAGACTTGCCGTCAGGGCTACTGCTGTCGCGCATGCGATACGCACAGATTTCTCCTCTTCGACTGGTCTTCGTCAACGGATACTTCTCCGATTCATTGTCCGATGTGCGAGACCTGCCGAGGGGCATCACCATCGTCCCGTTGAGTACGGCTTTTCGCCGTCATGCGGATGTCGTTGAAACCTACCTCGATCGCCTGTCGGGACGCCTCGGCGGCGTTTTTGGCACCGTGAATGCTTCCACGCTGACGGACGGCGCCTTTATCCATCTGGCCGCCAAGGCGATTCTGGACGTTCCCGTGCTGATGATCTTTCTGAACCACGGCGCTAAGAAGCCGACGCTGATTCAACCGAGGAACCTTGTCATCGCGGAACGCAACAGCCGGTGCACGCTGATCGAAACATACGTGGGGCCGGACGATTCGATGTACCTGACCAATGCCGTAACGGAAGTCTTCGCTCGCGACAATGCATTCGTCGATCACCATAAACTTCAGATCGAGAACACCCGTTCGTACCACCTCGGCAATCTCATGGTCCATCAGCAGCGGTCGAGTAATTTCAGTTCGCACGTCTACTCCCTCGGAGCGGCGCTGGCGCGAAACGAAACCCAGACGATCCTCGACGGCGAAGGCGTCGAGAGCACGTTGAACGGCATCTACCTCGCCAAAGGCAACCAGCACGTAGACAACCGTACCATGATCGATCATGCCCGACCGCATGGTCACAGCTGGGAGGTGTACAAAGGCATTCTCGCCGATAAGGCCACGGCCGCTTTTAACGGTAAAATTCTGGTCCGGCAGGATGCGCAAAAGACCGACGCCAAACAATCCAATCACGCTTTGCTCCTATCGCCGAACGCGACGATTAACTCCAAGCCGCAGCTTGAAATTTTTGCCGACGACGTGAAGTGTACGCACGGCGCAACGGTAGGACAACTGGATGACAAGATTCTTTTTTATATGCGTTCTCGCGGAATTCCGAAAGACAAAGCGGAGCATCTGCTGACATTTGCGTTTGCCGCCGATATTTTTTCCGGCATCGCGGTTCCGACCCTGAAGGACTGGCTGGGCGAAGCCATCCTGCAGCGGCTCGCGTGGAATGACATTTCTACCGCAAACCGAGGTTGACCATGGCCATCGTCGCACCTTCCGTCACGTCGTTGTTCGACGTTGAAACGATCCGAAAGGATTTTCCAATCCTGCAGGAAAAGGTTCACGGCAAACCGCTCGTCTATTTCGACAACGCTGCGACCAGCCAGAAACCGCGCGTTGTGACGGAAGCGATGTCACGGTTTTACGACGCGGAAAATTCGAACATTCACCGCGGCGTCCATTTTTTGAGTGCCCAGGCCACCCAGGCCTACGAACAGGCTCGGATCAAGATCAAAGATTTCATCCATGCCGGTTCGGAACGTGAAATTATTTTCGTTCGCGGAACGACCGAAGCGATCAATCTCGTCGCCCAATCGTTTGGCCGGTCGTTTTTCAAGCCGGGCGACGAAATCATCGTCTCCGCCATGGAGCACCATTCCAATATCGTCCCGTGGCAGTTGCTGGGTGACCAGATCGGAACGGTCCTCCGCGTCATCCCGATGAACGACGATGGCGAGTTGATATTGTCGGAATTTGAAAAACTGATCAATGACCGGACGCGGCTCGTCAGCGTGGTCCACACGTCCAATTCGCTCGGAACGATCAACCCGGTCAAAGATATTATTCGAATGGCCCACGCGTTTGACATCCCCGTCCTCATCGATGGCGCACAGGCCGTTCCCCATGGCACCGTCGACGTTCAGGAACTGGATTGCGACTTTTTTGCATTCTCGGGTCACAAGATGTTCGGTCCGACCGGCGTCGGAATATTGTACGGCAAAGAAAAATGGCTCGACCGTATGCCGCCGTATCAGGGCGGAGGGGACATGATCCGCTCTGTCACATTTGAGAAAACGACGTACAACGATCTGCCGCACAAATTTGAAGCCGGCACGCCCAATATCGTCGGAGGAATCGGCATCGGCGTCAGTATCGATTACATTCAAACAATCGGTATCGACCGTATCGCGGCATACGAAGCCGACCTGCTGGCCTACGGAACGGTCGCGCTTCAATCGATTCCGGGCCTTCGGTTGATCGGCACGGCGCGACACAAATGCAGCATTTTATCCTTCGTTCTCGAATCGGTTCATCCGCACGACGTCGGAACGATCCTCGATCTCGAAGGCATCGCGATCCGCACCGGTCATCATTGCACGCAACCGGTCATGCAGCGGTTCGGCATCCCGGCAACGTCACGCGCCTCGCTGGCGTTTTACAACACGCGAACGGAAATCGACCGCCTCGTCGAGGCGCTGCACAAAGTGCAAAAGGTGTTTGCATGAGGGACGAACTGCGCGAGCTTTATCAGGAAACGATCCTCGATCACAACAAGAACCCGAGGAATTTTGGAAAGCTCGAGCCGTACACGCACATGAAAGAAGGCTACAATCCCCTGTGCGGCGATCATTTATTTTTGTATGTGAACGTCGACAACGGCCGGATTTCCGACGTGCGGTTTGAAGGATCGGGTTGCGCCATTTCGAAATCCAGCGCGTCCGTCATGACGACCGTCATCAAAGGAAAAACGCTGGGCGAAGTCGAATCGCTGTTCAAAAAATTTCACGAACTTGTGACCGGCGCTCCGGATGAATCGGCGGATCCATCGAACCTTGGAAAACTGGCCGTGTTCGCGGGCGTACGGGAATTTCCCGCCCGTGTCAAGTGCGCCAGCCTTGCCTGGCATACGCTGCACGCCGCCCTCGTCAACAGTCAACAGCCCGTATCGACGGAATGATAAACCTAGCGGAAAAACTCGACCTGGAAGGACGCGTGATCGAAGCGATCCGGACGTGTTACGACCCGGAAATTCCCGTCAATATTTACGAGCTCGGCATGATCTACAACATCGACGTCGACGACGAGGCCAACGTGCATGTACGTATGACGCTGACGTCGCCGAATTGCCCGGTTGCGGAAAGTCTGCCGATCGAAGTCGAACGGAAGGTCCAAAACGTCGAAGGCGTTAAAAAAGGATCCGTGGAAGTCGTGTGGGAACCGCCCTGGAACATGGGCATGATGACGGAAGCGGCCAAACTCGAACTGGGCATGTTATGAAATTCAGCGCACAGGAAGAATACGGGCTTCGCATCCTGATCCAGATTGCCCGCCATGACGCACAGGGCGGCCTGACGATCCCGCAAATCGCCGATTTGGAAGGCCTGACCGAGAGCAACGTCGCCAAACTCACGCGCCTTTTGCGAATGGCCGGATACCTCGAAAGTACACGCGGCCAGGAAGGCGGCTATACGCTCGCCAAGCCGCCGGCTGAGATCATTGTTGGAGAGGTTCTGTCAAACCTCGGTGGCCGCTTGTACGACGATGCTTTTTGCGACAAACATACCGGTTACGCAGATATTTGTTCACACTCCGTCGACTGCTCCGTACGATCCGTCTGGCAAACCGTGCAGGCGGCCGTCGATCAGGTTCTGGATCGGCTGACCCTCAAGGACCTCGTTGGACAGACCATGCCGGTATCCGTTAAAATTCCCGCCTCGGTAGCACGGTAACGGAATCGCCTTCTAACACGTGCTGAAAAACTCCAATTTTTCCTTGTTTGACAAGTAATGGAACGATTTTTTTCGTCATGCGTTAATTTTTTTACAACGCATCATCGATAATAATCATTGGACGAAGAGGCGGTTTGAAACCCGCCCCTACGACAACATCGTCGTCGACACCAACGATAAACCCGCCCGTACGAATCGCCATGGTTTGCCGGAAATCATACGCGGGTTTAAAACGTTCTCCGCCCGCCACATTAATGAACATCGTGGTACGCCGGGTATCCTCGTCTGGCAACGCAATTATTACGAACATCTCGTTCGCAATGATGAATCCCTGAATCGTATCCGCCAATACATATCGGACAATCCATTCGCATGGACCGCGAAAATCCGTCGGCGACCGAAATTGAAACATGATGGAACTTTGCACATAACCGTTTCCCAAACCGTGACGCAAAGTCCGTTGACATCCCACCCGCCTTTCCCGTAGATTATTGAGATACGCGCTATATTTCAGATACAATCGCTTTCATAAAGCCTTGTTTTTCTTGAGGGTTTGGATTAACAATCCCACGGGAGGGAATTCATTCGGTGACTGATGTTTTGAAGAAGATTGGCCAGCGTGTTCGATCTATTCGTAAGGAAAAAGGATGGAGCCAGGAAAAACTCGCCTTGGAGGCTGGGCTCGACCGGACTTACATCAATAGCCTTGAAAACGGCAAACGCAATATTTCCATCAACAACATGGAGAAAATTGCGGTTGCGTTACATGTTACGCTCGCGGATTTTTTCGACGACCGACTTTTTGAGGATCATGACTGGCAAGCGCTGGCCGGAGTTCCCGATGGCGACGGACATAAACCGCTGGTTATGATAATCGATGACGAGCCGATGATTTCAATGCTGATCAAGGACATGGTGGGTAGCACATATCGCGTCGAGATGGCGGACTCTGTCGATGGGGCATTGCCGTATTTACGGGAACATCGTTTTGACGTCATCCTGCTCGATTACCATCTCCCCCCGTCGAACGGCCTGGAAGCATTGAAAAAATATCCTGCCGAGTTCTCCAAATCATCTGTCATACTGATGACCGGTAGCGGCACGTATCAGATCGCGACAGAAGCCATGGCCCTTGGCGTAACGTCGTTGCTCAGCAAGCCGTTCGAACCGCAGCATTTGCAGCGTGCCCTCAAGCGGGCTGCCTTCCTCCGCCCCCGACGCCCTTCCTAACGTTTGCGGAAAATAAACAACCCGTTGTCCCAATCGTTGACAAAAACCAGTCCGGTTGGACTAAACGCGTACACCCCGAAAGCTCCCGAGAATCCCTGTTGCGCTGAAACGTTTGTGTCGTAATAACCGATCAGTCGGGGTTGCGCCGGATCACGAACGTCGTATTCCCGATACCCCGCCGCGTAGTAGGAAACGTATGCCGTATCGCCCACAATATACAGATTATGTACGGTCGCCTGCGGATCGGAAATGGATCCGATCTTTTCGGGATTCTGCGGATCCTGAATGTCCTAAACCGTCACATCAGGTTGAGCGCCCGTTGCCCCCTCGTCGCAGATAAAGAGATAACGGTCGTCTTTCGTTACCCATCCGCTGTGATGATACATGATGGCGGGATCGGTAATCGTCCCGAGCAGCAAGGGAGACGTTCGATCAGTCATGTCGTAAATTCGCGTCCCGACGCTCCCGTGAAAATCATACAAACGATTGCCCACCACCGTTGCATCATGGCCTTCAGAACCCCCGTCCCAAATCAGCTGAGGCTGAGCCGGATCCGGCTGCAGATTGTAAATCTTTAGTCCCAGAAATTCTGCGTATAGAAATCCGCTCGAGTCGATAAAAATATTATGGGCCGACGGAAATGATCCGACCACCTGCGGGGTAGCAGGCAACGTGATATCGACGATATATCCGAGACCGGAGGGTCCTCCGTTCACGACATAGGCGTAATGGCTCCACACTTTGACATCGAAGCCCGGAATCGTATCGATATTGGCCACGATAACGGGAAGCGAAGGATCCGATACGTCCACGATGGTGAGTCCGGAACCCGAATGATCCCCGACCAGCGCGTATTCCTTATCCGTTTGCGGATCGATATAACCCCGCACGTCCGTTTTAAATGTGCCCGGAATTTGAATGTGACCGACGGGCATCACGTTGACCGGGTTCTCGTCGGGATCGGGATCGTCATTCCCATTTTGACAGGATAACAGTGTGAAAAAAGCAAAAATGATGTATCGCATGGTCCTCCACCAAAAGCCCGTCATGATATCTCAAAAGGCTCCTAAAACAATGCTCCGAAAGGGTAAAAAACCGATCGGCTGCATGAAACCGGATTTAGCTATTGACAAGCTGCCACGCTTTGGCGCAATTTGTACGACGCCGAGGAGAGTTTGTGCGTCTCGCCCTGATCATCGGAGTGACGGTTCTGGTTTTTTTCGTCAATGCGCAGGAAAAGGGTCAGCCCGTCATTCAAAATTACCTTCCGAAAGATTATCACCAGCATCATCAGAATTGGAATATCACCCAAGATTCTCTCGGTGTTATCTACGCCGGCAACAATTACGGTGTCTTGCGATTTGACGGATCCTCCTGGATCATATTGCCGACTCCGCGCGGTGGGCTCGTCCGGTCCGTGGCCGCCGCGCCGGATGGAAAAATATACGCCGGCGCCGTAGGCGAGTTCGGTTACTTGGCCCGGGATTACGCCGGGCGCTTGCAATGGCGCATGTTGTCGGATGAACTGGACTCGACGCTTCGGGATTTTGCCGATGTGTGGCGTATTTTTCCGACTTCCAAAGGCGTTTATTTTTCATCCTTCCAGTTCCTGTTTTTATTTTCGCACTATGGCGAGCTCTTGCGTGTTTGGAAACCTTTTACGCAGTTCCGCGCCAGCTTTGTTCTCAACGATCATTTTTTCATTCACCAGATCGACGACGGTCTGTACGAAATGGCCGGTGACTCACTGGTAAAGGTTCCCGGACATTTGCCGAAAGATGCCCTGGTGTATGCGATGCTTCCTTCGAATGAGGGTTTTGTCATTCAAACGCGCAGCCATGGAGCCTTTCGCCTCACCGACAATGGGATTGAACCCCATCGATGGGCGGCCGCAAAGGAACTGGACGATCGACAGGTGTACGATGCCATGACGCTGTCCGACGGCCGATACGCGTTCGCTACCCTGCGAGGCGGATTGGTCGTTACCACCCAGGACGGCCGGATCGAACGGATCGTTTCGAAATCGGTGGGGCTTCCCGACAATTGTGTCTACGACGTTTTTGAAGATCGTTCCGGAAGCGTATGGCTGGCTTTGAACAACGGAATCAGCCGGGTTGAGTTGATCAGCCCACTATCGGTTTTCAATGAATCCTCCGGACTGGAAGGTTCGGTTTTTTCCATCAGCCGCCATCGCAAAAAAATTTATGCAGGAACGAATCTCGGTGTATTTCAATTGAATGAGCGGGATTTCGAACATCCCTGGAGATTTGTGCAACTCCCAGGTCTGCCCACGCAGAGTTGGGCGCTGTTGAGTACCGGCGATCGTCTCCTAGCAGCGACGTCCAGCGGCATTTACCTCATTACGGATCCAACCGCCAGGTCGATTGACCCGTCGTATTCGTTTGTCTTGTACCGAAGCCCTTCGAACACGACCGTCATTTACGCGGGACATCGGCAGGGCATCGGCAGGTTACGCCTCTCGCCGCAACAGGTTCAGTACGACCGTGTCCATCCCGAAATAGACGAAGAGATTCGCTATATCGCCGAAACGCCGGACGGCTCCCTCTGGCTGGCCGGAGCATTCGACGGCTTCATCCGCATCCATGACGGTCGCGTCACGCGACTCCATCCCAATTCCGATGTTCGATCACGGGCCAATCGTATCTTTCAAACCTCGCAAGGTACCTTGTTTATCACGGATCGTGGCATAATGGTGTACGACGGGGGCGATTCTCTCCGCCTCGATACGACCATGACGCGGCTTTTTCCAAACGGGGGGCGCGACGTGATGCGGTTGGCCGAAGACCAGTGGAAACAATTGTGGATCCGTCGAGAACCTGGGGGGATGGGTAAAATCTCGACGGATAGTTCCGGCGGATACCTCAGCTACACGCCGTTTTCGAGGATTTCGCAACTGGCCGACGTGTCGCTGATCTGGCCGGAGGGCCGTTACGTATGGTTCGGCGGTTACGACGGGCTCCTCTTGTACCGGGGCATTTCCGATCCGTGGATGACGATTCGAAACCCCATTCCCGGATTTTCCAACCTCATGATTACCGTCATGCTCGGCAGCGATTCCATCCTGTACGCCGGAAACGGAAACGCGCCCGGTACTGTCGAACTGCCGTACGATTTTGCCAATCTCCACTTTGAAATTGCGACGCCGGGTCAGTTCGATGCCGCTCCCCGGCGATTTCAGTACCGATTGCTTCCCGGCGATTCCGTCTGGAAAGAAACCTCCGAAAAGCGGATCAATTATTCGCGGTTACCGGATGGCTCGCACGTTTTTGAAGCCCGGCCCGCGGACGTTCACCTGCTCAACCAGATTACGCGATTCCCGTTTTCGGTGGCCACACCGTTTTACCGGCAATGGTGGATGATTCTTCTTGCCATGACCGGTATCTCGGGACTGTTCGCCCTGATCATGCGAATTCGGCAGGATGTGTTGGAACGCGAACGCGGCCGGCTGCAGGCGTTGATCGACCGGCAAACGGCCGCCCTGCAGTCCAAGAATGCGGAATTGCTGCAGGTCAATGAAAAGAAAAACGAGTACCTCGGCGTCGTCGCCCACGATCTCCGGAACCCGCTGACCATCATCATGGGTTACGCCCACGTCTTGTCCATGGACCTTTCTGAAAAATCAGCGGACTACGAGGAAATGAAAAAAAACATCGATTACATCATCCGAACGACCGAACACATGAACCGCTTCGTGACCGAGCTTCTCGATATTGCTTCGATCGAAGCCGGCAAAGTGCGGCTAGAAAAAGACCGTTTCGATCTGACCGAACTCGTCACCCAGTGCGCCCACCATTATCAGCGTCAGGCCATCGTCAAAGAAATCATTCTGTCGCTCATTCCCTCACGCCAGCCGCGTATGGTCGACGCCGACCAGTTCAAGATCAACGCCGTACTGGATAACCTGATCACCAACGCCATCAAATACACACGGCCCGGAGGAAACGTTACCATCCAGTTCGACGACCGAGACGGACAACACGTGGTCCACGTCCGGGATACGGGATTGGGATTGTCGCCGGAAGATCTCAAGAGGATTTTTGTGAGTTTCGGACGACTCAGCGCCAAACCGACGGCCGGCGAGCCCTCAACCGGTCTTGGGCTGGCGATCGTTAAAAAAGTCGTTGAAATCCACGGCGGGCGCGTCTGGGTGGAAAGCGAAAAAAACAAAGGATCGCAATTTTCATTCTCTCTGCCGAAAGCCTAAACCGAGGCGTCCTATATCGCACGGATGGACCGATCGTGAAGCCTTGATAGTAAAACGAGAGCGCTGCTCGCTCCGATCAAGGCCAGGGCCATGTCCGTTTGTGTATCCCACACATCGCCTTGCGTGCCGAGGAACGCATCCGCCGCTTCTCCCGTTGCGACGGCAACCAGCCACTCGATCAATTCGTACACGGCGCTAACGGAAAGACAAACGCACACCGTCAAAAATGACAGCCATCCGCGGTTTGTCACGACGGCGTGTCGGATGAAAATTTCGCGCGTCACGATTGCCGGAACAAATCCCTGGGCAAAATGACCGACACGATCGTAATGATTGCGGCCAAGATCGAACGTATCGCGCAGCCAGTTGAAAACCGGCACCTCGGCATACGTGTAATGCCCGCCGATCATGAGAATGCAGGCGTGAACCGTGATCAAAACGTACGCGAGAGCGGTCAGCGGAAACCGGCGATAGGTGGCAATCAGAATCGGTGCGGCGATAAGGACCGGCAATACTTCCAAAAACCATGTAAAATAATCGTGCGGCTTTACCGCCGACCACACGAAAACCGCGGCCGCCACAGTGACCAGCAAAACATAACGTCGCATCATCCGTTCCTCAGCGCTCCGGAGAAAATTTTGCATTCGTACGACATGACGACCCTGCCGTCCGTTTGAAACCGCTCGAACATCTTCCGAAGATCGTCGATCATCGCAACTGCTTCCGGCCCGGCGTGCGGCATATAGGAAGACGACCTGACACGGGCAACCAGATGGTCCCAATCCAGAACCTGCCGATGGGCAATGCCCGCCGAGTACGGCGGCCGGCCAAAAAATGCCGCGATTTGTCCGGCATCGATGTTTTCGTGGCGTACCCTGGTATAATCCAAAGCGTGACGGTGGATGAAGGATTCATAGGCTTCCGAAAATCCGTCGCCGTGTTTGATCCGTTCATTCCAGATAAGAGCGATCGCTCCGGCTGGCTTGAGGATCCGGATAAATTCCGATCGCGCCCTGGACGGGTCAAACCAGTGAAACGCCTGAGCACAGACGATCCAGTCCGTGCATCGATCCGGTAATCCGGTGGCCTCGGCCGTACCGTCGATACTCTTGAAGTTTGCTTTGGCCGCAAATTTCGTTTCTGCATCGGCCCGCATGGACGCATTGGGTTCGACACCATAAACCGTGCAGCCCGCGTTGAGAAATGGTTCGGCCGATAGTCCGGTACCACATCCGATGTCCGCAACGATCGATTCATGCCTCAACACAGCCGTCCGCCGCAATTCGTCCAAAATGGCGGCCGGGTATCCCGGACGGCCCTTCCGATAATCGTTCACACGGTTGTCGAACCGGCGGGTGAGATCGGATGTCACGTTTGTTTGAGATGAATCCATTTGTCGATTTTCGGAATCCGGACGGTTTCCATGGCCGCCAACAGGTGGCCGGCCTCGTGGGATGAAACGATCAGATTTCGATTTTCTTCTTTCAGGAAGCCCTCCCGTACCATGGCCGCCAGTTGTTCTAATAACGGATTGAAAAAACCGGCGACGTTCAAAATCCCGACGGGCTTGCGATGGAGCCCGAGCTGCAGCCACGTCACGATTTCAAAAAATTCATCCAGCGTTCCGAATCCTCCCGGCAGCGCGATGAACGCATCGCTCAGTTCGAACATGCGCATCTTTCGTTCGTGCATGGTATCGACGACGATGAGCTCCGACAAGCGCATATGCGCGACTTCTTTCTCTAACAGGAACCGGGGAATCACGCCCGTCACGTGGCCGCCGCCTTCGATCATATGATCGGCGAGCACGCCCATCAATCCGACGTGGCCGCCTCCGTATACCAGATTGCATCGGCGCCCGATCATTTCCCGAATCACGGTTTCCGCCGCTTGCGCGTACACCTCGGACAATCCTCGGCTCGATCCGCAAAATATCGCTATCGATTTCATAGTTCGGTGTGCAACATACATACGCCCGTAACAACAACCAACAGGTATCATCCTGCTTGACTCTGGCCGGACGGGCGGCTACATTCGACCAATCCTGCCGAGTTCAATCACGATGCCTGAAATCTTTTCATCATCCACAGACCGCTATGCGGTCGAACGCGAGTACGCTCACGGCGGCATGGGTATGACTTACCTCGTCAGGAGCGGCACGACGGGCGAGCGTCTGATTCTCAAGCAGCTCCGCCTCGACCGGGTCAGCGACTGGAAGATGGTCGAGCTATTCGAACGTGAGGCCGAAGTGTTGCGGCAACTCAACCATCCGCAGATTCCGCGATATGTTGACTACTTCCCGTCCGAGGATAAAAAACAGTTTTGCCTCGTTCAATCGTTCATCGAAGGCCGTACGTTGCAGCAACTCATCGATGCCCAATCGCCGATGGACGGAAAAACGTTCGAGGCGTACTTCATCCAATGCTTGAACATCCTGGTTTACCTTCATGGTCTCGTGCCGCCCGTTGTTCATCGTGACATCACGCCCAAAAACATTATCGTGCATGACGGCAATGCGTATCTCGTCGATTTCGGCTCTGTCAAAAGCGCCATTGCACCAAATCGGGAAAGTCTCGCCACGACCGTCGGTACCTTCGGGTACATGCCGCCTGAACAAATCATGGGCCGTGCCGTTCCGGCCTCCGATGTTTTCAGTCTGGCGATGACGTTTATCGCGCTCGGGAGTCATTCCGATCCGAGTTTGTTGCCTTTGGACAATTCTTCGGGTCAGGTCGATGTTCGCCGCATTCTCGGACATCTGCCCCGTCCCCTCGTGAACGTGCTGGAAGAGATGACGGCCATGGGTTTGGAAAAGCGTCTTGGAATTGCCCAATTCGTCATCGATCGTTTGAAGCAACCCGTTCCGGCATCCCGATCAACGAGTCCAAAAAATTCAAGTGACACAGGCCATTCTCACAAAACCGGCAAACTTTCAATTCGAATGAAACCATCCGGCCGTCTCATATCGATGATCGGCGGCGGGCTGCTCATACTCATCGTGATTCTTTTTTCATCGTCAGGATCGGATTCAGAAACCAACCAGGTTGGGTCCGTAACCAAAAACCCTGTCCCGATCGAAAAAGAGCATACGCCAAAGGTAAACACCGTCCGGTTGCTCACCCATATTCCGTCCGCCACACTGCAGCGCATTTTGACCGCGACAGAGTGGACCGGTCATGACGGACAGAACGAAGCACGGCTGGTATTCAAAAAACAGGGCGTGTCCGTCATCGGCGAGTTAACGGAATGGGACCGGCGGAAAAAAGAATTTTCGGGACAACGAACTGCCGTCGCCGTTCAAATCACGGAACAGGGAACGCTTTGCATGACGGCTCGACGCATCAATGAAGGAGTAACGATCGACGATACATTTTATGGAAATCTGACGGAAGATTCGCTCATGATCACGGGAACCGGCGAAAAATTGTACCGCCAGTCGGGCTCCGAATACACGACCGAATTCAAATGGCAATTCAAACGGTCCATTCCTTAACTGAGGAGGAGTTATGAAATCGTTATGCCTGTTCGTCCTGGCCGCCATTTTCCTATGCTGCGGCAAACCGGCGGACCCCGTCGCGTCGATGAAGGATGGAATCGAAACCGCCTTGATCAACAAAAACTGGGTCGGCAAAGTCGACGGTCAGGCGATTATACTGACGTTTGACAAAACGGACCGCGGATTGTCGGCGCAAATGCAATACACGTATTTCACCAGACCCGGCGTCATGGAAGACATGACCGTCGGCATCACGGACAGCGGCACGATCGAATTGACCGGTATCCGTCATAAACGCATTACGGGCGCAGGCGAATTCGTTTTGGACACACTGGTTGGAACACTGTCGGCCGATTCGACGATGATCTCCGGTCGTTCCCGATCGGCGGTGGGCGGCGAATGGTCCGTGTCGCGAACGGCCGCCATCGAAGAGGTCGATCCGGCTCTCGACATTGCGAAAATGGAGGACCTTTTGATCAAAGGCACGTGGCAGGGACGGATGGGCCAAAAACCGGCGTCGATTAAATTTACGATGAAGTCCGGCAAACTCACGGCGTTATTTACCTTTGGTAACCGGTCGGTCTCAACCACGGCCGAGGTACGGGACGACGGCATGATCATTATGAAGGCACAGGAGAGGCCAACGGCCCAGGGACTCGTTTCGGAGTCTTTTGAAGGTCAAATGACACGTGATTTGTCCATACTGCACGGATCCTACGAGCACTCGGTGAAACAGGGATTCGTGGAGCAATCGTCGGGCGACAACTGGGCGGTACAGGACGTGAGCAAAAAGTAACGATCAAAGCCCGACGACGGCCCCTTCGATGGATAGTTGAAATCCGGAGGTAAGAATTTGCCGCTTCGACTCCTCGGACGTAAGCACGGGATTCGTGTGATTCAGATGAATGAAATGAACTTTCTTTTTCTCGGACCGGGGTAAAACCGACAGGCGCAGCATCGTTTCGGATATCAGGGGGTGCGGAATTTCATCCGGATTTCGGCCTGGAATTTCGTTCGGATTGAAAAACGTTCCGTCGATGAATGCGTAGTCGACGTTCAAAATCCACGTCTCGATTGTAGTATTCCACTTCTCCCATTTGTCGATATCGGGGATGTAGATGGCAGACGCCGACGGTCCTTGAATCTGAAATCCTACGGTTTCCGAAAATTCGTCCCGATGAGGTACACGAAAAGGCATGACCCGGAGGCGATCATTCAACTGAATCACCGCGCTGTCTTCCAACGACCGAATGACGATGTTCTGGAGGGTGACCAGTTGACTCCACGGACCATTGGTCGTCAGAAATTCATGCATTCGCGGCATGGTGTAAACGGGAATCTGAGATGCGCCCATGACTTCCCTTCCGAGATGCATGAGTCCGCTATAGTGCCCGATATGCGCATGCGTCAGAAAGATGCCGGATAATTTTGGACGGCCGGACAGCCGCTCTTGTAGGAACCTGTATTGCTTCGGAAAATCCGGCGTGGCGTCCACCATCCAGATCTCGTTCGACACGGGATCGACAATCCCCAAACAACTGACCATTTTTTTCAATAGGGGGTCTGTCCATGCATCCCGGCAACAGGATTTGTCACATCCGGCATGCGGTAATCCACCGTCCTGAGCCACTCCCAAGACAATGAGATACGGTCCGTTCGTTTGCGCCAAAGCAAGAAAAGGAAGAAAAAAAAGGCAAAGAACCCTCACCGGTTCCTCCTCCTCGCATCTTCCAATGCCTCACTCGCGGCAGGATCATGAGGAAATAATCGAAGCAGGTTTTCCCACAATCCGACTTCCTTCGCGATTTCATTCGTCTGACGGTACAACAGCGCAAGATTGACGTATGCTTCCGTGAAATTTTCCTTTAACCGGATGGCTTCCTCATAATGCCGGATCGCGTTTGTGACTTCCTTAAGATCGGTGTAACAAAGGCCAAGATTAAAATGCGCCGAGGACGATTTTCCGTCGTGGTCGACGGCTTTATGAAAATGCCCGAGCGCCGCCGCCGCATCGCCGCTTTCACGACATGTTACCCCCAGACTATTGTAAATCATCGACTCCCGCGGACGCCGCTTCGACGCCTCGCCGAGATAAAACAACGCGGCGGGATAATCCTTTGCTTCACGACAAAGCAGTCCCAGATCGTAATACACCCGCCAGAATTTCGGTCTAACTTTGACTGCCGCTTTCAACGTCTCGATGGCACGGGCCAGATCGCCGCACTTTTGCTGAGCACGCGCCAGATTGGCCAGCGCGTCGTAATTCTCCGGATGCAACCGCGATGCTTCGGCGAAGTGCCGCACGGCATCCTTGAACTGTTTCGTCTGATACGCCGCCACGCCGTCGTTAAACGCGAGGTTCGACAGGCGGACGTTTTCGTATTTTTTGAAGAATTTTTGGAACACTTTAGAATACCGGCAGAATGAATTGGCTAAAACGTTAGGGTTTTCGTGTCACTCTTCGCAGGCCGAGATGTGACACGGTGACGTCAAACAGGCTCGACCGCTCGACGAACCCACGGAGCCAAGCCCATCTGAGATACCATTTTTTCAGTTGTGAAGGTAGATTTTTCCGTTCTTCATCATAAACGACACCTGCTGTGCTGGACGACGGGAACCTGACGGGATCGCCGGGAAAAGCAATGATGTCGGCGGCTTTCCTTTTTCGATCGTGCCGATTTCATGCCCCAGTCCCAGCAATTCCGCAAATACCGAAGTCGCCGAGCGCAGGGCATCGATCGGCTTCATCCCCGACCGTACCATGACGGACAGTTCCTCGGCATTGGTGCCCGGAAATTCGAACGTGTCCGTGCCGAACGAATCCTGACCGGCGTCCTGAGCGCCCGTTGGAACGTTTCGATATACCGTCTGCACGTGTACGATAATTTTTGTTTCTCGTTTTCCGATAACTTGCCGAGCAAGTTTATCGTCCCGCCAGAATTCGTACACCAGCAGCGTCGGCACGTAGTAAATGTTCTTCTGCGCCATCCGGCAGAACGTTTCTTCCTTCAGGTAAAGCCCGTGTTCGATGGAATTGACGCCGATGTCGATGGCGAGCCGTGCCGCGGAATCCGAATACGTGTGCGCGGCGACCCTGAGTCCGGCGCGGTGCGCTTCGTCGACCAGGGTTTGGTATTCTTGTTTCGAGTAATTGAACGCACCGGTCACGGAATCGTCGCTCGTTTGCTTTTTCTCGAACGACTCCATGTAAATCTTCACGACGTCGGCGCCAAGTCTCGTGAGATGTCGTACTTGTTTGACGATGTCCGACGTCCCGTCGGCAGTAAATGAAATCGCAGGTAATTTAACCGACTGAGAATATCCGGTCACGTCGTATGCGCCGCTCGCGGTGATCGGCTG
>CAYZJB010000015.1:53356-58274 GCA_964478735.1 uncultured Bacteroidota bacterium | reverse complement strand
ATGTTTTGTTTCTTTCTTTTCTATTCCGCTACGTTCCGATTCTTGCTTGTCCAGTGTGATTGTGCTAATTTTGCGTCGCATAATCGAACCCATTTTTGCAAAAAACCAGTGACCAAATCCATTGTTTTCCTTTCGTACGAGACGCATCTTCAGAAAGCCGGTGGCGTAGAACTGCAAATGTCTCGGCTGGCACGCGTTCTATCGATCAGAAACTGGGATATCCATTTCGTCTCTACGACAACCGCGCCGGGAAAACCGGGCCGTGTAGACAGGACAGCAGGCATAACCTACCACTGGGTACGTCGGTCGCGATATGCAGATTGGATACGACTGGACATCTTGAGGGTGATTCGCCGAATTCGCCCAGGAATCGTTTATTTGCGCGGCAGATCCAACCTGACCGCATCCGCAATTTCAGCCTTATTAAAATCTCCAAAAATCGTTTACCATTTTGCCGAGGACAGCGATTTCGATCCAACCATCTGGTTTCGGCTTAACAACCACCATCATTCATATGGCTCACCGCTGATCCGGTTACTTGCGGCACAAAAACGTTTTTTATTTTTTCGCACGATTCAAAGGGCTGATCTTCACTTCTGTCAGACTCGGCATCACATCAAGGAGCTTCGCCGCGTGTTCGGTCGAGAAGGCATGCTGGTACCCTCTCTTATCGATATCGAAAAAGCTCCCATACAAAAAGAAGACCCCCCGGTCGTACTCTGGATCGCCCATGCGGGTCGGAGAAAACAACTTGAACTTTTTGTTCAACTGGCCAGCGCATTGAAAAACGAAAAAGCGCGTTTTATTATCGGCGGCACGATACCGGATGCGATCTACCGACAGGAAATTGAAGGGCGTATGGCCAGCCTGAGTAACATCGAATACGTCGGCCCATTATCATGGGAAGAATCCCAACAATGGTTCTCGCGCGCTTCGATTTTTGTCAACACGACCATGCCCGGACGAGAAGGTTTTCCCAATACCTACCTGCAATCTTGGACTCATGAGGTTCCTGTCGTCACCCTTAACTGTGATCCCGATAACCTCCTCGAAGATTTGAATATGGGTTTTCATTCTCGCTCATGCGATCAAATGGTCGACCATGTCCGTCAGCTTTTGCACGATCCGGCCCTGCGTAAGGCTATGGGTGAACGCGCCTACCGCTACGTGAGTGCACATCACAACGCCGATGTCGTCGGAGCCGAAATAGATCGAATTCTAACCGAAATGCTCCCTCCATCAAAACTGAGATAACCACATGCCTGTCGATAAACGCGTTCAGCAAATCCACGACCTCGCCTATAATTTATGGTGGGGATGGAATCCGCCCGCACAGAGCCTGTTTGAAGCGCTGGCTCCCCAGGTGTGGAGAGACTCCAATCATAACGCAGTCGCCGTCATTCAGTCGGTCTCCCACGATGAACTCAATGCCCGTCTGAAAGAGTCCCGATTAAGCCAGCTTGCGGACGACGTGTTGAGCGATTTCCATTATTATCTTGAAAGGGAAAAAACGTGGGGTGCGGCCCATGCTCCTCATCTTTTGCAAAACCCCATCGCCTATTTCAGTCCCGAATTCGCCCTGCACGAGTGTCTTCCCATCTATTCCGGAGGGCTCGGAATTCTGGCCGGTGATCATTTAAAATCCGCGAGCGATTTGGGTCTCGGCCTTGTAGGAATCGGCCTGTTTTACCGACAGGGCTACTTCCAACAATCGCTCACCATCGACGGTACTCAACAGGAAAATTACCCGGAAAACATTACCGACCGGCTTCCCGTCACTCTCGCCACTCATAAGAACGGGAGTCCTGTCCTCTCGATCGTTGAGATCGGTCACAGTATCGTCAAACTGTACGCATGGCGGGCCATGGTCGGGCGCAATGTCGTATACCTCATGGATTCCAACCATCCGGATAATGAAGAGCATTACCGGGAATTGACGGCAAGAACGTACGGAGGCGATATTACGACGCGGATCTGCCAGGAAATAGTGATGGGAATCGGCGGCGTACGCCTCCTGCGGCAACTGGGCATGGTTCCGTCCGTTTATCATTTGAACGAAGGACACAGCGCCTTCTTGTTGTTCGAACTCATCCGCGAAAAAATGCTCGACGGCCAATCGTTCGATCAGGCCATGCAATGGGTACGGGACCACGCGGTCTTCACGACGCATACCCCGGTTCCGGCCGGGCACGATCGCTTCACGGTCGAACTGATGCGTTTTGCGCTCGGAAATTATTCAGGCATGTCGGGAATCTCGATCGAGAAAATGATGGAATTGGGCCGTGTCCATCCTCACGACGACAGAGAATCGTTTTGCATGACCGTGCTCGCCCTCAGGTGCACCCGTACGTGCAATGCCGTCAGCGAATTGCACGGACGTGTCAGCCGCAATATGTGGAAGGAACTGTATCCGGGAAAAGCTGAAGCCGAGGTTCCAATCATCCACATCACCAATGGTGTCCATATTTTGAGTTGGATGCAGCATCGAACGCGCGAGTTCTGGCAAAAATTCCTCGGCCCCGACTGGGAAACGCACATCATGCAGCCGGACTTCTGGCAGCGTATTGCCGATCCGGGATTCATATCCGACGATGAAATCTGGGCTTTGCGGTACGGCCTTCGCAGAGATCTCGTTGAGTTTGCACGCCGCCGCCTGCGCATGCAGGATCGCCGCAATGGAGGTCCGGCTCGTATTTACGATACTTTCCTTTCGCCCGATGCGTTGACGATCGGATTTGCAAGACGGTTTGCCGGATATAAACGACCCGGCCTGATCTTCACCGATCTGGAGCGCATCATTCAGCTGTGCAACAATATCGACCGCCCCGTTCAATTCATTTTCGCCGGCAAGGCCCATCCCAAAGACGACATCGGAAAAGCGGCCGTCAAGCGAATCTTCGAATTGACCAAACATTCACAGCTGTTCGGTAAAGTCGTATTCCTCGAGAACTACGATATCAACGTTGCGCGTCACCTGATATCAGGATGTGATGTGTGGCTGAACAATCCCCGCCGTCCCCTCGAAGCAAGCGGGACGAGCGGGCAAAAAACCGCCATTCACGGATGTCTGCATTTCTCCATCCTCGACGGCTGGTGGCGCGAAGCGTATGATGGGACCAATGGCTTTGCCATCGGAAAAGATGAGTCGCTGGACAACGCGGAAGAACAGGACCGGCTGGATGAACGTAATCTGTATCACACGCTGATGACGGACATTCTGCCGAGTTATTTCAATCGGGACGACGACGGGGTCCCCCACGACTGGATTCGGCGTATACGCCGTGCGATGCAAACGTTGATCCCCCGGTTCAACACCGATCGCATGGTGGCCGAATACAACGACAAAATGTATACCCGCCACTAAGCCACCGTCTTCAGGTGGCGGATAAACTCATCGGCATGGATTTCTGCGTTCCTCTCATTGTGGATAATTTCTGCAATACACAGGGAGGAGTCGAGGATAAACGTCACACGTTTGTGCCATAACCATCCTCCGAAACGGGCTACGCCGAAACGTTTTCCTAGGTCACCGTTTGGATCGCTGATCAAATCATACGGCAGCCGATGCGCACGTTTGAATTCACCGTGCTTTTTTTTCGAGTCTTGACTGATCCCGAAGGCGACTCCTCCCAAACGACGAATTTCCTCATAACGGTCGCGAAACGAGCATACCTGCGCGGTACAGATGGAAGTAAAATCTTTGGGATAAAAAAACAGCGCGACGGCCTTGAAAGCGGACAGTTCGGTTTTGCCGTACAAACGGTTGTCCTCACCCTTCAGTTCCAACCAATCGACGCATGTTCCGATTCTGAGCACGGCAACTCCATTTTTGTCAGCGCCTTCGACACAATCTCGGCCGATCGACAGGCGCTTTCGATCGTACATGGCAGTCCCGTGTTCGTCCAATCCCCGGCGAGAAAAAAATTCGACCATCGAAAACGACCCGGTGCGATCGAATTCCCAGTCCGGTACGTTGCACGCCGTTCACGGATGACTCTGGCCCGAGCGATGTCGCTGCGATTAAAGTGTGGAAACAGGATTTCCATGTCCCGACCTATCCGGTCGACTATTTCATCATCCGTAAGGGCCAGATGTCCGTTAGCGCTGCTGATCGTAACCTGGACCAATGTGTCACTCTTTCGAAAAATCCATTGCGGGAAGGTACCACAGCAGGCCACGACATCTTCATCCATGAAAGGCGGATGCCAGATACAGACGTTGATGATCGCTGATGTTTTAATTTCGATGGCGGGATCAAAATTCAGCCATCGGTTCAATCCAACGGGCGGAACGCAGGACACTACCGCATCGCATGGAACGCTCTCTCCGGATTTCAAACGTACGCCGGTTATGAAGTTACCGCGTGTAATCAGTTCCTGTACAATCCCGTTTGTTCGCAATGAAGTTCCGGACACTTCCAAGAAATCAACGGCGGGTTGGACAAAGATCTCACGTAAGGATCCACGCGGTATCAACATGGTACTGCCGTTCATCATCTGCGTGAAGGCGTTCATGAACGCAGCCGTGTCGACGTCTTGCAATTCCGCATTCATAACGGCCCGGCAGAGGGGTTCCCACAGGCTCCGGACGGCGGCAACCGATTCGTTGCACCGGCGCAATGCCTTATCGAGAGCGGTCGTTTGAAATGCCCTCAGTTTCGCCATCGTTCTGAGCGTGTGCCAGCGTTCGAGAGCCGTCAGAAGTGAAAATCGGACAATACCCCTGATAACATTCAAAGGGTAGGGCCCCCGTCCGGTTGCCAGCGTTGCCCGTCGATGTCCTTTACAAAACGTGATCGCTTCGTACTTAGAAAAAACATCCTTCGGGTCGACACTGAGTTCCATCAACCATGACAACGTCGAACGGCAGGAGGTTAACAGTACATGCTGGCCGTTGTCGAGTTCCATACCGCTTTCAC
>CAYZJB010000015.1:0-53256 GCA_964478735.1 uncultured Bacteroidota bacterium | reverse complement strand
AATAAAATCGATTGGGTGTCCAGTCCATGCTGATGGAGCAATCGATTTGGGAAATACACGCGCCCCATACGCCGATCTTCACAAAAATCCCTTAGAATATTGGTCAACTGTAACGCTTCGCCCAGCCGGACTGCAAATTCCTGTGCCGTACGGCTCTGAGCGCCCATGATGCGAATGGCCATCAGTCCCACGCTCCCCGCTACTAACCTGCAGTAGTCCTTCAATTCCGCATCCGTTTCAAAAGGAATTCCGAGCGCGTCACGCCGTACCCCTTCGATCAGCTCTTCAAAGTGAATAATGGGAATCGAAAATCGCGTGGCGACCGATGCCGTTGCCGACAGGATCGGGTGACCGAGGTGGCCGCGTACAGCCTTTCGAAAACCGGTGGCCCATTCGTCGAGGCGACGAACAACGTCCGCTCCATTCGTTTGATCGACGATGTCGTCCGTGTGGCGGCAAAACGCGTAAACCGTCAACAGAGCCTGTCGCCGCTCTCGTGGAAGACAGAGCATCGGTAAAAAGAAATTACTGTGCGCTTTGAAGACGGTCCGTTCGATCAAGCCGGGTTTCTCATTAAATGCCATCCGATCCAGACACGATCGGCAAGCGAAAGCCTCGGACCGTCGTGATCGAACGAGTAATCAAACGAATAAAGCTTGTCGAGCAATCGCCGGGCCGCCCACCCTATGGCCCGCAGATACCACCTGAGCGATCCACGCGTGATCTCAACAAGAACAACGCTGTCTTTCAGCAGATGATGAATGCGTTCAAATTGAACGGCCATCACGTCATGCAAGGCGGAGGAACATTGCCCCTCATGCCAGGCCTCGACGGTATATCCTGATTGGTCCATGTCGTCCATCGGAAGATACAAACGATCGAGTCGCCGATCCTTGAATAAATCCTGCCAGTGATTGATCAATTGAAGCGCCGTGCAAAGGGCGTTGGATGCACGAACCAGATCCGCCCACCGCCGGTGTGAATTATATCCGAAGAGGTGCAGGACCATTTCTCCGATCGGGTTGGCCGATAATTCGCAATATTCCAGCAATTCCGCGTGGGTTCGATAACGGTGTTTGAAAAGATCGACTTTGAATGCCTGCAACGGCTTTCGCAACAGCGATACATTCAGCCCGAATTTTTCCATGGTATCGTGCAGGGCAATAAACACGGGGTGTTCCGGAGAATGGATAACGGATTTTTCCAACATCATTTCCCATTGCATTAGGCCGCGCAGTCGTATTTCAATACTGGTTCCTGGCAGATCCGCCAGGTCATCGGCCGTGCGGAGAAACGCATAGACGGCAAAAAGAGCCCGCCGCTGTTCCCGGTTCATTCCCGGCCAGACGACCGGGAAGTTTTCGCCGTGACGTCGCGATACATCGCGGCAAAAAGCATACGACCATTCCAGCAGCGGTTTTTGACTCATGCTCTCTCAAAGCTGTTGCGAAGCGATGGGAATATCCCGACTGGACTCGCGAAAGTCAACTCGTGAAACATTTCAATGAGTAAAATCAATTGACAATGTCTTGTTGATCGTGGTATATTCGCGCGGCTTGTGTAAATTAGTGTAATTATTGTTTTTGTGGATTAGGCAGGGAGTAAATATGCGTCCAGTTTTGACACGGTTTGGATTTTTCGTTTTTGTTTTGAGCGTCTTCGGTTGTACCACGACTCGTCAAACGGGACAAAATGAGGCGATCGAACCTATCGTAACGGCAAAACAGGACACTTTGAAAACCGAAACCGTCGCCCAGGTCCAGTTTCTCCAGCTAACCGATGAAAGCGAAACCAAAGCGGAACCTACCGAAGAGGGACAGATTCTCGCGAAGTTTAAGGACGATTACAGCCGAGCGTTGCGCCTGTGGTTTGTCGAGCAACAGCCCGAATCGGCCAAGGTCGAGTTTGACCGCGCCGTTCAGGATTTGTTCCAACTCGGTGAAGTGATCGGCAAAAGCGACATCGTCGATGAATCGGAAATTTTCAGCGTCAGTGCGATCCGCGAAGAAGCCGAATTGACCGCCGACGTCGTCGATGTCAAGCTCGATGCGGAAGAGGCCAACGGTGAGACGAAAAACGGCGAAGCCCGAATGGATTATTACAATTGGCTTGCGATCGGACTGATCGAAAATTACAAATCAATGCTCGAAATTCGCGGCGAGTACGACGAAGCCGTGTTCAATCAACAGGTGGTCGAACGTCTCTCATTTTATGGAACGGGACTGGCGGGGTTGAACTCATACGGTGTCATCCGCGCCCCTATCGCCAAAGGGCACGCACCGGATTATATTCCCTTGGAAACGCAGCACGAGCGGGTACAGAAATTTATCGATCATTTCCGCGGTTACGGTAGCCGGACGCTCCAGCACCTGTACCAAAAATTAGGACGCTACGAACATATCGTTCGCCCGATATTGAAAGCGGAAGGCATATCGGAAGATCTTATTTATCTTGCCATGGTCGAGAGCGGGTTCAGTACGCACGCCAAATCTCGTGCGCGTGCGGTAGGCCCTTGGCAGTTCGTCCTCTATACCGGACGACGTTATGGCCTCAACATCGACTGGTGGGTGGACGAGCGCCGCGATATCTACGCGTCCACGCAGGCCGCCGCGCGCCATCTGAAAGACCTGTTTTACGAATACGGGGACTGGTATCTCGCCATGGCCGCGTACAATTCCGGTGGCGGTCGCGTCAACCAGGCAATCCGAAAGAACAACACGCGCGATTACTGGGAAATGACGAAGCTTCCGCGTGAGACAAAGAGCTATGTTCCCTACATCATTGCCAGCGCAACGGTGATCAAAAACCCTGCGGAATTCGGATTAACCCTGTCGACGGACGATGCCTGGATGGTCGACACGGTGACCATTCACGAGTGTCTCGATCTGCAAATCATTGCCGAGTGTGCGCTGACCACGACGGATACGATCCGGGACATCAATCCCGCACTGCTTCGCTGGTGTACACCGCCGACCGTCCCCAATTATCTCTTGAAAGTTCCGTACGGACGACGCCAGACGTTCCTCGATAATTATGCGAAAGTTCCCTATGAGAAAAAACGAAGCTGGGTCCGGTATCAGGTAAAGTACGGCGAGACCCTGTCCGGCATAGCGTATAAATACGGTACGGATCAAAAAGCCATTATGCAGGCCAATCAACTCAAAAGTTCGACCAATCTGATTACCGGCCAGTGGCTGCTCATTCCCGTAGCACCCGCTGGATATAAAGCTCCGGCGAAGGAAGAGAAAAAAGAGACACGGTCCTACACATCCAATAATTCAAATACGCGATCGAATACGGCCGTCAACACGCCTAAGAAAAAAGACGAAAAGGCGGGTAAAAAGAAAATCGCGTACAAGGTTGTTTCCGGTAACACGCTCGGGGAAATCGCGGAGTGGTACAACATTTTAGCCCAACAAATTCGCGACTGGAACGGTCTGTACTATGGCGATCCGATATACCCCGGACAGGTGTTGACGCTATGGGTCGATCCCTACATCCCTGATGAGGGGTATCGTCATACGACGCAGAAAAAATCCAAAGAATCTGAAACGATCGAGCCCGGCACGAAAATTTACGTCGTCCAAGACGGCGATACTCTTCCGAGCATTGCCAAATTGTTCAATGTCGAAGTCTCCAGTATCAAGCGATGGAACCGTATGGCATCGAACACAGTTCGAGTAGGAGAGAAACTGAAGATCGTGGTAGGGGGAAAGTAAAGTATTGCGTCTAGACAAAGACGCCATAACGGCTACCATGATGTTGTCGTTATGGCGTTTTTCATTTTAAAAAATGCAAAAACAAGGTTTCAACAGCCAGCCTCCTTCTGCATCATTTATAATAATTCAATGGAATCTCCAGGCGAAACCTTGTCCCCTTCCCGGCCGCGGTTTGAAAGGTCAACCGGCCTTTGTGCCGAAGGGCTATGCCGTGGGCAATAGCCAAACCGACACCGCTCCCTCGCCCGACGTCTTTTGTCGTGAAAAATGGATCGAAAATCCGCGATTGAATGTAATCTGGAATGCCCGGGCCGTTGTCCGATATTTCGACTTGTACATTTCCGTCTGAAACGGTCGTGGAAATTTCAATCCGCCCTTTTAATGGTTCGATGACGTCAACTGCGTTTTCCAAGAGGCAGTGAAACAGTTGACTCAACTGCGCGGGATAACAGCCGAGTGGCGGCATACGATCAGAATTTCGGATTTCGACGGTGACGTTTTTCAATCGCGACTCCAGTACGCTTAATGCGCTCTGTATGCATTCCCGAATATCAACCACTTTCCACTCCGCTTCGTCCAATCTTGAGAACGTGCGAAGATCTTGAATAATTTTTTGAATTCGAAAACTTCCGCGTTTACACGCCTCAATGGATTCATTCATTTGTTGAAGTACAGTCACATAAGTATCATTATTAGCCTTGATCGGTGCCCTTATATCCATTGAAGGCGCCGTGACAGATGTGGAAAGCGTTTGTAAGTCCTCCTTCATTAAATCGAGGTTACCCGTGATAAAATTCAACGGGTTGTTCACTTCGTGGGCCAGACCCGCCGTCAATTTTCCCAGCGCTGCCATTTTTTCAGACTGGATCAACTGAAGTTCTTTTTCCTCTAATTCATGGAGGGCGGCTGCCAGTTCTTCCGTTTTTTCCTCGAGAATCCGCTGCTGATAAAACTCTTTTCTCCTTAAATGCGTTTGAATGTACGCGCCGGCCAGGGCAACGACGACGAAAAGGGTCATGACGATCTGTCGGTAGGTAAACGAATCGATACTCACGTTCGGCTGCAAATAGCCGATGAATGCGTGAGACAGCAGAATCGACAGCAGGATAAACGCGTATTGCCTCAGGCTAAAGCAGAAAAAGACGACCACATAAAGGACGACCAGAAGATAAACAGGATACGTCGGCGAGTCGTATCCACCCAATCGGACGATGAAAAACGGAAAGGTCATGGCCCATACGAGAAAGAGGGTAAACCACACGACCGTCGCCCGGTGACGCACGGCCGCAGCGCGATAACTCACCAATATCATTCCACACAGCGCAATTAACGATATATTGTAATATGGAAAACCCAATTCCCCCGCCCATCGCGCGACGGCAACGATGAGTTGGCTCGCCATGATCAGATACAAAAATATCACCGATTGCCGCAGATTGGAGTCGTTCAGGTGCCGTTGGTACTGGACTTCCGCCTGAGGTTTTTCTTTGAAATACGCACCGATTTCCTTCGGATCGTAATGCAGGAGACGATTGACAAATGATATTTGCATGATGGTTTTCCGTCGGTCTGAAAAATGGAAAAAGAAATCGGAAAGAGCTACATTTTTTCATGCAGCGAATCGGTAATATCCCTGTCTGGAACGTCCCCGATCCCGATGCGGTGCGGCAAATTCAACGCTGTGCCCGGGACGAAGGAGTGGCCGGTGCCGCCCTGATGGCGGATCATCACAAGGGCTATTCTATGCCGATCGGCGGAGTCGTAGCGTATTACAACAAGGTCTCGCCTTCCGGGGTCGGTTTTGATATTTCCTGCGGCAATAAAGCCGTCAAAACGGACATGCGCGCCGACGATATTCGGCGCAATATCAAATCGATCATGGACGATATTTTCCGCTCCATCAGTTTCGGCGTCGGGAGAGTGAATAACGAACGTGTCGAACATGAACTTTTCGACGATCCATTGTGGAACGAGTTGCCCTACCTTCGAAAACTAAAAAAAATGGCGGCCGATCAGCTGGGAACGGTAGGGAGTGGAAACCATTTCGTCGACCTTCTGTCCGATGAAGATGGCTTCGTTTGGGTCGCCAATCATTTTGGTTCTCGCGGACTCGGTCATCGCATTGCGACGGGTTTTCTCAATCTTGCCCACGGGCTGCGGTTTGACGACCGTCCGCGGGGGGAAAACATGGATGCACCGGCAACCGTACTGAACCTCGACTCGGACATTGGCAGAGACTACTGGCGATGTATGCTGTTGGCCGGTCGCTACGCATACGCAGGCCGCGACTGGGTATGTGACCGCGTGGTAAAAATTCTCGGTGCCAATAAAATGGACGAAGTTCACAACCACCACAACTTCGCCTGGGAGGAAACCCACGGCGGCGAACGCGTCATCGTCGTTCGCAAAGGGGCAACGCCGGCTTTTCCTGGACAACGTGGATTTATCGGCGGCAGCATGGGCGACGATTCCGTGATTATCGAAGGCGTGGCGCATGAGGAATCCGAGCTGTCGTTCTGCTCCACCGTTCACGGCGCCGGACGCGTCATGAGCCGTCGGGCTGCCGCGGGCAAACGTCGCAAAAATGCGCACGGACAGTGGCGGCGCGAAGGCGGGCTCGTCACGCCGGGGGCCATGCGTCAATGGTTGAAGACAAAAAAAGTGGAACTGCGTGGCGGGGGCCTTGACGAATCGCCGCATTGTTATAAGCGCCTGGAAGACGTTTTGAATGAACACCGGAACTCGATTCGCGTCATTCACCGGCTGTCCCCCATCGGAGTGGCAATGGCCGGCGATGATATTTACGACCCCTATAAGGATTGACCTATGAACGTACTCGTGCTCAACTCCGGCAGCTCGTCGTTAAAATTTCAAATCATTCGGACGGATCTTGATATTATTGCTTCGAATTCCGATACACGTCTCGCATCGGGAGTGATCGAGCGGATCGGTCACGAGGCAATCATGACGTGGAGCGTCGAAGGCCAGCGTGCCACGAAAGAAACGGCCCCGGTCCGCGATCACCAGAGCGCTGTCGATCGCGTGGTCAAATGGATTGCGAGCGCCGGAATAACCGGCGTCCGGTCATTGACCGATATCCACGTCGTCGGCCATCGCGTCGTACATGGCGGAGAAAAACTGACGGCATCGACCCTGATCGACGATTCGATTTTGAAGGCGATTGAAGATTGCATCGAACTGGCGCCACTACACAATCCGGCCAACTTGAAAGGTATCTACGCCGTACGACAGATTTTCGGTGCCTCTATGCCTCAAGTTGCGGTATTCGATACGGCTTTTCACCATACCCTGCCCGACCACGCGTATCTCTACGCGATCCCATATCAGTTTTATCGACGGTATAAAATAAGGCGATACGGTTTTCACGGGACATCCCACCGCTATGTCGCCTATCGATACCGGACGCTGAAGTCGCTGACCAAGGACCAGGTCAAAATTATCACGATCCACCTTGGAAATGGCGCTTCGGTTTGTGCCATTCGAGAGGGTATTTCCGTCGATACATCCATGGGCCTCACGCCGCTTGAGGGTCTGATTATGGGAACGAGATCGGGTGATATGGATCCGGCCATTCTTCATTTTCTCAGCCTCAAAGAAGGTTTTTCCCTGTCAGAACTCGATACCGTACTCAACAAGCAATCCGGGTTACTGGGATTGTCCGGACTGACTCACGACATGCGGGAACTTATCGAAGAAGCTCGTGAACACGACGACCGGAGGGCGAAACTCGCGATAGAGATGTTCTGTTACCGCATCAGAAAGTATATCGGTTCGTATATAGCCGTACTCGATGGAACCGATGCGATCATTTTAACCGGTGGAATCGGTGAAAACAGCGCATTCATTCGAGAGAAAATATGTTCTGGTTTAGGCTGTTTTGGAATTGAAATGGATGTTCAAAAGAATGAAGAGATTGAAAAAACAAAAGAAGGGGAATTTCACAAGGAAAACTCCAAGTGTGCCTTAATGGTCATCCCTACAAATGAGGAACTGTTGATCGCAAGAGACAGTGTACGATGTATTTCAAGATCTACGGCTTCAGCGTAAACTTCTTTTCACCGGCATTGATCGCAACCGAAAGATGGTTCTCAACAGGTGGGATCGGACAGTCGTACAGATCGTTGTATGCACAGTAGGGATTATAGGCGTAGTTGAAGTCAATGACCAACTTTCCAGCTTTATTGATCTTAGGCTCCAGGTATCGACCTGCAGGATAAGTCATACCTCCATTAGTCGCGTCCTTGAAGGGCAGGAAAAACCGCTCAGTTTCTTCGATTGATTTGAACAGAGTAAGTGTCTGTTTTTTATAAATATCCAAATAAATCTTACCCTCCCTAACGTATTTTCTGGCTTTACCAGTGGATGTTGCCATCAGAAGCGTGTCTTTTTCATCAAAATACTCGATCTCAGCATAAAATCTGAAAGCCGGATCGACAGGAAAATAATCTAATTGAACAAATTTTTGACGCTGATCGTGCTTGAGTGGGCTGTCTTGAGACTTCAAAAACTGGTCTTTCGACTCCCTAAAAGCGTTAACTTGAGAAAGATAGACTGGATCGACTTCTATTGATCTACATGAAAAATCTATTATACATAAGATCAATATAAATAATACACGAATTGCGCTCATGTGATACTTTAAGCTATGTGGCACGGTGCTCCCGTCCTATTTTGCCGCAGTAACAAGCTCTCGTGCGTTCTCAAGAGCCAGAGACGTGATTGTATCACCCCCAAGAAGCTTGGCAACCTCCAAAACTTTGCCTTCAGCATCCAAGACTTTGATTTCTGTGGTTGTGAGGTCGTTTTCTACCTTTTTAGATACAGCAAAGTGAGTGGCCGGCATGCTGGCAATTTGAGGAAGATGGGTGATGCAGATAATCTGATGCGAATTCGATAGGTCGGACAGAACTTTTCCGACAGCACTGGCGATCCGGCCCGAGATACCGACGTCGATTTCGTCAAAGACGAGTGTGGGAATTCGATCCCTCTCGGCCAGTGATGCCTTGATTGCCAGCATGATTCGCGACACCTCCCCTCCCGAGGCGACTTTGACCAGTTCTTTTGGGGGCTCACCGGGATTTGCCGACAGTAAAAAATTCACGCGATCCATGCCTTTTGCCGTCGGTTTATCGGTTCGGTCGATCTGGACTTCGAAGCGTGCATCCGACATTCCCAGATTGGCCAGTTCCTTGACAACGGCTTTTTGCAACCTTTCGGCTGAAGTTTTCCGGAGTTCTGATAACTTTTTTGCTCCCCCCTCGTACTGCTTCCAGATTTTGCGCACCTGTTCTTGAAGCGCTTGAATTTCACTATCGAAGTTGTCTGCGATTCGGACGAATTCCCGGTATTCGTCCCGTTTGTTAAGTATATCCTCTATCGAACCATATTTTTTTTTCAGCCGCTGAATTGCCATCAGGCGTTCGCGGACCTGATTGAGGCGGTCCGGGTCGAACGTAATACGGTGCCGGTAGTCGCCGACGCCGCGGCTTACTTCTTCCAGTGTAATAAGCGCCGTGCGGAATTGCTGCAGCCATTCATCAAATCGCCGGTCGATCGCTGCAAGGGCTTGCAGTTCATTCTCAAAGCTTTTCAGCCGGTCCAGAACGGCGCTGTCGCTTTCGTAAAGCTCTCCATAAATCCGGTTTGTCAGGGCATGGAGCTTTTCAGAACTACCGAGAATCCGTTCCTCCTCCAAAAGCTGCTCGTCTTCGTTATCCGATGGAGATATGTCTTCGATCTCGCGGAGTAAAAACAGGTAATGGTCTTTTTTTTCTTCGTATTCTTTCTTCCCGGTCTGATGTCGCGTGATCGCCTCCTCAAGAGCTGATGCTTCGCGATAGAGTATCGAGATCCCGTCTATTGCTTCGTGAGAGGCCGCGTAGTCGTCCAGCATATCAATGTGAACGTCTTGTCTCAGGAGGTATTGATGTTCATGTTGACCGTGCAGGTCGACCAGTGCATCGCCCATTTGCTTCAATTCCGCGACCGTCACGAGACCGTCGTTGACGAAACACCGGCTCTGCCCTTTGACGGAGAGTTCTCGTCGCACGATCATTTCACCGTCAGAGCCCACGCCACCGGGAAGGGGCCATCCTGCCGGAGCCGTAAACACGCCTTCAATGATGGCCCTGTCGCACCCGGTTCGGATAAAATCCGTACTGGCACGTTCTCCCAGGATCATCGCCAATGCGCCCAGTAAAATCGACTTCCCGGCACCCGTTTCGCCGGTAATGATGTTGAGGCCGGGACCCAGATCGATCTCGGCATCCTCAATCAAGGCAAAATTCTTGATCGAAAGGTGTTTCAGCATGAACTGGAGATGTCTATTGCGGGAAAAAGATAGAGTGCGAGAGTTTCGAAAGCTATGAAATTTTTTTCAGCAGGTTGGCCATTTCGATTGCCGTCAGCGCCGCATCCCAGCCTTTGTTGCCGCTTTTTGCGCCGGCACGGTCGATGGCATCTTCGATACTGTCCGTTGTCAAAACGCCGAATATGGTCGGGACGCCGGATTCCAAGCCGGCTTGGCCGATTCCCTTGGCTGCTTCACCCGCGACGTAGTCAAAATGTGCGGTTTTGCCCCGAATGATTGTTCCGAGACAAATGATGGCCTGATACTTCCCGGTTTTCCCCAGCCGTTTGGCCGCCAGTGGGATTTCGAACGAACCTGGTACCTTGCAGATATCGATATCCGACTCTTTACAACCATGCCGAATCAGGCAATCTTTTGCGCCTTCAAGCAATTTTTCAGTAATGAAATAATTGAATCGACTGACGACGAGAGCAAATTTGAGCCCCTCGGCAAGATAAGAACCTTCGATCAGCATTTCAGTCACCTAAAATTTGATTTCAATGGATGGAAGCGTTCTCAACGTGCCGTCGATGACGACCTGCCGAAATTGAACGCGGGTACTCGCCAGTATTTTTTTGTTATTGCGCCGTATCGTCCAGGCGGCATCAATGGCGCTGAGGAACCGGTTGGCGATCATCAGGCTCGTCATCGAGCGGGCCGTTGCAAAGGCGGAGTTGCTCTTGTTACGAAAACTGCGGTATTGCAGCATACTGGCCGTCAGATTGGCGGGTGTATATCCGCTCAATCCGTTGGTCTCGATAAACGACGGATCCGCATCTGACCAGCCCTGCCCGAACTGTTCGGGATATTTGTAAATCATTTCGTAATACTGTTGTTGGCCCTGTTCAAAAACGTGATGCTCTGCTGCACCACTTTGACTGGCCCAGTCTTCTTCCGCCGAATGGAGTTTATCTAAATCAATGTCGCCCGTTGCTTCTCGGCCAAGTTCTCCCGTGGGTAAACCGATCTGGGCTTCCAAAAAAGCCAGATACCTGTCTACACTCCAGTTTTGCTCCGCGTAATTCTCAAATTTTCGTTCATATCGTCGCCCCTCCGAGTTCTGCGTCAGAAAGACGGTCCAGAACCCGATTTCACAAGCGGCAAATATCGCTCCCTTGATCCAGGACGATTTCGACCCACCGGCGTACATTTGACCCGTTCCCGGTACAGCGAGAGACAAACCGATTCCCGTAGGAACCGATTTTCGTGAGCTTTCAAGAAACTGGGCATGGATCGGCGAAACAATGATCCAGCCTGTCAGCAGTATTATTTCGACTCTACCGATACGGTGTTGCCCTCCTCTTCCACGATGGTAATATTGATGGACGACGACGTTTCTGCCCCGCTGAGCAGGTCCTTCACTTTGATTTCCAGTCGGGCAATTCCGGCCGGCAACTCCGAGATATCAAAACCAATGTATTCTCTTTCCGTTCGAGATTTACCTTCCTTGGTTGTGACCGACGTCGTGGACGCGTCTTTGGATGAACGGAAAAGGCCCGTGACGGTGCTGAGGAAACTCTCATCTTTATCGATCAGGCGGATGGAATAGGACACTTGGTACGAACTTTTGCCCTCGTCGTTGAGTGATAAATTGTAGATTTCATAGTAGACGGTCAGCGGCTTGGTTTTTAGAATTCCTGCCGCTGGATTTGGTACCACCTTCAGAGTGGACTGGGGTTTCACGAATTTGTCTTTGACTAGCGTATTGTCGACGTACTGGGCTATTTCGATATCGCTCACCGTCAGCGTATCGCCTCGGTAGTCGCGGACGTTGACGACAAACTGATAGATTCCGACGCGGTCTTTTTCGTTGTTTCTCGCCTCGAGTGCCATGATATATCGACCCGGTGCAAGTTGTCGATCGAATTGATCCAAATAAAAATGGGTCTGGACTTCGTTGGAGTTACCGCTCAAAGCCGCGGCACGTTGAAGTTCGCTGAGTTCGTTATATCGCAAATCGTAAAATTTCACATTGACATCGACGGTCGAATTGTATTTTCCAAGCTGTGTAGGATCCGGCACAAAGTTGAGGTTTTTGAACGGAACAATATAATAAAACTCCATCCGGGACAGAGAATCACTCATGCCGCGGAAGGAGGCAAAGTTAACATTTAACGGTAGGTGCGGGGCTCCGGTACTAAAAACAAAATATTGCTTGGATGCGGCCGCCAAGTTGTCGACGTAATCTTGTTTGATATCCGTGGTACGTAAGAAGTTGGAGCCAAATGCAGCACGTTCAATTTGTTCACCAATATTGGCCAGGCCTTCACCCGTATATCCACCCGGAACATCTGCAAGGCGTTCCTGCGCACGGATCATCGCTACATCGGCCGCCGTCCGTATTTTCATGGCCGTGGTCTGATAATACGAGTTGAGATGAGATCTTTCATTGAACAACTCATAAATGTCTTCAAACCGTGCCGATGATTCCGCCGCATCGATCAGTGACGTTAAGATATAAACGCCGTGCCGATCCACAAAGTCAAAGCTCAAACCGGTTTTAATGTGGTCGTACGTCCACGATTCGTTCTCACGTATACTCTGACTAGATTTTCCCAGATAGACGCGATCCGGTTTCCCGAGAACTACGTATACGGCTCCCCGTTCATCATAATACGGAGCGGATACTTTGCCGTAATTTTGCCTTGCAAAACTCAGTCTCCGGTAATGTTCGGCGAGCCGTTCATTGACAGCGTTAATGGGATTGGGGTCACGCTTTTTCCAGAATACCCGCAGGAATTCCAATTTATCGGGCAGATTTTTCTTCGATTTCCAATCGTTGATTTCCGTTTTACTTGCAATGTCACGTGCATCGACAAACAACCGCTCAATTTTTACGGAATCCGTTATATCATTTAAACTCGCCATGAAGGCTTCGGTAAACTCTTCAATCCGATTCATCTCTAAAAACACAAGGGACAGTTCGAACAACGGCCACGTGTCCGACAGATCAATCACGGCGCCCTGTTTGAAAGCATCGACAGCCAGATCGAACTTCCTCGACTCCCGGTACACGTAACCTAGTTGTAGCCACACATTGGAAAAACCAAATGCCGAAAACCGTCCGTCTTCCGACGCGATATTACGAAAGATGATTTCCGCCTCATCAAATTTGAGCTTGTTCTTCATCAAAATACCCCAGAGAAATTCCGTGTCCAAACGGCCGGGGTCCCACTGACGGACTTTTTTCAAGTACGCCTCTACCTTATCAAGTCGTTCACCGAAAAACAGTGAAACAAATTTCAAGCCCGCCGGTAAATTTTCGAATTCCTTCAACTCCGACGCTGCTCTTTGCAGATACGTTTCCGTTGAATCGGATGCCACAATGTTTCCAGTGCTTGCTAAAACAAGTGCGGTACAGATCACCACGGCGTTCAATGGCAGAATCATAGCACTCCTTTAAAAGAACTTAGGGAAGTTATCGTGTAAATTCACAATTTGCAATGAGTGAATAACCATTTTAGGTAGAAAACAATCAATGCCATTATTAGGGAATTCAGTCGGGGATATGAACTATTGCTTGATTTTTGATCATCGTTTGTATTATATTTCCGCCGCAAAAATTATTGATTTTACTACGCTTAAGTCACCGCTTTGATGTCAAGTTCCCCATTGATGATAGATACCGTATTTTGGAAGAACGGTAGTCTCCATATTTTGGATCAATCCAAATTGCCGGTTTTGGAAGAATACAAGGTGTTGACATCTTTGGAGTCCATTATTGACGCAATAAAAGAACTCAAGGTCAGAGGGGCCCCTGCCATTGGTATTACGGCTGCCTACGGGTTGCGGTTAGTCGCCTTGCAAACGGCAAACCAGTCCCGCTCCGCTCAAGAGGAACAATTGACCCGGGCTGCTCGCCAATTGGTAGATGCGCGTCCTACCGCTGTCAACTTGAAATGGGCTGTCGATCGTATTATGTCAAAAATTTCAGAGGAACCCTCCAATTTGTCCGAAATGATCGCCCAAGAGTCTGATGTTATCAAAAACGAAGATGTTTACTGGAATCGGCAGATCGGCATTTACGGCCAAGAGTTGTTGAACGACGGTGATCGTATTCTCACCCACTGCAATGCTGGTGGCCTGGCGACATCGGGCTATGGGACGGCGTTGGGCGTTATCAAGATGGCAGTCGAAAAAGGAAAACAGATTCATGTTTACGTCGACGAGACCCGACCTTTGTTGCAAGGATCCCGATTGACTGCATGGGAATTGGCGCGTGCCGGCATATCCTATGAAATTCTGTGCGACAATGCAGCGGCCAGTTTGATGCAATCGGGGCGTGTCTCTGCCGTTGTCGTTGGCGCCGATCGAATTGCACGAAACGGCGATACGGCCAATAAAATCGGTACCTACGGTTTAGCCGTACTCGCCAAATCCCATCGCATCCCTTTTTATGTAGCGGCCCCGTCTTCAACGCTGGATCGTAAAGCCGCCTCCGGACGCGATATCCCCATCGAATTTCGTCACGAAACAGAAGTGACGCTCTGGCAGGACCGTCCTACGGCCCCGAAGGGCGCCCGGGTCTACAATCCCGCATTTGACGTCACCCCCGCAGCGCTGATCAGCGCCATTGTCACCGAACGCGGCGTCCATCGTCCGGAATTTGCCTTTTAGAAATGAATTCAACGGTACATTACGTTTTTGCAAAAAAGACAGGAGAATCCATGAAGGCTCTACTTGTTTCGCTGATCATGACGGGCACTGCAATTTCGCAAACTCTGTCGCATTCCGCCGTTATTAACGGTTGCAAACAGCGAATCATCAATTCAGAAACTAACGCGTCCGAAAAAAACGAGCAGTTACAGCAGGCCCTCGATCTGCTGACCCAGCACAATCTTGTCAACGACAAGAAAGACAAGGATAAGGAGGAGACGCATTTTTATCTGGCCAACGTCTATTACCGTATGGGCGATTTCGAAAAAGCATGGACGACATTTCAAGAAACCACGACTTTCGGTAAAAAATACCAGAAGGAAGGCGTCAAGCTTTCGGGTGGAACCATGCTCTTTTCCATCACGGATGGGTTGAACGACATCAAGCTCAAGACGTTCAATCAGGCCAACAAAGCCTTTAACGATGCGCTCGCTGCACAGGGCGACGTTCCAAAAGTCATCGAATTATTTGAAACCAGCGTTGCCAAATTCCGGCGGGTACTCAAATGGGATCCAAAGGTCAACATTAGCGGACAGGACTACGCGGTCAATGCCCACGGCATGATCGCCAACGCCAGTCTTCAGTTGCAGAACCTTTACACAGATGAGACGAAAAAAAATGCCGCCCGTACTGAAGCCGTCGAAGCGCTGGGCACGATGTCGGAATTCGATCCAGACAACATGTCGATCCTGTACAATCTGTACGTATTGAGCCAAACCGCCGAAGACGCACTGAAATGGATCGATAAAGCCTTGGCGTCTCAGGCTAAAGATAGTTCCGCCAAGGTGATCAAGACCCAGATGGTCGCCCAAAAGGCGATGATCTTAGACACGCTGAAACGTCCGGATGAAGCGATTGCGGTTTACGAGCAAGCCATTGCCGCCGATCCGACGAATGCCGATCTGCAGTTTAACCTGGCCCGGTTGTATCTGCAGCGCAAAGAAATTGACAAGGCGCTCCGGCAATTGCGCGAAGTGAAAAAACTACGCCCGGACGATGTCGAAACCGCGTATGTTGTCGCGGATGAAACATTTATTTCGTATCAAACCAAACGCGGCGTCGAGATCGAAAAAGCCGGAGGCGAAAAAGCCGATATGAAAAAAGTCACCGAGACACTGCGCGGTGATATGCAGGACTGCCTCAAGCAGCTCGAAGACGCCATTGCGTTACTCATTCCCAGCCTGTCGACGACCTCCGACAAGACTGAAACGAACTATCGCATCGGAAAATTGCAGGTCTATGTCGCTCAGATTCACGGCGACTTGAACTACACGATAGAAAACAAAGAAAAGATCAAAATACAAAAGCCTCATTTTGAGAAAGCGCTGCCCTATCTGCAAGCCGTGGTCAAAGACGATCCGAACCACAAAAATGGATGGAACATGCTGGTCGTGACATATACCAACCTTCAGATGAAAAACGAGGCGACCAAGGCGTTTGAAACATTTAAAAAACTGCAATGATCGAACGTTACACGCGGCCTGAATTTTCCAAAATCTGGTCGGACGAAAATAAATATCGTAAATGGCTCGAGGTCGAGCTGGCCGTATGTGAGGCTCAGGCCCGGCTGGGCGTCATTCCCGGTGAGGCGCTGACCGAGATCAAATCGAAGGCGAGGTTCGATACGCATCGTATTGCCGAGATCGAACGGACGGTCAACCACGATGTCATTGCGTTTCTGACGAACGTCGCGGAAAACGTCGGACCCTCGAGCCGTTTCATCCACTTGGGGATGACGTCCAATGATGTGCTCGATACCTCGTTATCGCTTGTTCTTCGTGAAGCCTCCCAGGAATTGTTGAAAGGCCTGCAACACCTGCGCTCCATTCTCGCCCGGCGAGCCCGCGAATTTCGTCATACGCCCTGTATCGGACGGACACACGGTATTCATGCGGAGCCGGTCACGTTCGGGCTGAAACTCGCGTTATGGTACGACGAACTGGGTCGTGCCATTCAGCGGCTGGAACGGGTCACGAACGAGATCGCCGTGGTCAAAATATCGGGGGCCGTCGGCACATTTGAACATCTGGATCCCAAAGTCGAAGAAATCACCGCGACCCTTCTCCATCTCCGACCCGTCAGCGCCACTCAGGTAGTTCCCCGCGACCTGCATGCCGATTACGTCGGTACGCTGGCCGTTATTGCCGCTTCAATTGAACGTTTTGCGACTGAAATTCGAAACCTGCAGCGTACGGAAATTCTGGAAGTCGAGGAGCATTTTTCCAAGGGACAAAAGGGCTCGTCCGCCATGCCCCACAAGCGCAATCCGATCCGAAGTGAACGCGTGGCCGGAATGGCCCGGTTGGTTCGCGGATACGCCATGACGGCCTTTGAAAACGTGGCGCTCTGGCATGAACGCGATATCACGCATTCGTCCGTGGAACGCGTGATGTTGCCGGACGCGACGACGACGCTCGATTTCATGATCACGCAATTTGCCGGCATCATGGACGACCTGATCGTCTATCCCGACAATATGAGGAGAAATATCGATCGTACACGCGGCCTGGTATTTTCCCAACCCGTTATGCTGGCATTGACCAAGAAAGGAATGCTTCGCGAAGAGGCGTATCGAATCGTCCAGGAATGCGCAATGGAAGTCTGGCAGAACGAATCGCTGCGTTTTCGAGACCTGATTTCCTCCCACGAATCGGTCCAACGCCGGTTGACAGCGGCAGACATCGATACGTGTTTTGACCTTTCGCAGAGTATGAAAAACATTGATTATCTCTTTCACCGAATCGGTTTATCTTAGTCGGCGCCGGGTGCGCGACAGGAGGCACATGTGGATCTGAATTTCAAAAAGCTGCAGAAATCGTCCCTGATGGTCGAGGGACGGACCAAAAAATTGTACATGACCGACCAGCCGGATGTGATGTTGATGGAATTTAAAAACGATCATCCGATCGGAACCGGCCGAAAATCTTACAAAATTCGCGGCAAGGCGCAGGTCAATGCGGACATTTCGAGCTACGCCTTTCAGTTTCTCGAGAGCTACCAGATCCCTACGCACTTCATTCGCAAACACGACGACAGAACGTTGCTTGTTCGTCATCTGGAAATGATCCCGCTGGTCGTCCACGTCCGCAACGTGGCCACGGGTGAATTTGCAAAACAATTCCGTCTTGACGAAGGACAGGTCCTTCACGCACCGATCCTCGAATTTCACCTGAAGGACGCGAAGCTCGGTTATCCGTTCGTAAACGAGTATCACCTGTATGCATTTGGATTGTCCAATCAGGACGAAGTACGCACCATTCAACGTCTGACGGCCAAGATCAATGCCGTCATGAAAAACTTCTGTGAACGGCGGCAGTTTTTACTTTTGAGTTTCACGCTTGAATTCGGCCGGGCAAAGGACAAACTCGTGCTGGGTGACGAATTGAGTCTGGACACGCTCCATATCGCGGAAGCGTCGGGCGGGCGCCGCATCGACAGGGAATTCGCCGCGGGCAAAGAGGCGGCCATTACAAAACTCTACAGCGAAATGAAATCCAATTTCATTCTACCGCGATCCTAACCCTGAGGCTCAAGTGAAAATTTCTTCTGAAGGTTACACCACCATCGGCGTCGTGACCGTCATCATGCTGGTCAGTTTTGGTGCGGCCTATGCGACCGGAGCCGGAACCTCGGTATACGCCGCCCTTTCGCCGCTTGTCTTGATCTGGTCGTTGATTCTTTACTTCTTCCGTGACCCGGAGCGGATCGTCCCGGCCGATGAATCCGCCGTCGTATCGCCCGCCGATGGAAAAGTTGTAATGATCGAAACGGTGACTGAAAATGAATTCTTAAGACAAGAAGCCATTCAGATCAGCATTTTTCTTTCGGTGTTTAACGTGCATGTCAACCGGATTCCCGTTACCGGCATAGTGCGGTATGTGCGATATATCCAGGGTGAATTTTTAGCTGCATTCAATCATGCCGCGTCGGTTCGCAATGAGCAGAGCATCATCGGCATCGAAACCGCCGGACAAAAGATCCTATTTAAACAAATTGCAGGGCTCCTCGCTCGACGCATCGTCTACCATGTGAAGGAATCCGACCCGGTGGTGAGGGGAAATCGCTTCGGAATCATCAAGTTCGGGTCTCGCGTCGACGTCATCGTTCCAAAATCGGTTGACATCAAGGTGGCGCTTGGCGATATTGTCTACGGCGGTGAAAGTGTGCTCGCCATTTTAAAAAAGGCCTAGTTTGAAAAAATCTCCCAAAAGGCACCTCCCCTCTCTTGTCACTTCACTCAATCTCTTTTCGGGCTTTTTGTCCGTTATTCACAGTATCCATGGGGATTATCTTACCGCAAGCTGGTTAATCGTGATCGCGGCAATGATGGACGTTCTGGACGGAAAAGTAGCACGGCTGGTCAAGTCGAGCTCGGATTTCGGTGTAGAACTCGACTCCCTGGCTGATGTGTCTTCGTTCGGATTTGCGCCGGCTGTCCTGATCTACAAAGCATTCTTTGAGCCGTGGGGAGCCGGTGGGGTCATCCTGAGCTTTATGCCGCTCGTGTTCGGAGGAATTCGTTTGGCGCGATTTAATGCTGAACTCGTCAGTGTAAGTGAAAAAGACCGGTTCTTTAAAGGTCTCCCTATCCCCTCGTCCGCCATCGCACTGGCATCGTTTGTTGTATTTGAAGTATCGGTCTTTGGAAGTTTCCGCTACCGGGAAGTGTTGGCGGGCTTGACGATCCTGGTCTCCGTGTTGATGGTCAGTACGCTTCGATACGATGCCATGCCGAATTTTTCACTCCGCAAACATCGGGACACGGTCAAAATCATCTTACTCGCGCTTGTGGCTCCCCTGATTTTACTCTACCCTTCCCGTTCGATATTCCCGATGATGATGATTTTTATTCTTACGGGTATCATCCGAGGAATCGTCGACGCGCGGCGATCAACGGAACCCGTCGAAGAGGTCGAGGATATTCCGGCTATCGACTGAACCCCCGCACTACTTTCAGGAATCGCCTTTTTCCGACTTTTATGACCAGTTCCCCTTCGACGGCTAAAACTGTCTTTTCATCATGGATACGCTCACCATTGACGGATACCGCACCTTGGTCGATTTGCCGGCGCGCCTCATTGCCGGAACCTACCAGCTTGCCTTCCGTAAGCAGTTTGACCAGTGCGATGGTCGGCGTGTCCACCTGAAGGACCGGAATATCGTCGGGAATTTCTTTTTGTTTAAATATCCTGTCGAATGCCGCCTCCGCCTCATCCCCGGCGCTTCGGGAATGGTAAATCGATATTATTTCTTTTGCCAATCGCCGCTTCAAGATGGACGGATTGACGTCCACCCGTTTTAGTTGTTCGCGGATGTCTTGAAGGTCGGCATCCGGAACGTCCGTTGTCAGCTCGTAATATTTTTCAATCAGGTTGTCCGGAATCGACATGATCCTCCCGAACATTTCCGACGGCGGATCGGTAAAGCCGATGTAGTTGTCCAACGATTTGCTCATTTTTTGTATGCCGTCAGTGCCTTCGATCACCGGAGTAGTCATGATGACCTGCGGCAATTGACCAAATTCACGCTGTATGTCGCGGCCGACAAGCAGGTTGAATTTCTGATCGGTTCCGCCGAGTTCGACATCGGCCTGCAATGCAACGGAGTCCATGGCCTGCGCCAACGGATATAGCAATTCATGCATGCTGATCGGTTCGCCCGCATCGTATCGTTTTTCAAAATCGTCTCTTTCCAGCATACGGGCCACGGTATACTTACTGGCAAGACGGATAACATCCGAAAAACTCATGGTGCTCAACCACTCGGAATTATACACCATTCGCGTTTTGGACGGGTCGAGAATTTTCGTGGCTTGCTCGAAATAACTCTTTCCATTCTGGCGAGTTTCTTCCAGTGACAGCGGAGGGCGCGTTTTGCTCTTGCCGCTGGGATCGCCGATCATGCCGGTAAAATCGCCCACGACAAGAACCGCCTGATGTCCCAGTTTTTGAAATTGTGCCAGTTTCCGGATGACGACGGAATGTCCCAGATGTAAATCGGGGCGTGATGGATCACAACCGAGTTTTACAATCAATGGACGACCTGATTTCCTCGAGTCTTCGAGTTTCTGAACCAGATCTTCTTCGGGGATGATGTCGACGCACCCACGACGCAGTATTTTCAGTTGTTCCTGAACCGGTAAAAACATGTGCCTCCGATTGAACTATAATGGAAGTGAGACGGTGACCGTGGTACCGATATTGCGGCGGCTCTGGACATGGATCGACCCATGATGTTTTTCAATCAACGATTTTACGATCGTCATTCCCAGTCCGATGCCTTTGGGTTTGGTTGTAAAAAGCGGTTCGAAAACACGCTCGAGCTGTTCAGGATCCATGCCGATTCCCGTATCTTTGACGATCATAATCAAATGGCCGTTCTCTGCCGCCGTCGATACGTAGAGCTTGCCTCCGTTGTCGCTCATCGCCTGAACGGCGTTGATGATCAGGTTCACCACGATCTGTCCCATCTGGCCGGGATCCACTTGTATGGCCGGTATTCCCGTCCCACGGGAACGCTCGAGCGTCACGTGCGGCGGTAACTTGATGCGATTGAGTGTATCGTCGATGATAGGATCGATTTCGTGGTTTTCAAAACTCGGCGCTCGTTCGCGCGAATAATCGAGTAGATCATTGATGATTTTGGTCGAAAGGATGACCTCGTTGTCGATGATTCGCAATAATTCCTGAACGTCGTTCGACGCCATCGTCAATTCGTTTCGAAGAAGTGACGCGGCCGACTTGATACGCCCCAGCGGGTTCTTCAGTTCATGACTAATGCTGGCCGATAATTGCCCGATGGTAGTCAGGCGTTCGTTATTGACCAATTTCTCCTGGGCTCCATGTAATTCCTGGATTCGAGCCTGCAATTCATCGTTTTTGGCCTTGAGTTCACGGGCCAGTTCACGGTTTCGGCTTTCAAGCTGAGCCTGATCGAATAATTGTCGTACGACAAGAACGAGTTCTTCGGAATTCCACGGTTTTAGCAGATAGCGATGCAGCAGTCCGCCGTTAATTCCCTGGATGGCCACCGTCATGTCGGAATACGCCGTTAGCATGATATTCAGAGTACTCGGGTTGATCTCACGGGCCCTCCCAAGAAACTCCATGCCTGTCATTTCCGGCATGCGCTCATCCGCAACAATGACCCGGATGGGATGTTCACGTAGGATCGCTAATCCCTGTTGTCCGTTCAATGCACCAAAGACATGATAGTCATTCTCGAAAAGCCCCTGAAGGGCCCTTAGCACCGATGGCTCGTCATCCACGATCAGCAAAGCCGGCTTCTTTGTACTCACTGTGCTCATTTTGGCCCTGTCAGCGTTTGAATGCACCGATCAAACGTCTCAAGAACTTCCTGCAAATTGAACGGCTTGGATAAAATAAAATTAATGCTTTCCTGCTCATCGACGGTCAGTTGCAGCTCACTGCCCCATCCGGTAATCAGAATGAAGGGGGTGGCGACATTTTTTTTCTTTACCAGACGGGCCAGTTCAGCCCCGGACTGCCGGGGCAATCCGTAATCTGAAATGACGATATCCGGTTTTTTCTCATCGATGAGCGACAGGGCTTCAGGAACTTCCCCGCATGAATAGACGGTCAATTCGCGTGATTTGAGAATATCGACAAGCAGATCGCGCAACGAGTCATCGTCGTCAACAACTAGTACGGAGCGTTTTCCCCGTTCTAGGACCTTCGACGGTACCCTGGAAGGCTCACTAAGCAGTTCCGCGGTGAATGCAAATCCGTTTTCTAACGAGAACACGTTTATTTTCCAAAGGTCAAGAACCAATGCAGCCGTCGCCAACAATGACTCCGTCACCCGTTGTCCCAGATCAAAAACGAACGTGACAAAATCGCCATGACGTTTGACGTGGATGGACATCGCATTTATGTTAACCGATCGGATAACCAACTGAGCAGCCAGGACTACATCTTCAGCATCGGCTGTGATCGACCATGTCGGATCAATGAAAGAAGGCAACGAGGCCAGTGGCTGTCCTTTTGCAGCATAAAAGGCGGCAAGGTCGCGTACGATCCGGTCAACCGTTACGGAAACACCGACGATACCCCGGTCTAAATGACGAAGCCTGTCTATGATCGGTTTTGCCAATTCAATACATCGGGAATCCGGCGAGGCCGCAAGCATTTTCAAATAGTGGCGCATGAGTTGAAACGCATCCGGAGCAGGGATCGTGATCTCCGAGTCGTTTGTAATACTATCCGGCGCGTGTGGTACACGTCGAGATAGAATAGAGTTTAATACCATCAATTGTATCAAACAATCCTGTATGGCCAATTCGGTCTGCGTCATCCGTGTTTTTTTTCCAAAAGCAACGAACTGGTTGTCATCCAGCCGACATGCTCTGAGCCAGAGACCGGATTTAGAAGAGGCCAGATGGCTTGGATCTTCCGGTGTCAACCTTTCCGCTATTTTAACGATCTCATCGTGCACATCCACCGCTAACCCCGGTGTATCACCGATTTTTTCGTCTGAGCCGACGTCAAACGGAAGGGCAAACTCGTAACCGAAAAGAAGTTGAAACTCAGGCAAAACGGTTTCGCTAAAATTTCCCCCGTATAATGGCGCCCCCACCTGGGTCATCGCCGTCGCGAGAATATTCACGTTTTTTTGACTGCCATCGACGATGGAAACTGCAGCGTTTATCCCGTTTTTAGCGTCCCGTAACGGCAGCGTCGTAACTTGATAAATACACCCTGCGGCGAGATGCGATGCTCGATAAGGCTCACCCTTTTCGAAAACGTAACGGAACCCTAAACTGGTTTCGTCAAAACCCGCGCCGGCTGGAAGATTCTGGTATAATATCCCTTCCGAATTGGTCAGAACAAGAGAAATATCGTCCGTGGATATTGCGTCAATAACTGGAAGCAATAACTGCAGGACATCAACAACATCAACGTTCGGATATTTCAAATGGAAACGCGATTGAAGTTCTGCAAAGCGCGTTAAAACGGAAGATTCCACGTCCGACATGCACCATTACTTCCACTGGTTCAAGGAAAGATCAAAGTTTAAATACATCATGGAAGCGATGGGCTTATCGGTCCGTCGGACGTATTTGGCAGATTTTTTGGTACGATACGGCACTTCGGTTTCCCCGGAAACCTCGAAATAGATCAATTGCCCGATGGGCATTCCCGCATAGACCCGGACCGGTTGGCGAACCGATATCTCCAATGTCCACGTATTGCAATAACCAATGTCACCCTTACCTGCGGTTGCGTGGATGTCGATTCCAAGCCTCCCGATGCTCGACTTACCTTCCAGAAAAGGCACATGAGCATGCGATTCTGTATATTCCAAGGTTACGCCCAGATACAGTTTCGTCGGTAGCAGCAGTACGCCATCGTCGGCAATATCGAAGTACGAGATCGCGTTCTCCTTTTTACAGTCTAAAACATCCTCCTGATAGACGGCTAGTGTTTTTCCGAGATGAACGTCGTAACTGTTCGATCCAAGACATTCACGTCGAAACGGTTCGATCACGATTCGTTTGGCCTTGATCTCTGCAAGAATCTGTTTGTCCGTTAAAATCATAGGTCTGGCATTTCAGGTGTTGGCAGTCTAATTTGGCGTGAGTTTGACAAAAAATATATCATAACCTCACCGTAATATCAATAATTCCACGTGTCGAAGAAAATAACTTTCCTATATCCCGTCAAACCGGGATTGATAAGATGGTACCGCCGTTCCGGACGCAACCTGCCCTGGCGTCAGACACGAGATCCTTATCGCATTTGGATTTCCGAAGTCATGCTGCAGCAAACTCAGGTCGAAACCGTTATTCCCTATTACCGGCGTTTTCTTAAACGGTTTCCAACAGTTGAAATTTTGGCCCGGGCGCGCCGTGACTCCGTATTTCACGTGTGGCAGGGTCTCGGTTACTATCGTCGTGCCCAGCAGTTACACGAAGCTGCACGTATCATCGTACGCCGGCACAAGGGTCAATTGCCTCACCGCGCCTCCGAGCTGATACAGTTGCCAGGGTTTGGTCCGTATACCTCCGGTGCAGTTGCCTCCATTGCATTCGACGAAGCAGCACCGGCAATCGACGGCAACGTCATCCGCGTCATGTCCCGCCTGCTTTACATACGTACTCCACTATCCCAGCGTATCGTCCGTGAGCGTATAGAACCGGTTGTTCGGGCCATGATTCCGCGGCGCTCACCGGGTGAGTTCAATCAAGCATTGATGGAGTTGGGAGCCGTTGTTTGTCGTCCGAAAGCGCCGAAGTGTTCCATTTGTCCCGTTCGACATTTCTGTCAAACCCGACGCCGCGGGCGAAATCCGGAGGAAATCCCATTGCGGCAGTCCAAACCTCGCCCAACGAGAGCCGTACCGATCGCGATCGGAGTGATCCTGAAAAAAGACCGCATTTTGATTGCCAAACGTCCGGACGATACCATTCTAGGCGGCCTGTGGGAATTTCCGGGAGGTAAAAAAGCAAACGGAGAATCCATCGACGACGCATGTATCCGTGAAATCAGGGAAGAAACGGGGCTTACCGTACGTATTGCAGATCGCATCGATGACTTCGTTCATCATTATTCACACTACAGCGTTCATTTACATTTTTTCAACTGTCGCGTGAAAGGAGGTCGTCTCCGTTCTCAAAAACCGCTCAAATGGATACGCCTGCATAACCTCACCAACTACGCTTTTCCGGCCGCCAACCAGCGGATCATCAAAAAACTGCTCAACCGTCACTCGGATTGACGGTTTGGATCCGGAATTAACGTACTGTCGCGTGATAATGAATCCGACGTCGCATTGGCAAGCCGTGCGAGACTGTCTAAAATACGCACCGAATCGGCGGGAATGTATCGTTTAACGAGTTCTTTATTCTTGTAATAAGAGTGAAACGTGTCCCGACGCTTTTTTCCATCTTTGAATTCGATGTTTCTGTACCAGGTATACTGGTACCGGTCATTTTCTTTTCCAGTGGTTCCGCCGTAAATCGGACCTTCGAACGTCATTCGTCGTCCGTCCTTTTTACCGAAGATTTTGAAATACATCTTTGTTCGTTTGAGATCGACATAGTTCTGCACCAGAAGCAAGTATTCCGTATCGTTCAAAAAACGAAGATCAGGCGAGGGGTCAAAAATCGTAGCGTCCAGTCCGACCGGCCGGTAATATTTAACTTCAAACGAATGATTGACACGCTGTGTGATGTCCAATCCCGCAAAAAAGATCGTACGAAAGAGAGTGCTTGACACCTGGCAGATACCACCACCGTACTGCGGCTCCGAACTATCGCCGTTGACAATGACCAGTTCTTTCAGATAGCCGGTGGTGCTGTCGACTTTTCCCATGTAGTGGACGAAAGAGAACTTGTCACCCGGCTTGACGAAAATATTCTGAAAGCGCTTGGCGGCGTGATTGATGTTGAATTTCCGGTTGGCCGGCGACCCGAAGAAATCCGTCACACCTGTCGCCAGGACGTCGGAAATGTGAAATTCGTTGTCGGGATTTTCAATTCCACCCGTCAGGTGGGCGACATCCAACACGGCCAAATAATTGCCGAGGGAATCCTTCTTCTGTGTGATCAACGCTTCATTCACCGAAACGACGGACTTTCGAACATCAAGGTAGTAGCCGTCCTTCGCCACCCCGATGACCTTGGGCTGTCCGTTCTCGCTTTCGATCCGAATGTCCTCCTTGGCTAGGTACATATACGGGGCAATGCGTCTATTCAAATGATCCTTCAGCCGATCGGCCTTCAGGACCGGGTGTAACTCGTAGCCGGTCCCGCTCCATGTTTTGCGAAACTCAAACCAGTCTCGCCGCTCCGCGAGATAGATCGACCACCGATCGTAATTGTACCCGTCGTATGTATAGGTCAGGACGAGATAGTGCCTTGCCATGGTGTTGGCCAGATTGGCGGCATATTCGGCTGCCGGCAACAAGATGTCGGGGTCGCACGACTCGATATCGATCGGAATATCGGGTGCCGACAACGTGCCCAGCGATGACATGTACCGGTCATAGGCAGGCTGTACGTTGAAGGTCATACCCGCACTTCCCCCTTCCGCAACAAAACGGCCCGCCGTAAAACGAACCGAGGCATCGCGTGGAGGGTTGTTTTTTAATACAGGTACTCTTGATTTGATCACACCTGAAAATCTCTCGGGGGTCAAACGCGGTGTAACCCCGACAAATGTTTGCGATCCGATACTTTTCAGCCGTGCCTTGAGATTTTCCATCACGTTATCGCCGTGACCCTGTCGAAAGGCCGCTTCCAGCGCCGCATCGATGTCGAAATAAATTCCAAAATCTTCCTGCCGAACCGCAAAATCTCCGCGGGACGTCCGGATAATGGCATCATGCGTCGCCATTTGCTTCAAATGAGCCTGCAGCAACTCTCGGGCTTCGTGTACTGTTTTTCCTCCGATATCGATACTTCCGATCCGTACATTCCATACCACGCGATGATTGAGGTAAAAATGATTGACGGATGTAAAAAGGACCACTATTCCCACCATAACGGCCAGGAAGGCTATGCTGTACGGCCAGACTTGACGAGTTGAAATAACGGCGGTTGAAATACCTGCATCTTCTCGTATCGATGCTTCCGGGCCTAAAGCGATAGAAGCCTCAGGATTAACTTCAAAAGCCAAGGTAGAGTCAAACTCCCTATAATCGTAATCTACTATTTTTAATTGGTTTAAATTTCAAATGCCTTGTTTATTCTCAGCAGAGGTTCTATTTTCATTGCGTCATAATAATTAAAAATTCGCGGCTTTGCAACGTACTCGAAGACGAAAAATGATGACCAATCACCAGATTGGTAAAGTTCTGGATGCCATCGATAGTATGTCGACCCAATGGCTGCTTCCTGTTGTTAGTCTTGTTGCGGAAGAAGGATTGAATCCCTTCAAAGTGCTCATCTCGACAATTCTCAGCTTACGGACAAAGGATGCCGTGACTTCGGAAGCCACCCAACGACTGTGGAAACTGGCCCAGACCCCAGTTGAAATGTCGCAACTAGAACCGACAGTGATCGAAAAAGCCATTTATCCCGTTGCATTTTATCGCAACAAGGCCCGGACCATCATCGAATGTTGCCGACGACTGGTGATAGAATTCGAAAGCAGAGTTCCGGACGATCTTGAGACGTTACTGACGTTCAAAGGTGTCGGCCGTAAAACCGCAAATCTGGTCCTTGTCCTAGGCTACCGTATACCGGCCATGTGCGTGGATACGCATGTCCACCGGATTTCAAACCGTCTCGGCTATATCCGGACAAAAAATCCAGACGCGAGTGAGATGGCACTGAGAAAAAAATTGCCGAAGCAATACTGGATGCGGTACAATGACCTTCTGGTCGCGTTTGGTCAAAATCACTGCAAGCCCATCTCACCCCTGTGTTCGTCGTGTCCCGTTGAAAAACTATGTCCCAAGATCGGAGTCCGGCATCGACGATGAACTCTCAACACCTGAGCTTGAAGCTTACCCTGGCCGCCATTTCCACCCTTTCTATTTTTGCCATCATGACAGTCTGGCTGGCGTGGGCATTTGTGGAGACGGCGACAGACGACGCCTGGTATGAGCGCCTGGTACCCACCCTGCAAAGCGCATCATCGATCACCGGAACCGCTCTTGAACGGGAAAGAGCCGCCTTCCTCCGTGACGTCACTCAGCTCGCACGAAATGGCGCCATTCGCCAGTTGCTATTCAATACCCGGCGTCGTTCTCTCGCGTCACCGCAGACCGTTACGGATACCGCCATTTTACGTGCGGTAAAAATCGAAACGGCTGTACTGGTTTATGACCGTTTTCCTTTGGTGATACTGAGTACGTCGTCGTCGCCGTCGTTTACACCGGTCCTCCTCGACTCGTCCGTTCTGTCCCATGCACGCCGACAGACAGTTTTATGGTCGATGCTCAGAGAATCCGAACGGCTTTTTATCGGCGGACTCCACATGACCGACGTGGCCGATTCATGTTATCTCGTCGCCGCGTCACAAATCGACAGTACCCTGATCATCGGCAAACAGCAAATAGACGTCATGCTGCATCGGGCAATTGAAAAAGCGGGTGAGGCTTCTTCAACGTCCATTTGGATCCCTCTGACTGTCGGCGGCTTGTTGTTACTCCTATCCCTCATCGCATTCTGGCGGGTGGCCTCTACCGTCCGATCCGGGCTGTCGAGCTTGCAATATGCCCTGAAGCAGACGGAAAATCATAATCTGGATTATAAACTTATCTCCGGCGCCCGATTCAGCGAAATCGCTCCCCTTTTTGAAGCATACAATACCATGGTATCCCAACTGGCGGCGCGGCAACATCGGCTCATGTATTTGGAAAAGGTATCTGCCTGGCGGGAAATTGCACAACGGATGGCGCACGAAATCAAAAATCCACTGACCCCCATCCAACTCACCATCGAACAACTCCGCGACAGCTATTCCGGCGAAAATGCCAAATTCAGAAACTTGCTTCGCGAGAGTGTCGAGATGATTTTGGAGGAAATCGAAAATCTTCGGGTACTGACCAAAGAATTTTCCGAATTTGCACGCTTGCCGTCCCTGAAGTTTCAGACGGTCAATCTCACAGCGCTGATTAGCGACAGCGTCAAAATGTACGGATCTTCACCTATCGAAACGGATCTCGCATCGGATGTAAAATTAGAAGCCGACCCCGATGCCCTTCGGCGGATTCTCGTCAATCTGCTCGAAAACGCGCGGACCGCCATTGCGCATGAACCCGGTGGTAAAATTTTCATCAAACTCATTGAAACCGAGAATGAAGCACTGTGGGACGTGGTCGATAACGGCATGGGAATCTCCCAATCTCACCTGTCGAAGATATTCAATCCCTACTTTGGCACCAACGCCAATGGAATGGGACTGGGGCTGGCCATCGTCAAATCGATCATCGAAGAACATCGGGGTACGATCGAGGTCGATAGTGTCGAAAATCGAGGAACAACCTTTCACATTCGACTGCCGAAAAAATTTATCATCAACGGAAAGGAGACGGTATGAATTATTGGATTCTCAAGACGGAGCCGTCGACGTATTCATTCGACGACCTTCTTCAGGATAAAAAGACGACTTGGGATGGGGTTAAAAATCCGTTTGCCTTGAATAACCTGCGGGCCATGCGCGTCGGTGATCCGGTTTTAATTTATCATAGCAATGTGGGAAAATGCGTAGTCGGGCTCGCGGAGGTTGTCACGGAAGCTTATCCGGATCCCAACAGGAAAGATAAACGCCTTGTCGTGGTCGACATCAAAGCCACGCGAAAGCTGAAGCGGGAAGTGACGCTGGCCGATATCAAGGCAAAGCCGTCAATGGCCGATCTTAAACTGGTGCGGGTTCCTCGCCTCTCCGTCATTCCCGTACCGGAAAAACATTGGAAAACCATTTTACAAATGGCAGGCGAAGATTCACCCCGTTAGACGGTGCAGGGCCTCCTGATATTTTTCACGCGTCTTTTTGATAACCGAATCCGGCAAATCCGGGGCGGGTGTGTTGGGATCCCATTTGATCGAGATCAAATAATCGCGTAAAAACTGTTTATCGAAACTCGGCTGACTTCGACCGGGAACGTAAGATTCCATTGGCCAAAATCGGGAGGAGTCCGGTGTCAGCAATTCATCAATGAGAATCAACTGATCATCCAGAAGGCCGAATTCCATTTTTGTATCAGCGATGATGATCCCCCTATTTTCCGCGTGACGACAGGCTGTCCGATAAACATCCAGCGCCGTGTCTCGAATTTTCCGCGCAACTTCCTTCCCGACAAGCTTTTCAACGTCTTCAAAGCGAATGTTCTGATCGTGTCCCGACTCCGCCTTGGTGGACGGAGTAAAAATAGGCTCCGGGAGACGGTCGGACTCGCGGAGGCCTTGCGGCAAAACAATGCCGCAAATGCTGCCGTCGAGCTGGTATTCTTTCCAACCCGAGCCGGACAGATAACCCCTGACGATGCATTCGACGGGCAGCGCTTTCGTTTTACGGACCAGCATGGACCGCCCTTCCAGAGATGTCCGCTCTTTTTCCGTCACGGCCGGAAGATCGGCTACATTCGTTGAAACGACGTGATTGGGAATGACGGACGACGTCAGGTTGAACCAGTATGCCGAAATCTGCGTCAGGATGCGCCCTTTATCGGGAACAGGCTCCTTCATAATCACATCGAACGCAGAAATCCGGTCTGTGGCCACGATCAACAGGTGTTCGCCTAGATCATAGACGTCTCGAACTTTGCCGCGTCGAAACAAACGGTGATCGGTCAGATGAGTTTCCCGTACAGCGGTCATATTATTTTCCATGGCAGTGTTTGAATTTCTTTCCGCTGCCGCACGGACACGGATCGTTGCGTCCGACCCGTTGGGCCGCTTTGACCGGTGCCGAGACGGTTTTTTGCTCTTCGGTCCCGGAATAGCCCATACCGTCTGCCGCCGCATGGACGGTACGCATCGCCCGGGCGCGCTTCATCATTTGCTTTTCCATCTCCGCTGCGGGCTCCGCACGGAAAACGAACTCAACGACTTCCGTCGTAATGCGATCGAGGAGTTGGACGAACATTTCAAAGCCTTCACGCTTGTATTCGATCAAAGGGTCTTTCTGCCCGTATCCGCGTAAGTGGATACCCTCTTTGAACTCCTCCATTTCCCGTAGATGTTCCTTCCAGCGTTCATCCATCGTCTTGAGGATCGCGATACGCTCGATCCGCCGCATGTTTTCCGGAGTCCATACCTCCTCTCTTTCCGAGTAACGTTTGAGCAGCAGTTCCCGGAGTTTGTTGGTAAATTGATCGAGACGAATCGAATAAAAATCATCTTCACGAACATGTATCCCGCAGGACCGCATCAGAACATCCTGAAGTCCGGCCAGATCCCAGTCCTCCGCATGCTGGTTTTTCATCGTGTACTTATCGTACAGCATTTCGATAAACTCGTCCAGTAGCTCGAGAAACTCCGTCTTGACGTTTTCATTCATCAACGCCCGGCGGCGGCGCGAATAAATAATCTCGCGCTGTTGATTCATGACGTTGTCGTACTCGAGAAGGCGCTTTCGAATGCTGAAGTTGCGAAATTCGACTTTCTTCTGGGCTCGCTCGACCGCTTTCGTGATCCAGGGATGGGAAATGACCTCGCCTTCTTCCGAGCCGAGCTTATCCATGATCCGCGCAACGCGCTCCGACATAAAGAGCCGCATCAGGTCGTCTTCCAAGGAAATGAAAAACACCGAAGCCCCCGGATCGCCCTGTCGCCCGGATCGACCGCGCAGTTGCAGATCGATACGGCGCGATTCGTGACGTTCCGTCCCGATGATCTGTAGCCCGCCGATCTCTTTTACGCCTTCGCCTAACTTGATGTCCGTCCCGCGGCCCGCCATATTCGTCGCGATGGTGACGGCGCCTTTCCGACCGGCCTTCGTGATGATCTCGGCTTCGCGCTGATGTTGCTTCGCATTCAGCACTTCATGCTTCACCCCCTTGCGGGTCAACATCCGGCTGAGGGTTTCCGAAACCTCTACGCTCGTCGTACCGACCAGGGTCGGCTTTCCGGTTTTCTGATTCTCTACGATCAGATCAATGACAGCATTGTATTTTTCCCGGCGCGTCATATAAATGCGGTCGTCATTGTCGTTTCGAACCACTGGACGATTGGTCGGGATCGCCGTGACATCGAGCTTGTAAATTTCCCAGAACTCCGTCGCTTCGGTAACCGCCGTACCGGTCATCCCGGCCAGCTTGCTGTACAGACGAAAATAGTTTTGCAGCGTGATGGTCGCGAGCGTCTGCGTATCTCGTTCAACCTTGACGCCTTCTTTGGCTTCGATGGCTTGATGCAGACCGTCGCTGTAGCGCCGGCCCGATAAAATACGTCCGGTAAATTCGTCGACGATCTGTACCCGCCCATCCTGGACGACATACTCCACGTCTTTTTCGTAGAGTGAATGCGCCATCAATAATTTTTCGATGCTGTGGAGCCGATCGCTTCTTTCCGCAAACAGTTTGCCGAGTTCGTCTTTTTTGATCGCGCGTTCGCGCTCGGTCAACTCGTTTTCCGAATCGATTTTGATCAACTCCTCCGACAAATCGGGAATGACGAATGCCTCGGGATTGCTCGGCGACAGCGCCGTACGTCCCTTTTCGGTCAGATCGATCGAATGATTCTTTTCGTCGATGGCAAAGTAAAGTTCTTCGTCGATCTTCTCCATTTTCTTGTCACGCAGATATTCGTTCTCCGTCTGCTGGATGGCAACGGCCACGCCTTCTTCTTTAACCAGCTTCATCAGGCGTTTGTTCTTCGGCCCGCCGCGCGTGGCCCTCAGGAGCATGATTCCCGCTTCGCGCCACTGGTCCTTTTGGATCAACGCCTCGGCATCGGCCACCAGTTGATTGATCAAACGCGTCTGCATGTCCACGAGTTTTTTGATGTGGACGTTCATCTCGTCGTACTTCTGATCCTGCGGGGCATCGACGGCCCCACTGATGATGAGCGGTGTCCGGGCTTCATCGACGAGCACGGAATCGACCTCGTCGACGATTGCATAGTAGTGACCTCGTACCTGCACCACGTCGTCGGGTGAAACGGCCATATTGTCACGCAGATAATCGAAGCCAAACTCGTTGTTCGTACCGTAGGTGATGTCGCAATTGTAAGCTTCGCGGCGCTGTGCGGGGTTCATGTCGTTGAGGATCACCCCGACCGTCATGCCCAGAAATTCATACACCTTGCCCATCCATTCCTTGTCCCGAAGCGCGAGATAATCGTTGACCGTGACCAGATGGACGCCGCGTCCGGTCAGAGCATTGAGATAGATCGGGGCGACCGCGACCAGCGTTTTGCCTTCGCCGGTGGCCATTTCGGCGATTTTACCCTGGTGAAGAACGATACCGCCGATCATCTGCACGTCGTACGGGATCATGTCCCATGTCACGTCCCGGCCGCACACCGTGTATGTCGTTCCCATCAGCCGCCGGCACGCTTGTTTGACACAGGCAAAGGCCTCGGGTAGAATTTCGTCCAGTACTTCGCGTTCGGCTTCGAATAAACGTTTTTCTGCCGCTTTGAGGTCGTCAATCAGCGATTTGGCGAGATTTGGATCCTCATTGGCTCTTACCCTGGTCTGCAATTCGGCATAAGCAGCCGCTTCTTCCGCCGTCGAGTCCTTTATTTTTTGTCGGAAAAATTCGGTCTTTCGCCGAATGTCCTCATCCGAAAGGCCGGCGAGGGATTCTTCGTGACGATTGATTTCTGCTACGATGGGCAACAGTTTTTTAGCTTCGCGCTCGTGCTTGGTACCGAAAACTTTTTTGATCAATCCCGTAATCATATTGCGTCGAACGCTCCTTTTTCCTTTATTAAATTATCTTCCATATAACAATCGTTCTCCGAGCAGCGAAGGAAGCCCCGAGGCCACGATTTTCTCCGCTGTTTTCCGTACATCGTACGGTGCCCGCACGTGGCTGAATTCCCAGCGTTCCGTATCGAAAAGCCCGAAACACAACTGCGGATTTCCATCTCGCGGTTGGCCCACGCTCCCGACGTTTACGATAAACCGACGATCCGATGAAAATTCCTTTGTTTCGGGGTCTTCACAAAAAATAAACGGATGGTGGGTATGCCCGACAAAACACAACGTTTCGGTGAATCCCGTAAACTGCTCCACGGCGTCATTTCTCGAAAAGATATACGTCCATTTTTCCGGGTGCAGAGGTGATGAGTGGACATAGAGAACGTTATCGTCTTTGGAGGTGCGCGGCAAACTCGCAAGCCATTGCTTATTCTGCTCGTCGAGATGATCCACGGTCCATTGCACGGCCCAGCGGGCGTAGTCGTTGAACCGTTCGGAAACGTCCGGCCGGATGATGGCTTCGTCGTGATTGCCGAGTAGGCTGGTACGGCAATGGCGACGTACCAACTGTACGCAGGCATCGGGATCCGGCCCGTAGCCGACGACGTCTCCCAGGCATATCACATCATCAACCTCCAGTTGCTCGATGACTTCCAACGAAGCTTCGAGCGCTTCCAGGTTGGCATGAATGTCAGACAAAATGGCGACTTTCAATTAATCTCCGAAGCTGATGCCAATGCGACGTGCGGCCGTAACGGTTTCACTGTCCGGACGGATATAGCGGATCTGCTGGACGGCTTCATCGAGCGGTACGGCCATGACCGCCTTGCCGCGCAGTGCCGTCATCATCCCGAATTGCCGACGCACCGAAAGTTCCGTCGCCAGGATACCCATGCGTGTGGCAAGCAGCCGGTCGAAATGCACCGGTGGACCGCCGCGCTGCAGATGACCGAGAACGACACACCGGGATTCGATCCCCGACATGTTTTCGATTGCATCGCTCACACGATTCCCGATTCCTCCCAGCCGTTCCACTCCGGAGGCGCTTTTGGTGCCCTCCTGCAGCAAGGTATACCCCTGGCCGCTTTCCCGAGCTCCTTCCGCAACGACTATAATGCTGTACATACGCCCGATTCGAACACGCTCTCGAAGATGGTCGCATATTTTTTCTATCGTAAAAGGAATTTCCGGTATTAATATCACATCGACAGCGCCGGAAATACCGGCTTCAAGGGCAATCCACCCTGCATATCGTCCCATCACTTCGACCACCATGGCGCGATGGTGGCTTCGGGCCGTCGTATGAAGACGGTCGATCGCGTCGACGGCGATCGTGACGGCTGTTTGATAACCGATCGTCACGTCGGTGGCCAGCAGGTCGTTGTCGATCGTTTTCGGGATACCCACAATCGGCGCCCCCATCTTCCAAAGATCGCGCGCAATCGTCTGCGTTCCGTCACCGCCGACGACGACAACAGCATCCAGTTGCAGGTTTTTAATATTGCCGATCACGCGAGCGGAAAGGTCCTGTGTTTCCACCTTATCGCCGGCCGACACCGGATATCGAAATGGATTTCCCCGATTGGTCGTTCCTAAAATCGTTCCACCCAGACCGATAATGCCCGTCACGTCGGAAATAGTCAATTTTCGTGTTTTCTCAGGATCAATAAGCCCTTCGAACCCGTCCTGGATTCCGATAACGTCGGCGCCGTAATTCTGAATGGCGGAACGTGCCACCGCGCGAATGGCTGCGTTCAGTCCGGGACAATCGCCACCGCCTGTAGAGATACCTATACGCATCACCCCTTCACGGCTCCAGCCGTCATGCCGCTGATGATTTGCTTTTGAAACAATGCGAACGCGGCTATCATAGGTACCGCCGAAATCGAAGCCCCGGCCATCAAATGGGGAACGTCGATATCCTGGTAACCGCTGTAAAAAGCAAGTCCGACCGGAAGCGTCCGCATGGCGTCGGAGTCGACAAAGAGAAACGGAAACAGAAACTGATTCCAGCTTCCGATAAATACATAAATGGCCAGTATGGCCAGTGCGGGCCGGGCCATCGGCATGACGATGCGAAACAGAATCCTCCAGTCACCCGACCCATCCATGCGCGCCGATTCTTCGATTTCTTTTGGGAGCTGATCAAAAAACTGCTTCATTAGAAAAATTCCAAAAGGATTGACCAGCCACGGTACAATCAACGCCCAGTATGTGTCCAGCCAGTTCCATTTCACCATCAGAATGTACAGCGGTACCATGATCAACTGGGCCGGAACGATGAGCGTCATCATCACCGTAAAAAATAAAATCTTTTTACCTGGAAATGATTTCCTGGAAAAAACATATCCACCCATCGAACAAAACAGTACGTTACCGGCGGTCAACGCGGTCGAAACGATCAGGCTATTCAGAAAATAGCGCCCGAACGACCCGGAATTCCAGACGTCAAGATAATTGTCAATGCCCCTGGCAATTGAAAACTCTCCCGTTGCCGTCAACACAGAAACTCCCACCATCCATACGAACGGGATCGTAAATCCAATCGCCCCCAAAAGCGTCAAAACCTGCCGATACGTCATGTCGTCTTCCGACGGCCAACATAAGAAAAAGCGATTTGAATCACAATGTTACGACTCCGCGGCCGCGTGCGTTTCGACGTTGACGCCGTTGTCCCTGACGGGTTTTTCCCCTAATATGGATTCGATGGTCTTCTTATCGAGTACTTCTTTTTCCAGCAACCGCTGCGCCAGCTCTTCAAGTTTGTCCCGCTTCTGGTTCAGCAGATTTTTGGTCCTGTCGTATGCATGATCGATGATGAATTTGATTTCCGCGTCGATGATCCTGGCCGTATCCTCGCTGTAGGCACGGGGCTGGACGGCACCAAGAAAATTCTGCTCGCCGGATTCCGTAAAGGAAATATTGCCTAATTTTTCGCTCATCCCGTACGTCGTCACCATGCGACGGGCAATTTCCGTCACCCGTTCCAGGTCGTTGGATGCGCCCGTGGAAATCTCGCCGAAGACGATGTCCTCGGCCGCCCGCCCGCCAAGGAGGCTGCATAGCTTCTCGGTCAGTTCCTCCTTCGATAGCAAATAGCGGTCTTCGAGCGGGGTTTGAAGCGTATAGCCCAGCGCACCGACACCCCTGGGAACGATCGACACCTTGTGGACGGGATCGGCATGTTCCAAATAATGGCCCACAATGGCATGTCCCGATTCGTGATAGGCGACGATGTTGCGCTCTCTCGGGCTGATGATTTTGTTCTTTTTTTCAAGCCCGCCGATGACGCGCTCGATCGCCTCCTGAAAGTCGTTCATCCCGATCCGGTCGTGATCTTTACGCGAAGCGAGCAACGAAGCCTCGTTGCACACGTTGGCGATCTCCGCACCGGCAAATCCGGGCGTTTGCGCCGCCAGCGCCTTGAGGTCCACGTCGTCCCCCAGCGGCATGCCCTTCGCATGTACACGGAAGATCGCGATCCGAGCATTCAAGTCGGGACGGTCCAACACGACTTGCCGATCAAACCGGCCGGGCCGTAAGAGTGCGGGATCCAGTACGTCGGGACGATTCGTTGCGCCGACGATGATGACGCCTTTATCCGTGCTGAAACCATCCATCTCAACGAGCAGTTGATTCAAAGTATTTTCTCGCTCGTCGTGGCCGCCCATGACAAATCCCTTGGCGCGGCTGCGGCCGATGGCGTCGATTTCATCGATGAAAATAATACACGGCGCTTTCGCCTTCGCTTCAGCAAACAGATCGCGAACTCGCGACGCTCCGACGCCGACGAACATTTCGACAAAGTCGCTGCCCGACAAATGGAAAAACGGGACGTTGGCCTCTCCGGCAACGGCCTTTGCCAGCAGGGTCTTTCCGGTCCCCGGAGGTCCGACCAGTAACACGCCTTTGGGTAATTTGGCGCCGAGTTTGGTGTACTTTTTCGGGCTTTTGAGGAAATCGACAATCTCACTGACTTCGGCAATGACCTCGTCAACGCCGGCTACGTCTTTGAACGTAACGCGCGTTTTGGGATCGGCGGCATAAATTTTTGCCTTACTCTTGCCGATGCTCATGACGTTGGCCCCGCCGCCCATCCGTCGGAATAAAAGTCCCCATAAGAGAAAAAGCATTCCGAGCGGTAAAATCCAGTACAGCAGGATGTTTTCAAGCCAGTTGTTGTCGATCACGCCGCGGTAATCGACACCGGCAGCCTGCAGGTCCTCTACCAGCTTGTCGTCGGGAAGGGTCGTCACGGTAAACGTTTGTCTCGGATCGCGCTTGAATGCGTTTTCGAACAGCGTCCCGATCCGTATACGCGACGGCGACTCGGGCTCTTCAGCGGCCCCGGCCGTTGCGGCCGCACTGTCCGTCAACTTCAATTTGCCGACAATTTTATCGGACGTGATCTGGAGTTCGTCGATTTCCCCGGCCTTCAACTTGTCTCGAAACTCTCTGTAAGAAATTTCAAGGTCCTGAGCCGGAGAAAATAAAATGGGATTCAACAGAACGAACAGGAGCAATATCCCGAGAATGATCGGAATCTGGAGTTTTTGTTTGTTCATCGGCTGACGCGTCCCTTCTTGCGGCGGGTTTTGTTCCTTGCGGTCTTTAGCCGCCCGTTGGATCCGCGGACAACCGTTTTCCCGTTTGACCGAAACACGTGTTCGGACAGTTGTTGGACTTCGTTGACGAAGGCAAATTCCATCTCGTCGCGTATTTCTTTTGGAATTTCATCGATATCGCGCAGGTTCTTGTCCGGCAAAACGATCTTCCGAATACCGGCACGATGTGCGGCGAGGACCTTTTCTTTGACGCCTCCGATCGGCAAAACGGCGCCGCGAAGCGTGATTTCGCCGGTCATGGCCACGTCGTTGCGCACGGCGCGATTGCTCAGCAGCGACAGTATCGCCGTATACATCGTGATTCCGGCGGATGGGCCGTCTTTGGGTACGCTGCCTGCCGGGACGTGAATGTGAATGTCGATCTGATCAAATTCATCCTTCAGACCGAGGACTTCCGCCTGGGAACGGATCTGACTCAGCGCTGCAACCGCAGATTCTTTCATCACTTCTCCAAGCTGACCGGTCAGGGTGAGGTTCCCTTTTCCTTTCATCTTCGTCGCTTCAATGAAAAGGATGTCGCCCCCGGCGGCCGTCCACGCCAGTCCCGTTACGATACCCGGTTTTTTAATGCGCTCGACCGCATCGGAAAAAAACCGTGTTTTACCGAGAATTTGCGGAACGAGGTTTTTGTCGACGGAAACTTTTCCAACCTTTCCAATCGCAACGTCTTTGGCGATGGACCGGCAAACGGCGGCAATTTCACGCTCCAAGTTCCTCAACCCGGCCTCACGAGTATAGTCGTGAATGATCTGTTTGATGGAGTCGTCTTTGAACCGAATGTGGCGCGGTTCCAGGCCGTGTTCTTTCAATTGCTTTGGAATAACAAACTGCTTCGCAATGTTGATTTTTTCATCTTCCGTGTAACCGGGAATCTCGATTACTTCCATACGATCTCGAAGCGCCGGTAAAATGGGGTCAGCAAGATTAGCCGTCGCGATAAACAGCACTTTGGAAAGATCGACCGGTACCTCGAGATAATGGTCCGAAAACGAAAAGTTTTGTTCCGGATCGAGAACCTCCAGTAATGCGCTCGACGGATCGCCGCGAAAATCCATCCCGACTTTGTCGATCTCATCGAGCATGAATACCGGGTTAACCGACCCCGCCTTCCGGATTCCCTGCACGATACGGCCGGGAAGCGCGCCGATATACGTCCGACGATGCCCGCGAATTTCGGCTTCGTCGCGGATGCCTCCGAGCGACATACGGACGAATTTTCGTCCGAGCGCTTTGGCGATCGATCGCCCCAGCGAGGTCTTACCAACGCCCGGAGGGCCGACAAAACACAGGATAGGGCCGCGCATATCGTTTTTCAGCTTTCGAACGGCCAGATACTCGATAATGCGTTTTTTGACTTTATCGAGACCGTAATGATCCTCATTGAGACTTTTTTGCGCGGCGTCTATGTTCAGGTTATCTTCGGTCCGAACGCTCCACGGATAATCGATCAGCCAGTCGATGTACGTACGAGACACGGTGTATTCCGCAGCCATCGGCGACATGCGGGCCAATCGGTCGAGTTCCTTGTTGGCGACTTCCAGCGCCTCTTTCGGCATATTGGCCTTCGTGATCCGTTCCCGCAATTCTTGAATTTCAGGATTCCCCGACTCCGACTCCCCGAGTTCGCGCTGGATGGCTTTCAACTGCTCTCGCAAAAAATATTCTTTCTGCGTTTTTCCAATTTCGTCCTGGACTTCCGATTGGATTTTATTGCCCAGCTCGAGTGTCTGATAGACTTTGTTCAGCGTAAAGTGGGCCGCTTTTAACCGCTCTTTCACGTCGAGTATTTCCAGGATCTCCTGTTTCTCCGGCGTGGATATATTCAACGACGAAACGGCGATGTCGGCGATTCGTCCCGGATGTTGAATGTTCAGGATCATCGACGTCTGCTCCGCCGTGATATACGGCGCAAGATTCGCCATCTTTTGAAAGAGGCTCTTAATGTTTAGGCTGAGCGCATCGATTTCCAGGTCACCCGCTTCCGGTCCTTTTTCCTTCAACTCTTCGATACGGGCCATCCAGTACGGATTTTCCTTGATGAATTCGAGAAGGCGAATCCGGCGCACACCCTGAACGATGACGCTTTTACTCCCGTCCGGCATATCGAACACACGCATGATCGTGGCCGCGACGCCGAATTCATACATTTGATCGGGATTCGGATTTTCCACGCCGCTGTCCAACTGCGCAACCACGCCGACGAGCCGATTGGCGTCCGAGTAATCGGACACCAGCTTCAGTGTTTTGTCGCGTCCGATCGAAAGGGGCATGATCTGGTGAGGAAAAAGCACCGTGTTACGCAGTGGGATGATCGGCAGCGTATCCGGAATTCCCGTCTTGCGGGTTTTTTCCTGATCTATAGGTTCTGATTTAGCCATTTAGAAATTTGTCCTGTCACGGATAAACCGTCGTTAGTTAAGATTGAATGCGACAAAGAGCAATGTGCCGCGGCGGTTGATATAAAACAGCGCCGTTTCACCCTTGCCGACGGCCGCGAGCGCGTCGTTATAATCCTGGATCGACGTGATTTCGCGGTTCCCGATCCGCTTGATCAAATCGCCGGCGCGGAGTCCACCCTGATAGGCGGCGCCATTTTGACTGATCTGTAGAATGATCACGCCTTTTTCACCGGGACTGAGTCCGTACTTATTGGCCAGATCGGCCGTCAGCCTGGCAACTTCGACCCCCAGACGTTCGGAACCTTGCCGGGAAGGTTGTTCTTCTTTTTGTTCGATCGGCTCACTCGGGGCCTCGTCCAGCGTCAGCGTAATCTCACGCTCCGAACCGTCCCGCAAAATGGTCAACGTTATCTTCGTTCCGGGCGCATTCCGTCCGATATTTTTTCGCAGTGACGACGTGTTTTCGATTTCCTTGCCGTTGACCTTGATGATGACGTCTCCGGCCTTCAGTTTCGCTTTGTCGGCCGGACTGCCATCCACGATCTGGCTGATCAGGGCGCCTTTGCTCGATGCCAACTTCAAGGCGCGTGCCACGTCATCCGATACATCCTGAATGACGACGCCGAGATATCCGCGCGAGACCTTGCCCGTTTTCGTGATTTGATCCAGAATATTTTTTGCCGTATTGGAAGGAATGGCAAAACCGATTCCCTGGTAGCCCCCGCTTCGCGTGACGATCGCGGTATTGATTCCGAGCAGTTCGCCCTTCAGATTCACCAGTGCGCCGCCGCTATTTCCAGGATTGATTGCCGCATCCGTTTGCAAAAAATCCACGTCGGTGTCGAGTCCTGCCGATCGTCCTAATCCGCTGATGATGCCCGCCGTCACCGTCTGGCTTAATGCTTTGGAAAAAGGGCTCCCGATCGCAATCGCCCATTGCCCGACCCGAATGTCGTCGGAGTTCGCCATTTTGATCGCGGGTAATTTCTGTTCGTCGATCTTAACGACGGCCAGATCCGTTCTCGCATCCCGACCGATCAGCTTGCCTTCGTAGCTTTTGCCGTTGGACAGCGTGATCGTCACTTTGTCCACGTCGTCGATCACGTGATTGTTGGTGAGGATATACCCATCGGAACTGACGATGACGCCGGACCCGAGGCCGCGTACCTGTTGTTCCTGCTGAGGACCGACACGCGGACCCCCAAAAAAGCGATTGAAGAAATCATCGCCAAAAAATCCCTGAAACGGATCGTAATTGGAAACGCGGACAACTTTTTCCGTTTCCACAGTGACCACGCTCGGCGTTACGTATTCGGCGACGGCGGAAAATCCCTCGGAGAAATCCATCATCGTCGACATCTTCTCTTCGAGCTTGGCACGCGCTTCATCCTCGGCGCTGGCTTTGCCGAAACTGGCCAGATTGAAATTAGCCGTCATGAGCATACCGGCAATGACACCGATCAGGATCAGGATCAGCCCGATCAAAACGCGTGGCGATTTAGCTGACATCATGAAAATACCTCCATTCGAATTAGACCCGTTTTATTACGCGCGGAACGGAAGAAAGGTTTACCATTTCAATTCCATCGTTTTTCCAAAAGCTTCCAGCGCTTCTTTTTGTTTTTTTGTCAACGATTTGGGAACCTCGAGAGTGACGCGTACGTACATGTCTCCGTGACCGCGAGATGATTTGACTCCGGCGCCTGGAATTCTAAGGCTGGTACCGGGCTGAGTGCCTGCCGGAATACGTACGTCGATGCGGCCGTTGTAAATCGTTCGAATACGAACCGTGCTCCCGAGTGCAAGCTGCAGGTAATTGACGGCAACGTCGCAGTGGATATCGGCTCCCTTGCGGGTAAAAAAACCGTCCGGTTGAACGTGAATACGCAAACGCCAGCCGGCTCCTCCATCACCGGTCACACGCAGTTCGGCCCCGTCTTCGATGCCGGCCGGAATCCGCACACGAACCCGCCGATGATCCAGCGTCAATTCGATATCGCCGCCGTGAATGGATTTCTCGAACGGAATGGAAACCTCATAGACGTTTGATCCGCCGGATGCTCGCGTGAACAGTTCTTCAAACAAATCGGTAAACGAACCTCCTTGCCCCCCCGCGTACTGGCGGTTGAAACCGAACCCTTTAAAAAAATCCGAAAAGTCATAACCTTCACCGGTTCCGTGATGCCCGAAGTGCCGCATGGAATCGTACTGTTTCCGTGCTTTCGGATCGCTCAGTACGTTGTAGGCCTCGGAAATTTCTTTGAACCGCTCTTCCGACTGCTTGTTCCCAGGATTTTTGTCCGGGTGGTACTGTTTGGCCAGCTTCTTGTATGCCGACTTGATCTGCTCGTCCGACGCCGATTCCGAAACGCCGAGTATGTGATAGTAGTCTTTCAACGTTCTCGTTTTAATACGCCAGTAGTCCACTTTCGACGGCATAACCGCGCAGCCGCTCGACGCGATCTTCCGTGTGCGGGTGTGTACGGAAGAGTCCCGTCAGGCCACGACCCGACAGCGGACTCACGATAAACAGATGCGCCGTCGCTTCGGTTCCCTGTCCCGATACCCGTCCGTGTGTATTTTCCAACTTGATCAATGCGTTCGCCAGGCCGATCGGCTGTCCCGAAATTTCGGCGCCTATCCGGTCGGCTAAAAATTCGCGTGATCGGCTGATCGCCAATTGGATCAACGTTGCAATAACCGGCGCAAGAATGGCCATGAACAACAGAGAAAAAACATTGTCCCCTTCGTCTTCATCCGACCGGCCAAATCCAAAAATCGCCGCCCACTGCGCCATCGTCGCAAGATAGGAAATCGCTCCCGCAAACGTTGCCACGATTGAACTGATCAAGATGTCGCGATTTTTGATATGGGCCAGTTCATGTCCGATCACGCCGGCAAGTTCCGCTTCGTTCAGACGTTGCAGGATTCCTTCCGTCACGGCGACCGCGGAATGATCCGGACTGCGGCCCGTCGCAAAAGCATTCGGTGCGTTACTGGGAATCACGTACACCCGCGGCATCGGCAAACCGGCCTGATTCGCCAACCGCTGAACCAACGAAACCAACCCGGGAGCCGTTGAGAAGTCAACTTCCTGTGCGCGATACATGGATAAAACGATCTTATCACTGAACCAGTAACTTGCCGCGTTCATGACGGCTGCGATAACAAGGGCGATGATGGCTCCGTCGGGGCCGCCAATCCACTGTCCGACGCCCATAAAAAGCGCCGTCAACCCGGCAAGCAGAACAAACGTCTTGATCGTGTTGATCATATCATTCCTTTTTAGAAGAATCCTTGGTGTCCTTTTTTGTTTCGGACTTCCCGTTGTTTTTTTTGTAATCGGTGATGTAGAATCCGGACCCTTTGAACATGAGTCCGCTCCCGGCACCGATCAACCGGGCGGCTTCCTGGCCGCACTGTGGACAGGTTGCCTTCGCTTCCGCATTCATACTTTGAAATTCCTCAAAGATATGTCCGCTCGGACAACGGTAATCATACGTCGGCATGATGCACCCCTATGATTTTTTGTCTTTGTCGTCAACGACTTCATAGTCCGCAGTCTCGACCTTTTGTTCACCCTGAGACCCCGTCTGCGATTCCTGCTGCTGACCCGCGGACGTACCCTGTTGATACATTTTGGTCGACACTTCATTCCACACGCGGCCGAGCGATTCCGTACCGGATTTCATCTGGTCGGTATGGTTTGCAGCGACGGCATCTTTAAGTTTCTGAACCTCGCTTTCAAGCCGGCTCTTGGAATCGGTATCGAGTTTATCGCCCCATTCGGATATGCTCTTCTCGGTTTGATAGATCAGGCTCTCGGCCTGGTTTTTCGTCTCGATCCGCTCACGCATGCGTTTGTCTTCGTCGGCGTGCTCCTGCGCCTGCTTTACCATCTTGTCGATTTCTTCGTTGCTCAAGCCGGACGACGATTCGATGCGAATGCTCTGCTCTTTACCGGTCGCCTTGTCTTTGGCGGTCACGTGTAAGATGCCGTTGGCATCGATATCGAACGTCACCTCGATCTGCGGCACACCGCGAGGGGCAGGCGGAATCCCGATTAGTTCAAACCGTCCGATTTCACGGTTGTCCGCAAACATCGGGCGTTCGCCCTGACCGACCCGGATCGTGACGGCCGTCTGATTATCCGCCGCAGTGGAAAAAATCTCCGATTTCTTCGTGGGGATCGTGGTATTGCGCGGAATCATGGCCGTGAACACTCCTCCGAGCGTTTCGATACCGAGCGACAGCGGGGTGACATCCAGCAGCAGGACGTCCTTGACTTCACCCGCCAGCACAGCGCCCTGAATGGCGGCGCCGACCGCAACGACTTCATCCGGATTGACGCCTTTGTGCGGCTCTTTGTTAAACAGACCTTTGACCAATTCCTGAATTTTTGGAGTCCGGGTCGAGCCGCCGACGAGAATGACTTCGTCGATTTGCGAATATTGCAGGCCAGCGTCCTTCATCGCTTGCTCGACCGGTTTAACGGTCCGCTGCACAAGATCGTCCACGAGTTGTTCGAACTTCGCGCGCGTCAGAACGAGGTCAAGGTGTTTGGGAACGCTGTCGACGGCCGTGATGTAGGGCAGATTGATCTGCGTTTGCTGTGAACTCGATAGTTCGATCTTCGCTTTTTCAGCGGCATCTTTGAGACGCTGCAATGCCATCGGATCCTTGCGCAGGTCGATGCCCTCCAGTTTTTTAAATTCGTCGGCCAGCCATCCAATGACGCGCTCATCGAAGTCGTCACCGCCAAGATGCGTGTCGCCATTCGTCGCCAGCACCTCGAAGACGCCGTCGCCGATTTCCAGGATCGAGATATCGAACGTCCCGCCGCCGAGATCGTACACCGCGATTTTTTCGTTACTCTTTTTGTCCAATCCATACGCCAGCGCGGCGGCCGTCGGTTCATTGAGGATACGAAGGACGTTGAGCCCAGCGATCTTACCGGCGTCTTTCGTGGCCTGGCGCTGGGCATCGTTAAAATAAGCCGGCACCGTGATCACGGCATCGGTGACTTTCTGACCAAGATAATCCTCCGCCGTTTGTTTCATCTTTTGCAGAATCATCGCGGAAATCTCGGGCGGTGAAAAAACCTGATCGTCGACCTTGACGCGCGCCGTATTATTCTCTCCGCTGATCACCTCATACGGAACACGCGCCCGTTCTTCCGTTACTTCGTCATGACGACGACCCATAAATCGTTTGATCGAAAAAATAGTTTTCTGTGGATTCGTGATGGCCTGACGTTTGGCGGGATTGCCGACCAGACGCTCCCCGACTTTCGTGAACCCGACAACGGACGGAGTAGTCCGCCCCCCTTCGGAATTCGCGATAACGGTCGGCTGGCCTCCTTCCATAATGGCCACACACGAGTTTGTGGTTCCAAGATCAATACCGATGACTTTACCTTTTGCCATTGCTGTCCTCCTGATTGTTCAATATATTTCGTGTCAAAATTCTGTTTTTAATTAATTTAAATGATTTGTCTTGCTGCAATTTGTGTACCTCTAAAGATTAACCTTATTTAAAATTTATTTTTACAATAACTTAAAATTAAAAGCTGTCACTTGTTCATGTCACTAAGTCGTCTTTTAGTTTATTTTTTATGTCAAATTGTCACATATGTCATATTGTTTATTGCACAAGGTCATGCCCAAGTTCAAGTGGGACCTTATGTACCGTTGTATGCGGGTAAGATTCATGTTTTTTTTAACGGTACTGTTGATAGCACGAAAGCGCATAACGGCCTGAGGGCAGCATCGCTACAGAATCTCGAACAACGCGTCATCGATGCCATTCACAGTGCATCCAGTTCGATCGACATTGCGGCGTACGAGCTGACCAGTCTGAACATCGTAATGGCGCTCTGCAAGGCAAAAGAAAGGGGTCTGCGCGTTCGGGTGATCGTTGATCATCAGGCATCGTATCTGAACAACGAAAAACTCTGGTCGCAGGCGAAACGATTACTCTCTAAATATTCCGTTCCTTACATTGACGATTCCGGTTATCCTTTTCGCGACAAAAAACGCCGCTTACCGGAATATGACGCCGACATGCACCACAAGTTTATCGTCATCGACCAGCGATCGACGTCACCCGACGACGATTATGTGTGGACAGGTTCGTACAACTTTACCATTTCCGGCATGATCAGCGCACAAAATCTTATCGCCATCCAGAGTACAGAGCTGGCGGGTCTCTATACGGAAGAGTTCGAAATCATGTGGGGAGACACCGGTTTCCACCCCAATGCCGAAAACGCAAAATTTCATTCATCCAAGCCGCCGGTGTCGAAAATGCGTGCCCGCGTCGGTCCGATGTGGATCGACGTCGGATTTGCTCCGATGAACCGCAAAAAAACCAAACCGGACTTTTTACATCAACTGGCCGACCTGATCACGCGAGAGGCTCAGCACGACATTCGAATCTGTTCGTTTTCGTTTAGCGCGGGAACCGAAATGGACGATGCGATTCGTGATAAGGTGGAAATGCGCGGGGTCGACGTCAAAACCGTCCTGGATCGAAGTCTTGGCAGTCAAAAATGGAGCATCTATCATGATATGGCAGGATCTCCACAGGCCAAATCTCCCTGGAAAGGCTCCGTAGAAGCACGTCTGGCCGCCGAAGACGGGAAATTGCACCACAAATACATCCTGATTGACGCTGAAAACCCGGACACAACGGACATACCGGTCGTCATCACGGGATCTTTCAATTTCAGCAAAAACGCCAATCTCAGTAACGACGAGAATTTCCTCGTCATCCGCAATTGGGAAGTTGCAAACGTTTTTTTGCAGGAATTTTATGCACGCCTGGCCCGCGCCCGTGAGTCGTCGACCGGCGGCACGGAAGACATCGACGATTAATTCCGGATCACCACATCACGCCGAAACACTTCTTCAAACAGGCTTTTTTTAAGATTGGCGGCCCAGATTTCCAGATCAATGTTCCTTGACGATGATGCGCGGATGGTGACGTCCTTACGTTTCACCGTACAACGCAGAGTCTTGACGAATGACTGATGCGAACGGTCGAGCCCGTCGGCGATCCGCAGTAGCGAGGCCAGTTTTCTGACAACGTCCTGATCGCGGACTTCCAGAGCGGAAAACCCTTCGTGCTTTGCCTTGGGGTGGCTCTTACGATGATAGCGCGCGATATTGGCAATGATCTCTTTTTCGGTATCAGTAAACCCCATCAATTCGGCGTTCCGGATCAGATAATAGGAATGCCGGTGGTGCTGGGCGTGGCCGACAAAAAAACCTATCTCGTGCAGCAGGGCCGCGTATTCGAGAAACTCCCTTTCAACGGTGCCGAGTCCATGCAGATTTTTCAGTTGATCGAAAAGACCCAACGCCAGACGCGTGGTCTGGCGGGCGTGAACCGGATCGGTATGAAAGGATTCCGCAAGTCGCAAGACGCTTTGATAGCGCAGATTCGATAAATGCTTCTCCGGACTTTCGGGAAGGCGATTTTTGAGAAAATCGAAAATGATCCCCTCTCGCAGGGCGAAGTCTGAAATCGTCATCCGATGGATTTTCCAAATTCGAAAGGATTCCTGCAGAACGATCGCTCCGGCCACGATAATGTCGACACGGCGCGGATCCAGCCCATCGATCTTCAATCGTTCTTTCGGAGTTCGTGCCGCGATTAACTTTTCGACAACGTCGTCAAGTTCCTCCCGGCTGAAGCTGAAGTTGTTCATCCCCACCGTCAAAATTTCCCCTCGCGACGCCCGGATTATATTGGCTATGTTTTGAATGGTGCCGCTGGTCCCGATGGCAAAGTCGAACGTCATTTTTCCCATTTCGCGCTTCGACGTTTCCAGAAATCCGCGTACGTAATCGCGGCAGGCACGCACGTCCTTTGGCCGATGGTCGGATTTCCGGAAGAACTGCTGCGTGAGGCGGATGCATCCGAGCTTCAGACTGGTTGCGTACCGCGGTTGACCTTTGTAGCCGTTCAGGTATTCCACGCTGCCACCGCCGATGTCGACAAGCAGGACACGGCTGTCATAAACAGGAAGTGCCTGCATTACGCCGAGATAGATCAGCCGCGCCTCTTCCGTTCCCGACACGACTTCCACCTTGATCCGGGCCTCCGACCGTGCGCGCCGAACGAAGGCTTTTTGATTCAACGCTTCCCGGACCGCGCTCGTCGCGACGGCACGAACTGGCGCCTTGTACGTATCGATCAGTCGGCGAAACCGTTTCAGCACGCGGATTCCGCGCTCCATGGCGACGGACGAAATTTCTTTCATGTCTTTCGGTCCATGGCCGAGTCGTACCGCCTCTTTTTCCCGGTCAACGATTTTGATTTTACCGCTCGCCGTTATTTCGACGATGACCAGATGAAAGGAATTCGTACCGATGTCAATGGCGGCAAGATAGGACGGAGTTGCTTTTTTCGGGACGGGCATGAGGAATTACCTGTGGATCGCTTTTAACTGTTTGGGGTTTAGGAATAATTTTATCTCGCCATGTGCTTTCGGCGGCAGCGCCGAAATATCGACACGACAGAGAGAGCCTTTTTTAAAAGGAATTCGGAGCGACGGAAGACCGATGAAATAACCCGGAAACTGACTCATATCGGGGTCGTGGCCGACCAGCATGATGCACGCATTGACATCTTCTTCCGAAAGTCGTTTGACCAGGGCTTTTCGATCACATGGAATGCCGAGGGCCTTGACCATCTCCAGGCGATCTTCACGGCCTAAGGTTTCCGCAACGATTTCCGCCGTTTGCCGCGCACGAACCAGAGGGCTGCTGAAGATACGGTCGGGTGCAATGTCCAGCCGCTTCATTGCACGGGCTTCTTCTTTCATGTCCGATATTCCTTCGTTGGTCAACGGACGATCGAAATCTGTTCCGCCCGTATTAGCGGCAATGCCATGTCGTAAAAAATAGAGTCTCATCGTTAACCTCAAACGGTTTTTGAAATTTTTTCCATGACTGAATTCCAGCTCAGGATCAACTCCTTCGCCAATTCCTGTCGCTGCCGGATCGTTCCCTCGTATACACTCAAAACACTCCTGGTCACGTCCGGGTTTTGCAGCAGGCGTATTTCCGACACGATCGCTTCAGCCTCCTCATCGTTTCGCGGAACGCGCACGGTCATCGCCCATCGGCGGCTGTCGGTCAGTCGGCTCAGATCTTTTTGTACTTCGGCGACCAGAACATCCCGGTCATGCATGTGGCCGAGAATATCCTGTATTTTTTTGACAGGTTTGATCAACCGCTGCAGCTTTGGCGACAGATAAGTTTCCGTACTTTCCATCACGTAACGGAATCGTTTTGTCAGGATCCTCAGCCGGTGCATTTTTTGAACGTCGCCCGTCTCGGATTCGATGCGGGTTTCGTTTAGCAGCGGTTCCGCGTGCCGACGCACGTGCATCTTCAGATACGGTTCCAACAGGTCATTTCCCGAGAGAAAATCGGGAAATTGTAAAAATCCGCTTAACCGTTCCGAGAGCCCCCGATGCACCTGCATCGTCGTTTTGATGGACTCCAAAGCGATCGCTTTTTTTTTCGACCAGGCATCCAACCACATCTTGAGGTCGTCATCCACATGGAGCTCCGACGCGAGCGAGTGTACCAATGCCTCTTGAATCGTCAAGTCCCGCGCCGGACCGAGTTGACGTGCAGCGTTTCGCAGTCCGCCTCGAAGCGATTTCAAACATTGTGCATTCCGGTAAACCGGAGAAAACAACTGCAGGGCAACGCGCAACCGACGCGACGCGACGCGGAAATCATGGACGGCGTCTTCGGTCGCGGCCTCCAGGATACGCTGAAACTCCAGTTGCCATCGTGTAACGCGTTCCGTCCAGATCTGCCCGGCCGCCTCGCGAACGTCAATTTTACGCGCCGAATTTTTTAAGTTTTCCCGCATTGGCCAGCGCCAGTTCCATGATCGCATACGACGGAAACACACCCAGTTGACCTTTTGAACATTCGATCTCATTGAACGCAGACGCGGCATCAACCCCGCAAATTTTCGAATGAAGCAAAAACGGTACGGGATGCCAGGAATGGCTCTTCATCGGCGGCGGTGTAGAATGATCGCCCGTGATCATGATCACATCGGGTTTGAGTTCCAGGACCTCCGGAATCATCTGATCCACCTGTTCGATGATCCTGATCTTTCCTTCGGGACTTCCGTCTTCGCCGTAAGAGTCCGTCTTTTTCACGTGTAAAAAGAAATAATCGTGATGATCCCAGTTTTTTTTCAGTGTCGCAAATTCGTCTTCGATTTCCATACCCGTTTCCAGAACCTTCATGCCAACGACACTGGCCACACCCCGGTAGAGCGGATACGAAGCGATGCATGCGGGATTCAGGTTCCAGCGATCCCTCATGGAACGGATGTGTGGAAGTACGGAGAATCCGCGCATCAGGATGGAATTGGCTTTGCTTTCGTTTTTGAGAACTTCGTTGGCCCGGGCAATGAAGCGATCCGCAACTTCGGCCATGCGTTTTGACGCCTCGTCGCGCGGAACGGCATGCAGGGCCGGAACGCCGGTGACTTGCGGATCCGTGTCGTCGATCTGTCCGCCCAACCGATTACCGCGAAATACAACGACGAATCGGTACTGTTCACCGGGCCGAATCATGACCTCAATATCATCGATGGACGTAATGGCGTTGCTCAGGATATTGCATAGGCGAATACATTCTTCCGTTGGAATTCGGCCTGCCCGGCGGTCGGTCAATTTGCCCGCCGAATCGATCGTGGCGAAGTTGCATCGCGTTGCGACGTCGCCGGCCCGGAGTTCGATACCCAAACCCAGCGCTTCCAGCACACCTCGACCGATCTGCAGATCCGGTTCGAGAGGGTTGTATCCGAAAAGTGAAAAATGGGCGGGACCGCTGCCGGGCGTCACACCGTAACTGACCGGCATGATTCGTCCGCAAACGGATTCAGCGGCCAATCGATTCATATTCGGAATACGGGCGCGTTCAAGTTCCGTTTTGGGCTGAGTCGTCGTTCGGATCCCTCCCAGTCCGTCCATTACGATGAGCAAAATTTTGGATTCCGTTTGATGAGCAAGAAATTCTACCAGTTGAGCGGCGGTCATGTGAGCACCTCTAGCGTATGGAGTAACGCCGAGAAGTTATTAGAATGAAAAATCGAATTCAAATTTATCATCTGACGGCTTCAGGACATGTTGCATTGTAGGGCCGTCCTAACAGGCTGTTGAAAAATGTAGCACTTTTTATAGAAGTCCTCATGGGTGAGACGTTTTAGAGTCGAACGTCAGTGACGCCAAGGCCCTGACGATGGGGTCATATATGGTTTCATTCATCGTGTTGTATCATTCGACAGTAAGCGGACCATTTGTTAGCCCGTGTCGTTAGCAAGATGTCTGATTCGAATCAAGTTGTAGCTGGCATTGGTAAAGCTGAACATCCATCCGCCACGACGGGTACCTTTATGTCGTGTCGTGCGCATCAGCCTGATGGTTTTCAGCCATCCGAAGATTCTCTTCGACCAGTTCGTCACATGTCCCATGAACGAAAGCTTTGCCTCCTTTCCCGATCCTTTCTTCATCAGGCGGGCTTCCGGATCGCTCGTCGATTGATGCGTAGCGTTCTTGCGCTGATGGCCGTGAAAATCGACCGATGGATTACTCGGACCATCCTTCTGCGAGGTCGAAGTCGGCGCGTCTTTTGCTTTGAAGCGCTTGTGCCCTGCCCAGGCTTCGATCAACGTGCCATCAACGGTAAAGTGCTCGTCACTGAGCAACTCGCGATCGCGTGCCAGGGCAACCACTTGTTCCAAAAACTTCCGGGCAATCTCTCCATCCAGCAGTCGATCCCGATTCTTGCTAAAGACCGAATGATTCCAAACCTTATCATCCATCGATCCCTCCGGAGCAGTTGATGCGAGCGTTGTTGGTCCAGTGCCTTCGATGATTGGATAGCTGCGTGGCGAAGATTATTATCCGATCCCATCCCTCTGTTTGATCCTTAAACCCTTTTTCTGTTCGTTGAAAACGCCTTCATCCGATACCCAACGGGGGACGTGTCTCCCTGCTTTTCTTCTTTGATCTGCTTTTATCGGATTTCAGATTTAATACTAAATTAATACTAAGTAATACTAACTCTTGACATCGCAGGGCTTTTTTGTTACAATACCGCGCCCTAC
>CAYZJB010000014.1:0-60683 GCA_964478735.1 uncultured Bacteroidota bacterium | reverse complement strand
CCATCGTAATCGCCGCCGTCAGGGTCGTCTTCCCGTGATCCACGTGGCCAATCGTTCCCACATTCACATGCGGTTTCGTTCTCTCAAATTTCTGCTTTGACATGAGCGTCTCCTTGCATTCTCCTATTTTTCAGTCCGTCATTCCCGAGCCTGAGACCGGAATTGAACCGGTGACCTCGTCCTTACCAAGGACGCGCTCTAACCAGCTGAGCTACACAGGCAAAATATTTTTCGAAGTTCAGGAGATTATGTTGAGGTTCAAACTTCTGAAAATATTCTGAGCGAGAGACGAGGCTCGAACTCGCAACATCCTGCTTGGAAGGCAGGTACTCTACCAATTGAGTTACTCTCGCTAATCAGTCACTCTCGCTAAATTCATAAAAAACCGTCAATAAGGCGGTCTTCTCCAATTGAGGGCTAAATATATGCTAAATGAAACGGGTTGTCAAGGTTTTTTAGCGGTAGGTAGGCTTATTTTTTCACAGTTTAGCTATGTGATTCTCTCCTCTTCACGAAGCTCAGGTTTGCTCCCGAAATACTCTCCGTTGGATTGTTTTTTCATGAAATTTCGCACACGGGCGAGCGTTTTCGGGTGATCGACGGAAGAGAGCCTACGATGCTGAGCGTAAGTCGCCACGATGACGCTTTCGACCTTGGCTTTCAAATTGTCACGATCGTCGATCGTGAGACCCTGTGTGGAGACGGGTTTTTCAAAAACAAGCTTGACCGTGCGGCCAAAGCTGAGATCCGTCCACCCATCCAGTTTGTGAATGACGTTTATCGTACCACTGATGACGACTGGGACGATCTCGACCTGGGCATTGATGGCCAGAACGAAGGCGCCTTTTTTGAATGGCCGAAGATGGCCGTCGAGGCTGCGCGTACCGTCGGCGAAAATCACGACATTGATGCCATCGTGAATTCGTTGAGCGGCCTTTTTCAAACTCATGGCCGCTCGCTCATGATTGCGGCGATCAATCGAAATGAATCTGGTGATGACAAGAATCTGCCCAAAGAGCGGCACCCAGTGAAGTTCCTTTTTATAGATAATCCGTAACTGACGCGGTGTGAATCTCATCATCAGCGGAATGTCCATCATGCTCTGGTGATTGCACACAAAAATGTAATTCTTCGAAGGATCAAGATTTTCCAAACCATGGACCTCGACGTTCATCCCCATCAATTTGACGATTGTTCCCGCCCATACGTGTTCAATCGCGTACGCGAGCCGACCGAAGGGCTGAAAAACCGCAATCGGCATAATGACAAGAATAGCAATAACCGTGACAACGCAGGCCACCACGACCGCGGCAACGGACCGGATGGGATCTCTCAAGCTCTCGCCTCAATGATTTGACGTATCGTCACATTGATATCGTCAGCCATCGCCTGTTTTTTTTCATACAGGCTGCACGACGGTCCAAGGCATTCTTCCCCGCATGCAATGCAACCGGGATTCGGTGCATTCTGGGTTCCGTATGTCTGTCGAATGTTGTCCAGTTTACCAACCTGTTCACGGGTCAATAGCCGTTCTCCTCCAAGCATTCGAGAAACGAACAGAATATGGGCGTAATGCTCGACACGTTCAAGTTTGTAGTATGCATCGAATATGTCCTTTCCACACGTCACGACCCCGTGATTGGCCATCAGGCAGGCATCTGCACTCTGCATGACATCTACGACGGTGCGAGGTAACTCTTCAGTGGAGGGAGTGCCATATGCGGCCAGTGGTATGGAACCGAGTGTGGTGATAATTTCCGGTGCCACACAACCGGATAGATCCATTCCGGAAGTTGCGAAACCGGTGGCATAGATTGGATGAGCATGTACAACGGCGGCGGCATCATTCCGAGCATTGTAAATCGCAAGATGCATAGGAATTTCTGTTGATGGTAGGCCATTTCCATTTAAAACAATACCTTGCATGTTAATGTCGACAAGATCATCCGGTTGAAGTGAGCCTTTATTGCGTCCACGAGGTGTGCAGATCACGTGATTGGGACCCACTCTGACACTCAGATTGCCGTCATTGGAAGCCACGTAGCCCTTTTGATAGACTCGTCGACAACATTCTACAATATCACGGCGAATGTTGGAATCCGACATTATCGACTCAACACCTGGTGAAGTTCACTCGGTTTGACTTCGGCATTTTTTTGCATGAATTGAACTTTTCCCTTTTCCAACAGCAACAGCCGATCCGCGTGGGATTGTATCTGATCCCAGGCATGCGCGACCATGACCGTCATCCCCCCCTGGGAGCGAAATTCTCGTAATGTATCGTCAAACAGTCGGCATCCGTTTTCATCCAGACCGGTAAGCGGTTCGTCCAGCAGCAATACTCGAGGCCGGTGCAAAAGCGCGCGTGCAATAGACAGGCGCTGTTGCATGCCTCTTGAAAACGTACGAACCAGATCGTTGCGTCGACGATGTAAGCCAGTCTTATGCAACCAGGTTTCCATGTCGTTTTCGACGCCGTTCAACTGAAACATACCGGCATAAAACCGAAGGTTCTGGAGTGCCGTCAGGTCACCGTATAAATGCACATGATGAAAAACCACTCCGATGTTTTTACGATACGTGTCGGGGGTTCGCATCACGTCCTGATTTTCCCAGTAAATTTTGCCTTCGGACGCGCGCGATGTCAGGGAAAGCAATTTCAATAACGTCGTTTTGCCGGCACCATTCTTTCCCATAATGCCGAGGGATTGCCCCGGTTCCAGATCGAACGACACATCATTCAAAATAGTAAGGGAACCAACTCGTTTGGTCAAGCCCTGAACGCGATACAACGGCATCAGAGGTATTCGCGAAGCTCTTTTTTCAATGACAATCTTTTTTGGCGATACAGATCGTCCTGAATTCCCTTTTGTGCATAAGAATCATCCAGAGCGGCAATTTCACGAATCAAGCGAGCCCGCTGTGCCGTTCCCTTCGATAGGCCGAAATAGACCGTGAATGACAACAGTGCGAGACAGAGAGGCAGGATGATCCAAATCATCTGCTGGATATCATTGTCCTCGGCAAGCACATCGGTAATGTCCTGACGCACGCGGGCGGAACCGCCGCTCAAGTGAATCTCCAGCGATTCCCCTGCTCGGAGGCCGCTTTTTTGGAAGACGGCAAAATTATTCCGCGCCAGTTCTTCGTCGGCAACTTCCGCAAGCCCCGACCCCGTGACGGCGATATCACGCGGACTGACAAAAATATTCATGTCCTCGATGTCGTACGACCACGGTTGACTTAGTTGGACCGACAGGTTGTCATAATTCACTTCATACGACAGTTGAATTCGCGAACGTCCTGGCCGCAGGGGCAACAGAACGGCATACTGCCGGCCGTTCAGTGCAGCAAGGGCCGGAAGGGAGAGACCGTCTTCGTACGACGTCGTCATCCGAGTGTTGTGGGCGGCCTCAGGAATGGAGACGCGCAGGCTGTCGCCATTGAACGTCGTGTTTCCGTTGTTATGGAATTCCAACGTCTGTTCGATTTGAAGATGGGTGCCTTCGCGAACGATGATCATGTGAGGAACACGGACGTGAACCTTGTCCCACGTTTTCGACGTTTCGTAAACGGTCAAATTGGCCGAGTAAGCCTTGGCTTCCGTTATTGGAACGTTCAATGAATAACTTACGCCCTGATGATTGCCGCGCAACACCAGCGGAATACCGGCCACAGGTTCAATGTCCTCGAAAGTAAACCGGCTCACGTTGTCCAGAGACTTGACCAGTTCCATCCCGAATTGTCCCGGTTTCATCAGACTCAGTCGTTCGATCACGACCGTCTTACCCGTTGTCCCGTTGACGACGTTACCCGTGAGGCGAGCCTTTTGAGCAAACGCGGCACCCGTCATCAGCATCATGACGAAAACAAAACGTCTCATTTAAGTGGCCCTCCACAATGCATACAGAACCTGGCCGTCGCGATCGACTGTTCATGACACGAGGGGCACTCCTTGAGTTCCGCTCCTGCCGTGATCTGACGCTGGCCCAGGATCCATTGTTCGATAACCTCGTCGGGAACATGGCCGTTTCCGCTCTTTTTTCCCGGCATCGATTCGATCTTTTCGATGACTGCGGCAACTTCTTTGATCGCTTCGCCACGAAGATACTTGTAATCCATTTCCGCCATTTTTCCGATGCCGTATTCAAAATCGAGGTCCCGGATGTCGTTATATAACTTATCCTTTTGACGCCGCAACCGGTCGACTTCACCATCGGATTCAACACGCATTTGTCGCGACGCATTTTGCCGATACAACGGCAGGACGACGTAAATCATCAACACAAGCGCGATGATGACCAGTAGTATTATAACCATTATTCACCGTCCCGAAGTTCTTTTTCGATTTGCGAACTGAGCCGCGAATCGATGGAATGTTCTTTTTCTGGCGATAGGGCGGCCGCTTGAATTGATCGGCTTCGCCGTTTGACGACTGCTAAAACGATCAGGCCGAAGACGACGAGTGCGGCAAACGGGGTTACCCATGCCACGAGGTCAAAACCTTTGCGATCCGGTTCCGACAGAATCGCCTTTCCTTTCGGCGGACTGTCCCGGAAGGAATACTCATACATAAAATACGCCAGGATCGAGTCTTTGGGCTGCCCGGCCACGACCATCTCTTCGATCTTTTTCCGAATCGGGATCGCCGAAGGACAATTGACGTGTCCGCACTGGGATACGACCAGACTGCATCCGCACTGGCAGATGAGGGCGTCGGAAACCTCCTTAAAAAGTTCTGCCTGCGCACCCTTCAACGTCGTCGAATGCGCCGATTCGCTCTGGTGGCCGTCCTGAAAAAACAGACTAAGAATGATGCACAGCAGCATGATGTTCCTGCGTTTTTGGTTTACGCGGAGATTCGGCTTCGCGCTCGGCCGGGTTCGGCAGCAATGTGATCAGCGTACCGGCAATCAATACCAGTGTTCCGATCCAAAGCCAGGTGACCAGCGGATTGATATAGACTTGCAGAATGGCCCGGTTTCCGGCTTCCGTCAATCCCGTGAATACAACATACAGATCTTCGTCCAGACCCTTGTGCAGGGCAACTTCCGTAGTCGGTTGTTCGCTTGTTTTATACATCCGGTACTCCGGCTTCATTGACGTCAGCACGTGCCCGTCTTTGTACACCGTCAATTCTGCAAATGACGTTTGATAGTTGGGTGTATCTTCGAATCCGACCCGTTTACAGACCAGCCGGTAGTTTTTGATGTCGGTGGATTCCCCATTCCCAAGTTCGCGTTTCGTCTCGTGATTAAACACCGTACCCGTAATACCGACAAAGATGATGACAATGGCAACGTGGACAATGTAACCGCCGTATCGACGTTTGTTTTTCAGCGTCAGGTTCTTCAACGCCACGAGTGGGTTCTCCTTGCGCGTCAACATTCGGCTCCGCGCACCTTTGATGAATTCCATCGTAATAGCCGTCATGACAAAACCGGACAGTGCGAAGGAGATGACGGCGTAGAGATGCTGCGTGACCCAGATCGCAAAGACGATACCGACCAAGAGACCCGCAACGGACGGCCAGAGAAATGCTTTCGTCAATCCGGCGGTCGAGGTCTTTCGCCAGGCAAAAAGCGGCCCGGCACCGGTCAAGAACAGAAGGATCAGGGCAATCGGGATGTTGACTTTATTAAAAAACGGCGCGCCGACAACAATTTTTTCACCCGTGACGGCCTCGGAAATAATCGGGAAAATCGTTCCCCACAACACCGCAAAGCACGCGATCAGGAGGATGAGGTTGTTAAACAAAAAACTACTTTCACGGCTGATCGGGCTGTCGAGACGGTTTTCCGAACGCAATTGCGGCAACCGTCGAATCACAAGGGCAATTGTGGCGACGAGCGCCAGAAGGATATAGGATGCAAAGAAAATTCCGATCGATCCCTGGGCAAATGAGTGCACGGACGAGACGACGCCCGAGCGAGTCAGAAACGTTCCAAAAATACACAACAGATACGTGGCGATGATCAGGGAGACGTTCCATAATTTGAACATGTTGCGCTTTTCCTGAATCATCACAGAATGCAGGAATGCCGTTCCCGTCAACCACGGCATCAGGGATGCATTCTCTACCGGGTCCCAGGCCCAGTATCCGCCCCAGCCTAATTCCACATATGCCCACAGGCCACCCAGCATGATGCCCGCACTCTGGAAAAGCCAGGCGAAAAGCGTCCACCGCCGCGAAATTTTGATCCACTGATCATCCAGACGATTGGCCAGCAAAGCGGCCATGGCAAATGCAAAAGGTACCACAAAACCGACGTAACCCATATAGAGCGTCGGAGGGTGAATGATCATCGCCGGATGTTGCAGCAGCGGGTTCAATCCCCTTCCGTCGACCGGTGTAAAAACGTCGCGAGTACCGTCACCGTATACCGCAATGAGTTCTTTGAAGGGATTCGCCGACCAGATGTTCAATGCGAGAAAAAACACCTGGGTGATCATCAACGAGACAATCACATACGACATCAATTCGCCGTTTTTATTTCGATAACGGAAAGTAACGGCGAACATGTAAAGCGCGAGAACCAACGACCACAGGAGCAGCGATCCCGCCTGTCCGGCCCAGAACGATGTGATTTTGTAAAACATCGGTAAATGACGGTTCGTGTTCGCCGCCACGTACTCGTATTGCAATTGCGTCGTGGCCAGGAGGTAGATAAGGCTTGCCGAGGCTCCGACAACGCACAGCACAACCGCGTACGTGGCACGACGGCCAGTGTCGATCAAGTCTTGGCGGCGAAGCCTGATACCCAGCCACGAGGCAACGATGGCGAGGGCCCCAAAGGCCATCGCCAGTATCAGAAGAAAATTTCCGACGAGTTGCATTCTCTATCCTTTCCACAGAATTTCGTACACGGTAACGGCCTCATCCACGCCCTTCAGCTTGACGTTATCGATGGATCGGGCTATGGTTTTGCTTTCGAGAAGGTCGTAGGTCGACTGGCTGACGATGATCTGGCCTTTTTGCGCGACGCTGCATAGACGGTTGGCGATGTTCACCGTTTCACCGATGACCGTGTATTCCAACCGCTTGTTCGATCCGATATTACCGACGACGACTTCGCCCGTATTGATGCCCACACCGATACTGATCGGATCTTTGCCCTCCAGCTTGCGTTGGAAATTAAATTTCTCTGAGGCTCTTTGCATCTGGACCGCCGCATTGATCGCCCTCATATAGAAGTCATCATAGTGAACCGGTGCTCCAAAAAACGCCATAATGGCGTCGCCTATGAATTTATCTAACGTACCCCCATACCGATCAATGATATCTATCATTTCGTCAAAATGAGAGTTCAGGAGGTTAATCAGCGCCTGGGGATCCATTCCCCTGCTTAAAGGGGTAAATCCGCGTATATCGGTGAACATGACGCTTAATTTGACCTTTTCACCCTTGAGAATACCGTCGATGGACTGTTCGGACAAAACTTTACGGGCTACTTCAGGCGATAAATACTTACCAAAAAGCCCTTCCACCCGTTCCTTTTCCTTCAAGCCCTGACTCATTTGATTGAACTGCATGCTCAACTGTCCCAGTTCATCTCGGCTTTTCACGTTGACGCGATAGTCCAGATTGCCCGCTGCAATTTCTTTCGTTGCGGTAAAGAGCTGGGTCACAGGTCGCGTAACGCCATTGATCAAAGCAAAGCCGATGAGCAGGATAATGGCCCCGCCGCCGAGCCCGATGTAAATGACAATCTGCGTCGCCGCGCGCAGAGGACGTAATGCATTGTCGAGAGAACTATAAAAAATGAATGTCCCAAGGACTTTGTCATCCATGCCTTCGTATCCCGGCGAGGCGACGATCGGCGATGCCAGCGCGATGAATGTTTCATTCTGCAGTTTCACATAAAAGGGATCGCTGGTCTGCTTTCGGATCATAGCTTGATCCAAGAGTTCACGATGTTTTTTCAATTCCTCCAGCAATTCCTTTCGATCATTGGCGCTGTCTTTAGCAACGATTTGTCCCCCGACGAGGAAGGCCACGTGATTATTGGTTACCCGGCTGATCACGGTCGCCCGTTCGTCGGTAATTTGTTTTCCCAATACGAGCGCTCCGAAAAGCTGCGTCTGTCCGATGATGGCGGGAGTTGCAGTGATCCAGTAGAGCGAGTCATTAACCACCCAAAATCCGCCGGAGGCAACCGCTTCACGGATCGCACCGCTCACTTCGGGAAGTTGTGCGATATTGGAACTGCCCTTCGTCTGATATCCGACGTTGCCCATGATATCGCCGGCCACGTTGACGGCCATGAGCAGGTCGGCTTCGAGGTTGTTCTGGTACTCTTCAACGGCATACTGGATCGTCGGTTTATCGTTGGTTGCCAGACTGAAATTGAATTTCGGGTTGTCCGCTGCGCTGTTGACCTGGAGGATGAGCTGATTGAAAAAACTGCTCGTGTATTCATCGTAGGTCGTTCGGCTTTTGGCCAGGCGATCGACGATATCCGCCTGAATGTTGGACGTCATCTGATCGGATGCGATAACAAAGGCCGCGGCGGCAATGGCGAGCACGATGAGCAGAAGCCCGAGCAGCTTATCTCGAAATTTGATTGTCATAACTGAATTCGCTCATGTTTTGGGTTGGGGCAAGTTAAAGTAAGCGGACACGAAACTCAACATTAAAGGCCTATAAAGGCCTAGCCTACTATTCGCTTGCAAGCCCCAGCCATATTTGGTAAGTTTTATAGAGTTCTCATCTTCCTGCCGTTCATGAACTTAGGTCGTGTGGTTCTCATCGGATTATTGGGGCTACGAGCCGTTCTGGCACAACCCGGGAGTGTGTCCTTTCGGCGGCTGACCATCGAAGACGGCCTGTCCCAAAGCATCGTTCACTGTATCTACCAGGACCGCCAGGGGTTCATGTGGTTTGGCACCCAGGACGGACTCAATCGATTTGACGGGTACCAATTTGTCATCTTCCGTCACGATCCGGCATCGGCACACTCCCTTTCGAGTAACTGGGTCAACGACATTCAGGGCTATGACGACCGGATCGTCGTTGCAACGTTCGGCGGTGGCCTGAATATCTACGAACCGTTAGATGCGACGTTCCGATCTTATCGAAACGATCCGAGGGATGGTTCCAGTCTTCCTCATGACGACGTGAAGGAGTTGTACCGCGATCGAAGCGGCGTCCTCTGGGTCGCTACAAGCGGCGGACTTCGTCAGGCCAACCTGAGCCAGGGCATGTTTCGTTTTCCCGATTTTCCCGCCAGCGCCTCGCCATTACGAACGATCCCCATTCAGACTGTTTACGAACCATCGAACGGAGAACTCTGGGTGGGAACACAAAACGCCGGGCTTTTCGTCATTTCCACCGATCGTAAGAACTGCCGCCAATATACCGTTGAGTCCGGACAACTCGCTTCCAATCAAATTACCGATATCCTTGAGGATAGTCGTGGCCGAATCTGGGTAGCGACCCGACAGGGGTTGTACCGGTACGAATCCGACTCCGATCGATTTACCCTCCAGGCCGGACATATGGCCACTGAACGAATCCAAACACTATTTCAGGATCATGAGAATATCCTGTGGATCGGGACTGAAGGTGACGGACTCACGGTAGCCAAAGAAGGACCGCAGGGTTTGACGTTCCGAAAGATGGTTAACGATCCTGGAAATTCAATGTCACTTGGAGAAAACCGCGTGTGGCGGTTTTTTGAAGACCAGTCTGATGTTTTATGGGTCGGAACCGGCGGAGGTCTCAGTATTCTCGACCGAAAACCTCCCAAATTTATCTCCTACAGGCACGAAAATTTCAATCCCGGAAGTTTGAGCAATGACCATGTATGGTCCATACTCGAAGACAGTGACGGTGGATTGTGGGTCGGCACCAACAACGGCCTGAACCGATTGGACCGCATTTCGGGGCGTTTTGCGCATTTTTTCAATAACCCTCATGACCCGAACACGTTGAGCGAAAATCGTATTTGGGCGCTTGCCGAGGGTTCAGACGGAAGCCTCTGGTGCGGTACGCCGGGCAGCGGATTAAACCGATTCGACCGACGCACTTTCCGTGTTCGACGCTACCGGCACGATGCACGCAACCCAGCCAGTTTGAGCCATGATGCAGTCAAAGCGATCGTTCCTGCAAGTCCCGGCCGTTTCTGGATCGGAACACGCGGCGGAGGTGTGAATTACTTCGATTCCGAAAGCGGTACTTTCGAACGTTTTGTTCACAACCCGGCGGATACTGCTTCTCTCAGTCACAACGACGTTTATTGCGTGTACGTAGACCGAAGTGGAACGCTCTGGGTCGGAACGGCGGGCGGCGGGCTCAATCGGCTTAATTCCGATCGGCGTACGTTTACCCGTTACCGCCACCAACCGGACAACCCGGCGTCAATCAGTTCCGACAGGATCCTCGCGATCCGGGAGGACTCCCGATCCGACCTCTGGATCGCTACGAACGAGGGACTCAATCGGATGGATCCTCGCACGGGAATTTTTCAACGATACTACAGCGTCAACGGCCTGGCAAACAATGTGGTGTACGGTATTCTGGTTGACTCCACAGGAAATCTCTGGCTGAGCACCAATGACGGCGCTAGTAAGCTCATGTTTACTCCCGACGGAATCAAGTTCCGGAACTACGATCGCAGCGACGGCCTTCAGAGCAACGAGTTCAACGGTGGGGCGTATTTTCAGTCGCCGAGCGGCGAAATGTTTTTCGGCGGGGTGAGCGGTTTTACGTCGTTTTTTCCGGAAAAGGTCGTCGACAATCCCTATCAACCTCCAATTGTATTGACCGGTTTTAAGATTTTCGACCGCGTCCAACCTCTTGGACGCATCGATCCCGTCGAGGGGCTCCGTCTGACCCACCGGGAAAACTTCTTTTCGTTTGAATTTGCCGCGCTCGACTATACGAGTCCGCGACATAACCAATACGCTTATAAACTGGACGGCTTTGACGAAGAATGGATTTTTGCCGGCACGCGCCGTTTCGTCACGTACACCAACCTCGACGGCGGCAAGTACGTCTTTCGAGTTCGGGCATCAAACAACAACGGTGTTTGGAACGATGAAGGCATCTCCGTACCGATCACAATCGTTCCCGCGTTCTGGAATACGTGGATTTTCAGGATTGCGATCGTTGTGATGCTGGCCCTGACCGTTTTTTTGTTCTACCGCCAGCGAATTCGCGCCGAACGCCGACGGAACGAAATACTCGAACAAAAAGTTGCGGAACGCACCCAGACCCTGCAGGAAATGAACGCCCGCATCATGGAGGCCGACCGTCTGAAGTCGGAATTTCTTGCGAACATGAGTCACGAACTCCGCACCCCGCTCAACGCCATCATTGGCTTTTCGGAACTGCTTCTCGAAGACATCCGTGATACGGGTACTCCGGATCAGGTCGAGAGCCTCCTCGATATTCATAGCAGCGGTAAACACCTACTCCAGTTGATCAACGACATCCTCGATCTGTCGAAAATCGAGTCCGGCCGCATGGAGTTATATCCCGACGTGTTCTACCTGAGCGAACTTCTCATTTCCGTTCGTCATACCATGCTTCCTTTGTTGGAAAAGAAAAAACAACTGCTCTTGTGGGAACTCCTGCCGGATATGCCGCCTTTGTACGGCGACGCGTCACGAATCAAACAGGTCCTGATCAATCTGGTCAGCAATGCCAACAAATTTAGCGGTGAAGAAACTACGATCCTTATCCGCGCGGGCGTTTGGGAAACCGATCCCACAAAAGTGTTTGTCGCAGTCTCCGATGAAGGTCCCGGGATTGCCCTGCACAATCATGAGCTTATTTTCGATCAATTTCGCCAGATCGACGGCAGCAGTACGCGCGAGGGACAGGGAACGGGCTTGGGACTCGCGCTGTGCCGGCAGCTCATCCAGCTTCACGGCGGTCACATATGGGTCGAAAGTGAAGAAAAAAAAGGCAGTACTTTTATTTTTACGTTGCCGATCCATCGTCACCCTGAACCCCACCCCTATTCGGACTGGACCGATCGGCCCAAGTCGGATGCGACCATCCTCGTCGTCGAAGACGACGTCCAGTCGTATCACCTGCTTCGCCGATATCTCGAAGGCGCTGGATTTCAAACCCAGCATATTCCGACTGGAAATGGAGTTCTCGATGAGGCCCGCCGGTTGAAACCTCTTGCCATTACGCTGGACGTTATGCTTCCCGGAAAAGACGGCTGGGAAGTGCTGCAGGAACTCAAATCCGATCCTGTCACGTGCGGCATTCCGGTTTTTGTCATCAGCATTGTCGACAATAAGGAACTGGCCTATCGTCTCAATGCCGACGATTATTTTGTCAAACCGATCGACCGGCATCAATTTATCGAGCGTATGCGCGGCCTGGTCGAATCCAGTCCGCTGCCCGTCCGTCAGATTCTGGTCGTGGAGGACGACGAGCAATCCATCGATCTGATCCGGCTCCTGCTCGAACAGGAAAACTTTAAAATCCTGTCGGGTCGGAACGGGCTCGAAGGACTTGCCGTTTTACAGGAAACCAAACCGGATCTAATCATTCTCGACCTGATGATGCCCCGCATGAACGGGTTTCAGATGCTCGATGAAGTGCGGCAACACGAGCAGTGGAAGCACATTCCCGTGATCGTACTGACTGCAAAGGACCTCACTTCGGAGGAACGCGACCTGCTGAGTACCCATGTCCGTTCCGTCATGCACAAGACCAGTTATCACATGAAAGATTTACTGGCCGAGGTCATCCGACTGACCCGGCAACAGGTGAAATCCACATGAAAAAGATTTTGATCGTCGAAGACAATCCCGCCAACTTACGGCTGCTTAAAATGGCCTTAAAGGGCGAGTCCTGTGCCATTCTGGAAGCGACCAACGGTGAAGATGCCATTCGAATAGCGATGGATCAAACGCCGGACATTATCGTCATGGACATTCAATTGCCAAAAATGGACGGTTACGAAGCCACCCGGCACCTGCGGGAGAAGAACGGTTTCAGTCGAATCCCGATCATTGCCCTCACGGCCCATGCCATGAAAGGTGACGAGGAAAAAGCACTTCAATCCGGATTTGACCGCTACGTCAGTAAACCGATCGATGTCACCATGTTTCGTAGTTTAATTCGCGCTTATCTTGCTGGATAACCAATCTGCCTTTGTCTCTGGCAAAATCCTTGAATCCCTCGGTTTTTTCAATATATTTCGCGAGTTCGATTTAGTAATATAAATAATTAATGGAGAAGTTTCATTGAAGGGAATTATTCTCGCCGGGGGTCTGGGAACCCGCCTGCAGCCGCTTACGCTTGTGACCAACAAACATCTGCTCCCCATCTACGATAAACCGATGATTTATTATCCGATCGAGAAACTCGTGGAAGCCGGTATCACGGATATCATTCTGGTGACGGGCGGCAATTATGCCGGCGATTTTCTTCGGCTCCTCGGTAACGGCAAAGAATTCGGTCTTTCTCACATCAACTACGTTTATCAAAAAGGCGAAGGCGGAATCGCCGAAGCGCTGGGTCTGTGCGAGCACTATGCGACCGGGGATTCCGTCTGCGTGATCCTCGGAGATAATATTTTCGAAGATTCCATCGCGGCCGCCGTACACGATTATTCCAGGGCCAATATCGGTGGAAAAATTTTCCTGAAAGAAGTTCACGACCCACAACGTTTTGGAGTTGCGGAACTAAACGGCGACAAGGTTGTCCGCATCGAGGAAAAACCGCGCGTTCCCAAATCGAATTATGCCGTGACGGGAATTTACATGTACGACGCGGACGTTTTCGACGTGATCAAAACGTTGAAACCCTCGGGTCGCGGAGAGCTGGAAATCACGGACGTGAATAATCATTATATCCGTAAAAATGCGATGCGGTATGAGTTCATGAAGGGCTGGTGGACGGACGCCGGAACGTTCGAGTCGCTATATCATGCCAATGAACTCGTGCATGCCGCCCACACGCATCGCGACCGATGACACGACTAGCCATCCTGGGATCGACGGGCAGCATCGGCGTCAACGCGCTCGATGTGGTCCGTAGAAACTCCGGACGATTTTCGATCTCATTTCTCACCGCAAAAAGCAACGTCGATTTGCTCGCCCGGCAAGCGCTTGAATTTCACCCGGCCGCGGTGGCGGTGTCCGATGAACAGGGCTACGAAAAATTGAAGCAGGCGCTATCGGGAACGCACGTTCGAATCTTATGCGGAGCGAAGGCCCTGGAAACGCTTTCGCGCGAGGAAGGGTACGACACCCTGGTGGCCGCCATTGTCGGTGCGGCCGGCCTGTTGCCGACCGTCGAAGCGCTTCGGCGTGGAAAACGGGTTGCGCTGGCCAATAAAGAAACGCTCGTCTGTGCCGGAACCGTTGTCAAAGAGTTGATCTTTCAGCACGGCGCATCGATCATTCCCATAGACTCGGAACACAGCGCTCTTTTTCAATGTCTCGTCGGTGAAACCGTCGACCACGTCGAACGTATCATACTGACGGCGTCCGGTGGTCCGTTTTTGCACACGCCTGCGGAATCGTTCAAAGACATCACCGTCGAACGTGCGCTCAGGCATCCCAACTGGACCATGGGCGCCAAGATCACCATCGATTCCGCCACCCTGATGAATAAAGGACTTGAGGTCATTGAAGCGCACTGGCTCTTTGCACTGCCGCGTAAAAAAATTTCAGTTTTGGTCCACCCTCAGTCTATTGTACATTCGATGGTCGAATTCATCGACGGCAGCATTAAAGCCCAGATGGGTGTTCCCGACATGAAGGTACCGATTCAATATGCCCTTACGTATCCGGAACGAGTGGAAAGCACGTTCGACCGGGTGGACTGGACCAAAACCAGCCGTCTTGATTTTCTCGATCCCGATCCAGTCCGATTCCCCTGCCTTCAACTGGCCTACGACGCGCTGGCTGCTGAAGGGACCATGCCCGCCGTCCTCAATGCCGCCAATGAATGCCTGGTCGAGAAATTTTTGAAACGTAGCATACGTTTCACCGATATACCGGCGGGAATCTGTCATGCCATGGAGTTGCACGATGTCATTCACGATCCTTCGCTGGACGACATTGTGAACGCAGACCGGTGGGCGCGTAAGATGATCAACGAAAAATATAAAGACTGAGACCAAAGGATTGTATGGGAACCGCATTATTTGATTTTATCATCCCCTTCATCGTCGTGCTGGGGGTGCTCGTGTTCATCCACGAACTCGGGCATCATCTTGCCGCGAAGTTATTCGGGATGAAAGTCGACGCCTTTTCACTCGGATTTCCTCCTCGGGCCTGGGGGTTTCGCTGGGGATCTCGAAAACTTCGAATGAAATTCAAGTCGGACATCCGTACCGCGCTCGATCACGACCCTCGATTTCAGGAAATCCATGGATGGTTTACCACGAGAGGGTTCTCCCGGTCGGCTGACGACACGGCTGCTTTACTGGTGAAGGCGTTTGCCATCCGACGTGAAACCGTTCAGAAAGAAATCGTCAACAAAAAAGGTAAAACCGAAAAGATCGACGAAAACGTCGTGATGTTTTCAACAACTCCGGCCGGAATCCCGGATGATCTCATCCCGACTCTGCTGGATATCATGGCGAAGTATCGCGATCTGCCCGAGTTATTGGCCGATTTTGCGGACATCGAGGATGACAGGGTGTTTCACGAGCGCTTTCAAACGGACTATTGCCTGAGCTGGGTGCCGCTCGGCGGATATTGCAAGATCAACGGCATGATCGACGAAAGTTTGGATCCAGACAGTATGAAAGAAGGCGTCGCACGTCCTTGGGAATTCCGTGCCAAACCGGTCTGGCAGCGCATTATCGTCATCTCCGGCGGGGTGATATTCAATTTCATTTTAGCGGGCTTAATCTTCTCAAGTGTCGCTCTCGTTCGGGGTATTCCCGAATTGCCTGAAAATCACAAGTTCGGCAATAAGATCGGCAACGTCGTTCCGGGTAGTCCGGCGGAAAAAGCCGGCATTACGGTCGGCGACGTCATCGTCGGGATCGACGGAAGGCCGATTTCCGACTGGCAGGGAATCATCGAGACGATTTCCGGTCTTCCCGACAAGTCCATCACGATCGAATGGATGAGAAACGGCGAACGCATGACGGCCGCCGTGTTGACCGAATCGACCGAAGAAGAGGGCAAGGTCCGCGGACGGATCGGCGTCAGTCCGATGATCGAGGAATCCGTCTATCGATCGGCCGGCTTGGCGGAATCGTTCGGCTACGGGTTCGAACGCATGGCCTATACGACGGCAACCATTGTTTACCATCTCGGACAGCTGGTGACCGGGAAACAAAGCGTACGTGAGTCGTTGGGCGGTCCGGTGATGATCCTGCGTACGACAGGAACGGTCAAACAACAGCAAGGCTGGGAAGGCATCTGGTATCTGATGGCGGTTTTGAGCGTCAGTCTGGCCGTATTTAATCTGTTCCCTATCCCGGCGCTCGACGGCGGACACCTCGTTTTCCTCGCGATCGAAGCCGTCATTCGACGACCTCTGAGTATCAAGGTCCGCCTGTATACCCAACAGGTCGGCATGGCGATTCTGTTAACCTTCATCGCGTACGTCATTTTCAACGACATCGTGCGTTGGACCGGTGTGATGTAGAAAATTTTTGACGGCAATCAACATTTGCCGATTGTAAAACTACTGTAAAAGCTCGTCCGGTTCATTGCAAGCCGTGACGGGCTTTTTTAATTTCCCCCAGCTTTTTTTCACCGATAACTCATTACACGAGGCGATTATGAGACGCAATATGCTTTTACTCGGCTTTCTGACAGTGATCGTCATGGGATGTGACGATTCCCCCAGCACCGCAACCATAACGGGAACGATTACATTTGACAATATCGGCCTTTGGTCAACCTGGCAGGACAGCGGTGAGGTTCAGGTGACGATTTTCCCGGATGGCGCCTGGACTTCAACTCCGGCAGGAACATTTCCAGTTGCGGCTCCCGTGTATGTGTTGACTTTATCCTTGAATGATACCACGCCAACATATGACTACTCGTTCAAAATAGAGCCGGGTACTTATTCGGCGCTTTCTGTCGGCTTTCGTCATGATCTGGTAACCGATCAGACAAAACGGAGTGCGACTCTTGGAGTCCACTGGGGAGTGACCGACAGCGTAAGCCACGGAATAGTCATTTCGCCTTTTTTCGATTACCCCGCTCCTTCCAGCTTTTCTGTTGAGAAAGGAGATGAATTAATGATCGATTTCAGAGCGGACTTCGCCTTCGTTAACGTTTGGCAATTCAGGTAATTTGTATTTCCTAATCATCCTGAGCTGGTTGATGACCAGCCAACATTCCATTGCTGAGTCCAATCCGACCGGCATGCTTCTGGGACGGATCGAAGACGCAATCACAAAAGAGCCGATTCCCTACGCCAATATTATTCTGAAAGGAACGTTACTCGGAGGAGCATCCAATTCGTCCGGCTATTTCAAAGTCGGCCGCGTTCCACCCGGTGAATACATTGCCGTCGCAAGCTGCATCGGCTACGAACCGGCAGAGGCGCATATCTTGGTAAAAGGCGGTGACACTGTCCATGTTCGGCTCATGCTGCAACCGACCGAACTGGTTGGTGAGCGCATTGTTATCTCGGCCACTCGTACGGAACAGACCGCTTTCATGGCACCGGCGTCCGTCAGTGTGATCACCGCAAACGATCTGACCGCAGCAAACGTCAAAACTTTCGATCAGGCCATTGAAAGCAGTACCGGCCTTCAGGTTGTTCACTCTTCCCCGTCCAACGTACAGTCCGTCTCCATTCGGGGAGCTTCGGAAACCGCCGGAGGTGGCTCGGGAAATCGTGTCCTTCTTCTCATTGATGGACGGCCCGCGATCAGTCCGGAATCGGGCGGCGCGTTGTGGAATCTCGTCCCTACGACCGCCGTGGAGCGCATCGAAATCGTCAAAGGCGCGTACTCGTCGCTCTACGGCTCCAGCGCCATGGGCGGCGTGATCAATGTCATCACGAAACAGCCGTCTGATGTTACCGAAACGATCGTCCATTCGTCGATCGGATTTCATGATCGGGCCCCGGCATACACGGGATATACACGACAAGGGTGGACCAACGACTTCACCGTCGGTCACAGCCGCCGCCTGGGCCGGACCGCATGGCTTATCGACGTCGCGCGAAAGGAAAGCCAGGGACATAAGGAAAACTCGGCATACGAGATGTACAATCTGTATTAGAAAACCTCGACGGAACCTGGACTCGGACGGCGGCTGCAATGGTCGGTCAATTACAATCGTATCTCCAATGACGCCCCCGCTACATGGATCAGCTTTCTTCAACCGTACGATGTGGCAGAATATAAAAAAGACGATACCCAGCTTCGACGAGAATTCAACACCGACGTCTATTATGACGTTTTGCGCTCCGCGCACATGAAATACTCCACACGCTTTTACTTTTACCGCAACGACAGCCGATATAATTTTAACTCCGATCCCGGTAATGACAGCACCAACGTCAATACGGGCTATCAGATCATCGATCGTGAACGCATCGAAGCCAACCGTTTCGGCAACGTGACCCAGATCGACCTGCACTGGGGAGAGCGTCACTATGTGATCTCGGGATTGGAAGGGCAATTCGACGCGATCCATGCCGTTCCGGCGGAATACCTGTACGGTAGACGAAAGGCCTACAACCTCGCGGCATTTGCGCAGGATGAAATACGTCTCAGCGAACGATGGACGTCGACGTTTGGAATTCGGTACGACTTCAACAAAATCATAAACGGGTACTCCGAAGGCAACGTCAGTCCAAAAGCCGCCTTCGTGTACCGTATACGAGACACATGGAGCGTGCGGGCGCTCTTCGCACAGGCTTTTCGCACTCCGTCAATTGCCGAACGGTACATCCAGTTTGAACAGGGCGGCGGGCTTCGCTTTCAACAAAATCCCAATCTGAAAGCCGAGCGGCTTTATCTGTCGGCGGAAATCGGAACAAAATTTGACGTCTCAAATCACCTGCAGGTCGACGTGTCCGTTTATCACAACCGGTATCGAAACCTGATTTTCTATCATCAGCTCAGCGGGCCGCCGAATCCGCTCCTCTTCGAAATCCGCAACCTGAACCGGGCGTTGATCCAGGGGTTCGAGTGCGATCTTCGGTTCAAATGGGGCTCGTGGTTGCGATTGTCCGCCGGTTACGCCTATCTCGACGCACGCGACCGTTCGTCAAACCGCACGGACGACGACCTTCCTTACAAAGCCACACACACAGCATCCATACAGACCGGTCTTACTTATCGTCATCTCTCTCTCGACGTCAATGCACGACATCGTTCGGCGATCCAGGAAGTCTTCGTCTACGCCGGAAGTGAACCGGCTGCCTATACCGTCGTCAACGTCAGGGCCGGGTATTCGTTAGACTCCCACCGCATTTATGTGGCCTGTCAGAATATGGCCAACGCACAGTACGAAGAGATCGAGCGGTACAGGATGCCGGGACGTACGTTTTCCTTCGGCCTGGAATTGCACTTCAAATAAGTATCCTCAGCCTGCTTCGTCCTGCAATAGCCTTTGCATTTCCGCGTTGATATGTTCATATTGCCGCCCGCGAAAACAGACGATGAAATTTACATTACTACATCGTGATCAAAGTGCGCCGTCGAGCCGTGCCCGTGCCGGTTTGCTCGAGACAGATCACGGCGTCGTGGAAACCCCGATCTTCATGCCCGTCGGAACCCTCGGCGACGTCAAAGCGATCGAGCACCGAGAACTCGAAGAAAACGGCGCCCAGATCATTCTGGGTAACACCTATCACCTCTATCTGCGTCCCGGAACCGGGATCATTGAAAAAGCCGGCGGTCTTCACCGGTTCATCTCATGGAAACGGCCGATCCTGACGGACAGCGGTGGATATCAGGTATTCAGTCTGTCTCAACTACGCAAACTAACCCATGACGGCGTCAGGTTTCAATCGCACATCGACGGTTCGCGGCATTTTTTCCGCCCGGAAGACGTCGTTCAGATTCAGCGTAAACTCGGTTCCGACATATGCATGGTGCTGGACGAATGCCCACCCTACCCGTGTTCGCATGAGTATGCCCAACGTTCCAACGAACTCACGATCGCATGGGCGGCGCGTTGCAAAGATGAATTCGAACGCAGCCGTCCGTTGTACGGACATTCGCAGGCGCTTTTTCCCATCGTCCAGGGCAGTGTATTCGAAGACATCCGACTGCAAAGCGCCGAAGCCTTGATCAAAATGGATTTCGAAGGCTACGCCATCGGAGGCGTCAGCGTGGGCGAATCGAAGGAAGACGTGTATCGGATCGCCGAGATGAATTGCGCGGTCTTACCTGAAAACAAGCCGCGATACCTGATGGGCGTCGGTACACCGGAAGACATTCTCAATGCGATTGAACGCGGCGTCGATATGTTCGACTGCGTCATGCCGACGCGCAACGCACGCAACGGAACGCTCTTCACGACCTGGGGCAAAGTAACGATTCGGAATGCACAATATGCCGACGATTTCCGTCCGATTGACGAAAATTGCGGTTGTTACACCTGCAGAAATTTTACCCGCGCGTATGTCCGCCATCTTTCCACCATTGGAGAAATTCTCGGCCATCAACTGACGACGATCCACAACCTGTATTTTTACCTCTGGTTAACGCGCGAAGCGCGACGGCACATTATCAACGACACATTTGACGCGTTTAAAGCCAACCTGCTCTCTGTATACGAAAACCACGAAAAAACGCGGGGCCACGGCCTCGACAAAAAACGGGTACCCCGACGAAAGCGGAAAGACTATGAAACAACTGACTCCTGAAGAACTCAAAGCATGGTTGGACTCCAACCGAAATATTTGCCTGATCGACGTCAGGGAAAAATGGGAATACGATCTTTGCAAAATCCCCAATGCCGTTCTCGCTCCGCTGGGCGGCCTGCAGGGATCGCCGCCGCAGGTGGATAAACAGCAGACGGTCGTCGTGTACTGCCATCACGGCCGGCGCAGCATGATCGGATGCACTCTGCTTGAAGCGCTGGGCTACACTGACGTGTACAATCTCACGGGCGGCATCGATTTATATTCCGAACGCGTCGATCCCAAGATCGAGCGTTACTGATGTATTTTGACCTGCTCGAACAACTCGTCGCTCATCAACCCGCGGCTGAAAACCTGGCGTTGACATGTCTCGACCGTGACCGTGAATCGCTTTACAAAACGTTTTTTGCCTTCGCCGCACATCACGATCCACAGGATGCTCAGAACGCCAATGCGCTGGTCATCACCAGCGCCGTAGTTTCTGAATTGTCAGGATCCGCCGACCGACTCGATCCTCGCAGGCTGACCGAACATTTTGTCCGCTATCTTTTGCACATTCCCATCGTATCTCGCGATTCGGCAATATTGAAGCCGAACCGCAGTTCGTTAAACGTCGTTTCCGTACTCGACGTAGAAGAGGCGTTCGAGGCGGAATCGCTTGAACATCTCTATCGCGTCACGCGCGACATGCTCGGGATTATGGATAATCGACAGTATTTCTTTGAAATCCTGACGTCCATCGCACTGCAGCGGTCGGCTTTCTCCATCACGTTCATGCACTCGGCGTGGCACGCGGTAGAGGTTCTGGGGTGGAACAATCATTTTACACCGTTTGTCATCCTGCAGACGCTCGACGTTCTTTTTTTAGACCCGGACCGTGTGTCCCCGGACGAAGAAACGCCTTGCAATCGATCTACTTTTCTCGCCTTTCAGGACCGGATAAATTCTATCGCCGGACTTCAGCAATTTTCGGCCCTGTTCGGCCTCTTTCAAAAAACACATTTATTGAAAAAAAGAATTCTGCCGATGATTGCCCGGCGATTGGTTGACTTAACCGATGACGACAACTGGTCCGTTACGTCATGGCAGGACGTTGTCTGCGTTCGAGCGGCCGCCGCCCGACTCACGGATTTCCCCGACCTCGTTTCCCGAGCGGAGAAAATTCACTTTAACTTTTAGAGCCTGCGAAGTATATTCGCCGACGCAAGGAGAAGCAGTGAGTTTACTTAAAATCGTCACCTACGGTCATCCGATCCTGCGTCAGGTGGCCCAGCCGGTCATCCGTTTCGATACGGCGCTGCGTCGACTCAGCGATAACATGTTCGACACGATGCGGCATGCCGAGGGCATCGGTCTGGCTGCACCGCAAATCGGAAAATCGATCCGGATGTTCGTCGTCGATATCGCTCCCATTGTTGACGGTTACCCTCCGATGACGTTTGTCAATCCGGAAATCCTGTCGTCAAGCGGCCTCGGTCCGTATAACGAAGGATGTTTGAGCATACCGGGAATTTCAGCGGAAGTCATGCGGCCGAAGCGTATTGAATTGCGTTACGCCACTCTCGAGGGACAGACGGTCGAAGGCGTTGCCGAAGGCGTGATGGCGCGTGTGATCCAGCATGAACTCGATCATCTCGACGGCAAACTTTTCATCGATTATCTATCGGACGAAACGCTCGAATCTTTCCGTCCGGTCCTCGAAAAGCTGGAGTCGAAAAACAAAAAGCGATTGGCCGGCAAGCTTCCCTGATGATCAACCAGCCCTTCAAGATTTTCAACAGCCGCAAAGAGCCGATTCGCGGCGATGTTTCTATCCCCGACCCCAACAAGCGGTCCCCCGTCGTCATTTTATGCCATGGATTCAAGGGTTTTAAAGATTGGGGATTTTTCCCTTTTCTTAGCGACATGTTGTGTAAAAAAGGGTTCATCGTCGTCAAATTCAATTTTTCCGGCAGTGGAATCGGCGAAGACCTGCAGTCGTTCACGGAATCGGAACGTTTTGCGGCAAATACGTATTCGAAGGAATTGGAAGATCTCGCGAAAGTACTGGATGAATTGGAACGTGGAAATATATGCGGAAGGGCGGCGTATCTGGACCGGATTGGCCTTTTTGGACATAGTCGGGGCGGCGGCATGGCACTGCTTCAGGCCGCTCGTGATAGACGAATTCGCGCACTCGTCACCTGGTCCGCGATCGCGCGCGTCGATCGTCAGTCGTTTCTCGACGTATTTCCGCAGTGGAAGCGGACAGGCTTTATCGACGTTCCGAACGCGCGGACCGGACAGATCATGAAACTCAATTTAGATATCGTTGAAGATATTGAAAAGAACGCTAAGACGTCGCTGAACATCCTGCAGGCCGCATCGAAGGTCCGTATTCCCTATCTCATCGTTCACGCGGACCAGGACGAATCGGTCCCCATTTCCGAAGGCCGAATGATTCACGAGCATGTAAAATCGACCAACTGTCGATTGGAAGTGATCAACCAGACCGGTCACACCTACGGTGCCGCTCATCCTTTCACGGGCTCCAATCCTTCGCTCAAACGTGCCGTGACGCATACGCGGGATTGGTTCGTCAACTGGCTGCGCTGATGTTTTTGAAATGCCTGACCGTCGGATTGTTTCAGGAAAATTGCTACCTCATCGGCGATCCATCCACGGGCGTCGGCGCGATTATCGACCCGGGCGATGAAGCCGAACGAATTTTGGATGCCGTCCGGGAATCGAAACTGAACTATCGGTATATTCTCAATACGCATGCCCATCTTGATCATGTTGGGGCCGTGGACGCCGTAAAAAAATCGCTGGGCATTCCGTTTTACCTGCATCGTGACGAGGAATCCATACTCAACAGTGTTCCGATACACGCGACGTTGTTCGGTCTTCCGCCGCTCCGTGTTCCGCGCGTCGACGTCTGGTATGACATGGCGGCACCGATTGAGCTCGGTTCGCTGTCCATCCGACTTCTCTTTACACCGGGACACACGCCGGGAGGTGTATCGCTGTACCTTGCAAAGGAAAAGACCTTGATCGCCGGCGACACGTTATTTAACGGATCGATTGGCCGCACCGATCTTCCGGGAGGAGATTTCGATACGTTGATTTCCTCCATTCATAACGAACTGTTCGTTCTGCCAGACGACACGCTTGTTTACCCCGGACACGGCCCGGAAACGACGATCGGCTATGAAAAACAGTACAATCCGTTTTGTGCAACGCATCGTGGAGGGTATTTTGCATGAAACTGTATTTGCTTTTTGGATGTTTGACGATGCCCCTGTGGGGGCAAGATCAACTGAAACCAACAGCTCAGTCGGTCACGCTCAAGCGAATTCTAAATGTCGAACAAATCGAACGGCCCTTCACATCGTTGTTTATGATCTTCACGGATTCGACATTCGACGGGTGGCCCGGCGGAAATGGTTATGCCACTTACCATGATCGAAGGCTCAGCGAGGGATTTGCAGAATACTTTGGATTAATGTATACGCAGTTTTCACGTGAAAATAATGACGATTTTTTCCGGTTCCTGAAAGATTACAGAGAAACCCTTTTGAACCGTCAAGAGGGTCTCACCGATAAGCTTCTTGGCGAGGATATTCAACTGGGACCCGTCTGGCTGGGATATCGTAATCATACGTCGGCAACCACCGGAGGCGACAATTTAGTCCTATACTGCAAAGGGGCGTGGGTACTTCATATGTTGCGCATGATGGCGATCGATTTAAATACGATGAATGAAGACGGTTTTCGTCAGATGATGAAAGAATATTACGAATCCTCGAAAACACATAGCTTACGGACGATTGAATTTCAAAGAACTGTCGAGAAATATTTTGGGCGCGATATGCAATGGTTTTTCGACCAATGGGTATACGGATATGAGATACCCCGTTATGAAGTAGCCTCACAGATCGTTCCGACTAAAAATGGACGACACAAAGTGCGTCTGCGCATCTATCAGTCCGGTGTGACCGCCGATTTCCAAATGCCCGTTCCCATTTTGGTGAACTACGGGGGAGAAAGATCATCACGATTTCGGATTATGGTAAAAGGACCCATCACGGAAGTGGAAACGCCGGAGTTGCCATTAGAACCACGACGGGTGACTTTCAACTACCTTGAATCCGTACTATGCGATCTTAAGGAGAAATCATGGTATGACTAATTACAATCTCAGTCCCGTCAAACGCATCGTCTCCAAACGCGATATCGGCATCGAAGCGTTCGAACTGGAAAACGGTTTCCTGATGCTCGAAGCGACTTTTATGGATCCCTATCATCTGATTCGTCTCAATCTGCACATCGATCCGGCGACGCGAACGATCATGTTTGCCCGCAGCGAAATGGCCAATCATCCGCATACGATCTGTCCCCACGTGACCGAAAAGGCAAACGAACTGGTCGGTCTCGTCGTGACGAGAGGCATTACAAAGGAAATCAATAAACGGATCGGCGGTATGGAGGGATGCGTGCATTTGCGGGAGCTTGCTTTGGAAACGGTCAATTTTGGCGCGACCGTAATGGTCGGATTCGAAGAAGGGTTTGGCCTGATGAGTCGCGACTTCAATATCCTCGACGAACAACGACGGTACGATTTAAGTAAACATCTGTTGAAAAACACGTGCCATGTGTATAAGGAAAATTAGTCATGCCCGTAAAAATCGGCTCCTATACGCTCTACCCCATTGAAACCGGACGATTCGCGCTCGATGGAGGCGCCATGTTCGGCGTCGTACCGAAAACCTTGTGGAGCCGATCGCAACCCGCGGATGAAAAAAACCGGATCACGCTCGCCGCACGCTGTCTACTCCTGATCCACGACGATGGACGCAAAATCCTGATCGACAACGGTATCGGCCACAAATACGACGAGAAATTTGCCTCGATCTATCGTGTCGACCATGCTCACTCGTCGATCGTTTCATCGCTCGGCCAACTCGATCTCGCTCCCGGCGACATCACGGACATAATCTTGACGCACCTGCATTTCGATCATGCCGGCGGTTCGACGCAACGGCTGTCCGACGGACGGGTGACGCCGACCTTTCCCAACGCGCGGTACTACGTCCAGCGGCGTCACCTCGATCACGCACGCCGGCCCGTGGAAAAAGATCGCGCAAGTTTTTTGGTCGACGATTACGAACCCGTTTTTCAATCCGGCGCCGGCGTTCTTCTCGATGGCCCCGACTGTCCCTTGCCCGACATTCGATTTTTCATCGCCAACGGCCATTCCCCCTACCAGCAGTTGCCGATCATTTCCGACGGCCAAACGACCGTCTTTTTTTGCGGCGACCTTATCCCGACATCGACACACGTTAACATTCCCTATGTCATGGCATACGACAACCAACCGTTGGTCACCATTGCGGAGAAAAAAGAAATTTTAGGCAAAGCGTTCGACGAAAACTGGATCCTTTTTCTGGAACACGACCCCGGGATGACGGCAGTCACCGTGCGACGCGATGAAAAGGGTTATCACTTCGGCGACACGGTCGATTTATGATACGAGACCAACGTGTCACGGCGATCATACCGGCCGCCGGAATTGGCCGACGCATGATGACAGCCGGGCAACCGCTTGCGAAGCAATTCATCACTCTCGGTGACCGGCCGATCCTCACCCATTCTTTGCAAACGCTTGATGCATGCGACGCGATCGACGACATCGTTATCGTTTGTGAACCGGCGATGATCGATTACGTTGCGACGGAGATCGTGGAGGCCTGCCGCTTTACGAAAGTCCGGCGGATAGTGCCGGGCGGCAAGGAACGGCAGGACAGCGTCTATGCCGGTTTTCACTGGTGCAGGGACGCGGGATTTGTCCTGGTACATGACGCCGTGCGGCCCTTCGTCTCCCGGATTCGGATCCACGAGGTACTGGATGCCGCAGCGGACCACGGTGCGGCCATTCTCGCAGTACCGGCCAAGGATACAATTAAGTCCCAGGACGAACAACAATTTGTCGAACGGACAATGGATCGCTCCGTCCTGTGGAACGTCCAGACGCCTCAGGCGTTTGCATACGATATCCTTCGTCAGGCGTTTGACCATGCCATGCGGGAACAGTTTTATTCGACAGACGAATCCGCTCTCGTCGAAGCGGCGGGTTTTCGCGTCAAGATCGTACCGGGAGATTACGACAATATCAAAATCACCTCTCCCGAAGACCTGATCATTGCCGAGGCGATACTTTCTCGACGCAGGTCTTGACAGAACGTGGGTTTTCAAATACCTTTTGACCATCCAGAAGGAGGAAGTCGAATGGAAGAATTCAAAGACTACATGACCAAAGGACGGGAAAATTTCGTCAAGCAGGAATTTCGTAAGGCCTACGAGTTCTTCAATGCCGCGCTCGAATTGATCAAAGATCAACGAGACACGGCGGATTCACAGGAGCTGTACTATCGAACGCAGGAATGTGTATTCGACGCCATGGAGCGGATGCAAGATTACAAAACCGCACTGGCCCGGATCGACTCGGTCATCGAGGAAGAAAAGAAAAAGGGCGACGATGCACCGATCAAACACATCGCCCACTTCATGCAGCGTAAGGCGTGCATCGAGATCCGCAACGGCAATAATCGTCCGGGCGTCAAACTTGCGGGTGAAGCGTACGAACTCAGCTTCAAAACGAAGGAAGAAACCAACGTCAAAGTTGCGGCCCAAATCTGGAATGAACATCAGCGGGGCGCCAAAATTACCGCCGAGTGGGTCGAATACTGGCAAAAAAGTTATAACTACTGGGTCGCCGACAAAGAATTTCAATTCTGAACTGAATACGGTCATAGTTTCGAACGCGGAAAAGGGTACCTTGGGGTGCCCTTTTTTGTTGGTCGGTCGGAACCGCTAAACACTTGATTTTTCAGCCGTGAATGGACAAAGAATTGCTTGATTCTTCATAGGTCGCTGGCTATATTGCACCGCTTTTTTTGAAAGAGCATTCTTCCATCATCTGAAGGATTGGGTCATGGATTTCAAATTAACCGAAGAACAACTTTTGATTCAGGAAACGGCGCGGAACTTCGCGCTCGAACACCTCGCCCCCTCCGCTATGGAGCGCGATGAAAAACAAGCGTTTCCCACGGAAGCCATGAAGCAATTGGGCGAATTGGGATTCATGGGTATGATGGTGGACGAAAAATGGGGCGGCGCCGGACTCGACACCCAATCGTACGTTCTGGTGATTCAGGAATTGTCCAAAGTCGACGCGTCGGCGGGCGTCATTTGTTCCGTCAACAACTCCCTGGTCTGCTTCAATATTGAGAAATACGGCACCGACGCACAGAAGGAAAAATACCTTCGTCCCCTTGCGTCCGGCAAAGCGCTCGGCGCCTATTCCTTATCCGAATCGGTGTCCGGAAGCGATGCGGCGGGGCTTCAGTGTTATGCCGAAAACAAAGGCGACCACTACATCGTCAACGGCACCAAAATGTGGGTCACCAACGGCGCTTCGTCCGACTACGTCGTCTGTTTCATCCGAACCGACAAATCCCACAAAACCAAAGGCATTACGGCCTTTATTGTTGAAAAAGCATTTCCCGGATTCAAGGTCGGCAAAAAGGAAAACAAACTGGGCATCCGCGCTTCGGACACGACAGAATTGGTTTTTGAAAATTGTAAAATTCCGAAAGAGAACGTTCTCGGCGAGGAGGGCTGGGGATTCAAAATTGCCATGGAAACGCTGGACGGCGGCCGTATCGGAATCGCGGCCCAGGCCATCGGGATCGCCGAAGGCGCCCTGGAAGCGGCGGTCAAATATTCGAAGACACGTGAGCAGTTCGGGCAACCGATCGCAAAATTTCAGGCCAATGAATTCAAAATTGCCGATATGGCCACGCGTATCGAGGCGTCCAAAATGTTGTTGAACAGGGCTTGCTGGCTGCGTGACAATGGCCAGAAATATTCCAAAGAAGCCGCGATGGCCAAACTGTTTGCATCGGAGACGGCCATGTGGGTTACGACGCAGGCGGTGCAGTTACACGGCGGATACGGCTATACCAAGGAATACCCGGTCGAGCGCATGATGCGCGACGCCAAGATCACGGAAATTTACGAGGGCACGTCGGAGATCCAGCGACTCGTGATTGCCCGTCATGTTTTGAACGATTAAAAAAACGTTAGGAGTTCGTCCGATGAAGCCTTTTGAAATGATGGAAGAAAAAGACCATGAGGAGGTCGTTTTCTTCAGCGATAAAAAAAGCGGCCTGCGGGCCATCGTGGCCATTCATGACACGACGCTCGGTCCGGCCCTGGGCGGATGCCGGATGTACCCGTACGATAATACGGAGCAGGCGTTGCATGACGTGCTTCGCCTCTCGCGCGGGATGACTTACAAGGCCGCCGTTGCCGGTCTTAACCTGGGCGGTGGAAAATCGGTGATTGTCGGCGATCCCAAGAAGCATAAAAATGAAATTCTCTTCCGGTCGTTCGGACGATTCATCCAGGGCCTCGGTGGACGGTATATCACCGCGGAAGACGTTGGAACCAGTGTGACGGACATGGAATATGTTCGGATGGAAACACGCTACGTGACCGGCATCTCGCGAGCGCTCGGCGGAAGCGGCGATCCCTCCCCCGTTACAGCGCTCGGTGTCTATCGAGGAATGAAGGCGTGTGTCGAAAAGCTTCAAGGCACTCAGTCGCTCAAGGGACTGCGGATCGTCGTTCAAGGTCTCGGCCACGTCGGATATTACCTGGTCCGACATCTTCACGACGAGGGCGCCAAACTGCTGGTCAACGACGTCGACACGGAACGCGTCAAACGCGTCGTCAATGAATTCGGCGCGGAATACGTCGAGGATTCCAAACTGTACAGCATGGACGCGGAAATCTTTGCTCCTTGCGCGCTCGGCGCTATTGTCAACGACAATACCATCGGCCAGTTTAAGTTCAAAATTATCGCCGGAGCCGCCAATAACCAGCTTGCCGATGAAGATAAACACGGTAAACAGCTGATGGAAATGAAAATTCTTTACGCGCCTGACTACGTCATCAACTCCGGCGGCCTGATCAATGTGTACAACGAGCTGGAGGGTTACAACCAGGAGAAAGCCCTCTCCCAGGCAAAAGGGATCTACGACATCGTCAAAGGCATCCTCGACTACGCGGAAAGAGAAAAGCTCCCGACTCATGTCGCATCCAACAAGATTGCAGAGGAACGCATTCGCCAGGTGGGCCGTTTGCGTCAGCGCTACGTGAGCAAGTCGGAAACCATCATGCGCCGGTTGGAAGGATTCTAAACTCGTTCATGAACCCATTGCTTAAGGACGAATCGCGGCCCCACGAATCCTCTACTCCACGCAACAGCCGAAGGGAAGCCCGAGAAGCCATTCTGCAGGTCCTCTATGCGTACGAGTTTACGCGTGAAAATCCAGGGAAGATCACGGAAGACGTCTGTGAACGTTTTTCCGATTCGGCCATGGATTTTATCCGTCTGTCGTGCAAACAAATCATCGAGTGCGAAAAGACTCTCGACGCCCATATTCAGAAACATGCCGAGAACTGGGATTTTGAACGAATCGCCCTGATCGACCGTTTGCTCATGCGAATTGGAATAAACGAAATCCTGCACTTTGAGGACATTCCTCCGAAAGTATCAATCAACGAAGTCATCGAAATCAGCAAACGTTACAGTACGGAAAACAGTTCGAAATTCATCAACGGGATTCTGGATGCCGTCTACGAAGACCTGAAACGCGGCGGTCATATCCATAAAACGGGACGCGGGATCATCAATTCATAGTCCCGTTTTTTTGAATTAAAAAACAATCTAATTTCATGAATACAACGATTAATGTTGCTAGATATGAACCGCTTTCGGAAGTCAACGGCCCGGGACGCAGAGCAGTGTTGTGGGTTCAAGGATGCCCTAAACGCTGCAAAGGTTGCTGGAATCCTGGTTTTTTAGAATTCCATTCGCGGCAGGCATTAAGCGTCGATTCACTCGCTACACAGGTCATGAGCGACGCCCAAAAACATGGTCTGGAAGGAATTACTCTATCGGGCGGCGAACCCTTTGCCCAGGCCGGAGTACTTGCCGATCTGTTGAGTAAGTTACATGCGGCCGATTTGACAGCGTTCGCTTTTTCCGGATACACAGTGGATGAGATCCCCTCCCTCGGTCCGGATGCCGAACGGTTACTCGGGCAACTGGATATTCTGGTCGACGGGGAGTATCGTCATGATTTGAAATGTTCGCTCCTGTGGAGAAGTTCGACCAATCAAATCGTCCATTTCCTCACTCCGAAATATCGGTCACAAGATTTCGTCCTCGAACAAACCTCACAGGAATTCGAAATCCACATTGATCCGAACGTTTCGAGGATCACAGGATTTCCTGAGCCTTCCATTCTGGCGTCGCTCAGAAAGTAAAACGGCCCTATGGACATTGCCGCAAAACTGAAACTGGTTACGGACGAGGCCATCCGTCTGATGGCCGTCGTCGAAATCGGCAAGTTACTCAACTCCACACTCGATCTGGATCGCATCCTTGAAATTATCCTGGATACGGCCATTAAAAACCTTCAAGCCGATCGAGGTACAGTCTATTTGATTGACACCGATAAAGGCGAAATCTGGTCGAAAGTTTTACAGGGCGATATGAAGGTCGAGATTCGCCTGCCCATCGGGCAAGGAATTGCCGGCCATGTTGCCCTGACGGGAGAACATGTAATCCTCGCAGACGCCTATGAAGATCCGCGGTTTAATCGCGACATCGACAAACGGTCCGGCTATCGGACCAAGACGATGCTCTGCATGCCGATGAAAAACCGCAACGGCAGGATGGTGGGTGTATTTCAGATCATCAATAAAAAGGAAGGAGAATTCACGGACGACGACGTCCGTTTCCTCGAAACGTTGTCGGTCGACGCCTGCATCGCGGTGGAAAACGCGCAGCTTCACGAAGCGTCCATTGAAAAAGAGCGTATGGAAAAGGAACTCGAGGTCGCGTCGACGATCCAGCGCATGATTTTGCCCAAAGAAATCGAACAACCGGAAGGATACGACATCGTCGGGATGAACGACCCCAGCCGGCAGGTCGGCGGCGACTATTACGATGTCATTCCGCTGTCCGACGGTAATATCGCGCTGGTCATCGCCGATGTTTCCGGTAAAAGCGTGCCCGGCGCCCTTCTCGTGTCGAGCCTACAGGCCTCCATGCATGCCTATCTCGAGGCATCATGGGAACTTCCGAAACTCGTGGCCAAACTCAACAAAGTCATTTTGCGAAATTCTACAGCCGATAAATACATCACTTTTTTCATCGCCATCTTGAACCCGAAAACCGGCGAACTGACAAGCGTCAATGCCGGGCACAATCCTCCCCTGCTTATGCAAAACGGAAAACTCCGGAAACTCAAAACCGGTGGAATTCCGCTGGGCATGGTCGACTTTGATGCGTATGAACAGGAACAGGTTCAGCTCGATCCGGGCGATCTGCTCCTGTGTTTTACAGACGGCGTCACGGAAGCCACGGATGCTTCTGACGAACTCTATGACGACGACCGGCTGGAAGCATTTACCGCCCGGCATTGCGCTCTCGATCCAAAAAATTTCACGGATAAACTCTACGGGGAAATCAAATCATTCGTCGGAGAAGCCGAACAATCCGACGATATAACCGTGCTTGTTATCAAACGAAAATGAGGGACTCATGCGTTACTCCGTCTGGCTTTTACTTACCCTGAAGGTTGCCGAACTTTCAGCACAGGATGGACCGGTTGGCTTTGTTACCGAAATATCCGGGGACGTTCAAATCGAGCGACTGAGCACCCATGCACCGGTGTACGAATCCTTCATCCTTTATCCGGGAGACAGCCTTGTAGTAGCGGCAAATGCAACGGCCGCCGTCTTGTTCAAGACCGGTGAACGAATGATCTACAACCGGTCAACGCGAATCCTTACGAAATCAGGACCGTCTCATCCTGCACTCGAAAAGATCATGAAAACGGCACAGACGGTTAAGGATTGGCTGCCGACGGCATCCGGACGCTTACGGCATCGATCGGACGCATCGCGTAATCTGGAACCTGTCTTTCCAAGAAACACGGCGCTTCGAGAATTTCCAGATTCCTTAAAATGGACCGGCATCCCCCGCCGCCCGTTCACTGCCTCTGTACGGTGTTACCAAAACGATTTCCGACTGGACGACACAGTGGAAACCCAATCGTTGCCACTGATAACTTCCGACCTTGAGACCGGCCGCACGTACTACTGGACGGTGGCCTACTGGGACGACATTCATCCGCCGGCGGCCGTTTGGTTCAGAGTACTGACTCCTTCCGAAAATACCTCATTGGTAGATGAGCATGAGGACCTGCTCCGGATCTTCGGTCATGACACCACCTCCACTGCTTATCGGTTATTATCGGTCAAACTTAAAATGGCATATGCACTTCACTTGGAAGCCGATACGGAATTGCAAACGCTCGCTTCAACGTCAGAAGGAAATCCCGGCTACTGGCAATTAAAGGCGCTCCTGCAGGATATAATGGATTATCCTGCGGACGCTTTGACGTCGCTCAAGCGTATCACCCTTCCTCGATAAATGCGACTTTCAAATTGCATTCCAGCGTCATTCTGTTTAGTTTTTTCAACGATCTAAAACTTCATGGATAGACACGTGCTAGATGCCCCTCCTGAGCGAATTCAATTCGATGTTTCCCGGGGACGCCTCGAACTGCTTGATACGTTCACCCGTACCCTTGATCGAGCCGTTCTCGTCGACCCGGGATTTTTGACCAGTGTATTCCAGGCCCTCCTGGAACATTATCAGTCGTCCCCGACCGGCGTTCCACAAAACCTGTTTTACGACTTCGGCGTACACTGGGGGGAAACCGTTTACGACGATCTGCAGCGGCGTCTATCCAAATCTGACGGTCCTGCCCCTCGGCTGGAAGACTTCATCAAAGATGAATTCGTCGAAAATCTCAATAACTTTTTCAGCTATTCGGGGCTCGGTCAGTTTCGTATAACGGAAGGAAACCGTTTTTACATGGTCGACCTGAAATCGTCGCCGTTCGAAACTTTGGACCCGGCGATTCGGTCCCTTGCCGATACGATGATTGCCGGCTTGTTTTCCGGGCTTCTAAGCAAGATTGCCGCGACCGCGTTTCACGTCGTACCGGTTGAAACGGATTCGGGCGTTCGTTTTATCCTCAGTACCCCCGGCGTAATCACCGAAATGCGAAGGCTTCTGGATACCGGCCAGACCTTTGCAGAAATTGCCCGGCAATTCGATAATCACCATTTTGTTTGATATGGCACCCGTCGTTTCGATTGTCAGCCAGAAAGGCGGGGTCGGAAAAACCACGACGGCCATTGCGATGGGGATGACACTGGCAGAACGTGAATCGTCGGTCCTGCTCATCGACGCCGATCCCCAAGGCGGGGCCATCTTTGGTCTGCGATCACACAATGCATCGGAAACGACGCGTGGAATTTATCATGTCCTCAGCGGCGAATGCGACTTCAGGGAAGCCGCACGCCTCTCTTTTATCGAAGGGCTTTCGATCGTCGATTGCGGCGTGGCGCACACCTCCGCCGACGTTCAGCGATATGAAGAGGCAAGCCGTGCCCACGGGCTTTTCAAAGAAGCCATTTCTACCGCGAGGTCAGCCTACGACGTCATCCTCCTCGATTGTCCGCCGGGCCTTGGGGTCGTCACGGAAGCCGCTCTGGGCGCATCGGATAGCGTCTTGATCCCTTTGCAATGTGAACCGTTGAGTCTCCGAACCCTTTCTCAGCTTTTGCAACAACTGCTGGATGCCCGTCGCGATACGAATCCATCACTTGAACTCCTGGGCATTCTGATGACCATGTTTGACGATAACAGCCCGATGTCACAGGCGGTCGTCGATCAGGTCCGAGAACATTTTCAGCGTGAACTGGTGTTTCAAACCATCGTTCCTCGCGATCCGTATCTTAATTTTCTGTTTGCCGGGACACGCGACCTTAAAGATCTGTTACTGGATCTGAAAACGTCGTCACCGGGTCTGCAGGCGTATCGGACGCTCGTGGACGAGGTCCATCCGATGTTATCACGAAAAAAACAGGAAGTAACGAGCCCATGACGACTTCAACCGCTTTGCTGCCGGAGGACTACGTTCGATTTTCGCCCATTACGGCCGAAATTTTTCTGCATGACAACTCAAGGATCCTTGCCGTCAACACGACCTTCCTTCGCACGGTGGCTTCGTTTATTTCCGAGCGGCAGGGCGATCCGTTTCCGGTCTTTTACCGAATGGGATTTCTCTGGGGAAACCAGGCGTATGCGTACCTCGAAAACCTGATACGGGCCATTTTCCCATCGGTCTCAAATATCCGTGATTTGTCCATGTCCGATTTTCACAGATTATTCGCCGAACATCTTGCCCGAATGGGATGGGGCCACTTTGAACTCAAACGGCGGGATGACTTCCTGTTTGTCGATCTTGAACAATCCGTCGTCGCGGATTTCCTGAGCGGCCAAACGGGGCCATCGACGGTATGTTCACTCTATGCGGGATTTTTCGCAGGAATTTTCGGGCGCATTTCCGAAATGGACCTCGGCTGCGTCGAGGTTACCTGTAAACACGACGGCTACGAAAATTGTGCCTTTCTCCTCGACACACACGAAACGATCGACCAGTTTAACGCTCATCGCCGGAAAGGTGATACGCCGCTGCAGACGTTCGAGAAGATGAAATCCGCCTTGGGGGAAAGATGAACAAACCTCGTCAGTTCGAAGAAACGGCGGCCGCCGCCGAATTGTTGCGTCAGTTCTTCCATATCACCCGCTCACCTTTTAATACGGTACCGGATCACACGAAAGCTGCGGAGACCTTTTTCGATAAACAGTACCTGAACATTGTCGAGTTCTTAGCCCCGGTGGGAGCCGACCTAAAACGGAGGACCGCTGAAAAACGTGCCGATTCCGTTGCGGCTTTTTTTGATATGACGATGAAACCTCGGCGCCACTCTCAAACCCCGCTCGTCGAAACGATTGCGCAATTCCTGCACCGTCTGCAATAGGCTCGTTCAGGAAACGACTTTCCGCAACGCGGCCAGCGCGGCGGCAAAATCGGGTAATTGTGAAATTTCCGGACAGTATTCGACGTACCGCAAGATATCGTTATCGTCGACAATGAATATCCCTCGTCCCAGGACCTGCCATTCCTTTAAAAGGATTCCGTAATTGATGCCGAACGATTTCTCAGCATAATCCGAAAGCATCTGTAGCTTTACGTCACCGTGCAGTTGAACTCCGCAAAACCGCGTTTGCGCAGGAGGTAAATCCATACTCACCGTGATGATCCTTACCTTTCCACCAATAGCAGTCGCCTCCTGATTGAACCGGATCGTTTGTTTTTCACAGACCCCCGTGTCGAGAGAAGGTACGACGTTAAATACCCGTACCTTGTCCTTCGAATCCGCAAGTGTGACCGTCGCTTCGGGTCCAAAACCGGTTCGACACCGAAAATCAGGCGCTGGCTGTCCCGGCTTGAGTTCATTCCCGACAAACGTCATGGCCTTGCCCCGGATACTCACCTTACCCGCACGTTCTGTCATGTCTTTGCTCCTTACGATGTCGTTTAGATGATCTTCATTTTGCGGCGATCGGGTGCACTCGAACCGTTTGGAAATGGAATCGTGTCGGTCGGATCTTGTTTTCGTCCATCCCGGCTAACGGCCCGACTGACGACGTCCAGCCGTCCTTTTGTCGGCAACGGGTATCGCCACAACGTCCAAATGTTCGGATCGTCGGTTCGTTCAATATCCGCGGCATCCCACGTCACGCCGCCGTCTATGCTGATCTCGATCGAGGTGATCGCGCTTTGCCCATCCAAAGCAAATCCGGTCAGGTAACCGTTCACTACCCGATTTTCGATGTGGGTGGTCAATTGGGTAAAGGCGGAGCGAGACCAACCGATGTCTTCCCAGAATCCGCCCGTATCGGAAGGATACAGCGTGATCGAGCGAACCCATTTGGCATTCTTCATTCCGTACCTTCCGGGTATGACGATCCGTACCGGGAAACCGTGTGGACGTGTCAGCGGACGGTCATTCATTTCGTAGGCAATCAACGCGTTGCTTTCCATCAGTTCGTTCAGATCCAAACCCGTCGAATACACGTCATGACAACCGAATTTTACGTACGTCGCTTCCGTTTGGATTCCAAGTTCCTCCAGAAGTGGCGCCAGTAAACAGCCCGTCCACCACGCATTTCCGATCTGCCCGTTCCCTCCGGAATTTCCAATACAACCGAACGACACCATACGGCGGATACGAGGTCTCTCGAGGATTTCTTCGTAGGTGAACTCCCTGGCGCAATCGATCAGCCCGTCACAACTCAGGCGCCATTTTTTTTTGGAAATTTTCGGAGTCTTATCCACGGACTGAACGTAAAAGTCTCCGGTCGTCAGCACTCTCATTTTTTCCGGAGGAATAACACTAGTATGCGGTTCTCGGATGACTGAAGGCTCAGCCCTTCTCCATTTGATGGGAACCACGAGATAGCCCGCCGACGCAAACGTCAGCCGCAAAAAATGTCGACGGGAAATCATCCGTTGATGTGATCGCAAAGCGGGCAGATTTGAATGACAGGAATCGTGAAGTATGTCAAACCATTGATCACGGCGATTTTACCGTGTTTGCATGCCTCTGCATCGGATAGATCGAAGCAGGAAAGGTCAAAGTCTTTACAGAACAATTCCCGTGCCTCCGTCCGATCCATCACCGATTCGACGTAAGTTTGATTTTCGTTCATCGGCGCAATCGTGCCTTGGCATGCGTGATTTCCATCCGCATTTCCCGATGCAGGTACGGATGCAGCCCTTCGGCCAGCGGCAGATATTTCTTCTCCGTCTCACGGATATAGCGTCGGATTCGGGTCTTATTGTCCTGAAAACGCATGGAACGTAAATTGTCGAGCCGGTCGCACAATTTCAACAGCCGGACGTCCTCATCGGCATTGACAATGCCTTGATAATAAACGGTCTTGGCGTTTTCCAATCGAGGATCGACGCTTAACGTTTTGACCATTTGCGCGATGCGGTCGTTGAAGTTGTTCCGCAGCTCGCGCAGTGTGATGCTGCAGTCTTCGATGACGTCGTGTAAAAGCGCCGCGCAAATCACGTCGCACTTCATCACGGCAATCTCATGCAGGATGACGGATGCAACGCGAATCGGATGGGTCACGTAGGGCGATCCTTCCAATCGCTTTTGCCCGTTATGTGCCAGTGTAGCAAAATCAAGGGCCTTCTGGATCAGGAGTTTTTCCGGCCGGGTAAATTTATACCGCTGAACGTACTGGTGAAATTTTTGTTCCAGGTACCCCATGTCGGAAAAGCGGTCGAAGAGGTCGGCTTCCCGTCGCGTCGACGTCGAACTGCTCTTCCGGATTGTCTTTCGCTTCCTCTCGCTCACAGACTCTTCTCAACGGTCTAGATCCGAAACCGGTTTTCGCCCCTGAAACCCTTCCGTCAGTCCGTGCCAGAACGCGATATCGTCCTCACCCACTTTCCAGCACAGATAGATTTCCTCTTCCCGATGAATGGAAGGAAAATCGACAAGCCCCTCTTCCACGCTTTTGATGACGACTCCCTCGTTTTCGATGGAACGTGCAACCTGCACCAGCTCTTCCAGCTCCTGCGGATGATACTGACGCCCGTTCGGCCCCCGACCGCCAAAGTAGTGGTGTTTGTAAATGTCATATTGCATGCGCCTGAGTTGTTCGTAAAGCTCAAGCATTCGATGGGCCAGGGGCTTTATTTTTTGAAGAAGGGACCGCGCTTCGACGAGCGTAAAATGCTTGCCGTGCTGGAATCGATTCATCTAGTTCTTCAGGTCTTCCGAACTCGACTCTCCATCTGAGATACGGTGCATGAGACTATCGAAAAAGAACGCCGAATAATCGGACAGAATCCGTTTGATGTGTTCCTGTGAATTGGGATCGATATGATTCGATCGGCACCAATCGATCAGGTAGTTATTGAAGTACATTTCGGCAATCTCCGAAAAGTCCTCGTTAACGACCTCATCGTAAAAAGAATCCATTCCTTCTCCTGTTGAGCGTGTTGGAAAGCAAGGTCAACATAATCAAATGTCACTCCGAAAAGCAAGTGGAAACTACCCCGTTTGTGACCTTGCCTTTACTTGTAAGCATGTTTACTTTGATTTTATGAGTAAATCATTGTCGGTCACACTTATCGGAACCGGTGCCGTTGCCACTGCTCTTGCCCATCAGATGGCACGTCGACATATCAACCTTCATGCGATCATCGGACGGACGTCGGCGGGAGCGGCTCGTCTCGGAAAAAAGATTCGGTGCCGTCGAACTGGAGATTCGCCCGAACTTGCGGCTGATTCTGATCTCCTGATTTTCGCGGTACCGGATGTAAAAATCGGCGACGTTGCACAAAACTTCACGCAAATCCGCTATCGACATCGACACATCGTCTGGGCGCACACGTCGGGAAGCCTGCCGGCGACCGCGTTGAAACGACCTCAAACTCTTGAAGATCGCATCTCAACGGTTTCCATGCATCCCCTCCAGACCTTTGTTTCATCAAACATCCGTACGACACTGGATTCCGTTGTCTTTGGCATCGAGGGCGAACGTCGCGGACTTCGTACGGTCCGACAATTTATCCGGCATTTGGGATGTCAAACCATCACGCTTAAGCCGAATGATAAACTGGCGTATCACATCGCCGCCGTCATGACTTCTAATTTCCTAGTCGGGCTGCAGGACGCAGCGAAGCGCCTGTATCGTTCCATCGGTATTTCTGCAAAACAATCGCAGAAAATGATGCAGCCATTGACGGATCAGACGTTGACCAACATACGCACGTTAGGGACGTCGGACGCGCTGACGGGTCCCGCCAAACGTGGAGACATGGAAATGATCGAGACCCATGAGCGCTTTCTTCGTGAGCATCATGCGGAGATCGCGCCGGTATATGAACACATGTCGAGTTATTGCCGATTGATGAGTAAAAAGGAAAGTCGATGAAACGCAATCTTTTTGCCCTAATGATCATAGGAATCATTGCCTCGTGCCGGGAATCCATCGATTCGACCACGGATTTGCGGTACCAGGATCTGATCGTGGGTGCATGGTTATACCCATCGCCGGATGGCGCTTCGTCAACCACCCTTATTTTTGACGATAGCAGCCATGTACGTGTGATCAATACGCGGCCGGATAATCCTGTCGATACGACGTATACCTATTTTATCGATGCGGGTATTCTTTATTTTACGACCGATGAGATGCCGCCGGAAATTGTCTTCAGTTATGTCATCGAACAACTGGACTTCAATCAATTGACGCTCTACGCATCCGATATCGATCCTCAACGACAAACGTTTTACCGCACAAGCCCATGATCATTTTAGGAATCGACCCCGGCAGTCAGGTTGCGGGTTATGGTATCATTCAGGCCGACGGCCGTAAGGTTTCACTTGTTTCGAGCGGAGCCATCCGTTTACAGAAGTACAAGGAATTGACGGTTCGACTCTCCGCTTTATATACCGAGGTGACTCGACTCATCCGTGTTCACCGACCGTCGCAATTCGCTATTGAAGACATATTTGTAAGTAAAAATATCCGTAGTGCGTTAACATTGGGACACGCCCGCGGTACCTGTATACTGGCCGCTTTGCATGGCGGCCTCGATGTCTTTGAATATTCTGCCAAAGAAGTAAAGCTCGCGGTCGTCGGTAACGGTGCGGCGGGCAAAAATCAGGTTGCCTTTATGACAAAGAAACTCCTGTCGTTAAGGACCAACGGAACTCTGGATGAAACCGATGCGCTCGCCGTGGCGATCTGCCATGCCCATCGCATGGGTTCGCCCAAACGTTCTGTCCGTTCCTGGAAAGACTATATCTCCCAACATCCGGAAAAAGTGAAAAATCGACCTACTTGAGGAACATCATCTTTCGCGTTATCGACTGCCGGTCGGACTGAAGGCGGTAAAAATAAACTCCGGTACTGACAACCCTTCCCTCGTCATTTTTCCCATCCCAGATTAAAACGTGGGTACCCCCTGTGACTCGCCCGTTCACCAGGGTTCTGACTTTCTGCCCTAATAAGTTAAAAACAGAAAGATCGACGACGGCGTCTCTCTGTAGGCGGTACGTGATCGTCGTGGTCGGATTGAATGGATTGGGAAAATTTTTCGACAACTCGAATGAAAACGGTTCTTCTGAATCGTTCTCCACCTCACGTTTGGACAAGTCCGGATTACGAATATCGCCGCGACTTCTTCCATTGACCAGCGTAAACCGGACCGTATCCGAAATAGTGCCCGCATAGGATCCGAGCGATACGACCCAGTATAGAGACACGTCACCCGCAGCCAGCCCCGCATCAAATTGCGGGGATTGCATCATGTCGAGCAGAACGCTGTCGACAATATTCATAGAAGCACCGGACCGGTTTACCGTTTGATGAAAATTTAACATGTTGCCCGGATTTTTGCCGGTGCCTCCTGAACTGTAGTTGAAACCTGTGAAGAGGTCCTCCGTTTCGTCAAACGCATATAATAATTCTAACGAATCCGACAAAATGGCCTCGCTTCGATCGTCACCGTAACCACCGGTCGGACTTCCGATATCGGCATCGTATCCAAACACCATCGCCGCATTTTTAATTGTATCGCCGGAGTCAAGACTTGTGTGGGCAATGAGTTCCAGCTCAATGGCGCGCCCCAAATTTTGCGGAACGATCAAAAGCTGCTCCAATTCTAAAAAATCAATGATCTCAAAATTTGTGAACCGTATGGAATACGTGTCTGCTTCGGCGCCGCTGCGATAACGATAAGAAGTTGGAAGCCAGTCGGTGCGATCCCCGGGATAGGTCTGACCGTGTGTACGAGCGACGCTCGAATGCAGTACACTGTCCGGTCCCATGGATTCGTAATGCAGGCCGATAAACGTTTGGTATAGTCCATTGGGGAACGGCGCCCCCTTGAGACTGTGCTCCACGAGATTGGCAACATCCAGCGTATCGACACTGACCTGGGCCAGACCCGTTGAGAATGACCGCGCGCGCACCAGTGCTTTTTCAAATCCGGATTTTTGTTGTGCAGAGAAAAAAATAAAGCCGCTCAGCATCAATACTGCCGAGACGGCCACCCACAGAAATTTTCTCATGAAAAAGACGCTACGATTTCTTGAGTTCCTTATAATCCGCTTCATATTTGGAGGCGCACTTGGCTTGAATCAGCTCGCCTTCGAAAACTCCGGATTCCCGCAATCGTCCGTCGATTACGGCCTCACAGTCGTCCTTAAACGTATCCGGTACAGGATCTTTGCCGACATATTTTACGGGAATCGTGACTCCGTTTCGGGTCAGCAAAAACTCCAAGTTGCCGCCGTTTTTTTTAATGCTGCCCGGTACCACATTACCATGGACTTTCAGGCGTTTCGCATAGGCGTCATCTCCCATGGCCTGCAGTTCGTCGACAAACTTATAATAAGCCTTGCCTTCATCGAACCCGCTGTACGCCAGAAACGATAAAACGCCGACGACTAACAAGACGCCTACCAGTATCTTATTTCTTGGATTCAAACGAACCTCCTTATTTTGAGCAAAGGTAAACTATCCTTCCTCCATACGCAAGCGATCTTGGAAGCGTACCGGTTCTCCCTCCAGGCGGGCCACGACGGCTACGGCGGTCACATCTCCGGTCACATTAAGCACGGTCCGGCCCATGTCGAGGATACGGTCGACACCCAGAATGATTCCGATCCCTTCAGCCGGAACTCCCACGGCCTGCATGACCAGTACGATCAGCGGCAACGATCCACCCGGAATCCCCGCGGTACCAATGGCCGTCAAAACGGACAGAACCACAACAAGAGCCTGTTGCCCGAGCGTAAGATCTACGCCGAACACTTCGGCCAGAAATAACACCGTCATGCCCTCATACAACGCGGTTCCGTTCATGTTCGTCGTAGCACCCAGAGGCAAAACGAACCCTGCCAGTGTCGGGGAAACTCCAAGCTGTTCTTCACTCACCTTGATTGTCGTCGGCAACGTCGCATTACTCGACGAGGTCGAAAACGCGGTAATCATTACCGGCTTGATGCTCTGAAAAAACCGAAGCGGGTTAACGCGCGCGATGAACTGGAGGATCAGTGAGTACACGCCCACCAGATGCAGCACGTAACCGGTAAATACCAGTACAACATATAAGCCGAGGGGTTTCAGAATCGAAAAACCAAACCGGGCAGTAATGCTGAAGACAAGGCATGGCACAGCGTACGGGGCCAGTTTCATGGCCATACCGACCACGTAGATACTGAAATCATTGAGTCCGATGAGTCCCCGTGAAAGCGAGCCCGACACTTCGGCGCTCATTCGCGTCATCACGAAACCAAAAAGAATCGAAATTACGATCAGCGGCAGCATTTGCATATCGACGACCGCACGCAGGACATTCCTCGGTAACATCATGTCGACAAACGTCATCACGGTAAAATCGATCGACTGGCTTCGGGCAATAACGTCGGCCATTCCCCCGCCATACGTCTGAAGAAGATCGGCCTGAACATCGGGATCGAAACCTTTTCCCGGATGGCCGATATTGACCAAAACCAGTCCGATCACAACGGCTACGGTCGTCAATCCGAGAAAGAACACGATCGTCCGGATACCGATACGACCGAGTTTTTGCACGTCACCGAGTTTAAAAACGCCAAGCGTCAACGAAGCAAACACCAGAGGAATGACGATCATAAACAAAAGGCGAAGAAAAATCTGACCGATCGGATCCGTAATGTTTCGAATGGAAAACTCCACAGAACCTCGATCGATCAGGCTGCTGGCAAGCATCAGATTCGTGACAATGCCAGCGGCAAGACCCACAAGAAGCCCTACTAAAATACGTGAATGTAATTTCATAGGATAATGGCGGAATTCCGGCGTGTGTGGTAAATCAGTTTATTGTGAATGTTCCGGATTGCAAAACCTGTCCGGTGGAATCGAGTATCTCCACCTTCCAGAGACCCTTATTCCCTGCAATGGCTTTTGAACAATATGTACGCATCGGGTCGAACTGGATATCCAGTGCGACTTCGGCCATGACCTGTTCACTCAGGGTCCATTTGGCCGTCAGGACCTCACCTCTGCCGCCGCTAACACGAACCCAGCAGTACACTCTCTCCGTACCGGCGGCGAATGAATCGGATTCCCCGATGATTTCGCGGTTTTCTACGGCTGTACCGAAGCGTAACGGATCGACTTTTGTCTGCGCACTGGCACGGGACCAAAAAGCGGTCAAAAGCATAAGAGGAATGAGAATTCTCATACGGACTCCTTGTGTGATAAGCCGTTGAATATAAATCGGAACGTTCCGCCAAACAACGTCAAATTCAGAGTAAAACCTTGTTATTTTATCGATGTCATGTTACTTTGGCGCCGCTTATGAATCGAAAACGATTGTTCCTCATCGACGGAATGGCCCTTGCCTATCGGGCTTTTTTCACGTTTATCAATAATCCGTTACGAAACGCCAAAGGCGAAAATACATCGGCCATCTACGGATTTACCAACGCCGTTTTGAAAATACTCAACGACGAAAAACCGGATTACATCGCCGTTGCATTCGACACCCCCGAGCCGACGTTTCGTCATACCCGTTTTTCCGATTACAAAGCGACCCGGGAAAAAATGCCGGAAGAGATGGGGCCTCAACTTCCCCGTCTCAAGGAATTGACAGAGGCCATGGGAATCCGCGTGATCGAAAAACCGGGTTTCGAGGCTGACGACATTATCGGTTCGCTGGCAACGGTGGTCAGCCGTGAAGGGATCGACGTTTACATGGTGACCGCCGATAAGGATTTCATGCAGTTGATCAACGATCGTATTTTCATTTACAATCCCATCCGCAAAGATGGAAAACCGGAGATTGCCAGAACGGCGGACGTCATCGCCAAGTTTGGTGTGCCGGCGAATCAGGTCATCGAAATCCTGGGTTTGATGGGCGATACGTCGGACAATATCCCGGGAGTCAAAGGCATCGGAGAAAAAACAGCGACCAAATTGATCGGAGAATACGGGACGATTCAGAATCTGTACTCACGTCTTTCCGAAATCAAAGGCAAAGTCCGTGAGAATCTCGAACGCGACCGTGAAAACGCCTTCCTGTCCCGCGAACTGGCAATTATCAAAACAGACATTCCTCTGGATATTCGTCTCGACGAGATGACAAAAACCGGTGGAGACCCACAAACGCTGGCCGCACTTTTGGAAGAATTCGGATTCAAGTCTCTCGTCCAACGTCTCGATACTGCATCCATAAGTGGAGGTGCCCGGTCTCAACAGACAATTGCCGAAGCCGCCTTCACGCTAATCAAGGACGAAAGCGATTTTGAGCGTGCGATGTCGCTCCTTATGAAATCCAGTCAACTCGGAATACGCGCGATCGGTTCATCCCCCGATCCGATAGCGTCCGAGGTACTCGGACTTGCGGTATCCGACGCCGACCGGCACGCCTATTTTTTTCCGAAAGCGTTATTACAGGGGGACGTGCTGCGCACATTACATTCGTTGTTTTCAAGCGACAAAGCGTTGATCATGCATGACGCCAAGTACAGCCTTCACCTAATGGAACGCTTCGGACTAACGGCGGACGCGAAAACGTTCGATACGATGATCGCCGCACACATGGTCACTTCTGACCGTCAACTGGATTTAGCCCACCTCGTGGAGGCTTTTGCAAATCTAAAGCTTCCGCTGCTCAGCAATCTCCGGGAGGAAGGAAAGACTTCTCAGTCCCCACTGGATTTGGCTCCGGACGTGTTGTCCCGGTATACGGGACAGGAGGCGGCCGCACTCGTTGCCATCGCCGGACCCCTGCAGGAGAAACTGAATCAGATCGAATCCCGAAAACCCTACGACGAAATCGAAGAACCATTGATTCGCGTTCTGACGACCATGGAGAGCCATGGGGTGTGGCTGGACATCAATATTCTAAAAGAGATGTCGGAAGATTTTGGTTACCAGATTCTGGAACTCGAAAAAGCCGTGTACCGCGAGGCCGGCACCGAGTTCAATCTGAATTCCCCACAGCAGCTCGGAGACATCCTTTTTGAAAAGCTCCAGATCCACAAGCTCGCCGGTCAGGAAAAACCCAAACGTACAGGCAAAACCAAACAGTATGCCACCGACGTCAAAATTCTGGAACAATATCGTTCGCTTCCCGTCGTCGATGCCATCCTTGCCTATCGCCAGTTGACCAAACTCAAATCAACTTATATTGACGGACTTCCACCATTGGTTAATCCGTCCACCGGACGCATTCATTCTACGTTCAGCCAGACGGTAGCCGCCACCGGTCGCCTGTCTTCCAGCAACCCCAATTTTCAGAACATTCCGATCCGTACCGACGTGGGGCGCGAAATTCGAAGGGCGTTCGCCCCGCAACACAAAGGCTGGGTCCTTCTGTCGGCCGACTATTCCCAAATTGAACTTCGCGTGATGGCCCATATGTCCGGCGATCCCCGATTGATACAGGCGTTCGCCGATAACATGGACATTCACACCAGCACGGCTTCCCTTGTTTTCGACCTGCCTGCCGACAAAGTCACCCGCGATCTGCGACGGAAAGCGAAAGATATCAACTTCGGCATCATGTACGGCATTTCCCCGTTCGGGCTCGCCTCCCGTATCGGCATGTCTCAGGCGGAAGCGCGCGAATTTATCGACAACTACTTCCAAAAGTACCCGAAAGTGCGCTCATTTATTGACCAAACACTGGAGGAAGGTAAAAAAAACGGCTATGTCACCACACTGTTCGGCCGTCGCCGTTTTTTACCCGACTTGAAGAGCAAGAACTATGCGGTTCGGCAAAATGCCGAACGAGCCGCGATTAACACGCCGATTCAGGGCACAGCCGCTGAACTCATCAAGCTTGCGATGATCGCCATTCATCGTGAATTGGTCAAAGAAAAAATGATGTCACGAATGATCCTGCAGGTTCATGACGAACTCGTCTTTGAGCTTCCTCGAGAAGAACTCAACGACCTGGAATCGATCGTCAAAAACAAGATGGAAAACACGGTCAAACTTCAAGTCCCAGTCCGGATCGACATGGGGTCGGGACAAAACTGGCTCGAAACGAAATAAAATAGACAGACAAGGAGTCACATATGTCAGAAGCAAAATCATGGTATCAATCTAAAGCATCGCTTGCGACACTCGGCCTTGCCACCGCTGTTATTGCGATACTGGCCTGGCGCTTCCTGGGTGCAAAAACCGAATACCCTGGAGTTCCCAAACAGGCCGTTGCGCTTGTCAAACAAGGTGATGCGGAACTGGCGCAGAAAAATATTGAGAAAGCGCTCGATTCGTACCTCAAGGCCGTCGACCTCGATGCGACCTTTTCGCTGGCTAACGCCAAAGCCTCAGAGGCTTACGTTTTGGCTTCCATGCAACATAAGGCGTCCCGAAATCAAAAAATGCAGCAAGAAATGATCAAGCAGGCCAACGCATACCTAACCAAAGCTCTGGAATCCAATCCATCGGAAGGATACGCGTATTATGTTCAAGGGCTCATAGCCGTGGAAACGGACAGTGCGATGGATTCGGCCATAGAAAAATTTGAAACGGCAGAACGTCTCGGTGTATCATCGTATGCCCTGCATTCGAATCTCGGTTTCCTCTATAATCAGAAATCGGAAACGGCCAGGTGTATCGAACAATATCAGAAAGCTCTCTTGCACAGGCCGGACGATGTTTCAACGCTTTTCAATCTGGGGGAATTGTATTTCGCAATCGGCAATTACGCCAAGGCAACCGAATACTACGGCGACCTTGCCCGCATCCAGCCCGACAATCAAGTCAATCGCGTCAACTATGCCGTCGCGTTATGGAAGGATGGAAAAGACCAAAAGGCTAAAAATCTGTTGAATCAGGTCCTTGACAGCCGTGAGGGCAGTAAATTCCGTAACTATAATGCGGTCGCCTGGGCCCTCATCGATAAAGATGTCGACTACGAGTGGGGACTCAAACTTGCCCACGCCGCCGAAGAAATGAAGCGAAATAACATCGAATCCGTTGATATTCTGGGATGGGGTTACTTCAAAGCCAAAGACTACGCCAAAGCGGTTGAATTCTTATCACGCTCCATGAAATACAAACCGTCAGACGAAGTCAAACGACGTTTGGAACTCGCAAAAGAAAAGCTGCAGGAATCTCGACAGTAATTGACGCTACGACGATCTCTGAACTTTTCCCTCCAATTCACGAAGACGTTTGCGCGCCTCCGCCGAATAAATGCTGGCTGGGTAATTCGTCAGCAGTGATTTGTAATGCCGAATCGCCGTGGCAAAATCCTTTTGGGCTGCAGCGATCTCGCCTTTGAGAAGCATCGCCCGGTCGGCCAGCGGGCTCTTTTCAAACTTCGTTGTAAGCCATTCCAGCGATTGTACGGCCTCGTCAAATTTGTTCTGTTTCTGAAAAACGACGGCCCGAAGCAGGCATGCATCATCGCCGAGAGAAGATCGGCGTTCCAGGAGTTGATCGATCCGCAAGAGCGCCTCTCCGTACCGTCGTTGAAAAACCAGGCGCCTGGCGTCCGCGAATACTTTCAGATCGACTGGTGCTTTTGCATTTTCCTGCAGGACAAGCGCCAGTTCCAGCGCATCGTTGACCGTACGTCCGGATTTTTGTCCGATCAGCGGGCTCAACCATCTTCGCACGGAGTCCATCCGACCTTCATAAAAAAGGATTTCGGCAATTCGAAATCGTGCCAGATCCGTTGCATCGCGGTCGGTGAAACCCTGCCGCAATATTTCCGCGAGCTCATTCCTGGCTTCGTCCATACGGTTCTGAATGACCAGACATTCGGCAACTTTTAGCCAACCCTCCAGACGAAAACCGCTACGTAGATATTCCCGAGCCAATCGTCGGTAATAGCGGAGCGACTGATCCACGTCAAAATAACGATCCAAATAGAGTGTGCCGGCCCGCTTTAATGCTTCCGCCGCCCACTCCGTCTGAGGATATTTTTGAATGATGACGTCAAAACGCCGGATCGCTTCGTCCAACTGGAGCTTTTCACTGACAAGAGAGTCCGCAATTTTAACGCCGGAACCGGTGACTTCCGCCGAAGCTTCGATGCAAACGGCAAGTCCCAATTCCGCCTGGGGGCTCTGTGGATAACGCGTCAGAAAAAATTCATACCCTTCCTTCGCTACGTCGAATTGTTCCGCACCCCGCGCCTGATCGGCGAAATTAAGAACTTCGAGGCCCTGGCGTTTGAGCCGTTCATCAAGCGATTTTGCCAGGTCAAATGCCTCGGCGTATGCACCGGAACGGACCAAGATCTTCAGGAGTATGCGGTGCATCCCTAAATCGGATGACTGATTTTGAAGGTACTCTTTGAGAGCGCGGATCACCTGGTGGGTCTCTTTTTCCGTATCGGGAAACTGGCTGAGTTGAGATTCCAGGTATGTTAGATCCGATTGTCCCGCCGTAAACCGGATAAGTTCCTGTGTTGCCCGGTAATAGTCCCCTCGGTAAGTATGAAGTCTGGCCATATCGAGAACGAATAGATTCTCGTTTTTAAACGTCGTTCTCGCTCTTCGATAGATCGACTCTACTTCATCCAGACGTCGATTTTCAATCAACATGGATGCGACCAGTCGATACACGGACTCACCGGCTTCCTTCATGGACAGAATCCGGTCGATTTCTCGTTCTCCCTCCGCAACCGCTTTCTGCCGATACCACGCGTCGGCCAACTCAATCCGAAGTACAATGTTCAAAGAATCCCGTCGAACCTGCTTTTGTATCAGAGAGCGGCGGGCATCGTGGTATCCCAGTGTTTTATAAATATTCTTGAGCCCGAGAAGGACGTCGGCATGAAGCGAGTCTTTTTCATAGAGTTGCTGGTATATCGTAAGCGCTTTTTCCAGCTGGCCGTCACGTTCCCACGCTCGCGCCAGCTCCAATTCACGATCAACTTGCGCTTGAAGTGATAACGAAAATAGACTCGCTAAAAATAAATATAAAAAGCGATTCATTCGGATGCTTCAACCAATACTTTACCGAAACCGGCTTCCAACCGGAGGTCCAGCATCGGCGCCGTATCGTCATAATTCTGACTGACATAGAGATTCGATGTCCGCTTCACAAAATCCGATGAAGAAATGGTCATAACCGAAAAAATGTTATCGGACATCTGGATTCGTACGTTCGCATCGCGTGGAACTTTGATTACAGCCTTTCCGACACCCACGCTGATTGTAGCAATCATGGTATTTTGAATATAGCCGTTGAAGTCCAGTATATAGGAGCCAATCCCGCCTTCAAAATCGAGTCGATCGCAGTTTGCATTCAACAACCCGACCATTCTCATATTGGACGCTCCGGCTTCGATTCGCATCTTCCGAATTCGATCCTTGTTCGGCGTATCAAACTGAAGATTGACCTTACTTGCACCGACGGAAATATTCAGGTCTTTGACCCGCATCCCGGAAAAATCCAGATCCCCGCGGCAGGCGCCAAATTCTAAATCAAAAGAAGCCGGAATCTTGTCGGTCAACATGACCGCCCATTCCTGCTCACCAAAGTCCCCCACGCCGATACTCTCATCGCTTCCCGGATCGATGTCTAGAAAGCCGACCGTATTGCTCTTTTTATAACGCACATCGGGTTTTAGCGTTGGTTTCGAATAGACGACACGACAGAGTTCCGCGTCGTCATTCGATTTTTGCAAATGAATTTGTCCGGCCGCATATGTCAGGCGCACTTTCAATTCTTTTTCATCCGTACGTTCGATTTTGCGGAACGATTGTTGTCCCAGCGCCGCAAATGCGGTTAGACTTACCAGTAAGCCGGTGCGAATCAATTTCGATCCACCTTTCCTTTCAGAAACCGATTGAGCATTTCCCGGGCCCTGAAAATGCGTGCCTTGACCGTTCCAATCGGGATATTCAGCATCGATGCAATCTCCTCGTACGACAGTTCGTCGGAGTGTCTCAGATAAATGACGGTTTTATATTTTTCGGGAAGTGAATCGATGGCGACTTTGATCAAAGAATTGCGCTCGTTCCGGATCATTTCTTTATCCGGATAATACGTAAGATCCGGAATTTCCATCGTGTACGTACTGTCCTTGTACTCGATGGGGGCATCGATGGAAAACGTTTGCAACTTTTTCTTGCGCAAATGGTCAATACAATTATTGGTCGCGATCTTGTACAGCCACGTACTGAACGCATATTCGTAATTGAAGTTCGCCAGCGATCCAAAGGCCTTCATGAATGCCTCCTGGACCAGATCCTCAGCCTCTTGCATGGAATGGACCATTCGATACATCAGGTTGTACAGTTGACCCTTATAGCGATTCACCAATTCTTCATACGCCTTTTGGTCGCCTTTTGTGGCGCGCGTGACAAGATCAAAATCTTCCCGCTTTTGCCTTTCCCGCCTTTCCTGTTCATCCGTAATCGGAGTGACAGCCGGGGTCGCGACTGTGGGTGCATCTGCCGGCTTTCGTTTCGGCGTTCGTTTCTTGTGCTTTTTTACGGCCATACGCTTGGGTTGTTTCACGCTGAGAAAGGGTTATGCGGTTGGATGCCATGCCGATCCATGAAGTGTTTGATCAACGGGGGCGGCGCGACGGCAGCCTCGCCAATATGAAATGCCTGCCGGATTCTGATCATCGCCTCGTCTTTGCAGTGGTCATCATCCGAGTGGATCGTGCAGATCGGTTCTCCCTTCTGTACGGAATCGCCGATTTTTTTGTGAATGATGAACCCGGCACGCGGGTCGATCGAATCGGAGGTTTGTTTACGCCCCGCACTTATGAGAACACCGGTTGTACCGATAGAGCGCGTATCAATTGCTGAAATCCATCCGTCACTTGGGGATGTCACCTGCCATTGATAACGGCTGGGCGAATAGGATTCCGGTTTTTGAAGCACGGATACGTCACCGCCTTGCAGACGGGTCATGTCGTAGAGTCGGGCCAGAGCCTTACCGTTATCCAGCTGACGTTCGCAGGACATCATCGCGTCCTTCCAGTCCGTCCCCGTATCAGCCAAACGTAACATACATGCTCCCAACGCTACCGACAACCGGCGCAAATCGGGCGGACCGGCGCCGTTCAACGTTTCCAGGCACTCCCGAATTTCCAACCAATTCCCTACCGTTTGTCCCAACGGTTGATTCATATCCGTGACCAGCGCGATCGTTTCCGTTCCCAGATCACAAGCCAGAGAGACCAGCCACTGTGCCAGTTCGATGGATTTTTCCTCCGTCTCCATAAACGCGCCGCTGCCCGTTTTGATGTCCAGAACAAGGGCGTCGATGCCCGAAGCGAGTTTTTTGCTCAAGATACTACCGCAAATCAACGGAATGGATTCTACCGTACCGGTAACGTCACGAATCGCATACATCGCCCGGTCGGCGGGAGCGATCGCGTTCGTCTGGCCGATCATGGCGGCCCCCACAGTTTTCAGGTTTTTCAAAAATTGTTCCGGTTCGAGACGGACATTGAACCCCGGGATGGATTCCAGTTTATCCAGCGTTCCACCCGTATGGCCCAGGCCGCGGCCGCTGATCATGGGTACGCGCACGCCGAGGGATGCCAGCAGCGGCGCGAGAATGATCGACGTTTTATCGCCGACTCCTCCGGTACTGTGCTTGTCGATTTTCGCGCCGTCGATACCGGATAAATCCATGACCTGCCCGGAATCACGCATGGCAACGATCAAAGATTTCGTTTCCTCCCGCGTCATTCCGCGAAAATAGACGGCCATCAACCACGCGGCCATCTGATAGTCAGCAACGTCCCCGGCCGTAAACGAACGAATAAACTGTTGAATGTCTTCGATGGTATGCACATGACCGTTCCGCTTTGCGATGATGAACTCGACGGGTGTCATGCGGCATGTCCCACGACAAAATGAACCCGCTCATCGTTTTCGGTTCCGGGTTTGTCGGTGAGATTGGCGAACCGCCCCAGTTCGATCCAGCCGACGTGTGATAACAGCGACGCGATCCGATCTAACGAATAAATGCGCTGACGATGGATTTCCGTGAACGTTTGTCCATTGAAATGGATTCGGACTTCGTTAATCTGCAGGCGCTCGTCCGGAAGGTATCGACTCATTCGCGTGTATCTCGCCTCCAAATCGTTTTCATAACGCAAATCAAAATTATCCAACGAATTCTTTTCCGTACACACGTCAAAAATAAAAACTCCACCCGGGTGGACTATTTTTTTGACCGATCGTACGAACGATTCGACTTCCGTCCATTCCGTGAGATAATTCACCGAGTCGTAGAGACAAAGGACGGCGTCATAAACCCGATCGACGGACAATTCCCGAAGGTCCTCGACGCCGAATTCGATCCGGCGGCCTGCACGTTCCGCTTTTTGTCGCGCCAGTTCGATCATCGCCGCCGACCGATCATAACACCGCATCCGATATCCCTTTGCGGATAACTCTACCGCCAGTGAGCCGGTTCCGCAAGCCAGCTCCAAAATTTCCGCTGCGCCGGGGACCCATTGCTGTACGAACTTATGAATATAGGCGGCCCAGGCCGCATAATCCACATGCTCCATCATCCGATCATACACCCCGGCGACCCTGCTGTACTCCGGTACAATCATGCAAACGTCCTGAGTATCGATTGAATCTGCGTAACGTTATCGACGATCCGATCCGCACCTTTCAGAAAGTCATCCTTCAATGTCGTTCTCAAGGCAATGCAGCGCATGCCCGCGCGTTTGGCCGATTCGATTCCAAACGGAGCATTTTCTACAACGATGCATTCCGGGGCGGAAATTTTCAAATTTTCGGACGCTTTCAAATAAGGCTCCGGTGACGGTTTTCTCGAATGTACATCATCGGCCGTTACGATCGCTTGAAACGTCGACGTGAATGCCGCGTCCACCGAGTGGTGGAACCGGTCACGATGCGCACCGGTCACGAGTGCAAGCGCAAAATCTTTTTTCAGTTCATCAAGCACGTCCAGGGCGCCCGGATAAAATTTGATCTCTGCGGATTCCTTGTAAATCTCATTTTTGCGCAAAGCTATGGCTTCGGCATATTCCGATGCAATTCCATGATTTAGGCATAAACGCTCACTGATCCAAAAAAGGCTTTGCCCCTCGAGGCTCGCAAACTCCTCCCAGCTGATGCTGACTCCAAAATCTTTGAAAACGGCGTTCCACGATCGGTGGTGATCTTCGATACTTTGGATCAAGACACCGTCAAAATCAAATAAGACGGCCCTGATCGTCACGGAGTGTACATCCGTTTCAGTTCGTGCAAGGGAGTTTTCATGACTCGATACAAAAACAGGATTCGAAAAGCGATCCACATGGTCCGGAACCGTCCCTGTCCGGAATATCGTCGAGACGATGACCGGACATGAGGCGTCAATACGGCGAGACGTCCGATTTTTTTCATTCGATCACAGAGAATGACGTCTTCCAGAATCGGAACCTCGTCGAAGCCGCCTATTTTTTGAAATAGGTCCTTCCGTATAAACATTGCATTCGTTCCAACCAAATTTCGAAGTAAACGCGTACGAATGCCGTTCATGGCCATTCGATACCATGTGAGGAAAAAATTTTCGTTGGAATATTTTTTTAAAAACCCGCCGCCGATCAAGGAAGGGTCCTTGATAAACGCTTGCTGGACCTGAACGAAACTTTCTTTATGCAGGGTACAATCCACATGTAAAAACATCAGGACGTCTCCGGATGCGGCGGACGCACCGGCATTCATCTGCACCGCGCGGCCCCGCTTTTCCGTGGCATTCATGATCTTGATCCGCGACCCGCATTCTCGCAATTTGTCGACGGTGCCGTCCGTACTGCCCCCGTCCACCACGATCAGTTCATGCAGTCCGGGCATGTCGATATGGTGCGCAACAAAAGATCCGACGGTTGCGGCTTCGTTCAACACGGGTACGATAACGGAAAGGCAGGGGGATTGCATGGATCGCTAGTGGCTCTCGTCGATTCCCAATCGCGATTTGACGGCATCCATCTGGCGCCGCTTGTAGCGTTGATGACTGCCCTCTCCCATCTCATTCACCTGATAGGTTTCCTGATCAATGATTTGAAACTCGACGGGTACAAAAATGATCCGTCCCAGTTCGGCAAAGTCCGGCGTGTACAACAATTCATCCACGCGGATCGGAATATCACTCACAAAATTGATCACGCGGTAATCCGAGCTCGTGAAGGGATTGGACGAACCGCCCGGGCTCGGCAGTTCGGCCGTTTTACGCCGGACATAGTCGGCGTAATGAGCAAACTGAGGAAACTGTCCGACGAGGTTGGCGAAAGGGATCAAATTGTTGTGGGATCCGCCGGGAATCACATAGTTGAAAGGACAAATGGTGCGGCCGAGAAAGAACAGGACGGACAGGATGTCCGCCTTCGTCTGTGTGATGATCCGAAATCGGATCTTATCGTAGATTGCGGCCGCGTGATTTTCTTTCTTCGACAACAGCTTGGTTACGGTCGATAATTTGTCTTTATGGCTTCCATAATAGTCGACGATGTGAAAATCCTCATCCCGCATCGTCTGAATCGCCAGTTCGACTCTTCTTTCCACGGCCGAATAAAGTTCCGACTCGCTGAGTTCGCATCGGTGAAGTAATTCACGTCCGTCCAGATGGTGGATCGTATGCATGATTTTAAGAAGAAGACAGGCAGCCATCTGCTCCGGGTTCCGGCGGCAACTCCTGGACGCGAGCAAAATCAAGTCCTGAATCGTACGTGAACCCGTTGTGAATTCGTGCGGGATGCGGTGATTGAAATTCTGTTCCAGATACGCCACCGCTTCACGCTGAATCTTCGACAATCGTCGAAGATCGGCGGCGTTGTGAATATCGTATCCGTTAACACGGAGAAACAGTTCGACTTCTTCCACCGATGTAAAATCCAGGCGAAACCAGTCGATCACGGAATCACCTGCCAGAACGAGCCGAATGGCCTCGAGATCGCTGATTTTCATGCTCCGGAGATATCCGGTACCCAGATGCAGGCGTTCTCTCCGTATCGAATCGGCTATGGCGGTCATGGCAAAGTCGTTTTCATTAATTTTTCTTTCATGCGTGTGACGGATTGGTACGGGACGGCATGATTTCCAATCACGATTTGATCGGTCCGTCCATGGCAGTCCGACCCGCCGGATTCAAGAAGGCCGTACTGTTGACACACGCGCTTGAAATACGTTATCGAATGTTCAAAATGATTTGGGTGCGATATTTCAATACCGTCAAGTCCGCTTTCGATGACGGCGATCAAGTGCTTCTCTTTCATATAGAAACTCGGATGCGCCAGAAAGGCCAATCCGCCGGCTTCATGGATCAGGTCGATCGCCTCTTTCGGATGCAAAGAAAACTTCGCGACATAAGAAGGACAATCGTATCCCAGATATTTCTGAAACACACCATAGATATCCCGAGCGTACCCCTTGCGCAACAAAACGTTAGCGATGTGGGGACGGCCGTAGGCCCCGCCCTGCGCTTCCCGTTCTACCTCATCAAATGAGATGTCGACGCCCTGTGTTTGCAGACCTGCAACCATTTTTCGGGCGCGGTCTTCACGGGAACTGCGAAAAATATCGAGCTTGGCCTTCAGTCCGGAAGACGTAGGGTCTATGAAATACCCCAGGATGTGAATGTCTTTGTTTTCCAGCGACGCGCTCAGTTCGATTCCAGGAACCACTTCGACTCCCAGTGATTCTCCGGCAACGAGCGCTTCGGGAATGCCGTTGACCGTGTCATGATCGGTCAGGCTGATGGCGCTCAGCCCCCGTTCCCGCGCGAGACGCACGATCACGTCCGGACGAAGGCGGCCGTCCGAATAGGTCGAATGCAGGTGTAGATCCGCCAGCACTTCAGATCAGCTCCGAAAGAACGGGGATTTGTTTTTTCGACGTCATACGGATCGCGCCGAGATTCACATCAGGCTCCGACATGATAAACAACCATTCTTTTCGACCCACCAGCGGAATGAAGAACAACGCTTTCGATTGCATTTCGATGGTCATAAAACGCAACCCGTTTCCGGCAGCTTCTTTATCGATCGACGCGATGAATTCCAACCCACCCGGAACCATATTGGGCAGCAAGGTCAAATCGAACACGTCTTGTTTTTTCTCATTCACGACGGACGCTCGAACAAATCCGGATTCGTCGGTGATGGCAACGACATCGACTCCCTTGACCTTCATGAAGTCGTTCAGGCTGGTCCTGATCTTTTCGAGACTTTCCTGGCGCGACTCTTCTTTCAACTGGGTTTTCGATTCCGGCGTGACCTCGTCTTTTCTGCGCATGCCCTCCAGCAACAGGCTCTGCCACCCTTTGGTGATCGACTCTTCCGGGGCCGCCTCGCCTTTTCGAAATTCGAATTTACCGTCCTCCCACGTCATGATCTTATAAAACGCCTCGTCCCCCTTCAAAAGGCCGCATTCCGCGTGCGTGATGTTTCCTTCACTGAAATAGATCGTTCCGCTCTGGTTGTCCTTGGTAACGACCAGTGCCGTCACCATGCGGCCCAGAACGTTCATCTGGATCAGGTCGCTGAGTTGAAAGTCGGTTACCTTCCCGTCAAAGCCTTTTCTGTCGGCCAGCGCCTTCAGGATCAAGTTCCTCAGATCGTCGATCTCGAAAGGTTTTTCGATATAATACAGCGATCCGCGGCTGGTCGCTTCTTTTTGAACGTCGGCCGAACCGAATGCCGTCATGATGATCACGCGGGTATTGGCATAATGCTGTTTGATCTGAAGCAGCAGGTCGAGACCCGAAATCCCCGGCATTTTGATGTCGCTGACGACGAGGTCGACCGGGACTTGCGACAGGAGATTCAGAGCCTCATCTCCACTGTTGACGCAGATCACCTCGAAGTTGTCCTTGTCCCGAGAAAGGTTCTTGGAAATACTCCACGTAAGGTCTTCTTCGTCGTCAACGACCAGAACTTTTTTCTTCATAACGTCACCTGTTGTCGGATGTGACCAGCTCCGGTTTAGAAGTAGTTACTTTATCGACAAGAGGCAAGTAGATATGAAACGTCGTGCCTTTGCCGCGTTCGCTCTGTACCGTGATCTGGCCGTGATGTTCATGAACGATACGATAGACGATCGACAATCCGAGGCCTGTTCCGTTGGGTTTGGTAGTAAAGAACGGATCGAAGATCGTGTGTAAATTTTCCTTCGAGATGCCGGCGCCGGTGTCACTGACCGAGATTTCGACTACCGGACGTGCATCGAAAAAATACGGCGGAATGCTGCGCTGGCCGTTCTGGGCCGAGAGGGTCAGCGTTCCATGCGGCTTCATGGCGTCGAGCGCGTTGATCATCAGGTTCATCAACACCTGTTCCATTTGATTTCCATCAACAAAGAGCGGACTGAGCCGGGGATCGTAATATTCCTCGACCCGGATCGCGTCACTCTCGATGCGCTGCTTCAAGAGCGCCAGAATATCCGCCACGATCGTCCGCAGGTCGCAAAGCTGGCGGTTGGGTTTGACGGGTCGGGCATAGGTAAAAAACGATTTCAAAAGCTCGTTGAGCCGATTGATCTGCTTGAGAATACGTTGCACGTATTCCGTACGGGAATCGCTATCGTCCATTTCTTTTTCAAGCGCCTGAGCCATGGTCTTGATTCCGGCCAGCGGATTGCGAATCTCGTGTGCAATCCCGCTGGTTAACATGCCGAGGGACACCAGCCGATCCATGCGATAAATGGTATCGCGCATTTCACGGATCTGTGAAATGTCGCGGAAATGTACGATGGATCCGGCTTCCCGCCCGTCGCTGTCCAGCCGTTTGTTCGTGGTAAACCCCAGGAAAGTATGCCGGCCGTTTGCAAGATCCACTTCGATCTCCGAACTCTGCGGGCCTTCGACCGGGGTTTCGGACAGAAGATTTTTGGCGGCTCCTGCGCCGAACAGTTCGGCCAAGGGTTTTCCGACAACGATGTCCGGTTCGATCCCCAGAATCGCTGCACCGGCCTTGTTCAGAAAACTGACCGTCGCTTTGAGGTCGACCGTCAAAATGCCCGAGCTGATATTCTGCAAAATGCTTTCGTTGAAATTTTTTAATTCCACCAGGGCCTTGGTCGATTCGCCGACCTGCTCTTGCAGGGCTTTGTTGAAATCGGATAACTTGTTGAACAATTGGACATTTTCCATCGCAAGGGAAATCTGTCCCGACAACGTCATCAGGAGTCCCACGTCCATCACGGAATCCGAATTGCCCGTGTAATAGTTGAGCAGGACGCCGATCGTCGATCCGCGAACGGATATCGGTGAACAGACGATCGAGCGGATTTTTGGATCAAGTTGTACGATAAAATCCCGGGGCGTGCGTGGATCGATCTTGCAATCTTCAATCACGATGGGCTTCTGTTTCTGCAAGATCTCGTCGAGAAGTCGCGAGGAACCGATCCAGCGACCGTTCATCTCGGAATGAACCGAGGCGGAAACCGCCTCCACCTTCCAGCCGTCTTTGGTCGGCGCCAAAAGGCAGCTGCCCGATACATCGAAATTCTCCGCCAGCAGCGTGAGAATTTCGGGAAGCATTTTTCGTTGATCCCGAACGGAAAGGACGATCCGTGCAATTTCCGACAGAGCCCGAAGTTCCGCGTTTCGCTGGGCCAACTTTGCTTTTTCGACCTCTTTCTCCTCGATCTGCCGTTGCAGCCGGTCCTGAAGGCTCTTGAGGCGTACCAGGGTGAGAACACGTGCCGCAAGCTCGACACGGTTGACCGGTGATTGAAGGAATTCGTCGGCCCCTGCTTCGATGGCGCGATTGCGCGTGACGTGATCCGTCAGGCCGGACATGATCATGACGGGGATATGCCGGGTTTTTTCAGCCTCCTTAACCAAACGGCATACCTGAAATCCGTCCAGCGACGGAACGTCGCTGGCCAGTATGGCCAGATCGTAATTCAGGCTTTTGATCGCGTCGAGTGCCTCATGTCCGTCAGTCGTTATATGAACGACGTGGCCGTGGTCTTTCAACGTTTTCTGGATGACGCTCTGGTTGTTCCGGTTGAGGTCGCAGAGCAGAATTTTTGATGCACCTGTCATAAATGGGCGCCAATATACTGGAGTCGGCTCAGGAAATCCACCAAATAGCAAAGCCAACCGGGGGGTTGGCTTGCATACGTAAGTCCTATGTTAGTCGTTCAAATAAAATCCCGCCGGAATCTGATAAAATCGGTAATCGTCAATTCATTGCCCTGCCGCGTGATGTACCCGTCATTGATCAATCGTTGGATCACCCGATTGATTGTTTCCCGGCTCGTACCCGCCATATTGGCAAGATCTTGCTGAGTCGGGACACTGGTGATCGTCAAAGCCGACCCGTTTTGAACGCCGATGTCTTCCGCTAATCGTAACAATGTCGATGCCACTTTCCCCGTCGCATTTTTGAGTGACAGGCTTTTGATCTGCGCGTCGGACTTCCGTATCCGGCTGGCTAATTCCTTCAACAGGTTGATGCCAATCGACGGAAATTCATTCAACAGATTCAAAAAATCTTCCCGGTGAATCAGCAGCATTTCGGCGTCTTTGATGACGGTGACGTTGGCGGAACGGGAATGGCCGTCCAACAACGACAATTCACCAAAAAAATCGCCTTCGCCCATGACGGCCAGAATGACTTCGCGTCCGTCCTCACTGATTCGGGAAATTTTAACCTGGCCGCTCATGACGATAAAGAGGGTCTGTCCGACCTCCTCTTCGATCAGAATGACCTGCTCCTTGTGGTAATGTCGGAGATGGGCAACAGCTGAAATTCTCTCAAGGTCCTTTGACGCCAGTTCCGAGAAGATAGGTACGCGCTTCAGAAAACCCGCACGATCACTGTGATGGGAGGAGTCACTCATGACCATAAAGCTATGGAAACATTGGGTTACTATCAAGAATCATATGTTT
>CAYZJB010000013.1:42073-60713 GCA_964478735.1 uncultured Bacteroidota bacterium | reverse complement strand
TGAGTCTCCAACTTTTGAATCCCTATTTTGTTCGGTTTGATTTTAAGATAAGCAGAAATCCTTGATTCAAGGTTACTGATTGTTTGCGCGCTTGAATCTGTCGGACATCGGGTCTATTTTGAGACATGTCCAAAGAACTGGAACTCTACATTCAGGCGCGTTATCCGATCATTCACGTCGTGTCGTGGGAAGAAGACCGCGTACTGCAATCGCTGGACAAGATCGCCGTTCATCTTCGTAAAATGCTCTTTGCATGGACGCATACGCACGGCCTGTATAATTTTGTCTTGCCCGAACAGGTCGACGATTCCCAGTGCGATCCGGAAGCCGTTCTGGAGCACATCCTCCGCAGCAAAGACAACGCAATTTTTGTACTGTTCGATTTTCACGCGTTCCTTGACAACGTCAGAATCAAACGGCTGCTGCGCGACGTCGCCAAACAACTCCGCCAGTCCAATCAAACCGTCGTCATCGTCGGCCCCGTTATGAACGTCCCGATCGAGCTGACGAAGGACGTCGCGGTTCTCGATTTTGACCTGCCGGACATCGCCGATCTCGCGTCGACGTTTGACGGCGCGATCAAGGTCCTGGGCAAACGCCGTGACGTGACGATCTCCCTCACGCCGGAGAGCCGGGAAAAGCTGCTCCGCGCGGCGCAGGGGTTGACGCTGGTCGAATTCGAAAACGTGCTCGCCAAATCCGTCGTCCATCAGAAAGCGATCGACGACCGTACGATCGGTGAAGTGCTCGAAGAAAAAAAACAGATCATCCGTAAAAGCGGCTCGCTCGAATATTTTTCACCGGATGAAAATTTCGACCATGTCGGCGGACTCGAGCACCTCAAGCAGTGGCTGACCAAACGTGCCGAGGCCTTCACCGACCGGGCGCGCGAATTTGGCCTGCCGACGCCCAAAGGCCTGCTGCTCGTCGGCACGCAGGGCTGCGGCAAAAGCCTGACCGCCAAGGCGGTGGCGGCGCAGTGGAATTTGCCCCTTCTCAAGCTCGACGTCGGCACGATCTTCAGCGGCATCGTCGGAAGCAGCGAGGCCAACGTGCGCCACGTCATCAAAGTCGCCGAGTCGATCAGTCCGTGTATTTTATGGATCGACGAGATCGAAAAAGGCTTTTCCGGCATGGGCAGTTCCAATTTTTCCGACGCCGGCACCGCCGCACGCGTGTTCGCCACGTTTACGACATGGCTGCAGGAAAAAAAGAAGCCCGTTTTCGTCATCGCCACGTCCAATGACATCACGATGCTGCCGCCGGAAATGCTTCGCAAGGGACGGTTTGATGAAATTTTCTTCGTCGATTTGCCCGAACAAAACGAGCGCGAAGCGATCTTCCGGATTCACTTCCACAAGCGAAACCGGAAGAGCGACGACTTCGACGTCGCCCGGTTGTCCGAAGTCGCCGCCGGATTCAGCGGCGCCGAGATCGAACAGGCCATCCTCGACGGTTTGTACGATGCTTTTGACGAAGGACGCGAATTGACTTCGGCCGACGTCGAAAATAATCTGCGATCGACGGTTCCCCTCTCCCGCGTCATGGCGGAACACATCACGGCCCTGCGGGCCTGGGCCGACAAACGCGCACGACGGGCATCACGAGCGCCCGGCACGAGCCCGATGGGGTTTAACAGGTTCAGTCATAATTAACGCTGCTGCCGTTTACAAATAAATAATCCTGTCTTTTAAGTTTATGCCAGAGTACGTTTTTTGTAACACTTATTGACGGCGACTCGAGTGGACTGGCCCGTTTGGTGGAACTGGGAACTTGAAATCACGCCTCATGTTGAAAAGAGGATGGTCCAGCGTGATTTTAGCGAAATTGATTTGCGCACGATGCTTGCAAACGCCACGGATTTCGAACCGGATGAAATCGAAGGCCGCTGGAAAATCAAGACTCAGCATGAACGCCAGAATTGGACAGTAATTGTAGAGCCTGACCAGGAAGAGTCGCTTTTGGTCGTCATAACCGCGTACAAAGATTAAGGCCGATTATGAAAGAGCATTATCTCGAAGTTACATTCCGTAAAGGAAAACCGTTGGCGGCATATCTTTATCTGCCTCACCAGGAGGGGCGAAAAACTAAGCGAACGGTGGCTTTTGGCAACGGCCTGCTTGTCGATTATGATGATTTCGGCACACCGATCGGCATCGAGATTACATCTCCATCAACGATCTCCACCGAGAAAGTGAATGAAGTTCTTCGGAAGCTCAACCTTCCCACGGTAGACAGGCAAGAACTCCATCCATTAGAACTTGTGTAAAACGCAAACTTTGCCCGTGTGCCTGGGCGGACAAACGCGCGCGACGGGGATCACGAGCGCCGGACTCGGCGGTGATGAGGTTTAGCAGGTTAAGTCATAAGCCACAATGGTCTTCCTATTCGCCGTGGCCTTTTTGACAAACACATTGGATCAGAAGAAATCACAAGAAAAATGACGTCAGATACTTTTATCACTCGTATAGCTTTTGCAAAATATCTCTATGATGTTGGTACGCAACAGGCGTTAATGCCTGATCCATTATGCTCAGCAGCATTACTTTCATTTCATGACTGTGCCGATTTAGTCTTTCAAGCGGTATATGAACACTTGGAAGTCAAAGCAAACAAAAATAGGATGTACCTTATTGACTACGCAGAGGAGATAGTGAATTATTTGCGAAACGAAAAGAAAGTGGATATTTCCGCAATTAAACGTCTTAACGACCTTCGTAACCCAATTAAACATTCTACTTTCTTCGCTTCACCAGCACAAGTCAATTCTATCGCCCTTGGTCTTTCGCCCGTTCTTGATGATGTTGTTAGTAAAGTTTTCAAGGGCCATTCGTTCACGTCAACATCCATGGTTGACCTAATAATCTTTGAGCAACCACGTCAGGCATTAAGAAATGCGCAAGATGCCTTACGCAATGCCGACTATGTTAATGCTTTCGTCTATATTCACAGGGCATTTAGTTTAATTTTGAAAATTCATGAGGAACAGATCCGCACGGGAATTCTTCCCGAGGATCTTCGAAATTTTAGATGGCGAAGATACACTGTTGAAAATGATGCGGATATTGAATTTGAGCGTTTACTTCAAGAATTGCGTGACACAATTGACATTCTGAAGGACACAGTCAAGCTATCTTCCATTGGAATTGATATGCATGAGCTCGCCAAATATCGAAAGATTATGCCAAACATTTTCCTTTCTGACAGCGGTACCGTTATACAGAATGTTCCTAAGAAGCCGGACTATTCCCGTGAAGACTTCAACTATTGCTTATCATTTGTGATCAAGTATGCCTTAAGACTTCAAATGAAACGATGATATGACAGAGTGTAAATAGATGAAAATCCGTTGGTCTCCAATTTTTTGGTTACCTGTCACCACCACCCTCCACTCCTGCTGTTCCCTCCTCAATGTCACGCCGGACTATGATTACAACTACGAGCCTCTGGCCGGAACGGTTGTACATCAGAACGGATCGCCTGCGTTCGACGTCAGCATTTCAGACGTGATGTTTCCCTTTGTTCCCGATTTTTCCGGCGACAGTACCGCGTCAGATACATCCGGAAATTATTTTTTTCTGACCGGCTACGTCGAGATCGTCAAGGATGCCAATGGCGACTGCTCGGGCGGCAAGAAAGGCATCGCGAGAGATTTCAGTATTTTCAGTATGTCGTTTTATTCCGCCACGGATTCGGTCGTGGTTTTTTTCGTTCCGGATTCTCTTTACTATCGGGATCATATTCTGGGGCGAGAGCCGGTCTACGCACAATATGACACGATTTACGTCGGGCCATTGGAGATCGACGATAGCGGCGTTCACATCATGCCGCCGGTGGTTGTTCCGTGACGGCACGCTGGAATTGCATCGACGTGAACGGTTAGAGATGATTTAAGATGGATCTCATTGGAAAAAGCCCGGTCTCGTGGCCCGAATTCATCGTGGGAAAAGCGGCCTTTTTTTGTTGTGCCGTATTTTTTCTACTGAAAGCCGCCAATGTGCTTACGATGCATTATGACAGTCCGATCACGAGCACGACGGGCACCGTCGTTTATGGTTTTGGCCTGGCCATTGCCTTCACGTCCCTGACCCATTTGGGAAAATCCGCCGCCGTGGGTCTGCCCGAAAGAGAAACGGAACTCAAAACGCACGGGCTGTATCGATTCACAAGAAACCCCGTTTATCTCGGGGCATTCCTCATGGGTATCGGCTCATGTTTGTTCGCCATCCACGTCGTCAACTTTTTTCTGCTGATTCTTACGACGGTGGTCCATCTTCGCATCGTCAAACGAGAGGAAGCGTTTTTAGAAAAGCGGTTTGGCCAAAAATGGCTGGATTACAAGGATCGAGTCCCACGATTTATCGGGATACCGAAGTATTAAAATATAACCTCATGGAGGTCGGGGCTGAGGAAAACATCCTCGCGCGTGAAGACCGTCTTCAGCGGTTTTTGGCGTCGCCTTCCGAAGATCTCGATGGATTTGAATAAATACACCGTCTTGCGACAATAACAAGTGACGTGTGTCCGGTCTTACCACTGATTGTTTAGCTTATGTCACGGTTTCTGACTATTTTCTCTGAACGTTGTCCAATGTTGAAACGGTATTGGCGGAATTCGTATGGAAAATAAAGACATTCGCTGGAAGCAGCGATTCCAGAACTTTGAAAAAGCATTCGCGTTTTTTGATGACGTCGTAAAAAAAGAGACATTTACCCCGATCGAGATCAGCGGCCTGGTCCAGGTGTTCGAGTTTACGTTCGAACTGGGATGGAAGACCGTCAAGGACTACCTGTATCTGCAGGGAATCGAAACTCATTTTCCAAGAGAGGCCATCAAGCAAGGGTTTAACACACACATCATTCAGGACGGACACACGTGGATGGAAATGCTGGAAAAACGTAACGAGTTGTCCCATACCTACAATGAGACCGTTGCCCGCCATGCCGTCGACGTTATCAGGAGAAAATATTATCCGGCTATTCTTCAGGTCTATATTTTTTTCAAGTCCATCTCGAATGCATAAGAAGTTCGGTTTGCGGGAAAAAGACATCGACGACGTGATCGCTGTGTTACGGAAAGAAAAAGCGATCGAGCGGGCGGTACTGTTCGGCTCACGAGCCAAGGGCGATTTCAAGAACGGCAGCGACGTCGACATTGCACTCCAGGGAAAAGGAGTAACGGACTCCCTGGCCGCACATGCCGCAAGCGTTTTGAATGAAGAAACATCGATGCCGTATAAATTCGACGTGCTGAATTTCAACACCATCGACAACCCGGATTTGATCGATCACATTCAGCGGGTGGGCATAGTCTTTTATATGAAGGTCCCCGAGAGGGGTTTCGTCCCCTAGAGAGAACGGTCAATGTTTTTCGTTCTGGTTTTACCTTCTTCTGATTTTAACCACCTTCCCTCGTTGATTTTCCGCCCACGGTAACGCTTTCAGTATCGCTGATTCCAGCGCATCCAGCGTTTTTTTGCGTCCGAAGTGTCGTGCCGTCAGCAGGCTGATCTGGCGAACGGGTTTCGGGTCAGCAAAGTCGTGCAACCGCCGGCGCTGTTCGGCCGTCATGTTGAACGTCGCCAGTTGCGGCACGATCGTCACACCCTCGTTCCGATCGACCAGATGGATCAGCGCCTCGATACTCCCCGCCTCGTACGTCATCCGGTCCCATGCCGCTTCCTTTTTTTTGAGCTCGCACAGGTTGAGCACCTGGTGCCGCAGACAGTGGTCTTCCTGTAACAGCCAGAGCCGACTGAGGTCGATGTCTTTCGGCAGGATGAACCGTTTGTTTGCGATCGGCTCGCTCGGCGAGACGTAGGCCATAAATTTTTCGCGGAATACCGGATGTTCGTTAACGTACGGATCCCGCAACGGCGTTGCGGCGATACCGACGTCAAGCCGGTCTTCTTTGAGCTGATGCAAAATATCGTCCGTGACCAGTTCCATCACGTGCACGTGCAGCCGGGGATGCGCCGTGACGAGCGGCCGTACGAATAGCGGCACCAGATACGGCGCCAGCGTCGGGATGATGCCGAGCCGTAGATCGCCCGCGACTTCGTTTTTCAGGTCGGACGCGCAAAATCGCAGATTCTGTGCTTCCGCCAGCACGGCCCTCGCACGCCGAATGATTTCCGCACCTTCAGGTGTCGGCCGGACCGGCTGACGGTTTCGATCAAACAGCGTGAGTCCGAGTTCTTCCTCCAATCGCTGGATCATCATGCTCAGCGTCGGCTGGGTGACGAAACACTTTTCCGCCGCACGACCGAAATGGCCCGTCTCGGACAAAACAACCGCGTATTCCAGCTGGTGAAGGTTCATAGATATTGTCTATGATAGTATCAATTTAATCAGTTTGCTATATAAAAGTCGTGACCCGATGTTGTCGCTAAAGCACATGCTTCCTCCCGACCCTTGGAACCGCGGCGAGCAGGCAGTGAAAACATTATCGACAATAGAGCATACTTAAAAGAATTCATACAATGAAAGGTGTACGATCATGAATAACGACAACCATCACTCAGCAGCGGGTACGACCAACCGGGACTGGTGGCCAAACCAGCTGCGCCTCGACATTCTTCATCAACATTCTTCCAAGTCCAATCCCTTGGGGTCGGATTTCAACTATGCCAGGGAGTTTAAAAGCCTCGACTACTGGGCCCTGAAGAAGGACATCCAGACCCTGATGACCGAGTCGCAGGATTGGTGGCCGGCCGACTTTGGTCATTACGGCGGCCTGTTCATCCGCATGGCGTGGCATGCTGCCGGTACGTATCGCATTGCCGATGGTCGCGGCGGCGGCGGACATGGCAACCAGCGTTTTGCCCCTCTCAACAGCTGGCCCGACAATACTAATCTCGACAAGGCGCGTCGGCTATTGTGGCCGATCAAGCAGAAATACGGCCGGAAGATATCCTGGGCCGATCTGATGATTCTTGCCGGCAATGTTGCGCTGGAGAGTATGGGCTTCAAAACCTTCGGCTTTGCCGGCGGACGCCCGGATATCTGGGAACCGCAGGAAGATGTGTATTGGGGTTCAGAAGGCAAATGGTTGGAAGATCAACGTCATGACGCAAAAGGCAAGTTGAAAGGACCGCTCGCCGCCGACCACATGGGTCTGATCTATGTCAACCCGGAAGGCCCCGGGGGCAACCCTGATCCGGTCGAGGCGGCCAAGTACATCCGGCAGTCCTTTGCCCGCATGGCGATGAACGACGAGGAAACGGTCGCACTGATTGTCGGCGGCCATAGCTTCGGCAAGGCCCATGGCGCAGGCCCGAAATCGGCTGTCGGTCCGGAGCCTGAAGCCGCGCCGCTTGAAACCATGGGGCTGGGCTGGACCAGCACATACCGCAGCGGTAAAGGCGCTGATACCATTACCGGCGGTCCGGAATTGACGTGGACCAAAACGCCGACGCGCTGGAGCAACAATTTTCTGGAGAACCTCTTCGGCTTCGAATGGGAACTGACCAAGAGCCCCGCGGGCGCCTACCAGTGGGTAGCTAAAAATGCGCCGGAAATCATCCCCGACGCCTTCGATGCTAATAAAAAACATCGACCAACCATGCTGACAACCGACCTGTCGCTGCGCATGGATCCCGTGTACGAAAAAATCTCTCGCCGGTTCCTCGAACATCCCGACCAGCTCGCCGACGCCTTCGCACGCGCTTGGTTTAAACTCACCCACCGCGACATGGGCCCCAAGACCCGGTATCTTGGCCCTGAAGTACCCAAGGAAGACCTGATCTGGCAAGACCCGATTCCCCCTGTTGATCATCGGTTGATCGACGATAAAGACATTACAACACTCAAGCGCAAGGTGCTGGCTTCGGGTCTGACGATTTCGCAACTGGTGTCAACCGCCTGGGCGTCGGCATCGACCTTCCGTGGCTCCGACAAACGCGGCGGTGCGAACGGCGCCCGCATTCGTCTGGCCCCGCAGAAGGATTGGGAAGTCAACCAGCCCGCTCAGCTCGCCATGGTGCTCAAAGGCCTGGAGGGCATCAAGGACGATTTCAATCGCGCGGCGAACGGCAAGAAGGTTTCACTCGCAGACCTCATCGTGCTTGCCGGTTGCGCGGGTGTTGAACAGGCGGCAAAGAACGCCGGGCAAGAGGTGACGGTTCCATTTACCCCCGGTCGCATGGACGCCTCACAAGACCAGACGGACGTGGAATCCTTTGCCGTACTCGAGCCGGTCGCCGATGGCTTTCGCAATTACCTTAAAACCCCGATCTCCATACCGGCCGAGGTGCTGCTGGTGGATCGAGCACAATTGCTGACGCTGACGGCGCCGGAGATGACCGTGCTCATCGGCGGCATGCGTGCGTTGAATACGAACGTCGGTCAGACGCAACACGGCGTCTTCACCGATCGGCCGGAGGCGCTGACCCACGACTTTTTTGTGAACCTGCTCGACATGGCAACGGAGTGGAAAGCGATTTCAAAAGACGCGCATGCGTTCGAAGGGCGCGATCGCAGGACCGGTAAGGTCAGGTGGATCGCCACGCGTGTCGATCTCGTTTTCGGTTCAAACTCCCAGCTCCGAGCGCTCGCCGAAGTGTATGGAAGTGCGGACGCACAGGAGAAATTCGTACTCGACTTCGTCGCGGCCTGGAACAAGGTGATGAACCTGGATCGCTTCGACATGATCTGATCGCATCCCTCGGTGCCGTTCACGCGTGAGTCACATCAAAGAAAAGGCGGTTCATTATGGAACAGGTGTATGAAAAGATCGACGCGTTCCGGGAGAAATCCCGGGACGGCGTCGATGACGAGCAGACGTATCGTTTATTGGTTTTAGAGCTCCTTCAAACGATTTGCCGTCGCCTCGATCGGCTGGAACAGTCGTCAAGGCAGGCGGTCATTCACTGGAAAGAATGATTACATCGGTTTTGCGTTAGCTACGGGCTTTTTGATTCAGATCCGTTGGACAAAACACGTTGAGATCTGAAAGTAAAGCAAGTTGCAACGTTGTCATGACGCCGGCTAAATCTTCGCGATTCATCCTGCGCAAAAGGTTTTGACATTGGAGGGATGCATTTTGCAGCGCCTACAGAATGATGTCGGCATCGATCAAGACGACGTCGCCAGTGGACAGTTAGTCCAGCGTCATTGATCGTAGAAATCCTCGTCCATGACAACATTCCAATCGGCATGGGACAGGTTGAATTTTCAGTGAAAAAAGCCTGTTGAGCGCAGCATCACGCTGCTGCCGGTCGATCGACCGATGGATGGTGTAGTGCGTGATCGCCTCCATAAGGACGTCCCTCCTGGGCCGCCCCTCTTTCGCCGATAGTAAACGGAGAGCCTTTGCGGTTTCTTCGTCCAGAATGGTGCCGATTTTTACACGCCTCGGTTTTTTGGTGGTTTTCTTTATCATTCTGATATGAATCAAGATTTCAAGATAGAGTCAAGAAATAATTTCCGACGACTACTTATCCTTCACGAACGCTTTCAGAAGCTCGATCGGGATGGGAAAAATCGTTGTCGAATTGTTTTCCGTTGCGATCTCGGCCAGGGTCTGGAGATAGCGAAGCTGAAGTGCCGCCGGAGACTTGCTGATGATATCTGACGCTTCCCGTAATTTTTGCGCCGCCTGGAATTCACCGTCCGCGGCGATCACTTTCGCACGCCGCTCACGTTCCGCTTCCGCCTGTTTCGCCATCGCCCGTTTCATTTCCTGCGGCAGATCGATATGTTTGACTTCGACGGCGGAAATTTTGATTCCCCAGGGCTCCGTCTGCATGTCGATGATTTCCTGCAGCTGTTTGTTGATCTTGTCGCGTTCCGCGAGCAGGTCGTCGAGCTCGAACTGACCGATCACGCTCCGCAGCGTCGTTTGCGACAGCTGCGACGTCGCCATCATGTAGTTTTCGACTTCAATGATGGCCTTGTCGGGGATCACGACGCGAAAGTACACGACGGCATTGACCTGCGCGGACACGTTGTCTCTCGTAATGATGTCCTGCGGCGGAACGTCGAACACGATCGTACGCAAACTAACCTTGACCATTTTATCGATCACCGGAATCAGGATGATCAGACCGGGGCCTTTGACGCCGATCAGGCGGCCAAGTCGGAAGACGACGCCGCGTTCGTACTCGCGCAGAATCTTGATCGCACTGGCAAGAAAAAAGATGACAAACAGAACGAGAAAGGGCGTTAAGAGCTGGACTTCCATGACCGGCCTCCCTTGTGTCTAATTCAATTCGGTTGAACTTTTAATTTCAGATCGCTGCCGACGCTCTGGACCCGGACTTTGCCGTTTTCGGACAACGGGACGTCCGACGACACCTGCCAGATTTCTCCGTGGATGAATGCCTTTCCGCTCAGCCCATCCGGACTCACGTCGATCAGTTTACCGACGGAGCCGATCATCGCTTCCAGACCGGTCGTGACCTGCCGGCTCTGTGAGCGGACACCGATCCCGACGATCACGAGAAAGAACAATCCCGTCACCGCAACGACCGGAACGATCACACCCCACGAAAGCCGGTTGAGTTCGTTCGTGTCATCGATCAGCATGATGCTTCCCAGTAAAAGCGCGATGACACCGCCGATGGACAAAATCCCGTAGCTGGTGACTTTGATTTCCAACAGCAGCAGGATCACGCCAAATAAAATCAGCGCGACGCCGGCATAATTGATCGGCAACGTGTGGAAGGAATAAAAAGCGAGGATGAGACAGATACCGCCGATGACGCCCGGCAGGATGCTTCCGGGATTATACAGTTCGAAAAACAGTCCATAGATGCCGAGCATCATCAGGATGTAGGCGACATTGGGATCGGTGAGAATGTCGAGCAGCGCAAACCTCCATCCGCGCTCGATGATTTCGACCCTTGCTTCCGCGGTACGGATGGTTTTTCGGCCCATGACGGTTTCCACGGTCATGTTATCGAGAATGACCATCAGGCTGTCCATGTTACGGGCCAGAGTGTCGATCACGTTGAGCCGCAGCGCCTCGGTTTCGGTAATGGAGACGCTTTTACGCACGGCATCTTCCGCCCAGTCGGGGTTTCGTTTGTTTTTCTCCGCAAGTGACCGGATGTACGACACGGCGTCATTGGTAACCTTTTCCATCATGACCGCCGATGCACTGTCACTGCCGGATTGTCCGATGGTTACGGGGTGCGCAGCACCGATGTTGGTTCCCGGAGCCATCACGGCCACGTGCGACGCCATCATGATGAAGACCCCCGCAGAGGCGCAGTGTGAACCGCTCGGCGATACATAGACGACGATGGGAACTTCTGACGCGAGGATCGCTTTGACGATCACGTTCATCGATTTCATCAGGCCGCCCGGCGTGTCCATTTCCAGCACAAGGCACGACGCCCGGTCCTCATTGGCTTTGTCAATGGCCGACTGTATATACTCCGCCGACGCGGGATTGATCACTCCGTCGATTGCTGTGCGGTACACGAGGGGCTCTTGGGCGCTGACACCGAAAGCCATTCCGAAGATCAAAAGCCCCGACAGGATTCGGGTTCGCATGGATTAATGTAAGCCCCTGAACGAGAAAATCCAATGTGCGAAGTCATGAGAATCCAGCTCAATGCCTTCCTTGCCGTAATCCCGCCTGATTTGAAAAACATCACGTTGTAGGAGTACTTACCCTCGATGAGTTTTTGCAAACCGGCTGCATTCGATTCTAACATTAGAAACCGTGTATCATGAAAAAAAATGATGATGTTTATGAAAAAGATTCGTTTGGTTTTAGGGCTGCACAAAGTACGATCAAAAGCATTTGCAACCATAACCGAGAAAGGGAAGCTGTATGAATGCACGCACGGAGTATTTTGCAGCCAAATTGGAATTTGAAACCGATCCGGCGGATCTGTATGAAGCCCTTGAGAGAGGTGAATCCGTTATTGTGATCGACACACGCCAGCCGGAAAAGTACGCGAAGGAGCACATCCCCGGCGCGATCAATTTTCCCCATCGGACCATGGATGCCGAGTCGGTCAAATGTCTCGACAAAGACCGGCAGTACGTAACGTATTGCGACGGCATCGGCTGCAACGCGTCCACCAAAGGCGCCTATAACTTGGTCCAGCTTGGATTCAACGTGAAAGAATTGATCGGAGAAATCGAGTGGTTGAAAAAAGACGGTCTCGAAACGGAAGGATCGAGGTCGCCGATGCTGTGCGAAAAAAATCGTATGCGGTTGCTGAGTCCTATCGACTAGACGAGCCGGAGTTGAACCTGCTCGGATTTGAGATAGGCGTGTGCGTCGTGATGAATCGCATCCGGCGGCAACCATTTCCATAGCGGACCGAGGTCTTTTTTGATGCGCTCGATATAGAAGGCGGGCAATTCCGTCGTCTCCTGTTCGAAAAACCGGCGGATCGCGACGTCTTCGTCCAAACGCCGGCGGATCTCGGAGTAATAACGGATCCGGCCGAACCCTTCGGACGATACGGCCCTGACGAAATTCAGCAGGCGCGGAATCGCCGCCTTTGTAGCCTGGAAGCGGTCGACGATACGCGGCCAGGAAAAACTGAACCGGCTCAGGGAAATAACATGATCGTAAAATTCCGTCCAGCCGTAGCCTTTGGGGCGAACGTTCATCGCGTGATTGTTGTTCAGAAAATGGAAGGGAAACGGCAGGATTCGTCCGGATTTTTGATATTCGAGGTTCAACTCCGCGGCACGGCCGAACGACGACAGGAGCGAATACGCGGGAAACGCCCCGGGAGTGAGAGACAGAAATGTCTTCGTCAGTTCGAACGGTTCCGGTCCTTCGTCGCAGTCGAGGCCGAGCACGAAATTGGTCTGGACGTACGGAATGTAGCGTAGGATCATGTTGACCTGCTCGGCAACCCGGTAGACCTTATCCAGACCGCGGCTCTTTCCCGTCTTCGACTTATTGCCCATGTCGTACCACGACTCGATCCCCGGAAGCACCGCTTTGAATCCGTTGCGTTTCAATCGCCGAACATGCGATTCCGAAAGCAATGCGAGACTCGTTTCCGAGATGAAATCGATGCTGTCCGGCGGGACCGCGTCTTCGATGACGTTCATATAATCGTCGAACCGGATGCCGAAATTCGGATCGTGCCATCCGACGTGAGGACGTTTGAATTGGGTCAGCAAAAAACGCAGGTCGTCCCGCATTTCATCGAAATCGAGCGGCTGATAGGGAACGGTCGCATCGATGCAGAACGAACACGTGTACGGGCAGCCGAGCGAACCGAGCATGCCGACGATTTTGAACACCGGAGACTTTCGCAGCGTGCTTTCGATAAACCGCCAGCGGGCGCGCACGCCGGGAACGTGCCGGGGCTGCTGTGCGGCGGTCAAAAATTGCCCCTGGGGCCGGTGCGCCGCACATTCCTGCAGAACCGACCTCAGCAACTCGCGGTCGGTGAAACCGAAAACGTAATCGAAGTGCCGTACGGCGTCTTCCGGATAACAGCGGGCATGGGGTCCGCCGAGGGCGGTGATGGCGCCGCGGGAACGAAACATATAACTCAGCGCGTACGAAAGCTGCGCCGCTTGAGTAAATGCGGTGATGAAAACGAGATCGAGATTGTCCGGGAGTTCCGCAGCAAGGTCTTCGCTGCCGGTGTAGCAGACGAGATGAACTTCATGGCCCTCCTGCTCACACCATACCCCGACGGCCTGCGGCATGATGCCCGCAAGATTGGCATGCATAAGCCGTGAGTATAATGTTCGCGTCGGACCCTTGGTGACAAGGTCGATAATACCGATCCGGAGTTTTCGCACTTCTCTCCTCGTTTAAGCGCGGAAGGATGCCGTAGTCTACGGCAAAAACTGATGGAAATCTATTTTTTTTCTTTGGTCTTTGTTTGAATGATTCAAAATGCAATCGGATTCGTGCCATGCACCGACCCCTGCCCCTGTCGGACTTTTGTGCAATGCGTGAATGCAACGGCAATTTTCGTAGTTGTAGGTTGACAACTGTCCGCCCTTTTGCTCCGACGGAATTCCGAATGATGTTGACAGCATTGATCACACACCGTCACGATTCTTTGCCTCGTGAAAACCTGACGGAAGTCTGCTTTTTTGTCAGGGAAATGTCAAAATTTTAATTTTCGAACGCTCGTTCGAATATTTTTCTTGACAAGCGAGAGGTCAATGTATTATACTAAGCCGTCTTGATTGCTCACCTAGTTGCGTGGGCAAATTTTTAGAGACTTAATTGAGATTGAATCTCAATATTGCTCGTACCGGTCGGGCTTTTTATTGGGACAACACTTGAGATTAAGTCTCATTACGGCTCGAAAATTTCATTTTCGGGCATAATTTATCAAAATAATTGAGACTTGATCTCAATAATCTTGGAGAAAACTCTCATGCGACTTCTGGCTTACATCCTTCTGCTCTCGCTCCCTACAACCGGCTTCTCGCAAGAAAGCCTTCGCGATTCCCTTGCGGAAATCAACCGAAAGATTGTCATCCTTACCGAGGAAATTGAAAAACTCAAACTCGGTGAGGTGGTCGCTGAAAAAGATCAGACGACTGAACGCGGTCTCGGTCCCGCGGCGTCCAAAGTGTACGCTCTGACCAAAAGCGGTGTCTCCGTGGCGGGCTATGGCGAAGTGCTGTATGAAAATTACAAATCCAAACTCGATAACGGCAATGCGTCCGCAACCCAGGACCAGTTCGATTATCTGCGCAACATCGTCTACTTCGGATACCGGTTCAACGATTGGATCTTGTTCAATTCTGAAATCGAATTCGAACACGGTTACACGGGCAAATTCCGCGGTGATAAACCGATCGGCGAAGTCGGCGTGGAATTCGGTTACGTCGAACTGATGTTTTCCCGAAAGGCCAACCTGCGCGCCGGTATGCTGCTCGTTCCCGTCGGCATCGTCAATGAAAAACACGAACCGTCGACGTTTTTCGGCACGAAGCGGCCGCAGGTCGAACAGGTGATCGTTCCCTCGACCTGGCGGGGCAACGGAATCGGTTTCTACGGCGAGATTTTTCCAAACGTGAACTACCGCGCCTATCTTATGGAGGGACTGGATGTAACAAGCTTTTCAAGCAGCGGAATCCGCGGCGGGCGACAACTGGGTTCAAAAGCGTTTGCCGAAAAAATGGCGTTGACCGGCAAAGTTGAATACTCCGGACTCCCCGGAGCCGTCGTCGGCGTCAGCTTCTTTACGGGTAATTCCAATCAGAGCGTCGTCGACTCCCTCAAAAATTTCAAACCGACGACGACTGTCCTCTCCGCACACGGAGAGTACGAGTGGAAGGGACTGGAGGCCCGTGCGATGATCGCGACCATTTCCGTTGCGGATGCGGCGCGTGCCAGTCAGTTGACGAGTCAATTAGCCGGAAAGACCATTGTCATCGGCTCCGAGATGTTCGGCTTCTACGGAGTCATCGGATACGACGTCATGCCGTTACTCATGCCCGGCTCGGCGCACTACCTGGCGCCATTTGTCCAGTACGAAAAGTTCAACACCCATTCGGATGTTCCTACCGGCTATACTAAGAATCGATCCGTCGACCGTTCGATCAAGACGGCCGGTTTGTCCTACAAGCCGCACCCGCACGTGGCGTTCAAGTTCGATTACCGCTGGAACGCCAACAAGGCAGGGACGGACAACGATCAGTGGAACCTCGCGTTGAACTACCTGTTCTGAGATGAAATACTCAACATCCGCGTCGCTCTTCGGAGCGATGCGGATTTGAAGGGTTTTGAAAATGGACGATTGTTCTATGGAATGGCTGTCGTGCTCGTCAAAGGGCCGCGTCGGCCGATGCACCAAATGCGGTCAGATCCAAATTGAATTTGGAAACATGGTGTTTTCCGCGAATCATCCCTGTTTTTCGACCTTCCGCGCCTTCATCAAGAGTACGCTGGTGGGACGGCAACCAGAAAAATACGTGGTTTTTCGAATGACGCAGGACGCGCCGACGTCGTACCGATTTGAACGTCGTGAAATCGTCGAGTTGGATCAACTGCTCGACCACTCCGCCTGGCTGCTGCGGCACCTGGACGGTGGATATGGCGTCCCTGCTTTTAACGGATGGAACTGACGCATGGCGAAACCCAAATGTTGTAAATCGTATCGGGACAAAAAAGCGTGCAAGGATTGTCCGGTCCTGCGGGCCCTGCGCGAGGAACATCAGGAACTGAGACGCAAAGACGTTCGTATGTTTTTAAAGACTCAGCACGTCCGTGAAACCGCGTCGGAGGCTGAAGAAAGTTACATGTGCGCGTTATCGTAATCGTGATATTTTTTGCCCTGCCGACGTACGCGCAGGTGTACTTGACTCGTGATCAGGCGTTGGAGTTGTACTTTCCGGGCGCACATGCGGAAAAACAAACGCTCTTTCTCAACGACGACCAGATTCAGGCGATTCAACAGACCGCACGCTCCAAAGTTCCATCGAAAATCGTGACGTATTTTACATGCAAAATAGACGGGCGCGTCGCGGGATACGCTTTTTTTGACGCGGAAGTGATCCGCACCCAGAAGGCCGCCTACATGATCGCCCTGGACGCCGAGGGGAAAGTTCGTGCGCTGGAAATTCTCGCGTTTTACGAGCCCGAAGATTATCGGCCGCCCAAACGATGGACGCAGCAATTCGACCGAAAAACGCTGCAGGACGACCTGTGGATCAAACGGGGTATTCCCAACATTTCCGGGGCGACATTGTCCGCCCAGGTATTGACCGATGCCGTGCGGCGGACGCTCGCGATTTACGCCATCTCCATTCACAAGGACTGATATGCAATACATGCAAAAAGGTGGCTTTCAAAAAAATCCGATGATGCGACTGACGCTGGCGTTTCTCATCCTGTTTCTCGCCGGATTTGTCGTGACAAATTTTTTGATGTATTTCGACCGCATGAGCTGGACGCCCACATCGGTCGTGGCGTATTACAACGGCAGCGAGGAGGAATTCCGCCCCGCCCGTACCTACGGGTCGATGCTCGAAGTCACGCACGGCCATCTGCCGATGATGGCGATCGTTCTTCTCATGCTGACGCATCTTGTCATATTTGCGCCGTTCACACGCCGCCAGAAAATTTCGCTCATTTCCGTCTCGTTTCTCGCCGCCCTTGCCGAAGAGAGCGGCGGTTGGCTGGTGCGCTTTGTTCATCCGGACCTTGCCTGGGTGAAGATCATCGGTTTTTTTGTTTTGCAGGGTGCGTTGATTTTTCTCCTCTGTTCGCTGGCGATATTTCTCTGGCGTTCGGCGCGCGAAAACGGCCGTGCGCGCGTCGAGACCATCGAAGATATTCCGACGCCGGAGTTTTTGGAACGCGAAAACGAGCAGGAAAGGCGATTTGAAACCATCTGACCTTTCCCGCCGCGAATTTTGCAAACTGGCCGCTCTTGCCCCGCTTGCGATTTCATCGATATCGTGGAATTCGCACCGGCTGACTCGCCGCGCAACGCTCACGATGGGAAGCATTCTGGACGTCCGGATTTTTTCAAATGACACGTCGCTTGCCCATCGCGCGATTCAGTCCGTATTTGACGAATTTCGCCGTGTGGACGAACTCCTTAGCGTCTATCGACCGGAAAGTTGGATATCGTTGATCAATGCAAACGCCGGACGCACCGACGTTCGAATTCCGGAAGAGATCGGTTCGATTTTACAAACGGCACAGAACTATTGCTACCGTACGGACGGACGGTTCAATGTCTTGGTGGAACCCCTGATGCGGCTGTATGGTTTTCGAGAAGAGGCGGCAAACATTTCCGACAAAAAAATCGCCGATGCCATCGACGCGACGAATCCGAAGCATTTGAGCATAACGAAAGATTCGGCCGGGCTTACCCATGCCAACGCGGCGATCGATTTGGGGGGTATCGGCGTCGGGTACGCGATCGATCGATCCGTCGAACGGCTTCGGGCGTACGGAATCACAAATGCACTGATCAACCACGCCGGAGATATTTTTGCACTCGGGGAAGGACCGGAGGGAAATGGGTGGCCGATATCGATCCAGGACCCGCTCGATCCGCGTGGCACGGTAATGACGCTGGAACTTAAAGACACCGCACTCTCCACTTCCGGCAATTATGAAAAATTCGTAACGCTCGACGGCCGCACCGTCGGTCATATTCTGGACCCGCAAAACGGAAAAAACCCGACTCGCTATCTCAGCCTGAGTGTCGTTGCCGACACCGCAACCGAAGCGGATGCGCTCTCGACGGGATATTTTTGCGATGATAAGATCCCTGAAAACGTACGTTTTCTCGCGCTGATTTCGCAGGAAAGAGCTTTTACGATCCTGGATCGATTATAAGTCAGACAGGCCTCTCTATCAGTTTGTTTTCCAGCTTCGTCTCCCTCGATTTTAAAAAAAACCACACGGTCATCGGAATGAACACAACGAGAATGCTGATAAAGTAATTCTTACCCGTCAGCCAATTCATCCACGCGACGCCTCCGAACATTCCAATCGTCCGCAGCGCGAGACGAACCGCGTTCCATCCCAGCGCAAATTTCAGCCAGCGATCCGATCCCCGAAACGGTACCGCCCAGGCGGCCAGACCGCTTGCGATCCCATGACTGGCGAGCAGCGGAAAGTACATCGCCGTGACGACCTGATCGAACAGCAAAAAGCGCGTTACTGTCGCCGCCGAGTCCGCATCGTCCGACCAGTGCAATTGAATGACAAAAAGTTCGACGGACCG
>CAYZJB010000013.1:20590-41973 GCA_964478735.1 uncultured Bacteroidota bacterium | reverse complement strand
CCCGCTCTCCCTACACATCTTATTTCGCAATGAAACCGGTGGCCATAGAGTGTAAAAGGGAGGGACGATTTGGAGGTGCTTCGAATGTTGCCCCGCAGTCAAAAACATCGCTCCTTTTCGGTCGTTTCGGTCCCTCAACACTTCGACTGTGATCAGTGCTCGGGGCAAGCAGGCTCAACGACCGTGACTGACCGACGAGGGTCATTCTATTGCATTCCGTTGCGCCCTTTGCTACTTTGGCCTGGGCGCAAACCACGATTCACCATCCCATGCCGTTTAAGCCGCTTTCGGGCGATCGAAAGATCGCCGAATTCATTTTGCCGATCATCCTGGCCGTGATGGCCGTGTATTTTTTTGTGACCTGGATCTCCGAAGACAGTTCGCTTTTTCTCGGCGCTTTTTTTATTACGCTTTTTTTTCTCATCATCCTCTTCCTGCTGACCTATTCCCGTGCACCCCAGATCGCCAAACGCGTGACGTCGTATATCATCGGCGCGCTTGCGATCACGTTTTTTCTGACCGGTTATTCGTTTTACCGTTACAATCATTCCGTCGTGCATGACGGCGACCTTCGGTCCAACCTCGGCCGGATCGAATCGCACGTACAGGTCATCGATACGTTTTTCGATCAACGCCGCCGCTGGGTCGATCACCTGCTGTCCCGGCTCGCCGTTACCGAACGCCGCGACTACGTGTCCGAGCTGACGGCATTTTACAACCACCACTCGGACGCCTTTGCCTCCGTCTATGTGCTGAACGAGACGGGCATCAGCCAGCTCGGTGTGCCGGTCAACACCAATTATCTCGAAAAATCGAACCTCAAAGCCATCACCAAACCCGCATTCCTCGATCCCGCGCTTTCGTTTTCCCTCGGCGGCAACCTTGAGACGCGCCTGTCGGCCGTGAAGCTTCTGGCTCCTTTTTTCGGGGCCGACAGCGTTCGGCTTTTCCTGATGGCCAATGTCAAAACGGACGAGATCAATGACTACATCGCGTCGATCCCTCCGGCGCTGCAGCTTCACCTGCTGCGCGAAGGTGAAGTCCTGACGAGCAACGCGGGTTCGTCCCATTCTCAATTGATTAAAAACTATCCGGACGTGGGACACGTGGAAGATCCCACGTCGCAGCGTTTTCTGACGCGCTCGCAACTGAAATCCATCGGCTGGCAGGTGGTCACCGTCCAGTACCGAAACGACGCATTTCCCTCCGTTACGGAAGCCGACTCGGAGTTGACCCGGATCCTTCTTTTCTCCGGCATCATCGGCATCTTGGCCGGTCTGATTCTTGCATGGTATCTGACGAAAAGCATCCTGTCTCCGGTGTCACGTCTTCATCTCGATGCCGGAGCGATTGCGAGAGGCGATCTCGAGCGACCCATCCAACTGCCGGATGCCCATGTGTCCGATGAAATTGCAGGACTGAGCCACGCCGTGAAGTCCATGGTCGGCTCGCTGAAGGAAAAAATGAAGCTCCTGAGCGAGACCAACGCCAAGCTCGTTGTGACGCAAAACGAATTGGACGCACAACTTGACGCCGCCGGCAAGATCCAGCGCGGATTTTTACCCAAAGATCCGTTGATGACGTCGGGGTACGAACTGATCGGACAACTGCATCTCGCCCATAAAGTCGGCGGCGATTATTTCGATTATTTCGAGATCGACGATCATCACGTCGGAATTCTGATCATCGACGCGGCCGGCAAAGGCATTTCCGCGTCGTTTTACGCCGCACTGATCAAGGGCATTACGGAATTCCATCTCAAGTCGGGCGCCTTCGACGGAGCGGCGCTCGGACCGTTTTTTACTAACGTCGAAAATCAGGTCCTGTCCGTCCGCGACCACCGTACCAGGACCGTCGCGATGCAGTTTGCCATCCTTGATACGTCCACGGGTCACGTCCGCCTGATTAATGCGGGCGTCGAAAATCCGCTGCTCATTCGCAACCGCGCCATCGAGGTCCTCGACATCCGCGGGCGCGCCATGGGCATGCCGCAATGGCTGGGCGGGTTCCAGGAGGTGGAGTTCGATCTGGACGCCGACGACGTGCTCGTTTTTCACACCGACGGTATTCCCGATCTCGAAGAGGCAATCCTGACGCGAGGACTTCACGAAAAAAACATCGCCGATTTGACCGTTCAGGAATTCGCCGCTGATTTTTCGTCGTGCTGCGTTCCGCGCGATCTGCACGACGACGTCGCGCTGGTTTTGGTTCGGGTGCATCCCGTCGACCGGCAGTTCACGAAAATCAGCAGCATTCCCGACGCGGAAACGCCGATGGTCGACCATATCGTACGGAAGATGCAGGGCTTCGGATTTACCGACGACCGCATCAACGACTTCCGCATCAGCGTACGCGAGGCCCTGATCAACGCGATCAAACACGGCAATCAATACGACCCCGACGCCTACGTGAACCTGTCGATTTACGGTTACGATAAATTTATTGAAGTGAAGATCCAGGATGAAGGGCGCGGGTTCGAACCCGGCCGGCTGGAAACACCGGACTTACGGAAAAAAATCAACGGCCAGCAGAAAACCGGCGGCTGGGGATTTCACGTGATTCAAAAACTCGTGTCCGACTGGTCCCTGCACCGCAACGAACAAGGGACCGTCCTGTGCCTGAGAATGATCGAGTAAACTACTTCCGTACGCGCGACACCGACGCCATGTGGTCCCGGTAGTAGGCTTCAACGTCGTCGATGAGGGCCACGACTTTTTTATCCGACAGATAATTCTGAATGTCCTGCTCCAGTACCTCCGGGTCCATTTTACCGCCCATCAGATTGTCACGGCGCGTGCGGATTCCCACGATGACCTCATCCAACCTGCTGGTCATATCGCCCTCCAGCGCATCCATCGATTGCTGAATCGCCTCGAGGCGGAATAGTTTCTCCGTCAGCGTTGTCAACAGTTCCCGCTTGACGCGGCTCTGCATCTGGATCTGCTCGGCCGCCATTTCCGCATCTCGCTCCAGCTGGGCCAGCGTGTGCAGAACTTCATTCAGCGTCAGTTTTTCTTCTTTGGAGTGCTCCAGGTGCGCGGAAAGATGCGCCGTGAGAAACGTGACGGAGAGGCTTTTGACGGTAATGTTTTCGATGCCGTTGATTTCGCTCTGAATGCGGTCCAGCATCTGGTTTTTCGTCAGGTCCTCTTTGCCCGGCGACAGGTAACCGCGGCGAATGTAAATTTCCAAAATAATGTTGAGTTCGAACGTATTGATCAATTCCGGCCAGTAACTGCTGTCGGCAATCTGCAGGATCCCGGGATTGGAATACAAATGTTCCTCGATCAAATCCGTGATGGCAAACTGCCGTTCGAAATCGTGGCACTGCGACAGGCGATTGCGGATGCCTTCCAGTACGTCGTCTTCCTGGGTATCGTAGTCGTCCAGAAAAGCGTCGAGGCGCGAATACAGGTACGTGATTACAAGATTGGCCAGCGTGATCCGATCGCCCGCTTTTTCCTTGGCATCCGCCAGGCGTTTGAGGCGGGACCGACACTTAATGATCGTCTCGCGGAAGAACCGATTGTGATGGTCACATTCGCCGAGGATTTCAAAAAACGCAAAAATATCGCGCTGGACGATCAAAAGCGGTGCGATTTCTTTCGTCAGAAGATTGATCTGATCGATGATCATGATCAGCTCCTCCGCGCTGTGGCCTTTTTCTTCGGGATTGTCGAGCCGGTACGTAATGGAGATGACGGCCAGCGTTTCGTTCTTCAATTCCGACACGTCGTCGAACAGATGCTTCGTTTCACTGTGCAACTCCGCCATTTCGAATTCGGATTTTTCCATTTTATCGCCCGCGACGTACTGCTCGAGCGCGGTTTTCAACTCGTACTCGTTGATCAGGTGCAGCCAGAAATCGATGGGTTTGCCGGACACGTCGTCGGACGTCGTCAGGCTGAAAAAGTAGCGTTCGAGCTGCTGCACGATCAAAAACTGGCGCTCCATGTTGTTCGACAGCCCGAGGCGATCTGCGATCTGTGCGATCGTTTCTTCTTTCAATCCGTAGTCGCTGAGCGCGACCTGGATGACGGTGTAGAGATAAAGTTTGACGATCTCTTTCAGGTTCATCGTGCCGCGGAGAGACTCCCGGCGGACGGCGGCTTCGGCGAGATAATTCAATTTGAATACGCGTTCAAGATATTCCGAGACGCTAAGATCGACATGATGAATGAGTTCGTGGAACGTATGGATATCGATCTCCGGAATACCTTCTTCCAGAAGGATGTCGGTCATGTCCTTTTGATCGACGTCGAGAAAACCTTCGCCGTGAATGATGCGGTTGAAATCGTCCGTCGATCGTGACTTGAGCCCCGCGACGATATTCCGTACGGAGAGCTCCGAAATGCCGCTGCCGACGAGCCAGGCCTGGAACCGTGAAAAATCAAGCAGTTCCATCATCGCCTCGACCTTCAAGTGGCCTTTACCGGAGGCCTCCCGCTCGATCAGCGTCTGGCCCAGTGCCTTTCGAAAGGTCTTCAATACGTCTGCATCCAGAGTTTCGATCTGGCGCAAAAACGTTTTGACAAACTCGTCTTTCGGCCGATTGGCCACTTCGAGCCGGAGCAACTCGTTGATTTTTTCGACTTCGGAAGACTGGATCGGGTTAGGCATAGGTCTTGGGTCGCATTGGCGATGGGCAATTTAGCCATATTTGGCTGGAGTTCAATCTCCTTTTTGGATTTACCGATGCATAAGCGATTGGATTTCAGTCCAACCTGATTCCTTCAGATTTCAGCGAACCCGAACGCATGGAAAAGGCGGGAAACGGCCATCGATTGTTTTCAAAAGGACTTGACGAGTGCGTTCAATACATGCAGTTTCCCATCGGTCACCACAAATTGATCCGCACGACCAACCTGTTGGAGCGCTCTTCCAGGAGCAGAAACGCCGCACCAAGACCATTCCGAAATTCTTTGATGAAAAAAGCTGCCTTAAACTTGTTTATGCTGTTCTCATTCGCGTCAGTGAGCGTTGGCAGAAAGTGAAGATGACGGAGTGGGATCTCATGTTGTTAAAAAAATATTCGAACTCTAAAGGTTGGAAAGACAGTGATGGATGGATAATCGAGAAAGATTGCCGCTTAAGCCATTTTCAATTTACAGGAAAAATAAGACCTGACCCCCAGGGGTTTCGCTTGCAACCTAATCCAGAGCGTCCCATAAGTTTTCAGATTCCTTAATCAGCCACTTTAACTTCCGGGATGACCGGTATGACGGTCGTCGGGTGAGAACCCCGGCTGCTGGTTCATCGATTGAAGCGCGGCCAGCAAATCGCTAATCCGATTGAGAATTCGATCCAATTCCGCCCTCGATCGGTAATGTTTCGTCTGGACTTCACTCCATAATTGGAGATACTCTGCAAAAAGGCTGTCGCGATGCGATGGGACGCGGCCAATCGATGGTTTTGAGTTCTTCATTGCCGACCCTCCTTCCATGGTACCTTGACCGCCGGGTGCGATTTTCGAAAGTTTTTCCAAGCGCCGAACCCAGATTTTGTAGTTTCTCCGCAAGTTCCTCCGCGATCATCGGATCGGATAAGTTTGGATTATAGGACGATTGCCCCTGCATAAATCGGATCTTGCTCACGCACGCGCTGTAGTCGCCGAGTTCAAAGTACGAAGCCGATTGAATCCAAAGAAGATGTTGCGCATTGACCCGGGAGTCCAGTCGGAGCATCCAATTCGGTGCTACGCTCAGGGCATCTTCGGCTTTTTCAATCCCGCCTGTCAAATCTGCAGTTGCCCAGAGACAAAAACTCCATCCTGCCATTCCGTCCGCACCACCACCGGTATTGGCCAGAGCAAAGTCGGCGGTAGCTTCTGTATACCGGTGAAGTCGTATCCGGCTCCACCCGGCACCGACCCTGGCCACAGGCCCATGGACGACGACCAGCTCCTCGTATAACGTCAGCGCTTCTTCATACTCGCCCGCAGCGAAAAGCTCATCCGCATCCGACAATCGTGCGTCATGGCCTTTTTCCTTCGCGCATCCCATAAAGACCACGAACAAGACAGCGATGATCCATCTTATGAGCATGTTTATGTTACTCCTCTTGAATAATTCTGCAACGGCTAATGGAACTCTATTTGATCAACAACATTCGTCTTGTGACGTTTCCCGTTGGCCAGACGATTCGATACAGATACACACCGCTGGAGACTGTATGACCCAGGTGATTACGGCCGTCCCAGATGACGTAATGCCGGCCGGCCGAGAAGACATCATTGGCCAGTATTCGAACCTCCTGACCAAGAATATTATAGACGATCAATTTCACCTGAGAACTCACGGGCAAGTCGAATCGGATCGTCGTTACAGGGTTAAATGGATTGGGATAGTTTTGTTGTAAAGCAAATGTTTCCGGAATCACGACGTGATCAGGATTGTAAAAGATCATGAGAATGCCATCGGCTTTGACTCTCGCCGTTACGACCCCGCGATCGCCCTGGCCGCCGGCGTACGTCCATTGCCCGTCAGCATATTGGTAAACTCCGATGCGACCTTCGTCGAAATCCTGGACTTGATGACTCACCTCAACGACATCGTAACGGTAGTCGATTCGAATCGACCGCCCGTTCGCTTGCGGGCTGATTTCCAGCGATGCACTTAGGGGAATCCATTTCTCCGGAACCGGCGACAGCGTCAACGGTTTTCCCGCGATGACGTAGTCATCCGCTTGACCACGGAATTCAAATCCGTCGACCCATGCCGGTTTCGCAAGCCGTACGATAGTATAGGAGCGTGTGACGGTGGCCACGTTACCCGCCAGGTCGGATGCGGTTACCTGAATCTCGAGGTTCCCTTCGTGCGCGTCGAATTCCCCGAAATACACCGACCCCTTTTTCGCAACGCTTATCGCGCTGCCGTTGGCCAGCACCGACACCGTCTGGAGCAATTCGTCGGCCCCGATGACGATGCGCGCACGGCGTACGACCGGAGAAGACAGGACATGGGCGAACACAATCGGCGCCGACCGATCTACGACGGTCACACGGAATGTATCGGCAGTCGTATATTCGCTATCTGATGCCGTCACGCGGATCAAAACGGCTCCCGTGAATCCACGTTCGACCTCGACGTACAAACTGTCTCCGGAAATCATCGGCTGGACCCCGCTCGATAAAGCGGCCTGATCGAACGTGATCAATCCCTCGTCCGGATCGGTAAAATGTTGTGCCAAGCTCGTAACCCACGACCGGCCGCTGTTCTGTAACAGTGTCGTGTCGCGAAGGGCCCGTTCGAGAAGGGGCGCGTCGTTGACAGGGGTGACGGTCACGTAAAACGTATCCCAGCTCGTAAATGTTTGATCAAAAGCCGAGACCACGATTTGGGTCGTGCCGAACGCGTTCAATACGTCGCTCAAAAACAACGTGTCGCTGTTGATCGTTGCCTGCAACATACCCGACGGATTGATGTTTACGGTAAATTGCAACGAGTCATTTTCCGGATCACCAAATACATCTCCCAGGAAGGCAACGGGGATCGTTCCAAAATCTTCTGTCACCGTCGTGTCGCGCAGAGCGTTGACAATGATCGGCGCTGTCATTCGAGGTGTCGCAATACCGGAAAGGGGGAGGATAAGAACTCCGCCGCTGTTATTGACGATAATCAGAGTATCCGAAAAGATTCCTTCCGATGCGGGGTGAAACGCAATACGGATCGTCAGGGTATCACCCGTAAACAATGTGTCGGGAGTCTGCACTAAGGCGCTAAAGAGACTACCGGATTGCAGGTAGGCATCGGAAATAACGACGGCTGTCTGGGTGTATACCTTGACGGTACGCTCAACCGTGTCTTCCTCCATCGTTTCGAAATCTAGACTTGCCTGATCGGAACCGATCGAAGCGGTAATGGCTTCGCCGCTCAGAGGAATCACCAGTGGATCGGTTGCGGAATTATTGCTGATGAACAGTGAATCTGAAACACTTCCGTTGCTCAAGGGTCGAAATTTTACGTTCACGATGAGCGTATCATCGATCGACAGCGTATCCGGAACCGACGCCGTCGCGGTAAAATGAATGCCGGCGCCGAGTGAAATACCGGAAATGATGAGGTTGGTCTGCGTGGAAATCCTGATCGTGGCGTCCAGGCTGTCCGATGTAAAGACGATTCCGAAATCCGCACTCGCAGGATTCGCTAGGACGGTTGGTAACGGAACCAATGGAATCGCCGTTACGTCGGAAGATGTGTCACTGCGAAACGTGCCGTCATAGGCGAAAATCCGAAAATAATACGTCTGCTCTGGAATGAGTCCATCGATCGTGAGAGACGTATCTGAACGACCTCCTGTCGTTGAATCAACGTTAACAACCGGATTCGGTACTGTGTCGTACAGAATGTAATATCGGCTCACATCGGAAACATTCCATGCACTCCACCGAAGGTGGACGGAATGATAACCGGCCGTTGCCGTCAGACTGTCAGGAATGCCCGGCGGCACATCGATGAAAAACGGCATCGGTTCCGCTGCAAACGCAGAGCCCTGCAACGCATGATCGATGGCCTGCACACTCCAGTAGTAGTAGCCTTCCGGCAACCCAAAAATAGTTTTTGAAAGGTGAAGTCCGGCATTGCCCATTTCCGGTATACGCCGATATCCACCACCTTGCCCGCTCCCGGAGATCTGAGCATGTGGAGTAACCACGTCGACTCCGGCAGGTATTGTCCCGATACGCAGGTTATAGGACAGCCCGCCTGATTGATTGCCGTCTGAGGCGGACGACCAACTTAGTGTGATGGTATCCAAGAGAGCCGATGCCATCAGATTGGACGGAGCTCCGGGCGCCTGATTTGAAATCGGGATGTCATTTCGGAAGATTCTTGTAAAATCATTATCTCCATCCTGTGCATCCAACCCGTTCATGAGGAGATCGAGATCTCCGTCGTTGTCTACGTCGCCCCATCCGCCGATTTTTAGTCCACGAGTATATGCGGCGGCATTCGTCAGGCCGGGTTGAATGACAGTGAAATTACTATCGCTGCTATTTTCATAGATATAGGTATAATAGTTACCGTATCCACCTGTTTCACCGAAGATTAAAAGGTCCAAGTCCCCGTCATTGTCGTAATCGCCTGCCGCGACCTGCGATTTCGAATAACCGGAAAGTCCTGAAGGCGTTTCATCGACAAACGAATTTCCTGTGCCCAAATAAAGTTTAAAGAGACGCCCTGCGTTCCCCGTTGCCCCTGTGTAGACAAAATCGACTTTACCGTCATTGTTAAAATCTCCCCACGCGCAGCTCGCTCGAAAAACGCCAAGCAAATTGAGTCCGAGATCGGTAAAAACAAGATTTCCGTCATTTCGATAAATCTTGGCCGTGCGGCCGTCGCCCAAACCGTTGTCTCCGCTCACGGTCGTGCCGACGATCAGGATATCCAGATCGCTGTCGTTATCAAAATCCGCCAATGTCACCTGTCCCAATTGTAGATCGACGAGGTTGTCAATAACGTCCGTGAAGACCCCGCTTCCGTCATTTCGATAAATATCGGTGCTTGTGAAGTCCCCTCCGGGCCCGGTCGTTCGTTCTCCCATCACGATCAGATCCAGATCGCCGTCGTTATCAAGATCCCCAAACGCGACACTTCCTTTGGCGTAACCCGGAACCGTCGTGTTCATATCACTGAACGATCCATCACCGTTGTTTCGATACAGCTTGGTCAATCGGGTGTCCCCGCCTTTCGATCCGGTATAAAAAACATCGAGATAGCCATCCTGGTCAAAATCGAGGAATCCACCGCTCGTCGCGTCAGCCGTCGCGTCGAAACCGACATTTGCATTGGCAAACGCTCCGTCGTCGTTTTTATATATGGCGGCGATCTTGCCCAGATTACCCAGATAGTTGAGCCCGACGATCAATACATCCAGGTCGCCGTCATTGTCGTAATCCCCCCATGCCGTAAATCCGTCATAAATCGGCGGCAGGCCGGCGTTGATATCTTTAAATGGTGTAACGTTGACGGTAAACGTATCCGCCACGGCCGGCAGCAAACCATCATTCGCTTCGATACGCACACGAACGACCGTCACGGCACCGGTGGGAGTGATGTACAGGCTGTCCCCTCGGATATCCACCGTTAATCCCGAATCGAGCGCGCCGCTTCCAAAATTGAGTTCGTCCTGGTCGGGGTCGGTGAAAACGTCATGCAAATATCGGACGAATGTTCTTCCCAGAATGTGAATCGTCGTATCCGGTATGAAGATCGTTACGGTAGGTGAATCATTGATTGGCATAACCGTGATGGCCAGGGTATCCGAAATCGAGGCCACCCCATCGGTTGCCGTGACGCGCACCACGGCCAGTCCGTTGAAATTCAGAACGCTCAGAAAATACAGACTGTCGTTAGAAAGGACATGCGTTACGTTCCCGCTAAGTATGTCGATCGTGTACGACAGCCCACCATCGACGTCATCGAAAATATCCGGAAGGTAGGCGTGAAACGCCTTACCCCAGTCTTCACCATGAAGTGTATCGCGAAGCGTCCCTTGCAACACCGGCGGATCGTTGACCGGAGTAACGGTAACGACAAAAGTATCGGAAAGGGCATTGGTACCATTGTCAGCCGTCGTTCGGATTCTCACGCTGCCATTAAAATCATTGTCACTCGATAGAAACAGAGTATCGCCGGAAAAATACGGCTCGATTCCCGGATCCAGGGCGGTCGAGGAAAATGTTAAAGAACCGGGATCGGTGAAGTAATCGTTGAGATCGGCGTATCGTTCGTTGCCAAAATCTTCGGCGAGTGTCGTGTCCCGAAGTGGAGCCGTCAGGTAGGGCGGGAGAGGCGCCGTGGCGGAATCGACGACGCTGGGAAGGCTTTCAAAATTGTCTTGATCAACCGCACTGACGACGAAATAATATTTCGTCCCGGCGGTCAGGCCGACGAGCGTTTTTGAGACTTCGCTTGCAGACAGGGTGGAATCCACACGTGTGACGGGAGGGTTTGCTGTATCGGCATAGATATGATATTTTTGAACGTCCGATTCCGGATTCTGGCTCCAGGTTAATTTAACACCTCCTGACAACAGGGACTGAGCATCAAGGTTACCGGGTTTTCTCGGATACATGGCACGCGACGTGTCGTACGTCAGGTTCGAGGACGACAGGTTGCGTGCGTTGGAACTGGCATCAAAGACCGACGAACCGCTACCTTCGTCGAAATGCCAAAGCGCAAGCAGACCCGATTCTTCGCCCGTGAGTCCATTTTCCTTGTCGGCCTGAATCTGACTTTGTGAGCGGACGTTATTAAACATGGCAACTTCATCAATCAATCCGTCAAAATAATTGGACGGACTGCCGGTCGAACTTGCCCCGATTCGCAGCGGGCGGGCGTTGTTGAGAACGCTATAGCCTGGGCTTTGCGTATTGGCCAGTTCCCCGTCGACATAAAGCGACCATGTCCCGCCCGATTGCGTGACCGCCAGATGTGTCCAGCGTGAGGTATCGATGGGAGGGCCGCTGACATCATACACACCGCCGGATCCGTAGACCCAGATGGACCAGATGACACCGTTATAATACGTCTGCTGAATCTCAAATCCCGTGTACCCCAGGCTGAAACTCATCGAGGCGGAACTGAGAACCTTGCGATGGGTGGTGTTGTCTTTATTATTCGACTTCACCCACATTTCGACGGTGAATTCACTCGGGTTTAGCGCCGACGTGTACGCGACTTCCGCATAGCTGCTCGATCCGTTGAACTTGCCCGTCCTGCCGGGCAGGCTGATCGGAACCGCTGCATCCGCGCTTGACAGGGCGCTTTGTCCTGTATCGGACACTGCGGCAATCCTGAAGTAGTAAATCTGCCCGATGGTTAATCCCGATACGACAATACTGTCGGCTGTAGTTGAGTCCACTTGCGTTTGTTCAGATAACGACGTATCGGCATACACACGGTAGCGTATGGTCACGGTGTCAGAATTGGCAGTCCATTTCAGTTTGACCTGCCCGTTACCCGGGAAAGCCGACGGTTGTTGAGGTTGATTTTGAGCCCAGGATGGAATGCCGGCGATACAAACAAAAAAAACCAGTGCCTTTTTTATCAGGTTCATCTCGACGATCTCTCGAAAGGGAGTTTGATTCTATCGGAAAGGTAAGAAACGGCGAGTAGGAACCGCTAACACACTGGTCGCAAGGACTATTACAATAGTCGCATGGACATCCGTTTCATCATAAGCTTTTGTTCTTTAGTGGGTTGTTGAAAAAGTCTGAAAGGCATCGCTTTAGTCACTCCGAACTCGTTTCGGGGTCTCTTAAATCTGAACTTACAATTATGCGACAGACCCTGAAACACGTTCAAGGTGATTTTTTCAGGAGACTGGGGGGATGGAGGAACGATCACATCTCAGACGGAAGAACGCCGAATTGTTCTTTGAAGCACTTCGAGAAATATGACAGGTTACTAAAACCGACGTCGAAAGCGATTTCGGTAATCGAGCCGTCGCGTTTTTTCAACCGTTCCAGGGCATGCTGGAGCCGTACGGAACGAATGTAGGTCGTCGGGGCCTGATCGATCAAGGCGCTCAGTTTACGATGAAGCTGCGAACGGCTTAAAAAAACCAGTTCGCTCAGTGCGTCAACTGAAAAATCCGGATCGCCGAGATGCGCCGTGATCGCTGCATTGACTTTTTCGAGAAATTGTCTGTCCGCGGAAGAGAGAGCCATCGACGCCGGCTCCAGTACGGCCCGTTTGCCGTATACTTCCCGCAATTTTTTTCTCTGTTCGATCAAATTACGGACACGTGCGGCCAGTTCACGAGCACTAAACGGTTTAGTAAGATAATCGTCCGCGCCGGTTTCGAGACCTTCGATGCGATGAGTTTCGTCCGCTCTCGCGGTCAAAAGAATAACGGGAATGTGAGACGTTCGTACGTCTTCCTTGGTCCGGCGCGTGAATTCATATCCGTCCATAACCGGCATCATGACGTCGCTGATGATGAGGTCGGGAATTTGTTCCTTCGCGATTTCGAAACCGTTTTCACCGTTCACGGCTTCTGATATCAGGTAGTGCTCGCCTAAACAGGACCGGATAAACACCCGCATATCCGGTTGATCCTCGACGATGAGAATGTTCGGGCAGCCTTCGGGCGGCGACGATGAGAAACCGAGTTCGACCCGCTCTCCGAGCTTGACGGATTTCTCTTCGGCAACCGATGCGAATTCGGACTCCACTCCGGTTCCAAAGGGAACCGCAACGCGAAATGTCGTTCCCTTGTCCACCTCACTTTCGACGTCGACTTTTCCACCCAGAAAATCCGTCATTTCCTTGACCAGCGCGAGACCGATCCCCGATCCTTCATGGCCGCGTGTCTCCGAGGAGTCGATCTGATAAAATCGGTCAAAAATTCTTGAAAGCTGTTCCGCAGGAATCCCTTTTCCGGTATCGCTCACCGTTATTTCGATCATGCCGTCGCGCAACGCCAGGGATGTTTCGATGACGCCGTCCGGCGGCGTAAACTTGAATGCATTGGAAAGAAGGTTTACGACGATTTTTTCGAGTTTGTCGGCATCGTATAAAAGCTCCGGCGCCTCATCCGGCGTGTGAACGGACAACCGGATCCGTCTCATTTCCGCCAGAGAGAAAAACGACATGACCCACCCGCGGAAGGATAAAATGATGTCGCCCTTTACCCAGCGTGCGGTCATGCTCCGGTTTTCGAGTTTGGCCAGATCGAGCAGCTGATTGATGAGCGCGAGCAGACGGCTGGATTGCCGCATCATCAGGTCGTACCATGACCGGTGTCTGGCGTCACCGTCTTCGGCCATCAATTGACGCAAGGGACCCATCACCAGGGTCAACGGCGTTCGAAACTCGTGTGAAATATTTGCGAAAAAGCGCGATTTGATGCGGTCGAGTTCCTCAAGCCGGTGGGCCTGCTCGGCAATCTGCCGGTTGCGGGCGCGCAGTTCTTCCGTCCGTTCATCGACGATGCGCTCAAGCCTGACCTTGTGCCGTTGCAGCGCAAGCGTTCGCCAGCGGACGAGAGTGAATAACAACGACAGCGTGGCGAGTACGTATAAAGCGTACGCCCACGGCGTGCGATACCAGGGCGGCAGGATGACAAGCAACAATTCTGCTGCGGGCATCTCCTGCCGGTAGACATTACGCGCGCGAACACGGAAAGTGTACCGACCTTCAGGAAGATTGGTATAATCCTTCTTCCTTTCCAGCGTCCATGGCGACCAGTCGGCATCGAAACCTTCCAGGCAATATTGAAATTCATTCTCTGAAGGACGCTCGAAGTTTGGCGATGCAAACTGGATTCGAATCGCATTGAGATGATAAGGCAGAAAAACCTGTCTAAGGGAACCGCCGTTGTAAACAATCGAATCGCCGCGAACGAGAAGACGTTGAATGAGCGTTGCATACTTGGGTATGGGTACGGGTATTTTGAATGCATGGCGGATAATACCTTTGGAGCCGGCAAACCAAACGAGCGAATCTCCTTCGGGATAAACCGTATAGAAAGGAAAGTCCATAAGATGCCGGTATGAGTTATCGTCCAATTGCCAGACCCGTCCGTCATGCCGCGCTCGAATGACAACGTTTTGCTCACCCCCGACCGGAAAAGCCACGATCCACGCGTCACCGTTGGGGCTTGCATATATTTGATCGACGGCCATCGATCCGTTGACAAACTGCATTCCGAACGTTGAATCCGGCATGACCGTTTCAGAGGCGTCATCCCACCGAAAAAGTCCCCGGTCGGTGCTGAGACGGATTTCCCCGGAAATTCGGGCAACGCGCACGCCTCCCGAAGGCAGGCCGTCTTTTTCTCCCAGGCGCCGAATCGCGGGTTTATGCAATCCCGAATCGGTATCAAACCGTATCCTGAGCGCTCCCTGCGATCGCGTACCACACCACAGTATGCCGTCGATCGATTCCGTCAGGCTCCGGATCTGCTCGTGAATGCCCGGCAGCCGGCCTTCCCACGACCAGTTGCCGTTTCGATAGCGGACCACGCCAAGACCCTCTTTCATGCCCACAAAAACAACCGTGCTATCTCTGGACCAGGAACGCATAAAAGCCGCCCGCTTCTTTGATCCGGAAATATCCACCGGTTGGTCGTGCATCAAAAAGATGCCGTCACCGGAGGCCGCGAGCAGGCCGTCGTGTGTACTCGCCAGATGCAACGCCAGAATAGGAGGGCCCCAGCGTTCGAATCGACTCGGACGGCCGTCCTTGTCCGAAAGGACATGACGCAGCACGCCGGAATTGGACGCGGCGTACAGGGATCCGTGATGCCGGACAAGGGCATCGACGGCATTTTCAACCCCGAGCCTGACGTCGAAAAAAGTCTCACGAGAGGGATAGGGCACGCGAACCATTCCCTGATTCAATGCAAGCCAGAGACCGCCTTCACCGTCTTCTGCTGCAAATTTGACATCGAATGTCGGTAGTCCCGTCCGGCGGTCAAAAATATCGACGACGGCTCCGCGTTCATCAAAAATCCAGGCCCCGCCGTTTAACGTCGTGACGACCACATGACGGTTTAACAGGACGCTCATATAGTAGGGCGATTCGTCAAATACCGAAGTGCGCCGGCCCCAGGCCGATACGGCGCCTTGATGGTAAATGACAAAACCTTCCGACGTCATGATGAGCAAAGAATCATTTCCCCATGCACACATCGTGTGTACATATCGCTGCGTAAAATCTTCTCCATTCACTGCGAGTCGACACCCATCGGAATCGAATCTCACGAGACCTGTCCCCGGGTCCCAGATGTACAGGCCGGAGCCGGTGACCGCAGACTGGCGAAACGCGTTTTGTGCACGAATGACGGTCATCTGCGTATCGCGGTGGACGAACAGGTACCCGCTCGTCCGGAAGCAGACCACGGAATCCATGTTGTGAATGCTCCACACGTCCGCCATGTCCGGGTATTGGGAAGTTATCTTATCCGAAAAGCTGAAGTAGAGCCAGTTGCCCACGCTATCCTGCTCGAAACAACCGAATTGTGCATACCCGCCAACATAGATTCTGCCGGAACCAGATACGGATACGGAACGCACCAATCCAGCCCCTGGGACATTCAGTCTTTGCCATTCCACGCCGTCATAAAGTAGGACGCCTCGAGAATTGGCAATCACCATCCGTCCGCTCGGGTGGCGAGCGATTCCCCAATTCTGCGGAGAAGCTTTGTACTCTTCGCTTTCAAAATGGCGCATCGCCATCAGCCCCCGGTCTTGCGCATGCAAGCCTGAACCCGGGTGAAGGGCAAGGACAAAAATAAGCGTCGCGTACAAAACGATTAGGCGGCTCATTTTCGGTGCGATGAATGAGTGAGACGTAGTGAGTGTTGGAATGTAGTAATTTTTAAAAAGATCAAAATTAGAAAAATTTTTGAGCTGGAACCAACGCGCCCGGGTTGAAACGAAGCGGATTGAAAGTGCCGTTCATTTTTGGCATGTAATATATTACACTCACTTACAGTAAGTATTGACGAATCATTAAGCGATGACACCCAAAGTAATTGTTCGGGAATGGATCCCTCGATTTAGCGCCGCCGATGTGGATGGACTTATCGAGTTGTACTCGCGATGCCGTCAATCACCAGGTCGTGATGGAGCCGCTGCATGGCCGCGAGGCTATTCGCAAAATGTTCAAAGTAGAATTTGGCCGCGCAAAAATGCAATGTTTCGAACAAACCCTGTTCGAAGACGGAGAGTGGGCGATTCTGGAATGGCGTGACCCGCTTGGATTGCGCGGTTGCCGCTTTTTTCAAATCTGCAACGACCGGATAGTTTTTCAGCGCGGGTATTTCGATCGGCTAATTTGTTTCCGCATGCAGAATCTCCCCGGTTCCGGATACGTATTTGAATTCGCCGAGCGCAACCGACTGAGAAGGACATTTTGCATATCGGACGGTCCGGCGGTATATTTCGCTCCATGCCGCTGTATGCTCACGTCGCCTTTCCGTTATACGTCGATCGCCTGTTCACGTACACGATTCCCCCGCCGTGGCAGGCTACGCTTCACCCTGGCTGGCGCGTTCTCGTGCCCTTTGGCCGAAAGAAAATTTCCGGTCTGATCGTCCGGACCGACGATCGTTGCGATATCGCCAATCCCAAGCCCGTTGCGGAATTACTGGATACCTTTGCCGTCATTCCGCCCGACCTGATGCGGTTGGCCGAATGGATGAGCGATTACTACATGACTCCGATCGGCCAGATACTCGCCGCCATGCTGCCGTCGGGAATCGACCGCGAAACCATCACGATGGTCCGCCTCGTCCAGGATATCGGAGAGTTTGAAATCCAGCAGATTCAAAAGAAAAAACCTCTCCTCGCAAAAATCCTTCGGGCGCTGTTCGTCTACCACGATCAACCGCTGAAAAAATTGCAGAAACGGGTCGGATCCAAAAACCTGCACAAACACCTCGAGGAACTCGAACACAAAAAGATCATTCAGATCGAGCAGGTGCTCGACGATCCCGACGTTCAGGCGCTGTCGACCAAATTCGTCACGCTCGCCGAGGCATTCATCGACGAGCCCGACCGGCTGGCGTCGGTTCTTGAATCCCTGCCCAAAAAGTCCGCCCGTCAGCGTGCCGTGCTCGAATTGCTGGCGGCTCACCATTCGCAGTTCGATGGCCGCGAGGAGCCGCTCCTGACCCAGCAGGAGGTGCTCTCCCGAACGCGCGCGCAATTGACCGCCGTCAAAGCGCTGGCGGCTAAAGGTTATCTGCGGATCATCGAACAAGAAAAAATCCGATTTCCCGTACAATGGTCGGACGAGCCCGAGCCCGCGATGACCCTGACGACGGAACAGCAGCATGCCGTGAATGAAATCGACCGCGCCATAGAAAAACGGGCTTACCACGGATTTTTGTTGCACGGCGTGACGGGCAGCGGGAAGACGCAGATTTACGTCGAGGCGATCGATCGTGTTTTGCAGAAAGGCCGGACGGCGATCGTACTGGTTCCGGAAATCGCCCTGACGCCGCAGATGGTCCGCCGCTTTCGGAGCCGCTTTGGGGACCGCGTTGCCGTGTGGCACAGCGGCATGTCGCTCGGGGAGAAATTCGACACCTGGAGGCACCTCCACTCCGGAAAGTTTTCAATCGTCATCGGTGCCCGCTCGGCCGTGTTTTCCCCGTTGAAAGACCTCGGGCTGATCGTGGTCGATGAGGAACATGAATCGACGTACAAGCAGGGCGAAACGCCCCGGTACCATGCGCGCGACGTCGCCGTCATGCGCGCCCTCCATCATAACGCCGTTGCGGTGCTCGGATCGGCAACGCCGAGCGTAGAGAGCTTTTGGAATTCCGAAAACGGTAAACTGACGAAACTCGTTCTTCATCGCCGCATCCACGACGTGCCGCTCCCACCCGTCCGCCTCGTCGACATGCGTCGCGAAAAAGAAGCGCACACGGAAGAATGGGAGCCCATATTCTCGCGCGATCTCAGCCGGGCGATTGCCGATACACTCGCCGCGAATCACCAGTGCATTTTATATCTCAACCGGCGCGGGTTTTCGCATTACGTCCACTGCGACGCCTGCGGATTTCTCGCCGAATGCCCGCACTGCAGCATCACGCTGACGCTTCACTTGCGCGAGTCCCGGCTTCGCTGTCACTATTGCGGATACGCCACTCCGCTCCCCCGCGAATGCCCGGAGTGTTTCAACACGCAGATCGTCCATCAGGGCCTCGGCACCCAGAAGGTCGAATCGCACGTTCGTCAGCGATTTCCGAAGGCCCGCGTGCATCGCATGGACCTTGATACGACCGGACGAAAAGGCTCCCACCACGACATCCTCGACGCGTTCCACCGCGGCGACATCGATATCCTCGTCGGTACGCAGATGGTGGCAAAAGGACTGGACTTTGAAAACGTCACGCTCGTCGGCGTCATTTCCGCCGACACGGGCCTTTTGATGCCGGATTTTCGTTCCGGTGAACGCACGTTCCAGTTGCTCACACAGGTCGCCGGGCGCGCTGGCCGTAAACAAAAACGCGGACAGGTCATCATACAAACCCATCATCCGGAGCGGCCCTCGATCCAGTTCGCCCGCGAGCATGATTACGAAGGGTTTTACCGGGAGGAAATCGGATTTCGCCATGAACTTCTCTATCCGCCGTTTGGCCGGTTGGTTCTCATCCGATTTCTTTCAAAGAAACAGGAGCGGGCCATCGACGTGGCAAAGGAATTTTCTACTCGTCTCGGCGAACCGCCGTTGAAAACGATCCAGATCCTCGGTCCCTCGGCGGCACCGATCGAAAAGATTCGAGATGAATACCGCTGGCAGACGTTGATCAAAGTTCCGCGCGGAGAAAACGGCGTTATCGTTCGCCGGTGGCTCGACGCGGCACGCCAGCATTTCCGAACGATGCGGGACGTCACCGTCGGTATCGAAATCGATCCATACCATTTGTTGTAATTGTCAGTCGCGATGAAAGGCAAAAACGGTTTTCCGCGTCCGTTCGGAAATCCATACGCGTTTACTCATCGAAAAAACAGTTGACCACCGAAGGCATTTTGAGCATATTGCCGCGGACCTTTCACCCGACCTTGAGCCCATGAGCCGTCGATTCGACGAAAAAAAAGAAGCCTTCGAAATCCTCAATAAAGAACTCAGCGACCTTATTCCCCTCGATCAGCGCGTGCTCCGCAAACAGGAAGAACTCAAAGGCAAGACGGCCGCCGCCGATCTGAAAAAAATCCCGAAAGAATGGCTCGACGAACAGGCCGCCCTCTTTGAAAAATACAAACTGATCGAACGCGTCTACCGTTTTTACCGCAACATCATCCAGAACATGTCGAGCCGCATCATCACGATCGACATGAACGGTTCGATCACGTTTTTGAATTCCAACGCCGCCGTTAACCTCGGCTATTCCGTCGAAGAGTTGCTCGGCCGAAACCTGCTCGACCTGTTTGCGGATCCCGAGGAAACCGGGAAGCTCATCGATCTCATGCTGATCGAGAACAAACGCTTCGAAAGCCGGGAAGTGCGGCTGCTGGCCAAAAACGGCACGGTCATCCCGATCGGATTTTCAACATCGCCGCTGATCGAAAACACCGAACAGACGGGCGTCATTCTGACGTTCCGCGATCTGACGGAAATGAATCTGATGCGGCTTCAGGTGGAACGCATGGACCGGCTGGCCACGCTGGGAGAACTTGCGACGGGCATCGCGCACGAAGTGCGCAATCCGCTGAGCGGCATCAAGGCCGCCGCCCAGGTCTTGGAAGAGTCGTTTGAAGACAGCGACCGACGGATCGAACTGGTCAGCCGCATCGTACGGGAGATCGACCGCGTCAACAATCTGCTGACCGAGTTTTTCAAATTCGCCAAACCCGTCAAACCGTCGCGCGAATATCATGACGTGGAATCCATCATCGACAGCGTGTATTTACTGCTCGCGGCTCAGATGAGTAGCAAGCAGATCAAGTTCCGCGAGGAATTTTCCAACGTCGTTCCGAAAGTTTTCGCCGACATGCAGCAGGTCGAACAAATCCTGATGAATTTGTTTTTGAACGCGATCCAGGCGCTACCGAAAGAAGGCGAACTGATCGTACGGACGTACTCGACGACGATCGGGGAAAAACCGAACCTGAACTGGTCGGATGACGTGTTTGATAAAAACCTTCCCTTCGTCAGCATCGAAGTGGAAGACACGGGCGGCGGCATTCCGCCGGAAAATCTCGAGAAGATCTGGAACCCCTTTTTTACGACGAAATCAGACGGCATGGGCTTGGGCCTCTCCATCTGTAGCCGTCTCGCGGCTGAAAACCACGGCTACCTGAACGTCGAAAGCAAAGTCGGCAAAGGTACGAAGTTTACTCTGCTTTTACCGACACGATAATTTCGGTTTTCCTGCCTTCAACTACGTTCACAATTTTTCCTCACTTAACAAAAGTGAAATTGCATAAGCGGAAGCGGTGGATTGGTCCACAGTTGTTCACACCGGCATGTCGTGAATGTAGGCGTTCATCATCCGCAGTTCTTCTTCTTTCTCCTGAATGTCCATTTCCAGAATGTCGCGAAGGGAAATCATGCCGACCAGGCGATCGCCGTCGACGACGGGAAGGTGACGCGACTTGATCTGTTTCATCGTCTGCTGACACCGCTGGGACGAATCGCCCGTGCCGCAGACGGCAACGTTTTTGGTCATCACGTCGTCGATGATCGTCTGACGCGTATCCAATCCCGCCAGCGTCACCCGCTTGAGCAAATCCCGCTCGGAGAAGATGCCCCTCAATCGGCGTTCGGCGGCATGGTTGACGACCGCCACCGCCCCGATGTTTTTTTCCGCCATAAATCGGATCGCCTCGTGTACGGTCGTACCGACGGTGACAAAGTACGGTTCTCTCCCGGCGAGGATATCCTTGGCCGTTTTCATGACGTCCTCCTTTCCTTCATGTGAAC
>CAYZJB010000013.1:0-20490 GCA_964478735.1 uncultured Bacteroidota bacterium | reverse complement strand
AGCGCCGGGATGTACCGGTGGAGTTCGCCGTAGACGCTGACGTCCTTGACGACCTCCGCACGGTAGGCTTTGAGGCCGCAGTTGAAATCATGCAGCCGGATGCCGGTCATCAGCCGCGTCACAAAATTGAAAAACCGGGACGGAACGGTTTTGGAAATCGGATCGAACCGTTTTTTTTTCCAGCCGGACACCAGATCGAATCCCGCGTCCAGCTGCTTGATCAGATTGGGAATTTCCGCCGGGTCGTCCTGAAGGTCGGCATCCATCGTAATGACGTACTTTCCATTCGCCGCTTTGAACCCCTCCGAGAGCGCGGCCGACTTCCCGCAGTTTTTCCGAAATCGAATCGCTCTTACCTGCGGATGACGCGCCTTCAACGTCCGGATGACGTCGAAACTGGCGTCGGAACTGCCGTCGTCGATAAACAGGATCTCGAACGTACGGCTGTCGGCCCCTTTGACGATTTGCTCGGTCAATTCCGGCAGAGATTCCGCCTCGTTATACAGCGGCACAACGATAGAAATATCGGGTTTCATACGACCTACTGTTCGATAATCTCGATGTTTTGTGGATAGGAGATGCGGAACAGGCTGCTTTTGATGTTCCGGTTGAGTTCACGGGCGTCGAAATAGAGCGACAAAAAATCTTTTTCCATCGGGCGGAGGACCCGGACGTATCGCGGAACGATGTGCCCGTCGATTTTTTCGAAGCGGGTGAATTCCCGCTCCAGGACGAGCCGCCCGTTCAGGTCGTAATCGAGGATTTTCGAAACGGCATAACCGGCGTACGGATCGACCCAGATTTTCCTCAATCCACCGTCGCGATCCAGCGTCAGAAGATAGTACGTACTGTCCGTGGAAAGAACCACCCCGTTACTCAGTTTCCGCGCGTCGAGAAAAACGGTACCGGTCAGCAGTTCCATCATCTCGTCGAAGCTGACGTCGTAATCAAACGTATTGCGGATCGCCGCGCTGCTTGTCCGTCCGCGAACGACGTACCGGTTGATGATGTTGTACACGACGAACGTTTCGCGGTTGAGCGACGCTTTCAGCCCGTCGACCCCGAGGATGCCCTCGATCTTGACGTAAACGGAATCGGGGTACTTGACGGCGATTTGCGCGGAAAACTGATTGGACGATTTCGGCGACTCGAGCGTCAGGGTGGCCACGCCGCGCATCGATTGGAGTCGGTTGACCGACGCATTATTCCGCCGGACGATTTCCGCAACGTCGACGCCGTCGAGTGTTACGGGATCGCGGCGAAGCGATCCGCCGGAGGGACAGGCAGTCAGAACGAGAGCAAGGATCCAGAACGGACGGGTCCATTTCATTTCATTTTTTCCAGAATCTCGGTTCGTGAAGGGTTGAGGTCCAGGGCTTTTTGCCAGAAGAGACGTGCGGTGTCGTGCTTCCGGAGCTGGGCGTAAATATCCCCCAGATGGTCGGCGACTTCCCAACTCGTCGAATTGATCTCCCAACTGTCTTTGACGTATTTCAGCGCGCGGTCATACTGCTTCATCTGAAAATAAATCCACCCGATGGTATCGAGATAATGCGAGTTCCGCGGAGCCTTTTTCAACGCAAGCTCGATCATGCGGAGCGCCCGGTCCAGATGCAGGCTGCGCGTCGCCAGGCTATAACTGTAATTATTCAGAATCAGGTCGTTCGACGGATCGAGGGCGAGGCAGCGATCGTACGCGTAATCCGATTTTACAAAATTGCCGGCGTTCTGATACAGATTGGCCAGCAGGCTCCACGAAAAGATATCTTTGCCGTTGCCCGCTACGGCGCTTTCGAGATAGACGATGGCCTCGCTGTCGGCTTTCATCTGGCTGTAGGCAAAGCCGATGGATCGCTTGATCTCCATGCTGTTGGGGAACGATTTTTCCGCTTCTTTAAAATATTCGATGGATTTCCGGAATTCGCCGATCTGCAGCGCGAGGCTCCCGAGCCGCACCTGTACCAGCGGCTGGCCGGGATTGAGAATTGCGATTTTTTGATAGACGTCGAATGCGTTTCTCATGTCGCCGTTGAGCGCGTGAGCCTGGCCGAGCGCATCGAGCAGTTGTATGTCCTGCGATTCCGCAGCGCCGGATTTCTTCAGGGCGGCAACCGCCTTGGCGTACAATTTTGCTTTGATATAGATTTCGCTGAGTTTGAGAGCCAGCGGGGTGTGGGGACCGATGATGGCCAGAAGCGCTTCGTACTGTTCCGCCGCTTCGATCGAACGTCCCTGATATTCCAGCAGCGTGATCAGCCGGTACCGGGCATCGGTAAATGACGGGTCCCGCTCGAGAATTTGACGCAAGGTTTCGGCCGCCAACTCATAGCGCCGCCACTGAATCTGGACGTCGGCAAGGCATTCCATCGCGGACAGATCGTTGCCGTCCCGCGCAAGAGCCGCCTGGGCCAGGGTGTAACTTTTGTCGAGATCGCCGATCGCAAAGTACCCGCGGGCCAGCGTCGTCAAAAGCGTCGGCGAAGCTGAATCGCGATGAACGGCGTCGCTGTAATGGTCGATCGCGCCGAGGTAATCGCCGGACATCTCGAGCATCAGCCCGTCGATCATGGCATTCAGCGCGGCGGTGTCATAGGAACGAGGGTCCCGTACGTGCCGTGGCGCGGCACAGCCCAGGATAATCGTCAGCACGAAAACAAAGCGCAACATACGTGCGAATATAGTCGGAGGGCGACGAAATAACAACGCCAAAACCGTTGCGGGTCTATGGTTTTTATGCTAACTTTCGACCGCTTTGGAAACACCGGTCAAAACATCCTGGCTGCAAAGCCAGACCCTGATTGTCGTACTGGCCATAGTGTCGATCCTGCTCGGGATGCTGCCGCTTGTCCATTATCTTTTTATTCCGTTCGATTTTTTTGCCACGTTGATCCACGAAGGCGCCCACGCGGTCGCAAGCCTGATCATGGGGGAACAGGTCGCCCGGATTGTGATTAACCCGGATACGAGCGGCTATATGCAACACACCGTCACCGGAGGACGTTTCGCGCAGGGGTTCATTGCCAGCGCCGGATACCTCGGGGCCGCCCTTTTCGGCGCTCTGATGATCGTCGGGAGTGCACGGCCCAAACTCGCGCGGGTGGTCCTGATCGGCCTCGGAATAATTTTTATTCTGACCGTCGTTTTATATATACGCGACTTTTTTTCGCTCCTGATTGCGGGCGGATGGGCGGTTGTACTTGTCGCTCTGGCGGTCAAAGCGTCGGACGCTTTTGCTTTTTTCAGCGTCAACTTCCTTGCCGTCCAGTGCGGGCTGAATTCCGTCCGGGACGTTTTTACCCTCGTCCGCCTGTCGCTCGGCGCTCCGAAGAGCCAGTACAGCCTCGGCCATTCCGATGCGGACACGGTCGCGGGACTTTTCTGGCTTCCGGCCATTGTTTGGGCGCTTCTCTGGGTCGGGTTGTCGATTTTAATTTTGTTTACCGCGATGAAAAAAAGCGCCGTGATGCGCAGATCGGGATAGGGATGATCAATTATTTTCACAGTCTCAATCAGGAAGAACCGTCGCAATGGGTCCACAATCTGAGCGTGTCCGTCGCGATTCTCGACATGAACAACGGCTGGCGCAACGTCGGTATCCGCAATATCCGCCGACTGATCGAACATTTTCAGTTCCAGATCCGTTCCAGCCATCCTCAGGTCGAGATCAAAGTCGATCAGTACCACGTGCGCGATCGTAGTGAGATTCCCGACCTGTCGTACGACATTTACATCTCCAGCGGCGGTCCCGGAAACCCGCTCGACGACAGCGGAAGCGATTGGGAAAATCGTTTTTTCCGTTTGCTCGACGACGTGTGGCAGCACAACGCGACAAATGAACAGAAAAAATTTTTTTTCGGCATCTGTCACTCGTTTCAAGTGATGGTCAAGCGTTTTGACATCGGCATCATCAGCCGGCGGGAACGGCGCAATCTTGGAATCGTACCGGTCTTCAAAACGCAGGCCGGCACCCATGACCCCATCTTCGACGGACTGCACCCGAAGTTTTATGTATTCGACAACCGCGATTATCAGGTAACGGACCCGGACCACCGGAAACTCGACGCGCTCGGTGCGTCCGTTCTGTCCTACGAGTGCGAAAACAATCGGCTGGGCGAGGCGATAACGGGCATACGGTATACGCCGGAAATCGAATCGGTACAGTTCCATCCGGAGGCGGAAAAAAACGGCATCCTGGTCCGATTCACCGACCCGGAAGAACGTCAAAAAATGATCGAGTTGATTGGTGAAGAAAAGTTCGATGAGTTCATGCAATCGGTGCACAACCCGAACAAACTTCTGCGCACGTACCGTACCGTGTTGCCGGGATTTCTGACGCGGTCGTTCAATCGCCTGATGATGTATTACGACCGGCCGCCGTTGGATACCGGTGAAGGATTTAAAAATTAATGCCAAGGGTGTTACGCGACCATCGAAGTTTTTTCTACTGCCTCATTCAAGATTTCACCGTCAGGATAGAAAATGAACGACTGTGTTTTCTGTAAAATCATCGCGGGAACCATTCCCGCTAAAATTGCCTATCAGGACGACGTCGTCGTTGCATTTCACGACATCCACCCGAAGGCCCCGACGCACGTTCTCCTCATTCCGCGGCAACACGTGGACAAACTGTCCGACCTTAAAGACGCGGGGATGGCGGGCCGATTGCTTCTTGCCGTCGGCAAAGCCGCAGCCGCCGTGGGCTTGCAGCAGGACGGTTTTCGCGTGATTGTCAATAACGGCCGCTTCGCCGGACAGGAAGTGTTTCACCTGCACTTTCATATTCTCGGCGGCAAACCCATGGCATGGAATCCCGCATGAGCCGCACGTATCCGATGACTTCCGTACAGGTCGATTACATCAAGAAAAAAACGGAAGAAAAATCGCTCGACGAACCCGTCAAGCGGCCCGAGTGGCTCAAAGTCAAAATTCCGCACGGTGAAAAATACTTTGAGATCAAAAATCTCGTCACGGGGCAGAAACTCCATACCGTGTGTGAAGAGGCCCGATGTCCGAACATTTCCGAATGCTGGCATCGCGGTACGGCCACGTTCATGATTCTCGGCGACGTCTGCACACGGAGCTGCGGTTTCTGCGCCGTCAAGACGGGTAAACCGACGTGGTTCGATCCCGGGGAGCCGGATCGCGTCGCTCAGTCCGTCGATACGATGGGACTTCGTCACGCCGTCATCACATCGGTCAATCGCGACGAGCTTCCGGACGGCGGCGCATCGATTTTTGCCGCGACGATCCGGGCCATTCGCCACCGTCGCCCGTCATGCCGCGTCGAAGTGCTCATTCCCGATTTCAAAGGAAATACCGAGGCGTTGAAGACCGTCATGGACGCACGTCCGGATATTTTGAACCACAATACGGAGACGGTTCCGCGCCTGTACCGCGTCGTACGGCCGCAGGCCAATTACGCTCAGAGCCTCGAATTGCTGATGCGCGCCAAACAGTACGGCATGACGACGAAAAGCGGCCTCATGGTCGGACTCGGGGAAGCGGAAAACGAAGTACTCGCGGTCATGCAGAACCTCGCGCAGACCGGTCTGGACGTCCTGACCATCGGACAATATTTACAGCCGACGAAAGAACATATTCCGGTCGACCGGTTCGTTCATCCCGACGAATTTGCCCGCTATAAAGCCGAGGGTGAAAAAATGGGATTTCGCGTCGTCGAATCCGGTCCGCTGGTCCGCAGTTCATATCATGCGGATGAACAAACGGACGGCGTGGAAAGGTATTTTACGGAGCAAAGAGAGTTCAACAATCAGTAACGCATCGCGAACTTGTTTCGCCGTCTTTTGCGAACAGGTTCAACTGAAGCATTAAATGGATTAAAACGAATTTTATGGGACGCATTTTCGAAAAACGAAAATACAAAATGTTTGCGCGGTACGCGCGCATGGCCAAGGCCTTTACCAAAATGGGGCGCGAAATTGCCGTGGCCGTCAAGTCGGGCGGCGGCGACCCGGCGTACAATCCACGACTGCGAATGGCCATCCAGACGGCCAAAAACCTCAACATGCCGAAGGACCGCATCGACGCCGCGATCAAGCGCGCATTGTCCAAGGATACCGAGGATTTTCAGGAGATCGTCTACGAAGCGTACGGCCCGCACGGTGTCGCGCTGATGATCGAATGCGCGACGGACAATCCGACGCGCACGGTCGCGAACATCCGCCATATTTTATCGAAGAACAACGGAACGCTCGGCGCCAGCGGATCGGTGGCCTTCCTGTTTGAACGCAAAGGGGTTTTCCGTATCGGAACCCGAGGCCTCGACCCGGATGAACTCGAACTGGAATTGATCGATTTCGGGGCGGACGAGATCGAACGCGGCGAGGACGAAGCGATCGTCTACACGAGTTTTGAAAATTTTGCTGGCATGCAAAAAGCCCTTGAAGATAAGAGTCTCAACGTCCTCAGCGCGGAATTGCAGCGTATCCCTTCCTCGATCAATGAACTGGATGATGCCGCCGCGGATGAAGTCGGCCAGCTGATCGATAAACTCGATGAAGACGACGACGTCCAGGCCGTGTTTCATAACATGCGATAGCGTCGGCATACAAACTCCGAACCCGGTTGGAGTGACGGACCCGATGGCCCGGTAGAGTTTTCAACCCGTCGAAAAAAAACCAATGGAAGCCATTAGCGTATTCGACATTTTCAAGATTGGCGTCGGACCGTCGAGTTCTCACACCATGGGACCGTGGCGGGCAGCGGAAAAATTTCTCCACTCGCTTGGTTCAGACCTGACGGACGTGCGCTCCATTACAGTCCGGTTGTATGGATCGCTCGCGAAAACCGGGAAGGGGCACGGGACCGACATTGCGGTGATGATGGGGCTAAACGGAGAGGATCCCGTCACGACGACCGTGCACGACCTGATGAACAAAATCGACCGGATTCGTCAAAATAAAATCCTCGTCCTCGCCGGAAAATATTCGATCGTGTTCGATCCGGATATCCAAATTCAATTCCTGTTCCAGGAGCAGCTTCCTTTTCATCCCAATGCACTGACGTTCGACGCGGAGTTATCCAGCGGACGTTTCCGTTCGGAAACGTATTACAGCATCGGCGGCGGATTCGTCGTGCAGGACGGCGAGGATAAAGCGTCCCACGCGATCACGGTACCGTATCCCGCGGAAAGTGCGGAACAACTTTTAAAATGGACCGATCAGACCGGATGGCCGCTGTCTCACATCATCTGGGAGAATGAAAAAACATGGCGTTCCGAAAACGAGATCGAAGAGGGCCTGAAGCGGATCTGGGACACGATGAAAGAATGTGTATACACCGGCTGCCATCAGACCGGCATTCTGCCCGGCGGGCTTCGCGTCGTGAGGCGCGCCGGCGAGATCAATAAAAACCTGATGGGGCCAGCGACGTACTCGTGTGCAGACGAATGGATCGAGCGGATCCGATCCAAAAAATGTTCGTTTCAGGAAATCTTGAAATGGGTCAGCTGTTTTGCGCTTGCCGTCAACGAGCAAAACGCGTCATACGGCCGTGTCGTAACGGCCCCGACCAACGGCGCCGCGGGCGTGATCCCGGCCGTGATGCTGTATTATCTGTGTTTTGTCGACCATGCGAAAGAAGAGGATTTGTATTATTTCCTCCTGACCGCCTCGGAAATCGGAAGTTTATTCAAAAAAGGATCGACCATTTCGGCGGCGATGGGCGGATGTCAGGCGGAGATTGGCGTAAGCAGTGCAATGGCGGCCGGTGCGCTGACGGAAAGACTGGGCGGCGATCCGGCGCGCGTCGTGATGGCGGCGGAGATCGCGATGGAGCATAATTTAGGTCTGACCTGCGACCCGATCGCCGGCCTTGTCCAGGTTCCATGCATCGAACGCAATACGATGGGCGCGGTCAAGGCCATTACCGCGAGCCTTGTTGCGCTCGAGTCCGATCCAAAGGCCGCGAAAGTTTCCCTCGACGCCGTCATCAAAACGATGTGGCAGACGGCCAAGGACATGAATGAGAAGTATAAAGAAACCTCCGAAGGCGGGCTTGCCGTTCACATTCCGGTCAATGTGGCGGAGTGTTGATTAGTCGGACAATCCCGCCACCGCCTTTTCGATTTCATTCACATCCCCGTCGCTGTAACCGCTTTTGATGTAAACGACCATGCCTTCTTTGCTGATCACCACGACTGTAGGCAAAATGACCTGGTCACCCTCTTTCGGACAGTATTTTTTGGCCACGATGCCGTGCGGGTCGGTGATGACCGGCGTCCGGTATCCTCCCTCGTCGATCATTTTTTTGATCATGTCCTCCGTATCGCCGACGTTGACGAGAAACGCCTTGAACGACTCCGACAGGTACTTTGGCAGCATAGCTTCCAGCTCCGGGATTTCTTTTTTGCACGGACCGCACCACGAGGCAAAAAAACTCAGCAACAGGTGGCGGCGGGGCGATCTCGAAAACTCGCGCGGCTCTCCGACGTAGTCGCGTAAGAAAAATTTCTCGCCGTCCAGCGTTCGCAGAAAAAACGTCGGTGCAGCGTCGCCCTTTTTCAACGTCGGAGTGAATCCGCTCTGCGCGTCTATCCTTCCGGAAGACCCTAATAGGATGACGATTAGAGAAAAAATTTTTTTCATGACATTCCTGGTTTAAGGTGAGTTAAAGTAAAACATCGCGTGCGTGTAATCAACATTGCCCTCATGATGCCTATCCTCACAGTCAGAAAATCACTCCTGAACAATTATCCCCGGGAATCCGTATGCCATCAATTTCACCTTGCTTAAAAAACCCGATGACGGCTACATTGGCGGCAATTTGAAATGACGGATATTCCAATGAAAAAATCCGAGGAACGAATTCTCACCCGCCATCCCGCCGGAAAAAAAGGCGTGGCCATTCTGCGACGACGTTACGACCCCGTTCGTTCGTACATCATCAAAACCATCCGCCGCAGACCGGGCATTACGTTTGAGGAACTTGCCGACCGGGCGCTGGAGGAACTGCAGCCGACTTTCGACGGTAAAGTATTGTGGTACATCGTCACCGTCAAACTCGACCTCGAGGCTCGCGGCGAAATCGAACGGGTTCCGAAAACCAGTCCGCACCAATTGCGAATACGGAAACCGGGGAGCCGACGGTAGGGCGTGCAGGCAGGTTATCCCATCGATCTGATTGCCCTGCTGGCGCTCGTCGGCATTTCGCAGGGACTCTTCTTTGGAGGCGCCCTGATCACGTCCGGCAAAAGTACCGCCAACCGCTTTCTCGGCGCCGCCGTCGGCGCGGTGTCGCTGGGGTTGCTCGGGACCGTACTTGTCGAAACGCGTCTTATCCTCATCGCCCCACATTTCGATCCGGCAACGGCGTTTGTTGACGCGACCTACGGTCCGTTATTTTATTTCTACGTCAGGGCCCTGACCCAGCCGTCGTTTCGATGGCAGAAAAAGATGGCGTTGCATTTTGCCCCCGCGGCATTGTTACAATTGCTCCATGTCCCCCTGCTTTTCATCTCACCGGATATCCTGAGGGGATTCTTCAACGAGTATTATCGTAATCTCGAAGCGGGGCAACTGGAAAACGATCCTGTCGGAACGGCAATCGATGTCGGTCTCATTTCATTCTGCCTTGTTTATCTCGTCCTGAGCTTTCGACGGTTGACCGCATACGAAAAAGCTATCCGGCAAACGTATTCCGTCGTCGGCAGGAGGAGCGTTACATGGCTGCGGCTGTGTCTTGCCTCACTGACGCTGTTATGGATACTCTGGGCCGTCCTGTCCTTTACGGACACCGAACAGTGGATCATGACACTCCCACTCACCGGAACCATCGTCATTCTTGCCATGGGATTTATAGCGTTTCGCCGCTCGGAAGTTTTTCAGGAAACCGTCGAGGAGCGTCCGAAATATGAAAATTCCCCTCTCTCAGCGGAAACGGCGGCGGCGATTGGTGAGGAATTGACGCGTGCGATGACGGAAAAGAGACTCTATGAAGACCCGGAACTTACGCTGCAGCAATTGGCCTCCGATATCGGACAGTCCCCGCGCGTCATTTCACAGGTGTTGAATGAACATATGAACCAAAACTTTTACGATTTTGTCAATTCCTGCCGAATTGACAGGGCGCGCCAATTGCTGCTGGAAAACGACGAAAAAATACTCGCCGTCGCCTATGCGGTCGGGTTTAATTCAAAATCTGCATTTAACACCGCTTTCAAGAAGTACACCGGTACGACGCCCTCTTCTTTCCGATTGGGCCGGGAACGAGCGCCCGTAAGCTGATTCCCAGAAAAAACGTATTGATTCACAAATCAGGACGACTCCGGAAAGTTTTTACGTTAAATTCACGTCGATTTTTTACAACCGGGGTATCTCGTGAATGAGCATCATCGTATTTTTTACCGTTGTTTTGGTTTATTTAATGTTTTTGTAACAAAAAAATCGGTTGACCGATGATAAAATTTATTTTTTTCTAAAAAAATATTTACCCGGCTGAACAAACGTCAATGAATCGCCGTAGTTCTGTAAAATAACCTTATACATACGTACAGGAATCCATGAGACTTGTCTGCTTCTGCATCATCTTTCCAACCGCCGTCTTCGCTCAACAGGTTCCATCCGATGTTCCGTCGGCATCGATCAGCGGGTTTGTCTTCGACCGGAGTAATGGCGAAACGCTCATCGGCGCCAACGTCTTTATCAAACCCGGATACCGCGGGGCAACGAGCAACGTCAGCGGCTATTACGTCATCCCGCGCGTCGACGCGGGTTCGTACACGATTCACGCCCAGTACATCGGGTACAAGCCGTTCGTCCGCGACATCACCGTCAAAGACGGTGAAACGGTCAAGATCAACATTTACCTTCAAAGCGAGGCGATTGAAACGGAAGAAATCGTCGTCATCGGCGATTCTCTGCCACGCATCGAGGAACTGTACCGCCGGCCGATTTCCAAACTCGAACTGACGGGATTGGAAATCGCAAAAATTCCTCAGGTCGCGGAATCCGATCTCCTTCGCTCGCTTCAGACGCTGCCCGGGGTCGTGTCGGTCTCCGATTTTTCTTCCGCACTCTACGTCCGCGGCGGATCGTCGGACCAGAACCTTTACCTGATCGACGGCACCGACGTCTACAACCCCGAACACGCGTTCGGCCTCTTCTCCACGTTCAACACGGATGCGATTAAAAAAGTCGAATTGTCCAAAGGCGGATTCGGCGCCGAATACGGCGGCCGGTTGTCGAGCGTGCTCAACGTGACAAACCTCGACGGCAATCGGGAAGAATTCGAAGGCAGCGGATCGATCAGCCTGCTGTCGGCGCGAACGACGCTGCAGATGCCGGTCGGGCGCATCGGATCGATCTCCGGTTCCATTCGTCGGACGTACTTCGACAAGACCATCGGCGCCGCGATCGACGATATCCCGGACTACTATTTCTGGGACGGCAACGTCAAGGCCTATTTCGAACTGGACGATAAAAATTACCTCACGCTGAGCGGGTACGGCGGCCAGGACGTGCTCGGCTTTACGTTTAATGAAGAGGCGGAATCACGGACGGGTTTCGACGTGACGTGGGGCAATACGACCGGCAGCCTGCGGTGGACGCGGGTTTTTACTCCGCAGCTCTTTGCCAACTTCTGGGTCACCGGGAGCCGTTTTCGGTCAACGTTCGATTTCACGGAACCGTTCGATTTTTCGGACGAAAATTTTGTCTCGGACGTCACGCTCAAAGGAAGCCTGGAATACTATGCGTCCAAACAATGGACAACCCGCTTCGGATTCGAGCAAAAATTCCTGCACGGCGTTTTCGAACAGCAGTTTCCCGATGGCCGAGTCGACGTCAACCGTCGCCGGCGCCAGTCGACCGTGTACACGCAGGTGAATTACAAGCCGGACGACCGCTGGGACATCGAATCCGGCCTGCGATTCGACTACTTCGACGCGGAAAAAAATTACAGCAACCTCGATCCGCGATTGACGCTGCGTTATCGTTTGACGGAAACGTCGAACCTCAAAGCTGCCGCCGGCATTTACCATCAGTACCTGCACCGGCTGGAACGTCCGTTTTTTGTCGGTATCTGGACGTCGTCGGACGAAAATCAGAAGGAATCGACGTCCCGACATTTGATTCTGGGGTATCAAAAGCAGTTCAACGACGCGTACGAAATGGAAATCGAAGGATACGTAAAAACCTATCGCAACGTGTATTCGTTGAACCAGAACATCATCGCGTCGGTCGTTCCGACGACGTACGACGAAGAGGGAAAAGCGATTTACTCCAACACGAAAGGCCTGTTCGATCGCGGCCGGGGCATTTCGCGCGGGCTGGAGTTCCTGTTTCGAAAAAATACCGGCCACGTCACGGGCTGGGTTGCCGTGTCATGGTCCGGTACACGAATGAAATTCGAGGGCATCAATCGGGACGAGCCGTTTCCGCCACGGCATGACCGTACGGTCAACGTCAACTGGGTGACGAGTATGGACCTCAAAAATGCATGGCGCGTTCTTCACGGCCGTGAAACCAAGCGCGATAAAGGGCGATGGATCATCGGAACGAATTTCATTTACAATTCCGGCCAGCCGATCACCGTTCCCAGCTCGTACTATGCGATCCGCAGGACGCCCGACGACCGGCTATGGACGCGCGAAAACCCGACGACGATCAACAAATACCGGCTTCCGCCGTACGCCCGTTTTGACCTGAGCGTCAGCTACCTACGCCAATTTACGCACTGGAGCTTCGAGCCGTATCTGCAGATTTACAACCTCGGCAATCGAAAAAACGTCTGGTTCCTCGAGTATGACGGCGAGAAAATCAAAGAATTCAACATGTTTCCGATCCTGCCAACGATCGGCGTTAATTTTAAATTTTAGATCAAGGTCATGATAAAAAATATTCTGGTTACAGAAAAATCACCACAGAGAGCAGAGAGAACACAGAGATTTTCTGATGGAAGGCGAGTTAAGAGAATCGGTTTTTTGATGAATATTACAATGAAAAAAACATTAGTATTCTTCAGCTTAGCTTTTTTGTTTTCCTGCGGCGACCCGACGGTCGACGTCGGCGGACGATACGAACCGAAGATCGTGATCGACGCGATTCTTTTTCCGGGCCAACCGGTACGGGACATTCGCCTGACACGGAACGCCCCGATCGGGACATTTGCCATTACGACCTCGCCGCTTGAGAACGTCGAGGTCGTTTTGACGGACGAGACGTCTGGGTTTTCTCAAGCATTGTACTCAATTGATGTCACTATTTTCGGCGACACGACCTGGATCATTGAACCCGGTCATACGTATCGACTTGACGTGGACGCCGTGATCGACGGCATTGCGCTGTCGGCCACGTCGCGTACGACCACGCCCATGCCGGGTTTTGCCGTATCTGATCCGTCACCCGACAGTCTTGCGTATAATGCAAAAGACGAGAGCGGAAAAGCCGTCAAGATCGGCATTCCGTATGCGCGGTCCGTTGGAACTGCGGATTACGTTTTTTCGATCCAGGCGCTCGACACGACGGTACAGAATTTCATTTATTCGCCGATCAATCCGATTGCCGACGTGGACTCTGAAGACGTCGCGGATGACATGGACGAGTTTTCACATCAAATCGATTTCGTCATCAATACTCCCACGACCGGTGGGTCTTCCGTCTTCAATGTCGAACTTTTTCATACGTGGTTTTATGGCCGCTACCGGGTCATCGCGTATGCTGCCGATCGAAATTTCCGCGATTTCCTCCTCACGCACGAACAGGTGCAGGAGCCGGACGGTAATTTTCACGAACCGGTGTTTCACATCGATGGAGACGGCATCGGCGTCTTCGGTTCGGCGATTGCCGATACGACGTATTTTCGGGTGTTGAAGCCTTAGATCAACACACCACAACCTGTGCTGTCCAAAAAACGGTCATTCCGAGGAGCGTAGCGACGAAGGAATCTCCATGCTTTCATTGAATGATGAGATTGCTTCGCTTCGCTCGCAATGACCAACAGGGAAGACCGCATAAGGCAGGTGCCAAACCGATGCTATTTAAGCAATGTTCCCAATCAAGATACTTTCCTTTTTTATCTGAATTCCACGCAACGAAGAACCCAACCTTGACCTGACCTTTGTCAGCGACCCTTCCAGTGTTCGATTGTAGATTGTGACACGCGGCGCATGGAAGGAGACGTACATGGCCACATACCGCATTGCCTGGCTGCCGGGAGACGGCGTCGGGCGGGAAGTTCTGGAAGCGGCGCGAGTCGTTCTGGATGAGGTGGGCTTCGATGCCGTTTATCTTAAGGGCGACATCGGGTGGGAATTCTGGCGTACGGAAGGCGACGCGCTTCCTCCGCGAACGATCGAGCTACTGCACAATGTTCACGCTGCGATGTTCGGCGCCATCACGTCCAAACCCGCCAAAACAGCCGAAGAAGAACTTTCCGCCGATCTCAAAGGACGCGGCCTCGTGTACCGATCGCCGATCGTTCGCATGCGGCAATTGTTCGATCTCTACGTTTGCCTGCGTCCATGCAAGGCGTACCCTGGAAATCCGCTCAATTACCGAGACGGCATCGACATCGTCGTCTTTCGTGAAAACACCGAAGACTTGTATTCCGGAGTGGAATTTTTTCCTGTTCCGCGCAAGCTTTCCGACGTATTGACCGAGCTCAGCAAACCGTTTTCTTCTTTCAAATCCCAGGGCGAATCGGATTTCGCCATCTCCTGCAAGATCAATACGCGTAAGGGCTGCACGCGAATCATTCGGGCAGCCTTCGCATACGCCCGTAAAAACAAACGCAACAAAGTCACCATCGTGCACAAGGCCAACGTCGTTCGCGCCACCGACGGCCTCTTTCTCGACATTGCAAAAATCGTTGCGCAGGAATTTCCCGAAATCCGAATGGACGACGCCAACGTCGACGCGATGACGATGTGGCTGCTCAAAAATCCCGACCAGTACGACGTACTTGTCGCGCCCAATTTATACGGCGACGTCATTTCCGATCTCGCGGCACAACTCGTCGGCGGACTCGGTTTCGGTTGTTCCGGCAATATCGGCGACAGGCTCGGCGTTTTCGAACCCAGCCACGGATCGGCGCCGAAATACGCCGGCCAGTACAAAGTCAACCCGATCGCGACCATTTTATCCGCCAAACTCATGCTGGAGTGGCTGGGTGAGCACAACTTCGCACGACGCATCGAAAGTGCCACGGCCGCGGTGATCGCGGAAGGCGCCGTCCGTACCTACGACATGGGCGGCAACGCGTCGACGCTGGAAATGGCGGAAGCCATTGCACGAAAACTGTAACACGGGAGTTCAGATGAAACGCTCTACGCAACTTCGGCAGGCCATCATGCAGCGCCGCGCCGTGACCGTTCCGGGTTGTCACGACGCGCTCAGTGCGCGCGTGATCGAACGCTGTGGATTCGAAGCCATCCAAATTTCCGGATTCGGCATCGCCGGCTCGTTGCTCGGAAAACCCGACGTCGGTCTCGTGCAAATGAAAGACGTGCTTGACGTGACGTGGAACATCGTCCAAAGCGTTCACCTTCCCGTCATGGCCGACGTCGACACCGGCGGCGGCAATGCGATCAACGCCGCGTGGACGACGGAACGGCTCATCGCCATGGGCGCGGCGGGAATGAATATCGAAGACCAGGTATTTCCGAAACGCTGCGGTCACATGGCCGGCAAGGAAGTGATCCCGTCGGAAGAAATGGCGGGCAAAATCCGGGCGTGCGCCAAAGTGCGCGACCGGTTGGACGCGGACTTCATTATCAACGCGCGGACCGACGCGTATGCGGTCGAAGGGCTCGACGAGGCCATTTATCGTTGCAACCAGTACCTCTCGGCCGGCGCCGATCTCGTTTTTATCGACGGCATCCGCAATCGTAAGGACATCGAAAAAGCCGTCGCGCACCTCGACGGGCCGCTGTCGGTCAATCTGATGGACGCGGTAACCGGCGTCAGGACCGAACTCATCCCGATTCCCGAACTCGCACGTTTGGGCATCGGGCGCGTGTCGATTCCCGTTGCGTCGATCATGGTGATGCATCACGCGCTGATGGAATTTTTTACGGCGCTCAAGGATTCTCCGACGGGATTGCTGGCCGGGCAAACCAAATGGATCTCGACGTTCGACGCGTATACGGATTTTGTCGGCTTGCCGCAATACCGTGCGGAAGAACAGGAATTTTTGCCGGCCGAACGAGTCGCCGTCAAGTATCACGGCATGCCGCACATGTGCGGGTGAGGAGTCGTTATGGGAATGACGGTTGCTGAAAAAATTCTTGCAAAAGCGTCCGACCTGAAGTACGTCAAAGCGGGCACCGTGGTCGAAGCGCACGTCGATCTCGCCATGTCGCACGAAAACGCGGCGCTGGTGATCAATCAATTCAACGAAATCTACAATACGACGGGACTGACGCCGAAAGTCTGGGACCCGGAACGGGTTGCGATCATCTTCGATCATCGCGTCCCGGCGGAAAGTGCCAAGACCGCGTCGAATCACAAACGGATACGGGAATTCGTCGCGGCGCAAAAAATATCCAAGTTCCATGACATCCGCGGCGATCGCGGCGGGATCTGCCATCAGGTCCTGCCGGAGTACGGATACGTTCGACCGGGAATGCTCGTGGTCGGTACCGACAGCCATACGACCACGCACGGTGCGCTGGGTGCCCTCGCCTTCGGAATCGGCGCGACGGAGATGGCGGCCGTCTGGGCTCTCGGAACGATTTCCGTCGAAGTGCCGAAATCGATCTACGTCGACCTGCGCGGTCCGCTGCCGCCGGGCGTATATGCCAAAGACATTATTCTTCACTTGATCGGAAGGATCGGCGCGGAAGGCGCGGCGTTCCGCGCACTGGAATTTCACGGCGACGTGATCGACGGCATGTCGACCTCCCAGCGCATGACGCTGTGCAACATGGCCGTCGAAGCGGGCGCGACGGTGGGGCTTGTGCCGCCCGACACGGAAACCGTCCGCTATCTGATCGGCCACGCGGGACTCGACAGCTTCAATCTGAACCTCCCCGAACCCGATTACGACGCCGTGTATATCGAACGCCTTACGATCGATGTCGCATCGTTGTCACCGCAGATTGCCGCGCCGCACACCGTTGACCATGTCCTTTCCGTACAGGAATTGCAGGGACAACCGATAAACCAGATCGTGATCGGATCCTGCACCAACGGACGTCTCGACGACCTCGAGATTGCCGCCGATATCTTGCGGCATCATCACGTCGCGGAAAGCGTTCGCCTCCTGGTTTTTCCCGCATCGTGGAAAGTTTATCGCGATGCTCTCGACCGCGGATTTATCCGCACGTTGCTTGAAGCGGGCGCCGTAATCATGAATCCCGGCTGCGGATGTTGTCTCGGCGTGCATCAAGGAGCGCTCGGCGATGGAGAAGTTGCATTGTCGACGACGAACCGCAATTTCAAAGGCCGCATGGGCAACCCGAAATCGGACGTGTATTTATGTTCTCCGGCCGTCGCGGCCGCCAGTGCAATCACGGGCGTCATCACCGACCCGCGGCAAAATTGAGGAGCCCTCTTATGGCACGAGTCGTTTTAAAACTCGGCGACGACGTTTCGACGGACGTCATATACCCGGGCCGGTACATGGCGACGATACTGCCGTCGGAAACGCCGCAGTACGCGTTTGCCGATGAAAAGGCATTTCATAATCAATTGATCGCCGGTGCGATCGTTCCGGGAGACGTGATCGTTGCGGGAAATAATTTTGGCTGCGGCTCTTCCCGTGAACAGGCCGTTTCATGTTTGAAAGGACATGACCTCGTGATCGTTGCGCGAAGTTTGTCGCGGATTTTTTTGCAAAACGCGATCAATCTTGGGTTGCGGTTTTACATCGTACCGGAGATCGAAGCGGATTTCGACGACGAACTTGAATTCTCAAAAACGGAGGTCGTGAACAGCCGCTTGAACCAGCGCTTTACGATCGAGCCGCTTGCCCCGGCGCGTCAGGCGATCCTGGACGCGGGCGGACTGATTCCTTACGCGCGGCACAAACTCATCGAGCGCCACATCCGGGAAAGCAAGACGACGATCCTTATGTAAGGAGGCCCATGAATACCAAAGCCTGTCCGGGAATTTTAGAAGTACTCGAGGACGCGATTCAAAAAGAACGGTGATTCAAAACGTATCTCGAAAAATGTTCGTCAGCGATCGGCAATCCGAATATCCAACGATATTTTTTAGAACTCGCCGCCGAAGAAGACGCCCATCGGCAACGTTTGCAGACTTATCTTGACGACCTCAGAGCCGAATACGCCGTGTACGAAGCGATCACGGAGAGTGATGAGCATCTGACGGAGTGAGGCTGGTTACCAGTGGCCTGTCGCGCGTTGTAAACGATGCCTTCACAGGGGTCAACAACTCGATCCTGCTATCGGTTTTTATTGTGCATTGTAACCGGCGATTAAAACCACTCAAATGGAGGGATTATCTGGCAGGGTGCCGGTATTTGCAGTGAAGTTCTTCTGCAACCTTGTCCAGCCTCGTATCCAGTGTCCAGAAAACAACTCCTGTCAAGAGTGCGGAAGCAAGCAAATGGACATCAACATAACCTAGCCCCTTTCCCATAATTTTGCGGGACTCAATGAATGCGAGAACTTCCTCATGTCCCGCTTCGTAAGCCATAGGCAAAGCCTCAAGATGAGAAATAATGGCCGCTCTTTTCTTGAGATTTCCGCAGGCGAGTTCTCCAATGACGAAGGGATGACAAACAACCTCGGTCTCATCGAGCAGACTTACCAAAACGTCATTGGTTTCGCGTAAATGGGACACCCAGACGGATGTATCGACCAGGACCACTCAGTTGTTCCGCCTGCGCGGGATTTGCTTCAAGCGCTTCTCACTACCTCCCAGCTTGGCCAGTCTTCTGGCGCTTTCGCTTGCGATGAGGGCTTCCAGCCCTAGCTTTACCAGGGTCGTCTTTTCCTTAATGCCCGTCATTTTAGAAGCCTGGTCGATCAAATGGTCGTCGATATTCAAGGTGGTTCGCATATCGCTACCTCATCATATGATATGCCTAAATATGGCATAATGATGCATATCAAGCAACGTATTTTTGATGCCTCCGACAGCTGCTTGATTATTTTAATGCAGGCCACGGGTACTTGCGGTTAGACTCTGTATCCGCAACATCTACGTTTTTTGCGTAGATATTTACATGCTTCCGGATTTCTAGTGGGTGAGTTTTCCCAGCATGTATGGAGGGAGCAAGGGGAGGGACGGGGTGGGGTTATGAGAAAAGCCGTTACGGCTACGATGTTTCTCGCATTTTCTCCTTGAGGATTCTATAGTAAGTCTTAGAGAAAAAATCGCTCTCTGCGTGCTCGGTGGCCTCTGTGTTAAGTGTTCAATTCGATATTCCGGCTTTGCCGGGTTAGGAGCAGGTCGGTGTTCGAGTGATGTTGGCGACGGCATTCTGAGTTTTTTGAAATCCTGTCGTGAGCCGTCGGTGCGGACATGATCCATTCTTAAGCAAAAAAAACCGACTTCACATGATGTCTCCGTTATGTGGGTCAGTTTTCTGAACACCAAGGCGAAACTGCGGCCCGGGCTCGCGTAAGTTCTCAAAGAGACGCCGCCCGCCATTGGCCTTCGGAACTTCATCAGCTCACGGCAACACGTTGCTTGGACTTGACGAAGTTCATGTGCCGATGTGCTCCAGGTAATGCTTCCATGGGGTCACTGCGGGCAAACGTTTCGGTCAGCGGCGCGGCGCTTTACCGCGTCCGCTGCACCGGATGGTTGGGCTGCAATGTGCCTCACGGCTGCTCGTGTGTTGGTGTCCGACCGCGAACAGCCCAGGCACGCGCAACCAGGTCAATGGACCCGTCGCTCGCAATAGGAAGCTTGGCGCGGATTCGTTCCCGCAGGGCAGCGCGCCCCTCTTCGTTGAGTGACATTGCATATCCCGGCGCAGGGTGCCTGGCCGCCAAGAAACGGCGTCCAGTAATCGTTGAAATCGCGGAATCTCGTGGGAATATCGATCGGCCGAACTTGAACTTCATGAAGTCCGGCCTGCGCGAACAGCCCGGCCAGAGCATCGGGCTGACAAAGCGGGAAACGGCGTCCTTCGTCCAGCTCGATGGCACCTCTGTCGAGTTCAACTGCCGCGTCCCAGAAATAGAGCATCAGCTGCATTTTCCCGGCGTAGTCCCAGACGTATGCAGCCACCACACCGCCAGCCCGCACCGCCCGCGCCATTTCACGGACCGCGAGGGAGGGCTTCGGCACGAAGTTAAGGACGAGTCCCGCAACAGCGGCCCCAAAACGCGCCGACTCCAGGGGCAGCGACTGAGCGTCCGCGACGTCAAACGTCGCGCGCGGATCGGTGATATGGGCTTTGGCGTGCTCGATGAATCCCGCCGACGGATCCATGCCCTTCACCGAGAGGGGTTTGGCATGCTTCAGGATAACTTCCGTCAGCGCGCCAGTTCCGCATCCGATATCTAGTGCCGATCCCATTAAGTTTTCTTGTTTTTTGAATTTCGTTTGTTACGAT